>JAMPIB010000048.1 GCA_023663085.1 Ruminococcus sp. | reverse complement strand
AGAGCACCTGACTCTTAATCAGGGTGTCCAGGGTTCGAGCCCCTGAAGGCGCACTTAGGAGTACCATTTTTGAGGACGTAAGCGCCTTGGGGATGGTGCTTTTTTTGTTGCGAAAATCCGCCCTCTGCCTTACAATAGGATTATCGGAGGCGGACTTATGAAAATAACATGGTTTGGAACAGCATCATTACTGATTGAAAACGAAGATGATAAGATTCTCATAGACCCTTTTCTGCCGCTGCGGGGTGCTGTGAATCATCCTTCCTTATTAGATTACAGACAAGCTGATTCTATTTTGATCACACACGGACATATCGATCATCTCGGCAGCATTCCCAAAATTCTGCACGATGCCGATATCAGCGTATATTGCAGTCAGACGCCTGCCAATACGTTGGAAAAGAAAAACGTTGATCCCGACATGATCGCTCTCATCCGGCCAGACGACGTGCTTCGCTTCGGCTCGATCACGGTCACTCCGCTGCCCGGAAAACACATCCGCTTCGACGCGGAACTTGTGAGACATACGCTCTTAAATTTCCGTATCCTGCGGCATTTCCCGAATTTCCTGTACCTGCTTTTTAAAAATGGTGCTTTTACGGAGAAAAACGAAACCCTCGCTTTCCAGATCAAGGCTGACGGCAAGACAATCCTTGTTTTTGGCAGTCTGAATCTGGATGAAAATACGCAGTACCCGACACATGTCGATATGCTGGTGCTCCCGTATCAGGGCGCGACCGATCTGGTGACGCCGGCGCTTTCTATCATCGAAAAAATAAAGCCGCGGACAGTGCTCTTAGATCATTTCGACGACGCATTTCCGCCCATTTCCGCGCAGGTAGATACCAGACCGCTTAAAAAAGCGCTGTCAAAACGTTATCCTGATCTGTCGGTCATCAAGCCGACCGCTGGAAAACCCATCACTCTGCTTTCATGTTCCCGCCATCAAAAAACAATTCCAAGTACATCTATGAGCAGCCCCGAAAGCACTCCTGTGATATAGAGTGCGGCAATGACCGCCATATTTTCCTTTCGCCTGTCATTGACACGTAAAAGTACGGCTGCGCCGATCCCCGATCCGGCTAACAGCCCCGACATCATGGCCCCGGCGCTCAAAACACCCTCCAGATATAGTTGCGTGAGCACTACCGACGAGGCGCAGTTCGGAATCAGACCCACCAGTCCCGCTATCAGTTCACCGACGACCGGACGGTTCAAAAAAAGACTCCCTAGAAAATCTTCGCCGATAAACGCTATGATCCCATTCAAAATACAGGATATCAGCAGTATATACAGGAAAATCTCCACAGTATGGTGAAGCGCCGATTTTATGATGCTTTCCTCACAATGGCAATGTTCATGCTCACACAGATGCTCTATCTGCAATTTTTCATGTTCTGTCTTCGTCCATTTTCGTAATGCGATGTCTATCACGGAGCCTATGAGCATTCCGATTATTATTTTAACACATAATATCTTAAAAATTACACACAAACCGACATTTTCTGAAATGAGCACCGGCAGCATTTCATCGGATGTGGAAAGAAAGACCGCCATTAACGTACCGGTCGTGATGATCCTGCCCGCATACAGATTCGAGGCCGCCGTGGAAAATCCGCACTGGGGAAAAGCACCCAGGAAACTGCCGAAAACAGGCCCGAATCTGCCGCTTTTTTGGATCATGCCCTGCATCTTACTGCCGGCTTTATGCTCTATATATTCCATTGCCAGATACGTCAGAAACAAAAATGGCAATAGTTTGACGCTGTCTGATAACGCATCCGCAATTACTCCCAACATATGATACCTTCTTTCTTATCAAACGCTGCCTGGGCCGCGTTGCAGCTGCGACTCATTTGCAATTGCATTATGATATCATATTTTGTGATTTTGTCAAGCCGTAACGTCCTCAAACTGTGAATTATAAAGTTCCGCATAGAAGCCGTCCGCCGCCAGCAGTTCTTCATGGTTACCCTGTTCGATGATATCGCCGTCTTTCATGACCAGGATCAGATCGGCGTCTTTGATGGTAGAAAGCCTGTGGGCGATTACAAAACTGGTCCTTCCTTTCATCAGATTGTTCATCGCTTTCTGGATACGCTGTTCCGTCCTCGTATCGACGGAGCTGGTCGCTTCGTCCAGAATCAGTATCTTATTATCGGCCAGAATCGCTCTGGCAATCGTCAGAAGCTGTTTCTGTCCCTGCGATACGTTACTTGCATCCTCGTTTAATTCCATCTGATAGCCGCCCGGCAATGTCTGGATGAATCTGTGCGCATGCGCCGCTTTGGCTGCCGCAATGATTTCTTCATCGGTCGCATCCAGTCTGCCGTAGCGGATATTTTCCATGATAGTTCCTTTAAACAGCCACGTATCCTGTAGAACCATGCCAAAACTTTCCCGCAGTTCGCTGCGGTTGAAGTCTTTGATATTATGTCCGTCTATCTTGATACTGCCGCTGTTCACATCATAGAAACGCATCAGCAGTTTTACCATTGTCGTCTTACCCGCCCCGGTAGGCCCCACGATAGCGACCATCTGCCCCGGTTCGACCTGACTGTTAAAATCATGGATGATGATTTTATCCGGTTTATAACCGAACCTGACATTTTCAAAGCTGACACGACCTTCTATCTGTGTAAGGTGTACCGGGTTTTCCACAAACTGCTCTTCTTCGTCCTCTCCCAGGAACTCGAAAACTCTCTCCGCCGCCGCCGCAGTAGACTGTAACATATTGGAGACTTGCGCAAGCTGCGTAATAGGCTGTGTAAAATTCTTTACATATTGGATAAAAGCCTGTATATCCCCGATCTCAATAGTTCCTTTTATCGTCAGAAGGCTTCCGCTGACCGCCACGGCCACATAACCGAGGTTGCCGATAAAAGTCATGATCGGCTGCATCATTCCGGATAAAAACTGCGATTTCCACGCCGACTGATAAAGAATCTGATTCGTCTCTTCAAACTCTTTTAAGACCTCTTCTTCCCTGTTAAAAGCCTTAACGATATTCTGGCCGCCGTAGACTTCCTCCACCTGCCCGTTGATCTTGCCCAGATAGGACTGCTGCGCCACGAAATATTTCTGTGAAAATTTTACCACGACGCCGATAAGCGTCCCGGATATCGGCAGTATTACCAGAGCAATGAGCGTCATTAACGGACTGATACTGAGCATCATGATAAGCACGCCGATAAGCGTACTGATTGACGTAATCAACGTCGTGATACTCTGGTTCAGACTCATGCCGAGCGTATCCACATCATTCGTGATACGCGAGAGCACTTCACCAACCGTCCGTGATTCAAAATAATCCAGCGGCATCCTGTTTATCTTTTCCGAAATCTCCTTGCGCAGCCGGAAACACAACTTTTGCGAGATACCCGTCATGATCCAGCCCTGAAATAAGGAAAACAGAGCGCTGACAACATATAAGCCCAGCAAAAAGAGCAGAATTTTTCCTATCTTATCAAAATCAATGCCGCCTGTACGATAGATCTTGGCCATAAGCCCGTTAAAAAGTTCCGTCGTCGCTTTACTGAGGACTTTCGGCCCGATAATATTAAAAACCGTACCGCCGACCGCAAAAATGGCTACCGCCAGCAGTCCGTATTTAAACTTTCCCATATACTGTAAGAGCCTGCTTATCGTTCCCTTGAAATCCTTGGCTTTTTCTCCCGGCATCATGCCGCCGTGCGGGCCGCGAGGGCCTCTGTGTCTCTTTTGCTCACTCATTATCCCCTGCCTCCTTTCAGCTCGGACTCCGACAACTGCGATCTGGCTATTTCCTGATAAGCCGCACAGTTTTGCAGAAGTTCTTCATGCCTGCCAATTCCCGCTATCCTTCCTTCATCCAGGACAATGATCTGGTCGGCATGTAAAATCGTGCTGATACGCTGCGCCACAATAATGACCGCCGCATCCGCTATCTTTTCATGGAGCACTTTTCTAAGCCGCGCGTCTGTCTTGTAATCCAGTGCGGAAAAACTGTCGTCGAACAGAAAGACTCTCGGTCTGGGGGCTATCGCTCTGGCGATGGAAAGACGCTGTTTCTGGCCGCCGGAGACATTGGTGCCGCCCTGCGCTATGGGACTTAAATAGCCTTCCTGCTTAGTTTCGATAAATTCTTCCGCCTGCGCAATTTCCGCGGCCTCTTTCATCATTTCATCCGTGACCTTATCTTCTCCGGCGAATTTGATATTGGATTCTATCGTTCCCGAAAAAAGTACGCCTTTTTGCGGCACAAATCCCAACAGGCTGCGCAGTTTCTGCTGTGACAGGTCGCGGATATCAACGCCATCTATCGTGATCCTGCCGCCCGTCACGTCATAAAAACGGGGAAGCAGATGTAACAGAGTAGACTTGCCGCATCCTGTGCTGCCGATAACCGCTGTCGTTTCTCCCGGCTTTACTATGAAAGAAATATCGGCAAGTGCATCCTCTTCCGCTCCCGGATAGCGGAAACTGACATTTTCAAAAGCAACCACGCCTTTTCCTTCGATCTGTCCATCCTTCGTCTGCTCTGCATCCAGGATCGTCGGCTCCGTGTTGATGACTTCCTCAATACGTTCCGCCGCTACACCTGCTCTTGGCAGCATGACGGAGATCATCGTCAGCATCAGAAACGACATGACAATCTGCATGGAATATGTAATAAAAGCCATCATATCGCCGATCTGCAGATTCCCCATATCAATTCCTTTGGCGCCAAACCATACAATAGCAATCGCTATTGCATTCATTATTAACATCATGACCGGCATCATAAAAGTCATGACGCGATTGGTAAATATCTGCGTAGACATCAGGTCTTTATTGGCTTTATCAAATCTTTTTTCCTCATATCGTTCACGGCTGAACGCCCTGATGACCGGAATACCTGTAAGGATCTCCCGCGAGATCAGATTCATTTTATCTACAAGCGTCTGCATCAGCTTAAATTTCGGCATGGCAATTCCTACCAGAGTACCGACTAACAGAAGGATCACACCGACCGCCACCGCGATGATCCAGCCCATGCCCGTTCTGGTATTCGCGACTTTGATAATGCCGCCTATTCCCAGGATCGGCGCATAACAGACCATCCGCAGCAGCATGACCGCCACCATCTGCACCTGCTGGATATCGTTCGTACTCCTCGTGATCAGGGATGCCGTAGAGAATTTATCCATCTCCGCGTGGGAAAAAGAAACGACCTTGCGAAATACCCGGTTACGCAGCCGCAGACCAATCCCCGCAGAGACTCTGGCCGCCAGAAAACCGACTGCAATAGAAGCGCTCATCATAAGTACCGTCATAAGCAGCATTTTCCCGCCTACCGTCAAAAGATAGCGGGTCTGGATCGCACTCACATCGACCTCAAGCGCTTCATACTCCGCCTTTACGGACATAACGGCCATCTGATCGACGATCATATCGCTCATTTCTTCCCCGTATTGTTCTAACATCTGGTTCTTCAAGGCCAGTGCCTGCTCTTTCGTCGGCATCATCTGCATGAGCGCCGTTTCGGTTCCGGTATCCGCGCCAGACATGGCCGAGGCCACAACTAACGGAATGGCCAGCGCATCTTCCAGCGCTTCTATGTCCTCGTCTTTATCCGTCTGCAACTCATAATTACCCTCTTCATTTTGCAGATAATAACTTCTTATGAGTGCCTCGTCCTCTTCTTCCGAAAACAGGCAGACTCCTTCAAATGTAGACTCCCGCATGATGATGGGCACGGCGTTTTCAATGCCGCTCTGCTCAATTCCCACATCCACAATGTCCGAAGTATAAGAGGGCAGCGACAGATCACAGTATGCCTGCAGGATCAACAGGACTATGACCGCCAGAACCGCCGGCTTAAACTCTCCGAGATATTTCATGATCTTAGTCATAACTTCACTCCTCTTTGCATTTGCCTCCGGCAATATTTTTCATAAATAGATGTCTTTATATATTAAACATATTTTTTTAGCAGGTCAATTAAAAAAGTATAAAAGATTTTTAAAGATTTTTTGTGTTCGCTATTAAATAAATATTGATTCTGTATAAAAAAAGTTATAATATAGTATATATACACTCTTTTATGATGGGGGATTTGAAATGGAAGGACTAAAGAACTTAATGGAAGATAATGTAGAACAGACGATCAACAAGCTGTTGCCTACTATGCCCCATATCTGTTCCTGCAATGATTGCAAACTGGATATGGCTACATACGCCCTGAACCGTTTAAAGCCGAAATATGCGCGGACAAGCAGAGGCGTTATCATGCACCGGTTCGATACTCTTTCCACGCAGGTGGACGCTGAGATTCTGGCTGTCGTTGTTTCGGCTATGGATATTATCGGCTCGCATCCTCACCATCCGCCGTTGAATACGCCCCCTGCCACCGAAAATGAAAACGAGTCCGCATCAGGCGAATCCGCACCAGACGATACGGCCGCGAACTGATCAGCGGTGAAATCTGATCACTTACATAAACTTAAATCTAAAAGCCGTCAGGCGTCCGATGCTTTGTTTTATCAGCATCCACTCCTGACGGCTTTTTATGATTCTTATTTCTGCCCTTTTATGGCTTTTTCGCGAAGCTGTCTCTTTATGGTTCTGCTTTTTCAAAAAACAACTCGACTTCCGGCGCAGGCTCACCGCTGTATAAGGCGATAAAAGAGACGCTATCCTTAATTTTTTCTTCTATCGCCGCATATTCCTGCTCATAAGAAGAAAACGTTCTCTTCCGGAGACTGCAAAAGACGCCCTCCCACGTATATTCTATCATGTATGCCTTATCTTTTTGCACAAACAGGAAAGACAGACACCGGCACAAGGCATCGTCAGCAGTATAATAGACAGAATAAACATCCTCATAGGCAAACTGCATTTTTTCTTCCATGAAAGCAACCGCCTTCGTCTGTATATCCGGTGACAGTTTGTCGATTTCCCCGACGGCAGGCCCCTCTGCCTGCGAAATATCTTTTCCACTATAATTTACCTCGACAAGACTGCCGTCCCTTGCGCTGATATAAAAATAATAATGCTTTCTGGCAGGGAAATCAGTCCAGTTGACACAGTAAAATCTGTTTTCGTCCGCTATCGTCCTCTCCTCATCATAATACTGGTTCCGTTCCAGACCTTCCCCGCTTATGCCAAAAAACTGTTCCAGATATCCCGTGGCAATCCTGACCGCTTCTTCTTCCGTGATGCCGCCTGCCTCTACAACCTCTTCTATCTGCTGTTTTTCCTGCTCTTTTCGGGCCGCGATCTCCTCAGCACGTTCTTCTTCGGCATATTTCGTCAACGCATATTCCCTTTTTGCATAAAAATCAATGATCTCCAACAGTTCCTCATCCGTCAGTTCTCTTTCCGGCAGATAAAAAGTGCTGTCCGCCGCCAGAAAAAAAAGTTCTCTGCCTGCCGCTTCTTCGATACTATATGCCTGAAACAATTCTCCCTGCGGGAATGTACCCGCCTGATACTGCACAGTGAGTTCATACAAACGCTGCTGCTCTTTTTCTGTATATTCTCTGGAAAAACTGTCGCCGCCGACCTGCTGGCTGTCTAAATCTGCCACAATGGCCTCCATTTCTTCCGGCGGTTCGCTCTCCATACGCTCCTGAATCAGCGAACTGACAAACGCCCGCACCGGAATACTGAGTACCGCCGATATGACAACAACTGCGGCGGCTGCCGCGGCTATATACGCCGTATGAGGTGTTTTTCTCTTTTTTCTCTTTTCTGCGGACTGTGCATTTATATTCTGAATTATTTCTTCCTGCATTTTTTCCGTGATCTGTATGGAATTTACCGCGCTTCGTAATTCATCTACCGTTAATTTCATAAATATGCTCCTTTCTGGCTCTATATCTTTGCAACGCCTGCGCATAAACTCTTAAGTCTGCTTTTTTATGGAAAGCCGCAGCGCTTCTCTTCCTCTTTGCAGACGCTTTTTGACTGCTTCGGTCGATATGCCAAGCATCCCGGCGATCTCTGCACTTTTATAACCTTCGATATAATGCAGATAGATTACTACTTTGAATTTATCCGGCAGTCCGATAAGTGACAGTACGATCTCACTCTGTTCCGGCATCTCGCAATAAGCCGTGATATCATCTATATTGGCGCTC
The DNA here is from genome assembly GCA_023663085.1 of Ruminococcus sp. Lineage (GTDB taxonomy): Bacteria > Bacillota > Clostridia > Lachnospirales > Lachnospiraceae > UBA3282. Next base: position 17,364 of record JAMPIB010000048.1, on the reverse strand, counting down.
GGATGCCTGATACGGTGTCTGTGGATATCACGGCATCCGTTCGTCGCCACTTTGATAAGCCATGCCTTCTCATGCCCGCTGTCCTTAAAACTCTCAGAACGCTCCAGATAACGGCAGAAAGTCTCCTGTACCACATCCTGCGCATCCTGTTCGTTCCCCAGCATGACCATACAGATCCGGAAAAGCATATTGCTGTATTCCCTGACCAGTTCCTCTATCGCCATATACTTACCCCCTTATACTTTAAACACGCAGAACTTCTATAAAAAGGGACAAAAAAAGGCGACTGGATTTTAAAATCCGTCGCCCAGACCATTTCTGCTCCGTCTTTTCAGTACGTTTACTTACTATTCTTATTGATCTCCTCAAAGATATATTCTTCCACGCTCTCTTTGGGAATGGATAAAGCCAGCGACATTTCACTGTAAAGCAGTTCTTCTGCTTTTTTCAGGTAATGTTCATCGGATGAGAGAACCTTCTTCCCCTGCTCCACGCGGCTCTGCTTTCTCAGATACAGCGTCTTGATGATACGGACCAGGCTGTGACAGTCATAGGTTCTGATAGCCTCCTTGTACATCTGCTCTCTTGTTTTCTCTTCCTTGATCCATACCGTTTCGATCTCCGGAATTTTTCCGATCAGTATCTTTGCATCTTTTTCATTCATGATCTTACGCATGATAACTTTTTCATTATCAACCGGTGTGTAAATGGTACTTCCTTTTTCAAAAACAGGTTCCAGTATATAATACTTCCGTTTCCTGTCCAGTTTATCAATCGGATTTCCTGTAATGGCCGTAACCCGGCATACTCCATGCCCCCCGCACATGATCAATTCACCGACTTCAAACATTCTCTCGCCTCCTAACTTCAAAAACAAACAGACAACTCTGTCTTAAACCGCTCTATTACTAATTTTAGCATTAATTTTTTAAAAATGTAAGCATTTTTTTAATTTGTATATACACTTTTTATCTACATTATTTTTGTCTGTCAATTTTGCGTTTGGGAGAGTTTTGGTGTACAATTATTTTAATTCATTGGCAGTTATGTAAAAATGATAATAAATTCCCTGTTTTGCAAGCAGCTGTTCGTGGTTGCCCTCCTCCATAATACCCTCTTCGGTCAGCACCAGTATCCTGTCGGAATTACGGATGCTGGAAAGCCTGTGCGCTATGGTAATAGTCGTTCTGCCCCTGGCCAGTTCCTGCAAAGATTTCGCCACCTGAAACTCGCTCTCGTTATCCAGTGCCGACGTAGCCTCGTCGAGGATCAGTATCGGCGGATTTTTCAAAAAGACTCTGGCGATACTGATACGCTGTTTCTGCCCGCCGGAAAGTTTCACGCCGCGTTCGCCCACATAAGTATCATAGCCATCTTTTAGGGCCTCGACAAATTCATGTGCCCCCGCCCGTTTTGCGGCCTCTATTACTTCTTCTCTGGAGGCGCCTTCCCTGCCGTAGGCGATATTTTCATAGACCGTACCTGAGAAAAGATACACATCCTGCTGTACCATACCGATGTTGCGCCGCAGGCTCTGCAGCGTATAATGCCTGATATTCTGGCCATCTAACGTAATTTCTCCCTCGTCTATATTATAAAAACGCGGGATCAGATTGCAAAGCGTCGTCTTCCCGCCGCCGGAAGGCCCTACGATGGCAATTTTTTCTCCTGCATGGATATCCAGATCCAGATTGCGGAAAACAATGTTGTGATCGTCCGGATAGGCAAAACATACGTTGCGGAAAGAAATATCTCCTTTCACATGACTGCAGGGCACCGCATCCGGCTCGTCAAAAATCTCTATATCGCTGTCCATGATCTCCACAAACCGTTCGATACCCGTCATACCGCGCTGGAACTGCTCCGCAAATTCAATGATACGCCGGATGGTCGTGATCAGCGTCGCCACATACATCACATACGCCACCAGATCGCCCGGCGAGATCAGTCCTTTTACCATAAAAATACCACCGGCCGCTATCACGACCAGATACATCAAGCCGTCAAAGGCCCTCGTCGCCGTACCAAAAGCCGCCATAAACTTATAGGTCTCTTTCTTGATACGGAAAAAACTCTGGTTATCTTCCTCGAACTTCGCCATTTCCTTCTCTTCGTTGGTAAAAGCCTTGACCACTTTCTGTCCGAGCAGACTGTCTTCTATTCTGGCGTTCAGTTCGCCGATCTGCACTCTCTGACGCCGGAAGGCGGAACGCAGGCGCAGATTGATGACTGTACAGGTGACTAACATGACCGGCACTACCGCAAAAATAATCAACGTCAGCGCAATATTGATGCGGGAAAGTATGATAAAAGAGATCACCGCCTTTATCGCTGCAATAAAAAATTCTTCCGGACAGTGATGGGAAAATTCGGTCACATCAAACAGATCATTGGTGATCCGACCCATGATCTGTCCTACTTTCGTATTATTATAATAAGTATCGGAAAGCCTCTGTAAATGGGCATAAGCGTCCCGGCGCATGTCCGTTTCCATTCTTGTCCCCATGACATGCCCCGTATACGCCATATAAAAATTCGCCATTGCGTCAATGATCCTCAGCAGCAGATACAACGCCGCCAGCCGCAGGATAATGCTTATGCTTAATGCCGCCAGATCGTTCATGCCCGTATTGGTGATATAACGCATTATCATCGGCAGCACCATTTCACAGATTGTCGTAAGTCCCGCGCAAAACAGGTCAATTACTACAATTTTCCAGTATTTCCGGTAATATGGTAAAAATCTCCTAAGCAATTCCCCCGCGCTGTATTTTGACTCTGCTTCTGATTGCTTACTCATTTTAATAACCATACCTTTCTCTCAACCTGCGATATTTGTACCTTACCTTAAAGCGAATAACTGTTCAGATATCTCTCCTGTTCCGGCGTCAGGACATCGATTTCTTTGCCAAGGAATGCCAGCTTACGCTTCGCCACATCCTTGTCCACTTCTTCCGGCACGTCGATCAGCTTTTCTTTCAGCTCGCTGCCGTGCTCTACCAGATACTTGGCGGAAAGCGCCTGGATCGCAAAACTCATATCCATGATCTCCGCCGGATGCCCATCGCCTGCCGCCAGATTAACGAGTCTGCCTTCGGCAAGAACGAATATCCACTGTCCGGTAGGCAGTTTATATCCCATGATATTCTTTCTCTGTTCTCTTGTCTCTACTGCATTGGCCTTTAACCATGCCATGTCGATCTCACAGTCAAAATGCCCCGCGTTACAAAGAATCGCGCCCTCTTTCATGACTGCAAAATCTTCTTTATCAATGACCGCGTCGCATCCCGTTACCGTAACGAAGAAATCGCCGACTTTGGCCGCCTCCTGCATCGGCATAACGTCGAAGCCGTCCATGACCGCCTCGATGGCCTTGATCGGGTCGATCTCCGTAACGATGACTCTCGCGCCAAGCCCTTTGGCTCTCATCGCCGTTCCCTTACCACACCAGCCATATCCCGCTACGACTACGATCTTACCGGCTACGATCAGATTGGTCGTCCTGTTGATGCCATCCCACACGGACTGGCCCGTGCCATATCTATTATCAAAGAAATGCTTACATGCCGCATTATTAACGCGCACCATGGGGAACTTCAACTCACCGGCTTTGTCCATTGCCTCCAGACGGATGATGCCTGTCGTCGTCTCCTCGCATCCGCCGATGATATTGGGGATCAGATGCGGCAGTTCCTTATGCACCATATTCACAAGGTCTCCGCCGTCATCAATGATGATATTCGGCCCGACTTCCAGTACGTGACGGATATGACTTTCATATTCTTCCTGCGTCGCATCATACCATGCGTGCACTTCCAGACCCGCCTTTACCAGCGCCGCCGCTACGTCGTCCTGCGTAGATAATGGATTGGAACCTGTGACATACATATCCGCGCCGCCTGCTTTCAATACCAGACACAGATATGCGGTCTTCGCCTCCAAGTGTACCGACAGGGCTACCTTTTTCCCTGCAAACGGCTTCGATTCGGAAAACTCTTTCTCCAAAGTACGGAGCAGGTCGCAGTTTCTCTTCACCCACTCAATCTTCCTTTCGCCTGATTCAGCTAAGTTAATGTCTCTGATCTCACTGTTCATAAAAAATCCTCCCTACTCTATTTATCTGCGAAAAAATTTTTTTCACAGTCTTCCTATAATCAGCCGAATTTTTATTATAGTGATGGTCGTCTGTCCTGTCATCACTGACGCCATACAGGTCTGGCCTGTACGGCAATTTTTACCTGTACTGCTATTGTATAAAAAAAATGGGATTTTTACCAGTCCTTACTGGCATCTTTTTAAAAGATTTTTTCCTCATAAGTAAAGCAATAACTGCCCGATCCAAGTTCAAGCCGCATCACCGCGTCACTACTTTCAAGTACCTCTATGTCCGATACCTCTTCTATCAACTGACCGCCTTCCTGACAGGTTCCGCCGCCAGCCGATACAGGGAGCGTCAAGGTGGCTGTTGTATTAGCCGGAATCGTAATGTCGAAAACATATCCGTTCTCCCGCTTTTCCCATGATACCTGGATCTGCCCATAGACACTTTCATAACTTCCTTTGGCATACGTAAGCGCATCACTCACTTTCGGTTCCAGTATGATATGATGGTATCCGGGTGCCATCTCGTCACTTTTTATACCGAGCGCATCCGTATAAAGCCAGCTTGCTGCGGCACCAAAAGCACAATGGTTCAAGGAGCCATAGATATAAATAAGACCCTCTTCGTTTTCTGAGTACGCAAACAGGCTTTCGTACATCGTAGTCGCTCCCTCTTTTGCCATGTATAAGAGCGATGGATATTCTTCCTGCAATAAATAATCATAAGCGGTCTGCACCAATCCATTTTCGCTGAGGGCCGGCAACAGATATCCGATTCCGGAATAACCTGTTTTAATATGATGTTCACTGTACTGCGCCAATAAATCCAATCTGGCAGCAGCATCCTCTTTCATATCTTCGGGAAACAGGTCAAAATAAAGTCCCAGCGCATAGGAAGTCTGCGTATCACAGGTCGTAATACCTTCTTCCTGCACAAAAGCATTCTGCCATGCCGCTTTGTAATTCTCATAAATCTGCCTGTAATATTCTGCATCCTCCTGCTTATCCAGAATCGTTGCCATTCTGGAAAGCAGATCCGCACAGTGGGCACACCATGCCGTATCCGATACTTCCGCAGGTGTATTCTCAAAAGAAAGATGATCTCCATATCCCCCTTTATAACGGATATAATCTTCACTGGTATCTGTCAGATAATCCACCCATCGGCACAGCGCATCATAATTTTCTTCTAAAATCCGCTTACTGCCATACTGTGTATAAAGATTCCACGTAATGACCATGGCGGCATCTCCCCAACAGTTATTCCCGGAACTGCCGCCGGTTCCGCTCCATCCGGTAAAGAAATTTCTGGGCGCAATGTCAGAAAAAGCACCCTCTTCTGTCTGAAGAAGCATTAGTTCCTGTAAATATTTTCTGTAAAAATTATAAGTGCCCATATGGTAAGACGCTGTCAAAGAAAAGACCTGCGCATCTCCTGCCCAGCCATGACGCTCATCACGCTGCGGACAATCAGTCGGATTATCCATAAAATTACTTCTCTGACTCCATACCGTATTCGCATAGTACTGATTCAGCAAGGGGTTAGAACTCTCAAAAGTCCCGGTCTGTTCCAGATCCGAAGATAATACAATTCCCTTGACATCCTCCAGAGAAAGCGGTTCTTCAAGTCCTGTGATCTGTAAATACCGGAATCCATGATAAGTATATGCAGGCTCAAAACTCTCTCCCTGCGCATCACCTTTCAGCACATAATAATCTGTGGCCTCCGCCGTCATCAGATTTTCTGTCCAAATAGTTCCAAACGCATCATCACAATTTTCCAAGTTCCCGGTATTTAATGTCTCCCCATATCGTAATGTCAGAATCTGGCCTTTCTCCCCCGTCACGTTGATCCTGCAGGTTCCGGCAAAATTCTGTCCAAAATCATAGACATATACCTTTTCACACGGCTCCGAAACTGACAGTGGTGTCAGTTCCTGTACGCAGCGGATGGGCTCGTTTTCTTTTCCTGTAAGCGGCAGATCATAGTAAGCCGCCTCTATGCCATCTGTTTCGGCCGCCTGCCAGTCATCATGAGCAAATCCGGCCTCGCCGAACCCTTCCTGCTCCAATGTCGCATCATAATATTCTCCCTGATAAATATCATCTTCACGGATTGCACCATCGGTACTACACCAGAATTTCTCATCTGTTACTATGGAATCTACAGAGCCATCCGTATAACGGACTTCCAGCAGACCAAGAAGCGCATTATCTTCTCCCCATGTATTAAAAATCTCCGGATATCCCACCGCTCTGTCATACCAGCCATGAAGCAGAGTAATTCCTATGGCATTATTTTCTCCCTGATGCAATAAATCCGTAACATCATATGTCATATAAGTCAGTTCTTTATTATAGGCAATCTTTCCGGGTGCAAAATAGTCTTCTGAAACGGACTGCCCGTTACATACCAGTGAAAAACTTCCTAAAGCAGTCATATAAATCCTGGCATCTGCAATCTCTTTATCCTGTAGTAAAAATTCACGATAAAAAAGCGGCGCCGGACTTTCATAATATCTGGTCAATACCATTCCGCTCCCGATCCGGAGACGGCCATTTTCCACCGTGACATAATAGGGACTGAAAATATTCTCTTCTGCTTCAAAGTCCTCCTGATACAAAATATTCCCGGACATATCCTGCACTGACAAATTGTCCAGATAAGCATACGCATTTCCTCTGACCATATAATAACCGATGGCCGCAACGGGCGTCCTTTCAATCTCCAACTCCCCGATTTTACTGCCATTAATAATAACGGACAGGTTTTCATGGTCAACCAGCAGTTCCACTTCATATGAATAATGGTCATTGATCCGGCAATCTGTAATATCAATTTCCTCTGAATCATCATTTACCGCAGCCAGACTTCCGCCGCTCATTTTCCGTAAAGAAAAAAACGCCTGCTCCTCGTTACTGCTGATCTGGCAGAGGTACATATCCCCATACTTACCTTTTTGGGCCCCAAAAATAAAGTTCACAGCGGCATTTTTTATCTCTACATCATAATGAATGGAATACATGAGATCATCTTCTGTATAGTCTATGCTTTCTGCATCATCAGGTGCGGAAATCCACCTGGCGTTCTGCATACCCTCCCCCAGAAGACCTGTCTCAAAAAAAGCTTCTTCTGCAGAAGTAAGCGGGATATCCTCCTGATCCCATACCGTTACCTGCCAGTAATATCTGCTTTTGGGCTCTAACGCTTCTCCGGCATAAGGGATTCCCACGGACTCAGACGCTTCTATTTTACCACTGTCCCATATATATTTTTCCTGTCCTAAATTTTCTAAAGAATCCGCTACCATGATACGATAAGCATGTTGGGAAAGCCCCCGTGCCTCGCCGCTCATCCGCCAGCTAAAAGTCGGCTTTTCTTCATCAATCCCAAGCGGATCTTCAAGATAACATGTTCGAAGATGCGTAATGGAAACGGCTTCTTCCTGTACATTTTCTCCACTTACCGCCTGCGTCTCATCTTTTTCCTGAAAATATCCGCTCCGCCAAATAATAATGCCTGCTGCAAGCACCAGAAACACTGATAAGATGCTTACAGCAGGAAAATATTTTTTTATTTTATCTTTCAAGTACATATGAGAATCCATTTATAATATAGCAGCCTTTCATTTGTAGTTACCGTTTATGAAACTTAATAGGTCTTCTTATCCAGACCCATTTTGACAATAATGTCATTTATTTTCCTGTATACTAATGCCTCATCTATCGTCAGTAACTTCCGATTCTCCATCGTGATCTGTCCGTTGATGATGACCGTATCCACCTCGGAACCGTTCGCCGAATAAGAAAGTCCGGCGATCAGGTTATTTCTGGGCGTAAGCGAAGGCGTATTCAGATCCAGAATCGCCAGGTCAGCCTTTTTACCGACTTCGATAGAACCAATTTCTTTTTCCAGTCCTAACGCTTTCGCGCCGTTTATCGTTGCGATACGGAAACCTTCTTTGGCGCTGATACACTGTGGCGTTTTGGCCGTTCCTTTATGAATCAACGTAAGCAGGCTCAATTCATGGAACATATTCAGACAGTTATTGCTGGCCGCACCGTCTGTTCCAAGACAGACATTTACCCCTTTTTCCAGCATCTTCGCTATCGGTGCAAAACCGTTGCCGAGCTTCATGTTGCTGGCCGGATTGGTAACGACGCTGACATTATGCGCTTTTAAGATATCAATATCGTTATCAGTCACCTGCACACAGTGCGCCGCTATCGCAGGCACATCGAAAATACCTGTTTTTTCAGCAAGTTCTATCGGCGTACAGCCGTACTTTTCGCGGATCTGCTCGATTTCGCTGACACTCTCCGACAGATGCACATGGATACCCATATTGTTTTTCTTTGCCTCTCCGGCAACGATTTTCAGAAAAGCATCGTCGCATGTATAAGGCGCGTGAGGCCCTAATAAAAAGGTCAGTCTGTCGCAGTCTCTGGCCGCATCTCTTTCTTCATATGCCTGACGCAGTCTCATCTGTCCCGCCTCATCATTCCCGCTGCCGACAAGCCCGCGGCATATTACCGCACGCATACCGGACTCTTTCACGGCACGCGTGGTCTGATGGATATTCATCTGCATGTCGTTAAAACAGGTCGTCCCGCTCTTCATCATTTCAATGATAGCAAGATTCGCGCCCCAGTATGTATCCTCGTCTGTCATCTGCTGCTCGATGGGATCTATTGTTCCAAACAGCCAGTCCATAAAAGATAAATCATCCGCCACATTCCGCATAAACGACATATACGAATGCGTATGACAGTTGATCAGTCCCGGAATGACCAGTTTATCCGTCCCATCTATTACCTTGTCCTCGGTAAATCCTGTCGGCGCCTGTCCGATTCCCGCGATTTTGTCGCCTTCGATATAAAGGCTCGTTTCTTTGATAACATCCTCTTCCCCGCCCGGCACAATGGCCAGAGCATTTTTGATTATGATTCCCATAGTTTTCTCCTTTTCTTATTTTATCGGGGGGTTACTCCCGCTGTTTTCAATTTCCGCCAACTGCCTATCCCGCTTCACGCTCTTTTCTATTTCTTTTCGCGGCGCAGTAATATCCTGTATATTATTCCTGCCTGATTCGCGCTATCACCGAATCTTTGGAAATAATCTGCTTACCACAGACAGGAACTATAATTGAAACAACAAAATATATTATCCAAATCGCTATCATTGGTATCATCGTGATATATCCAGCATAGTATTCTACCATCCCTGCAAATACATTAGAAACCAATGGTATCAAAACAACTCCCAGGGCAAAAGAACCTAATAACGCTAATAAAGAAAAAATAATACCTTCTGTGCAAAGCATTTTCCGTAACTGTTTTCCCTGCATCCCGATACTCTGCATAGTGGCTATTTCTTTTCTTCTGCTTATAATAGATGTTAAAATCACATTAATAAAATTAATAAGCCCTATTACTCCAATAACTGCGCTCATAAAAGTGCCAACAATCCAGAATTCTGATTTCAAATTGTCAAAGGAAATATAATATGTCTTCGCAGATATATAAGATGTGCTTAACCATTCATTACTGCATTGGTTTCCAATATATTCCTCCATCTGGTCAATATCCGCTGCATCGAAAGAGTAATTCATCAATGTCGCATCACTGATTTTTCGGAGCTCATCGCTGCTTAAGTAATAACAAAATCCATTGGTAGTAAACTGGCAATATTCCGTTCTTCCCGGATTTATTTTCGCCAGAAGTGTATATTGATGCTCCAGTCCATCCAATACAATTGTAATTTTATCACCAACCGTAAAATCCAACGACCCGGCATCACTCATAATAACATATTCGCCAGAACCCATCTTACGGGTTAATTCTTCTATATCCTTTATTCCTTCTGTTATTTCAAATTGAGACAATACATAGTCATCTGCGCCATACAGTTGACAGCTCAATAAGCCGTTATCAGCCTTATACCTGGCACCTGTCCCAGCTTTGATATACTGATTTCCTTCCTTATCTGTCTCACAATGCTGCTCCCAGTCAGGATACGCAAACATAGAATCTCCTATCGGCGTATAGGCATACAAAGCGCCTCCCTGTATAAATCCTTCCTGCCTGCTGATCTCACTTATAGCAGAAGCATCCAGAGCATCATCATTTGTCCAAAAATGTTTATTTACATTAAAATAATTGCTATTACCTATTACAAAATCTGATTTTATCTTGCTTTGTAAATACTTCTCCCTGTCTATCCCATTTGCCAAAATAAACGTACAGTTAAAGAGAATCAGGCTAATACTTAAGGAAACAATAACTAAAACCATCCTTTTTTTATTTCTCCCGACATTAGCCGCCGCAAGCTTTCCTAAACTCCCTTTTTTTACTTTTCTTTTCTTCTTGTGGATTGTCACTTCGCCATCCGTACACCGTAATGCAGCTACCGGCGAGATTGAGACAGCGGCTCTGACCGATTTTTTTGCACTATAATATACGGTTATTGCAACAAAAATTACCGTAAACACTACTGCATAAACACGAATTCCATATTGATAATATCCCTCTCCTATTGTCGTTGTCCTTGCGATATAGGGAAACAGAATATTGCCCAATATGCCTCCGATCACAATACCAAGCGGAATCCCTAATATCATCAACTTAGAAGCCTGATGCCTTACAATTCTGATAATTGTTTTTTTATCAGACCCGATCATTCTAAGCAACGCCCAGAAATGGATATCCTGTGTAATGGATATCTCAAATATGTTATAGATGACTAAATATCCCGTGAACATTAACAGAAAAATAATAAAAATTATACCTGCCATGGTTGATATATCTACAGATGTCCGTGTCTCAAATGCAGGATTTATACTTACATTCAGAAAATTCCCTGTCTGATCTTCCATGGTATAACCACACTCATTCAACTTGCTAATGAAATACCGGAATGGAAATATTTTATTATCAATCTTAACGTCCATCATCCGAACTCCGGAATATTCCCAGTCAGCCAGATACGTATTTTCCAATTCAGCAGCATATTTATCAACAAACGCCCTGGAAACAATAATACTTTGCCTGCTGTACACATCGGACTGTATAATTCCTGCAATTATAAAATCTATTGTATATATACGGTTCCTCATAATAAATTCCAAGGATACCGTGTTCCCAATTTCCGCCTTTACCCCCATTTTTTCCAAAGTTTTACTATCACATACAATTTCATTTTCTTTTATTGGGACTGTACCCACGGAAGGAGTACAGAAATGCGTCAACATATAATTTTCATCCATATAAGACATTTCAATTGGCTGCTCTGATAAGGACTCGTTGTTGATCTGCGATGATATCATTAAACGATATCCAACATTTCTACTTCCAAAAGCCTGTCGCAGAACTTCGTAATCATCATCCGAAATATACTTTATCGTTGCAAAGGATGCCGAACCATTCAGCCTCATTTCCTCTTTTTGCTGTGAGTCTGAAATACTGCTGAATATTGTCATTAACACCGTAAACATAACAGTGGTTAGTGCAATCGCTATTACCAATATCACATTTCTGGTTTTATTTTCCAGCATTTTTTTATTTGACAGCTTTCTTTCAATTTTCACCGCAGGATTCCCCCTTAAGCTACTATTTTTCCATCTCTTATTGTGATTCTACGGTCTGCTAATGCAGCAATTTCATCATTATGAGTGATCAGAATAATAGTCTGGTTAAATTTTTTACTGGTCATTTTAAGCAACGCCATCACATCTTCACTGGTCTTACTGTCTAAATTTCCAGTCGGTTCATCCGCAAGAACAAGCTGAGGTTTTGCTATCAATGCCCTTGCTATAGCAACCCGCTGCTGTTGTCCTCCTGACAAATTGTTTGGCATTTCATATAATTTGTCACGTATACTTAGAAAGTCTATGATTTCCGATAAATACGCCTTATCCACTTTCTCACCATCTAACTCTACTGGCAGAGTGATATTTTCCAGTACATTGATAACCGGAATAAGATTATAATTTTGAAAAATAAAACCGATATTTTTTCTTCTGTAAGCAACCATATCTTCACTGTTCATTTCATATATTTTGGCACCATTCAAAATAATTTCCCCATCGGTAGGCTGCTCCAATCCCCCTAACATATATAGCAATGTAGATTTTCCGCTGCCGCTCATTCCAACAACAGCCACAAATTCTCCACGCCTGATACCAAAATCCACGCCATCAATCGCTTTCACCAAATTATTTTCTTTACCATAATATTTACGTAAACCCTGTGCTTCTACAATATTCATGTTTATAACCATGCCTTTCTCCCGCCCTGCGATATCTGCGCCGCAGGCACAAACAAATCCGCGATTGAAAAATCAAAGATTATTCACAACATTCCTGTCCTCTCCCGCCAGAAATGCCTCGATATTTTTGACTACCTCTCCCACCAGACAGGTTCTGGACTCTATGCTGGCCCATGACATATGCGGTGTGATGATAAGTTTTGTACTGTCTTTTATTTCCCTAAGCGGATTGGACAATTCCATCGGCTCTTTCTCCAGTACATCCAGTCCAGCCGCCGCAATCTTTTCTTCCATAAGCGCCTCGTATAAATCCTGTGTATTCACGACCGGACCGCGGGCAACGTTGATCAAAATCGCCGTTTTTTTCATCTTGCCAAAGGCTTCTTTATTGATGAGATTTCTCGTCCTGTCGCTGAGCGGGCAATGCAGCGACAAAATATCCGATTCTTTTAATAAAGTATCAAATTCTACTCTTTCGTACTCCGTACAGGTGCTCTTTCCGGACGCCGAATAGAAAATCACCTTACAGCCAAACGCCGAGGCAAGTTCCGCTACCCTGTGCCCGATACTGCCCATACCAACGATGCCCCAAGTTTTTCCCGCCAGATCATGAAATGGCCTGTCAAAATTAGAAAATCTGTCCTGTGCACTGTAAGCGCCCGATTTCACATAATCGTCATAAAAGGTGATTTTTTCCGCTAACATCATGGCCAGCAGGAGCGTATGCTGTGCCACCGCGGGCGTACAATAATTAACGACATTAGCAACCTTGATGCCGCGTTTTTTACAATATTCCAGATTGACGTTATCAAACCCTGTCGCGAACAGACAGATCAGTTTCACGTTAGGTGCGTCTTTTAATGTTTCCTCATTCATCGGCGCTTTGTTGGCGATTACGATATCTGCGTCTTTTACCCGCTCCGCCGCATTCTCCGCTACTGTGTTAGGATAATATGTCACTTCTCCGAACTTCTCAAAACAGGAAACGTCTACATCCGTTCCCACGCTGTTTCTTTCCAGAACTGCCAGCTTCATTGGTCTTCCCCCTTATTTTCAACAGTAATGATATTGTTATCATAACATAGAAAGATTTTCTATGCCACCGCATTCGCATTGATCTGCTCAATTACTTTTCGGATACCCTGCCAGATGTTTGTATCGGTAAATATTTCTACTACGCTCCCTTTATCCGTAAACGGTGATTCCTGCAATACTGATAAATCTTTCATCAATCCGTTATGAACAATATACTCGACGATCTGATTCACAAAATAAATCTGCCTGCTGTCCAGATTTGTCCCGTTCAGATATTCTGAAAAGGCTTCTTTGGCAGCATTCATATCCAGGCCGACAATCTCCCTGACAAACTCTCCGAGAGGTTTTTCTCCATATTCTTTTTCATAATCTTCCTTTGTTCCCAGTTCACTCCATAAAATCGCTTCCAACGATTTTATGTCTGTCTCTGTTAATGGTTTATTGGTTTTTAATTTAGCAATCACAAAATCATCCTGATGCTGTCTGATATAAAACTCGGCCTTCGCTTTATAATTCGCCAGCTCATCACTATCAAGTTCTGAATCCTTCCATTCCTGTGACAGAATCGCATCGGTAAAATCAGTCATATACTTCGTTTTTGACGTCTGTGGTATATATTTCATCAGGCCGCGCAGTTCTTCCCGTATCTGTTCCAGTTCACTGATACCTGCATCCTCTACATAACCGGTCTGTAAAATCTTCTGGATCAGTTCTGATTTCATCTGTATCTCCGGGATATTGGCGATACTCGCGACAGCACTGACTCGTTTCAGCAGGTCGCTGCGTGCTTTCGCATATTTTTTACCTGTCAGACAGGCTAACTCGATTCCGTAAAGCAAAGCATCAAATCTTACCGCACTGATCTCATCTTCATCCGGCAAAATTAACGGTGCAACCTCATCGCTGACTGTTAAAGTATCTTCGTATGTCAATGTTTGATAATTATCTGCATTTACATATAAATCCACATACTTTAAATGCTGACGGACTGCAAAATTTTCCCGGTTGAGTTCCGATACTTTCCTGCTCATATTCTGCACGAGTTTTTCTCTATAAGCAATTAACGGTTTCGTCTGATAGTTTATATCCTGCAATTTATAAGCAATCTGAAATTTCAGGTTAAAAACTGCCCCCTGCAGTGCCAGCATATTCGCAGTCGGCTTTCCGTTGCCCATGCGGAAAAATTCAAAATTCCCGCAAAAATCAAAAATATAAAATTTATCTTTATCGCTGCCATCTATCAGTCCTGGACATAATCTTGTCCCGCGCCCAATCATCTGCCAGAACTTCGCCTTACTCATTACCTTCTTAAAAAATACAAGGTTTAAAACTTCCGGCACATCTATTCCCGTATCGAGCATATCAACAGATATGGCGACTTGAGGTAATTTCTTAGCATCAGAAAATTCATCAATCGCACTTTGCGCATAGTTGATGTGATTATCAATGACTTTAACATAATCATTAGGTAAATGCGGATACTCTTTATGAAATATCTCATATATTTTCTCCGCGTGAGCATGATTTTTGGCAAAAATAATGGTCTTCCCAAGTTTTGCGCCATAGTCTATTTTTAGTCCGTCTCTCATAAGCGTATGCAAAACCTTGCGAATCGTATCTTCATTAAATATCCATGTATTTAGTGCCGAAGAAGCGATCGCCCTGGGAATTTCCCCCTCTTCATTCTTAAATGTATCTTCATAGGCCTCCTTATCCTCTTCAGACAATTCATCATATACGATACCCTGTTCCACAAATTTAAGTGTCGTCTCCACAGACTGAAAATCAACGAGATATCCATCTTTTACCGCCTGTGCCAGTTCATAACCGTATGTCGGCACACCGCTTTCCAGTTCAAAAATAGAATAGGTATTTTTATCTATTTCATCTTTGGGCGTTGCGGTAAGGCCAATCAACGGCGCATCAAAATAGGTAAAAATATCCCTGTATTTATTATAAATAGACCTGTGCGCCTCATCGCAGATGACCAGATCAAAATGCCCGCAGGAAAATATTTTCCCTTCTTCATCTCTGGCATCATCTATTAAATTCATCATCGTCTGGTATGTAGAAAAAACGCAGTGCGCACTATAATCATCTTTTTCCTCACACAAATTCGTGCACGATAAATCCGGCAGCAGATTTACGAAACTGCGTTTGGCCTGTGTAACAAGCGAATTACGGTCCGCCAGAAAAAGAATGTTTTTCACCCACCCGGCACGTAACAGCACGTCGCACAGTCCGATAACAGCCCTCGTTTTACCAGAGCCTGTAGCCATAACAAGTAACGCCTTTCGCCTGTTTTTCTCCCCGAAACTATCGCAAATCGCCCGAATCGCGCCTTCCTGATAATAACGCCCCGCAATATCTTTTGGAATCACAATATTCCTAAGACTTGTTCTCATGGCAAGCAGATTAAACCACTTATGCAAGTCTCTTTTGGAATAAATGGCGGCGCACTTTCTTTCCGGATACCTGCCATCTATAATTCTGGTATCAAAACCGTTTGTCAGGAATATAACGGGCCTTCTGCCATATTCTTTTTCCAGAAAATCCGCATATATCTTGGCCTGCTGCCGTCCTCTGGACACATCTTCACAGGTACGCTTCGCCTCTATAACAGCAAGCGGCTTATGCGCGTCATCATACAGCACATAATCCGCATAACCTGTTTCAGACTTATTGGGCATTCCCGGAATCTCCACTTCATTGAGCCAGTCTTTTCCTTCCTCCCAGCCGGCGTCCGTAAGCATAGAATCAATATAAATCTTTCTCGTTTTATATTCTGATAAGTCTAACGGCTTAACTGTATATTCGGGCGCCTGATTCCTGCGTCTGCCGGTAAGTTCTTCTTTTAATGCCTTATTCTCCGCTATCAGCGCTTTCAGATCAATATCCGCAAACTCTTCCGGGAGCGCCGCCTGCGGCTTGTCCGCTTTTTCCGTTAAAAGCCGGGCATCAAATTCTCTCTGCTCATAATACTCGGTATAACAACACGCAATAAAATCAAGAAAAATATATAAATCCTGCAAGCATAACGCCGCCTGCTCAAACGTCGCTCTTTTTCCGGTATGCGCGGCATTGTTTCCCATACGGCGGATAAAATCCAGCCTGCGCCACAGATTATCATCCACAATATCCTTAAATTCTTCCGTGTGCATCAGGCTTACTAAGTTGTCCCGATAAGGCAGCGTCAGAGACTTATCAACTGAATACATCCACTTGATGGCAAACTCCATAGACCTGCGGCAGTTAATGATACAGGCTTCCGGGTCAATATGTATGATTTTCTCCGCGGATATGGCCACATCCGTAAAAATGTCAAATTGCGGTTCTGATTTTAAGTGGTCGAAGTTGGTCATAGGGGGTTCTCCTGTTTTTGTTTTTTTCTCAAGCCTTTTTCACATCTTGGTCATTATCTTGGTCACATCTTGGTCACTTTGACCAAGATGCACATCATTTCCATCATTCAACAATTTCAAATACCTGTCACGCACCTTACAGACGGCTTCCAAATCACCCTACTCTATGGTGATTCAATAATATTATCCATCTGTACTATCTGGCAAAAAGCACCTCTTCTATATGCCAAGTTAGATTAGAAAAATAAAGATAATGTCTTAAATTTGTTTTTATGATATTAATTTACGTTATTCTCTAAAATATACTTTATTCTTCGTTTTTCCAGAACCTTTAAGAATATCCAACTTTTCAGCTTTTAACAATAAACGGCTTGCCGTCTTTATCTCAACTTCCAACAGTTTCGCCGCAACAGAACTATTTATTTCTTTATTTGTTTCCAAATAGATCAAAATAATCTGCATTCTTGCTCTTTCCAATTCGGACATTGATTCGGACATTGATTCGGACATTGATTCGGACATTTTCTTTTCTCTTTCAAACCCGTCTCTTATGCGAATAATCGTATTCAAATAGGTCCTTTCCTCATCCATATCAAACTC
>JAMPIB010000047.1 GCA_023663085.1 Ruminococcus sp. | reverse complement strand
GGCGCTGATAATCCTTTATGATATACAGTTTAAATTCCGGAGATATCCATGATGCGAACTCAAACGCTATATCAATATGAGCATAAATACCACCGCCATATCTGCCAGACTTAGTAAACAGACCTATCGCCTCCAGTTTTTCAGACCAATCCTTAATAGAAAATACAAACGCGTTTGTTCCGGCATTTTCCTTAAACGCATCGAATTCGATACGTTTAAAATTCTCAACTTTTTGATTGCTTTACCCCTTTTCTTTAACAAATTTCTCATACTTTATCTGATATTCTATCAGTCGCGGAATATATTCCGGCGGAGTGCGCCGCCCCGCCTCCCAGTCCTCTAATGTGCGGACAGGTATCCCCGTATGAGCTGAAAATTCTTTTCTATTCTCGCCCACTTCCTCACGAAGTTCCGTTATTCTTTTTGCTATATCCATATCGTTCTTCCTCCACGCATTGCGATATATGTATCATAGCACATTATCCGTTTCTTCGCAATGCGCTTCTCGCATTTTCATGTCATAATGCATAATGCAAAAACAGCAACTTGAGATTCTACACTCAAATCGCTGTTTTATGTAAAATACAAATTAACACACGCTTTCTTAATTATTCATATCTATACATCTTTTGTAAAAATATATCCTTTGGCATCAACTTCTTTTAATTTCATATGTCACCATTTTAGGGATTTTCTTATCATCCACTGAATCCATATTAAAACCCGCTTCATGCATGGCTTCTACTATCAAATTCTTTCCTTGTAATGATGTTCAATTGCTGAACCTTTACGAAAATTATATGAAAATGACTATTTTTATTAATATGGTAGATAAAACAAACTGAAAGTTATCGCGATAAAGTGTTTACTATTCTTCTCTGTTTAAAAGTTGTTTATAACTTAAATCCATTCCAATTGCTCCAAGTGGTGCAGTAATCAAAATGGATAAGACTGCAACAGAAAGTACAAGATTTCCACAAGGAAGTCCAAGAGATAATGGAACAGACCCGATTGCCGCCTGCACGGTTGCTTTTGGCAAATATGCAATGATACAGTACAACCTTTCTTTTCCGTTTAGTTGTGTACCAAGCATACATAAATACACACCAACAGAGCGAAATATCAGTCCAATTCCAATCATTAAAATAGCGCCAATCCCAGCTTTGAGCGTATAACGGATATCCACTGCTGCACCGACCAGAGTAAACAGGACAACCTCCGCTGCAATCCAAAGTTTCCCATATTTTTCTTGTAGTCGATTTGTAACTTCCGGCACACTTTTCATTGCGATCACAAGAGCCATACTCATAATGGCAAGCAGACCGGAAACAGAAATTATACCGGAAAGCCAATCTTCAATGGCAAGCAGCATAAATGCCATACCAAGCACAATAATTACCTTCATACTGTTTCGTACAAGATGCTGATTAGAATAATTCGTTTCAAAAAACCCTGATAGGAACGCACCGGCAACTGCACCAAGAAGCATTCCAAGGACAATGGAAACAGGAATACTGATAAAATCCATAACCTGTGCTGTCCCTCCTTGGGCCATGCTGACAAAGGTACTAAAGAGTACAATAACAAAAACATCATCTAAAGAGGCGCCTGCAAGAATCATCTGTGGAATCCCCTTGTTTGTTCCGTATACCCTGTTGCAGTTACTCTGAAAAATCAGTCTGTTGCAATACATACTACTGTATCTCATTATAAGTGGCTTTCGCTTCTGATGCCGTAATATCAAATTCACTGATACCTAAATCAATCTCTATTACATCATCCAGCTTTCGTAGGGACAACTGGACAACCGTCTCCACATGCACCGTCCCCCCAAACTGATCTACCCCTCGCACCTTCCGCAATTCATACCCGCCGTCCGCCAGCACCCTCAGATCCCTTGCCAGCGTCGCCGGATCACAGCTGACATACACCACCCGCTCCGGTTTCATGGCCAGTATTGTCTCCAGACACCGCTCGTCACACCCTTTTCTCGGCGGGTCTACCACGACAACATCTGCTCGAACCCCTTCCTTCTCAAACTTCTCCGGTAAAACCTCTTCCGCTTTTCCTACATAAAACTCCGCGTTCGTAATTCCGTTAATCCTTGCATTCTCTTTGGCATCTTCAATCGCCTGCGGCACAATCTCTATGCCATAGACATGTCCCGCTCTTTTGGCCAGAAACAGCGATATCGTTCCGATTCCGCAATACAAATCCCACACTGTCTCTTTTCCGCTCAGACCCGCATACTCCAGCGCCAGACTATACAATTTTTCCGTCTGCCTCGGATTGACTTGATAAAAAGAAAGCGGCGAAATCCGAAACGTCACCTTATCTGTCCGGCGGCAGTTCCCTCCGCCACTATCCGCCCCATCTAACGCCGCATCCAATATCCGGATACTGTCTTCGATATAATCCTTCCCCCACAGCGTCCGGATTGCCTTCCCCATGATCACATTATTTCTGTCCGTATTGACACTGATAGAAATACTGGTAATCCGCCTTTCCACAGAGCCGCCCAGCCGCTCTTCTGCATTCCCGCCGTGTGCCGCCATATCCGCCTGTGCAGATTCCTGCGCGAACCGGATCTCTGTCAACTTCCTCACCAGCGCCTCTTCCGCAGGCAGCTTTCCGGCATTGACTACGACACATACCATAATCTCCCCGGAAACGAATCCGGTACGGATCAGAATATGGCGAACCAGTCCTTCTCCGGTCTGTTCACGATACGCCGGAACATGATTTTCTTTCATATAAGAAAGTACCGCTTCTAAAATCAGCTTATTTTCCGCCGCACCCAAAAGACAGTCCGTATTGGCAATGATATCATGCGTCCGGCCTGCATAAAAACCGGTGATCAGATTCCCGTTTTTATCATATCCTACAGGAAACTGCGCCTTGTTGCGATAATGCCACGGCTCTTCCATGCCGACGATCGGCTCCATGACCTCGTCTATCAATTCGGGCGCAAATCCGCCGATACGGATCAGGTTATTTCTGATCTTATCCTGTTTAAAGACAAGCTGTCTTTCATAGTTCATCGCCTGGATCTGACAGCCGCCGCATTGTCTGTGAAAAGTACATCGCGGCTCTATACGAAAAGGAGAGGGCGTTATCACCTTCTCCAGTCTTGCATAACTATAGTTTTTCTTTACCTTTGTGATCTTAGCCTTGACGGTATCTCCTATAACGGCATCTTTTACGAACAGGGTATAACCGTCTATCTTCCCGATTCCTTCGCCATCATTTCCGATATCGTTAATCTGAACCGCCACCACATCATTTTTCCGATATTCCATACAAATGCTCCCTGTTTCTATTCCATACTCGTTGCGATCACATTCGATTCAAACAAGCGGTTGAATCCCAGCCAGCCCGTTTCGGTCGTACCCTTCATCAATTCTGTAAAAGTCTGTAACTTGGCATCCGTATTATCCGCAAAATTTAAGGCTACCGCTTCCATGATCGCCGGCTTCTTCGGCGAACCGAATTCATATTCTCCGTGGTGGGACAGGATACAGTGCTTTAATTCATTGGCCAGAACCTGCGGGAATCCGTCGATATCCCTGATCTTTTCACCGATCATTTCCACACCGATCACAATATGACCGAGGAACTGTCCATCATCCGTATAATCATTCTGCGGGAAAAGAGAAAGTTCTTTTGTCTTACCGATATCGTGACAGATTGCCGCGCTGATCAACAGGTCTCTTTTTAAAAGTGGATAGTGGCTGCAATAATAATCACACAACGAAGTCACGCTCAACGTATGTTCCAGCAGTCCTCCGATGAAACCGTGATGTACGGTCTTGGCCGCGGACGATTTACAAAATACGTCCATGAACTGCTCATCTTTGATAAAAAGTTCCTCCAGCAGTTTTTTCAAATGAGGATTCTCTATACTGTCGATATAGGCTGTCAGTTCTTTTACCATATCCCCGATATTCCTGCTGCTGACCGGCAGATAATCGGCGGGGTCATATTCTCCTTCATGGCTGCGTCTGACTCTTTTTACATTAACCTGTAATGCCCCCTGGAAACGATTCACTTCTCCATAGACTTCTATGTAATCCAGCGTCTCGAACTCTTCAATGCCCGCGTTGTTGGGATCCCATATCTTCGCATCCAGTGTTCCGGTCTTATCCTGCAAAATAACGTTCTCATATGGCTTTCCGTTCTTGGTGACCGCGGACTGTTTATATTTGCACAGATAAATATCAGAAATTCTGTCTCCCTCGTTATAGTCCTTAATATACTTCATATTCTCCGCCTTTCCTTTCTCTGAATCCTCTGCCTTTGATTTATTTACTTTCTGCCAGTGTGACCTCTACTGTCATTTCCTGAAAAGAATCTATCCCCTGCCGCATCAGCGTAACGGTTATCGTTCCTTCCGGCGCCGCGTTATAGAGCACATTTAACAATTCATTATAATTCGTGATCTCCGTCTCTCCCACTCCGGTGATGACATCACCGCTCTGGATACCCGCCGTCATGGCCGGAGAATCCATTTCGATTTCTTTGATATAGGCGCCGAGCGGCACACCAAGTTCCGTATTCGCCTCCTGCGGTACGTCACTTCCGTGTATTCCCATATAGGCGCGCGGCTGGTTATTGGACATCATGGTGATGATTCTTTTTAATTCCGAAATACCATAGGCGGATATCAGATTTCCCCGGTCTTCGCTGTTAAAGGAATTATCAATGATCCCTATTACCTTTCCGTTCAGGTTCACGAGTATGCCGCTCGCATTCCTGCTGCCGTAGATATCTGTGGATAGTAGTTTATATGCCGCATCCACCTGATCGATGACCGTTCCGGAAGACGTCACTATCCCGTAACAGACCGAACCGCTTGTTCCCATGGGACTTCCAAGCGCCATTACCGGTGTACCGGGAAGGTTGACTGCATTAGAACTTCCCAGCGAGGCGATCTTAATGATATCCAGCGTCTCTTCCCCTATGGACAGCAGCGATACCGACAGAATGGCGAAACCTGTCGCTGCATCCTTTTGTACGATTCTGGCGTTCACCTGCGCCTGATCGCAGAATGTGACAACAATTCTTTCCGCATTTTCTATATTATTGATATTAGCCAGGATCAGCATAGCCCGTCCGTTATTGGCCACGATCACTCCGGAGGCAACGGCTTCGCTCTCATATGGATTATTGAACCAGTCAACATCCGATGTGACTCCTGTTACCGTTACAAGGGCGCGGC
Source organism: Ruminococcus sp. (assembly GCA_023663085.1). Taxonomy (GTDB): domain Bacteria; phylum Bacillota; class Clostridia; order Lachnospirales; family Lachnospiraceae; genus UBA3282. The sequence goes on along the minus strand of JAMPIB010000047.1, from coordinate 20,639 downwards.
CAACGTCTTTGGCCAGTGCGGACAGCTCTTCATAAAGTGCTTCGTATTCATCCAGACCAAAAGTCACTTTGGAAAGCAGTTCCTGTATCTGTTCATCTTCCAGTTCTATCACCGGTTCCATCTCTTCTTCAACCGCCTCTTCGGTCAGCATGTCCTCCGGCCGCATTTCTTCTTCTATCGCCTCTTCCGGAAACTGCACCTCCTGCGCTTCTTCCTCCGGATAGAGCCAGTTATTGATGACCGGTTCCAGGATCAGGAAAGTAAGACAGGCCACAATACTGAAAACGACTGCCATTACTGCCGTAATGATTGTCCTGCGCAGCAGCTTTTTTTTATTGACCGGTTTCTGTTTGATTTTTTCCCGCAGAAAATCCGGCTGTATAGACGGCGTATATTCCGCCTGCTCCCGCACTTCCTGTTCCCGCGTCTCCCGGCTGGAACTGTCTGTTTCTGTTTTTTTGATATCATTTTCCGTCATAGTCGATCTCCTGTACAACCGCAGTCCTCTATATATGTTTAAGTATATCTTTTTCATAGTAAATTTACAACCTTTATGGTATGATAAATAAAAGAGTTAGATAGTGACTATAGGAAAGGATTCCCATGAACAGCAAAGTACTTCGTGTTTTAGAATATAATAAGATCATTGAGCGTTTAACTGATAAAGCCACTTCCGATCCGGGCAGAAAACTCTGCCGGGAACTTGTTCCGATGATGGATATGGAACAGATTGACCACGCGCAGGCCGAAACTGCCGATGCCCTCTCGCGCCTTTTTAAAAAAGGCTCTACGTCTTTTGGCGGCAACAAAGATCTGGGCATGAGCATCAAGGCTTTGGAAGTCGGAAGTTCTTTATCTGCTCCCGAATTATTAAAGATTGCCTCGCTATTGGAAAACGTAAACCGTATCAAATCCTACGGGCGGAATGATAAAGATGACACACCCGCCGATACGCTGGATGAATATTTTAACGGTTTAGAACCTTTGACCGGTTTAGTCAATGAAATCCGCAGGTGCATCCTGTCGGAAGAAGAGATTGCTGATGACGCCAGTCCGAATCTGAAACATATCCGCAGAAAAATGACAGCCACGAACGATAAAATTCATTCCCAGCTTACTTCCATGATAAACGGTTCCTACCGCACCTATCTGCAGGATGCCGTTGTCACGATGCGCAATAACCGCTACTGCATTCCGGTCAAAGCAGAGCACAAAGGGCAGGTTTCCGGTATGGTACACGACCAGTCTTCGACCGGCTCTACCTTTTTCATTGAACCGGCTGCTGTTGTCGCACTGAATAACGAATTAAAGGAACTGGAGATCAAAGAACAGGAAGAAATCGAAGTCATTTTGGCTGATCTGAGCGTACAGGCGGGTGAACACACCGACGCCCTGATGACCAACCAGAAACTTATGACCATGCTTGACTTTATCTTTGCCAAAGCGGCGCTTGCCATGGATGAAAATGCCACGAAACCCATTTTTAATACGAAGCATCATCTTCGTATCAGAAAAGGCCGTCATCCGCTTTTAGATAAAAAGTCCGTTGTTCCCATAGATATTGAACTTGGCACAGACTTTGACCTCTTAGTCGTCACAGGGCCGAATACCGGCGGTAAAACGGTTTCTCTTAAAACCGTGGGCCTGCTTACGCTGATGGGACAGGCAGGACTGCATATCCCGGCGCTCGACCGTTCCGAATTATCTGTTTTTACGGAAGTTTATGCCGATATCGGAGACGAGCAGAGCATTGAGCAGAATCTTTCTACCTTTTCTTCTCATATGACTTCTATCGTTTCCATCTTACAACAGGCGGATGCGGATTCTCTCTGCCTGTTTGATGAACTGGGGGCAGGCACAGACCCGACGGAAGGCGCCGCGCTTGCGGTCTCAATACTGGATCATCTGCATACCCGCGGCATCCGCACTATGGCCACGACGCATTACAGCGAACTGAAAGTGTACGCGCTTTCTACCGACTTCGTGCAAAATGCCTGCTGTGAATTTAACGTAGAAACGCTGCGCCCGACCTACCGTCTTTTGATTGGTATTCCGGGTAAAAGTAACGCCTTTGCCATCTCTTCCAAGCTGGGCCTGCCGGATTATATCATTGAGGACGCCAGAAAACACATCACGGAAGATAAAGAAAGTTTTGAAGACTTATTATCCGATCTGGAAAACAGCCGCCTGACCATTGAAAAGGAGCGTCTGGAAATTGCCTCCTATAAAGAAGAAATCAAGTCCCTGAAAGCAGACCTGCAGGCCAGACAGGAAAAGATTCATCAGTCCAAAGACCGCATCATACGGGAGGCCAACGAAGAGGCCAGACAGATCCTGCAGGAGGCCAAAGATTTTGCGGACGAGACCATCCGCTCTTTCCAGAAAGCGGGCGCTTCTTCTTCCATAAAAGAACTGGAGAAATCCCGCCAGAATGTGCGTGATAAAATTTCCGAAAAGAACTCGAAGCTATCCGTACAGACAAAGGAGAAATCTAAGCATAAACAGTTAAAACCCGAACAGATCAAACCGGGCGACCGTGTCAAAGTCGTTTCCATGGGACTCACCGGTATCGTAAGTTCCAAACCGGACAGAAACGGCAAACTTTTCGTCCAATGCGGCATCATCCGCTCTCAGGTCTCTTTACAGGATCTGATCCCGATAGAAGAAGAGACCATTACCACTACAGGCGGATTACAGCGGACAAATTCCGGTAAGTTAAAGATGTCCAAGTCCTACTCTGTTTCTACGGAGATCAATCTGCTTGGCAGGACGGTGGACGAAGCGCTTTCCGAGCTTGATAAATATTTAGACGACGCATATCTGGCACATCTGCCAAGCGTCCGTATCGTACATGGAAAAGGAACGGGCGCGCTCCGTAAAGCCGTACACGATTATCTGCGCCGCTGTAAATATGTGAAAAACTATCGGCTGGGCGAATACGGCGAAGGCGACGCCGGCGTCACGATCGCAGAATTTAAATAGAAAGGCAGGGCTTCATCATGGTAAGTAAACAGAAAATTTTAATTGTTGATGATGATAACAATATTGCGGAGTTGATCTCTCTTTATCTGACGAAAGAATGTTTTGAAACGATGATCGTCAATGATGGAGAATCCGCTCTGACGGCTGTGGACAGTTTTGAACCTAATCTGATGCTGCTCGATCTGATGCTGCCCGGCATCGATGGTTATCAGGTCTGCCGCGAAGTCCGCACCAGAACCTCCATGCCCATCATCATGCTCTCCGCCAAAGGCGAGGTATTTGACAAAGTGTTAGGCTTAGAACTCGGCGCCGACGACTATATGGAGAAGCCTTTTGACTCTAAGGAACTCGTTGCCAGAGTCAAGGCCGTACTGCGCCGCTATAAACCGGCGGCTCCCGCACAGGCAGCTTCTGATATCAAATGTGTGGAATACCCCGATCTTGTCATCAACCAGACCAATTACTCCGTTATCTATATGGGCCGGACTGTCGAGATGCCGCCCAAAGAACTGGAACTTCTGTATTTTCTGGCCGCATCTCCCAACCATGTTTTTTCAAGGGAGCAGTTACTTGACCAGATCTGGGGATATGAATATATAGGCGACACCCGTACCGTAGACGTACATATCAAACGACTGCGCGAAAAAATTAACGATCATGAAAAGTGGCGCATTTCCACCGTTTGGGGAATCGGCTATAAGTTTGAGACCAGAGCGTAATAAAGGGCACGGATATTATGAGAAAGACGTTATACTTAAAATTTATATTAGCATATATCATCTTCGGCTTTTTTGGTTTTGTCGTAGTCGCTACTTTCGTATCGAACATGACCATCGATAACCTGAAAAAGGAAAAAGCGGATACGCTTTACCGGGAGGCGACACTGATCGCCAATACTTACGCTTCTGACTTATACAACAGCGAAACAACACTGGAAGCCGTAAAAAACGAACTGGATGCGCTGGAAACCTATCTAAACGCCTCAATCTGGATCATCAACCCTTCCGGCCGCATCGTTCTCGATTCCTCCGCTCCGGTAGATGTGGAAAACGAAGTGGTGATCGAAAACTTTGACTCCACGATCACCGAAGGCTCATATTATATCATCGGCGACTTTTTCGGCACTTTTACGGAAGATATGCTCAGTGTATTTGCACCGATCACTTCCGATTTCAAGGTAAAAGGATATGTTGTCATCCACAGTTCCATGAGCAGTCTCCAGACCGCTTCTGACAGCCTGTTAAACATTTCCTATATCACACTGGTCATCCTGTTTTTATTGTCGCTCATCATTTTGATCTTTTTTACGGAAATGGTATATATCCCGCTGCGTAAGATCACAGAAGCCACGGAGCATTATGCCAGCGGTAATATGCACTATGAGTTCAGTGTGGAAAGCGAAGACGAAATGGGCTATCTGGCCGCTACACTTTCCTATATGGCCAGTGAGATCGCCCGCGCCGAAGATGACCAGAAAAAATTCGTTGCCAACGTCTCCCACGATTTCCGCTCTCCCTTAACTTCTATCAAAGGATATCTGGAGGCCATGCTGGATGGAACGATCCCGCCCGAACAGCATGAAAAATACTTGACGATTGTTTTAAATGAAACCGAACGGCTGACGAAACTGACTAACAGTCTGCTTATTTTAAATAATCTGAATACCAAGGGAATGTTTCTGGATAAGACGGATTTTGATATTAATACGACTATCCGCAATGTGGCGGCTTCTTTCGAAGGAACCTGCCGCGAGAAAAAAATTGCCATTGAATTAGTCCTGACCGGAGAGGAAATGTATGTGACCGCCGATATGGGCAAGATCCAGCAGGTGCTCTATAATCTGCTGGATAACGCCATTAAGTTCAGCCATCATAATTCTATCATCAAACTGGAAACCACGGAAAAGCATAATAAAATTTTTATCAGCGTCAAGGATTCCGGCATCGGCATACCCAAAGATAATCTGAAACTGATATGGGATCGCTTCTATAAATCAGATATCTCCCGTGGAAAGGATAAAAAAGGCACCGGTCTCGGTCTTGCCATTACGAAAGAAATTATCCAGTCCCACGGGGAACATATCAATGTCATCAGCACAGAAGGTGTCGGCACGGAGTTCATCTTCTCCCTTCCGAAATCCGAGATCGAAGACGAGGATTAAGCGCCATACCCGTTAGTCTATCCAGTGAAGCCTGTGCAGTTCACCCTGTCTCTGCATATTCCCGAACCCGTTCTGCCGCAGCGCCTCATAGAGCACTATGGCTACGGAATTGGACAGATTCAGTGAACGGATCTGTTCCAGCATCGGGATGCGGATACAGTTTTCTTTATTTTTCACCAGAATCTCTTCCGGGATGCCGCCGCTCTCTTTGCCGAACATGATAAAATCATCCATGTCAAACGACACTTCGGTATATACTTTTTGCGCTTTCGTCGAGGCCATCCAGATTTTGGCACCGGGATGCTTTTCCAGAAACTCCTGATAATTTATGTATCTTGTTACCTCTAACTGCTCCCAGTAATCCATGCCGGAGCGCTTCACTGATTTTTCATCCAACCGGAAACCGAGCGGCTCTATCAGATGCAGACTGCTGCCCGTCGCCACGCAGGTTCTCCCGATATTGCCCGTATTCGCCGGAATCTCCGGTTGATGTAAAATAATGTGCATCTTTTTATCAGCCGTTTCCTTTCCGCAGTCTTCCTATGAAATCCGCCAGCCTTTCCATAGCAATCTTCAGATTCTCCATGGAAGACGCATACGAAATGCGCAGGAATCCTTCCCCGCAGTCTCCAAATGCCGTACCGGGAACGATAGCCACTTTTTCCTCTTTTAAAAACCTCGTGGCAAACTCATCACTGGTCATGCCAAATTCCTTAATACAGGGAAAAGCGTAAAAAGCACCGAACGGTTCAAAGCATTCCAGTTTCATTTCTTTAAACGCATGCATCAGATAGCGTCTTCTCTGGTTATAGGCTTCTCTCATTTCCACGACATCCTCGTCACCGTTGCGTAACGCCTCTACCGCTGCATACTGGCTCGTCGTCGGCGCGCACATAATGGCAAACTGATGGATCTTCAGCATCTGTGTGGTAATTTCTTTCGGCGCACAGGCATAACCCAGTCTCCACCCGGTCATCGCATAAGCCTTGGAAAATCCGTTAATCAGCACTGTCCTCTCCTGCATTCCGGGAATCTCCACGATAGATACATGTTTCTCTTTATAAGTCAGCTCGGAATAGATTTCATCGGATATTACAAAAAGATCATTTTTAATGATAACATCTGCAATTTCTTCCAGATCTTTCTGTTCCATAATGGCGCCCGTCGGATTATTCGGGAACGGCAGTACGACGATCTTTGTTTTATCCGTAATCGCCATTTCCAGTTCCTGCGCAGTCAGACGAAACTCATTCTCCGGTTTTAGATTAATGATGACCGGAACGCCGCCTGCCAGTACCGCACACGGCTCATAGGAGACAAAACTCGGCTGCGGTATCAGCACTTCCTCTCCCGGATTCAGCATCGCACGCATCGCCACATCTATCGCTTCGGAACCGCCTACCGTTACGAAAATTTCCTCTTTCGGATCATATTCCACTCCCTGTTTTCTTTTCAGATACAGGGCAATCTCCTCTTTCAATTCTTTCAGTCCCGCATTGGAAGTATAGAAGGTACGCCCTTTTTCCAGAGAATAAATACCCTCGTCCCTGATATGCCACGGCGTATCAAAATCCGGTTCTCCGACACTAAGCGAGATCACGTCATCCATTTCCGTTACGATATCAAAAAATTTGCGGATACCGGAGGGTTTTATCTCTACGACTTTATCTGCTAACGGATTTCTCATGGTGTCACCTTCTCTCTTATGTCTTCATAGTCCTTAGCCAGTATCGTTCCGTGATCTTTGTATTTTTTGAGGATAAAATGTGTCGCTGTACTGAGCACCGTATCCAGCGTGGATAATTTATCCGATACAAAGCCGGAGATCTCTTTTAAAGATTTACCTTCTAATGTGACTAATAAATCATAACCGCCGGAGATCAGATAAACCGACGTCACTTCCGGATACTTATAAATGCGCTCCGCAATCTTATCAAATCCCTGACCGCGCTGCGGCGTTACTCTTACTTCGATCAGTGCCGTTACTTTTTCAATGGAAGTCTTTTCCCAGTCTATCAGCGTATGATAACCGCAGATGATCCCTTCCGCCTCCAAAGCCGACAGTTCGTTCACGATGTCAATCTCCTCTTCTCCCATCATGACCGCGAGTTCCTTTAAGTCGATACGGCTGTTTTTCTCAATCATTGATAACAGTTTTTCTCTCATTTATTTTACCTATACCTTTCCTGTCTCCACGGCCTTGACCGCGAGCGCAATTATTTATCATGTTTTAACTGATAGATCTGATCCGCCTTGGGCAGTTCTAAGAAACGCTTTTCTTCTTCGTTCCAGAGCACCCTGTCGTTTCCGGCGGTCGTCTTTCCTACGACCGTTGCCGGGATCCCTTCTTTTTCCAGAGCCAGAACAAGGCCGTTCCCATCTTCTGTCGTCATCAACAGGCTGCCGCCCGATAACAGCTCATACGGATTCAGATCAAAAAACTCACATATCTCTATCGTTTCCTGCCGTATGGGCAGTTTCCGCAGATCGATCTCAAGTCCAACGTCAGCTCCATGTGCCATTTCCCACAAAGCCGCGAAAATGCCGCCCTGTGAGCCATCATGTATTCCGCAGGCGCCGGACTTAACGGCGGTGGCGGCCTCCGGTACTATCGAAAGCAGACGCTCAAAAGCGACCGCCTCCTCTATCATTCCCGCCGGGTATCTGCCAAGCAGTTCTTCCCTGTGTTCTCTGGCCAGCCTGATTGTCCCTTCCAGTCCGACCCATTTACTGATCACAACGTCCTGTCCGGGTTTTATGTATCGTTTTTCCTGTATCTGCTCTTTTTCCCTTTGGCCGACACAGGTCGCGGTCAGCATCGGCACCGCAAGCATGGCGCTGCTCTCCGTATGTCCGCCGATCAGCTGTATATGATAACGCGCACAGATATCTTCCGCCTGCTGCATCATCTCCTGTAATATGCTCTCTTCCGTATCTTCCGGCAGCATCATAGAGAGCATGATACCGACCGGTTCTGCGCCCGCCGCCGCCACATTGTTCATGGCCTTGTGCATGGCATATATGCAGACCATATCCGCAGGCGCACTGACAGTATCTGTAGACAGAACCGTTTCTTTATCTTCTCCGAACGCTAAAACGGCGCAGTCTGTCCCTATCCCTGCGCCGCATACAACTTCTTCTCTTTTGCTCTTTATCCTTCTTAAAACGGAGTGCGTCAGTACATTCTCCGATATTTTCCCGGTTCTCATCATTTTTCCGTCCTGTTTTGCCTGTATTACGGTGCCGGAGGCGCTGCCGCTGCATCCGCTGCTGCCTGAGCCGCCGCCGCATCTGCCGCCGCCTGTGCTGCTGCGTCCGCCGCTGCTTTATAAGCGCCTGCTACCGCTTTTACCTCATCAATGCTGTTCGTGGCGATCGCCGCCATAATGGAATTATAGGCTTCCGGATCGCCTGTCGCCACACCCACGGTCGCGCTGCGGGGCGATTGATTATACGTACTGCTGTTAATCTGTTCCCTGCTCACTTCCACGCCATCAACTTTGACTACCTTCCAAAGCTGCGCCTTGCATCCGACATGCGCCGACTGCACCGAGCAATATCCCAACGGCTGTCCTTCGTCGGCATAAATAACCTCTTCTTCGGGCACCGTTCTCTCCAGAACAACGCTCTCATAAATGACTTCCCTGTTGCTCTCCCTTGTTTCCACACCATAGATCGTAAAAGTGATGGTTTTATCGGGTGTGGTAAAGCCTTCAATATAAATCGGATATTCCGTATTATTTACAAATTTAAAATCTTTACCGGACGACTCTGCAATGGCGGCGTCCGCGGAAGGGTCAACGTACGTCACGATCATGGAATGATTATATCTTTCCGTCACTTCCAGTTCGGCGCCCAGAACCGCATTATACAATGTCGTGGAAACCTGGCAGATACCACCGCCCAGACTATCCACTACCTGTCCGTTCAGATAAGATCCCGCCATATAATAACCGTTATCCGAAGTAAACGGAGAAACTGCCTCATACGCGGAAAACTCATCACCCGGATATAAGGTACAACCGTTTATCAGATCACAGCCGTTTGCTACATTGGCACTTCTCGAAGACCCCGAAGTCGAGTAGCTGGTCGTAAAAGTCCCCAACACGTCTGTTACTTTAGCCAGATCTTCCGCATTTCCCCTCGGCTCCTGTACCGTTACCACCAGATCCGTTTCGCATGCCGTACCGTTCCAGTTATTTACCAGATACTCATAAACCGCATCCGCGGAGGCTGCCGCATCAATTACAAGGCCCGACTGTCCCTCACTGATCTGAAAAACACCGTCAACTCTTGTAAGTACCGCATCAATGGCTTCTACACTATATTGTGCTCCCTGCTCTTCGACCACTGTTTTAATTTTATTTTTATCGAAATCAAAAGTTACCTCGTATACCTTATTCGCGTATTCCAGATCCTTCAACGCTTTATAACATTGTATGATATTACCGTCCTTGCCCAGACTTACCGCCTCATCTATGATCTCCGGATTACCCCATTTCAATCCGAGTGCCGACGCGGTTGTCTCAATCGTCTGTCCCTCCGCTGCATGCAGCGTGACCTGCGTCTCTCCGAAACTGTCCACATAATCCTGTATGGTTTTTTTGGCCTCAGACGCTGTCATCCCGGAAAGATTGATCTCATTTACATAGATTCCGGATTCAATTCTCTCTTCTTCTGCATACACGGTCATACTCATTGAAAAAATTGCGATACATAATGCTGCCGTGGTGATCAGCCTTTTCCCTACTCTTTCCATATCGTCTCTTTCCTTCCTGCTGCATTGATTCCTTCCAAAAAATATGTTACACTTAGCATTAGCTACACTACCGCACTTAACAGAAGCGGCAATACCATTGCCAGCACTAATATGATAATGATAACAGCCGAGAATACTCGTCTGGATTTTTTATTATGCCATGAGAACATAGGCTTAAACCTCCCTGCTTACTGAAAGGATATTATATATGAAATTTCCTCTTTTTGCAAGTTTTATCCTCTTTACTATATGGCTTACCATCAATTTTGCCAGAGTCAACCGTCTGGAAGAGAAATCCAAACAGTCTTTCTGGGAAAAAGAGCGTCAGGCCAACAACACAAGGCGGAAATCCCTGGCCGGTCTTCCTTACATCAAAATCCCTCTTGATGACTTGTCCCTGCAGCTTTTGCCGGAAGATGAACAGGCTTCGGAATATAAAGACATTTTCCGCACTTTGAGCGAGGCGGAAATTGTAAATTTCACAGGTATCTCCAACACCGATCTGAAATTAAAATACGGTGCGCCCAACATTGACATCCTGACCCGGTATGACCAGAATTTTACGCTTCTTGCCAGAACGCTGCAACAGTGGGGCTCTTATCTGTATGAAAAAGGGTACCGCGAAGAGGCTTGTAAAGTGTTAGAATACGCCGTCTCCATAGGCAGCGATGTCAGCGGCTCCTATAAACTTCTCTGCACAATTTATCAGGAAGAGGATACTCCCGAAAAGATAAAGGCGCTCTATCCTGCCGCCGAATCCCTGAATTCTTTAATGAAAAATACTATCGTCCGTATTCTGCAAGAAGCCGAGTCATAAGACGGCTCGCTTCGCTGCGCGTGAGTTTATTTATATTACACCCTATATCTATTTTATGCCTGTCTATAAATTTATATAACTGTTCTTTTTGCGGAATGGTGATCGGCGTTTCCCGTCTGGCCCGATACTGTAAAGTTCCCGGTGCAAAATCCGCCTCGTTACCCTCATAAAAAAGTTCCGTCAGTTTTTTATATAAAGCCGTAGTCGCTTCTGCGTCAGCCAGCGCTCTGTGCGCACTGTGCCCGATTCCAAAATGATCGCATAAAGATCCCAGACTCCTGCTTTCCAGATCAGCAAGAAACTTCCGCGCTATCTTTAACGTATCAATGCCTTCTTTTTCAAAAGAAAGCCTCTGATTGACCGCCGCTTTTTTTACAAAAGAATAATCAAATAAAACACTGTGTCCAAGCAGGATATCATCACCTATAAAGGCAAGCAGCTCCGGCAGGACTTCTGCAACATCCGGCGCGCCTTCCAGATCTTTATCGGAAATTCCCGTCAGTTCTACGATCCTTTCTTCTAACATTCTCCCCGGATTGACCAGTGTTTCCATGCGGGCTGTAATCTCTCCGGCCCTCACTCTGACCGCGCCAATTTCGATGATCTTGTCCCGCTTGGGGTCTAATCCAGTCGTTTCCAGATCCAGACATACATAATCCAGACATACATGCGAATCCGCCATTGTCCTGTCCCGCTTTCCGTTTTTTATATTTCCGCTTATCCTACTTATCCTGATTTTCCTGCTTACTCTTTTTACTTTTATGACGCTTCTGATAGTCCGCGCAATGTTCCTGTAAAAAACATTCTTCACACTTTGGTGTTGGCGCTTTACAGATCTGCCGCCCTAAAGTGATGATCTGGATATTCCATAAGATCCAGTGGTCTTTGGGCAGCGCCTTCATAAGTTCCATTTCCACCTTGACCGGATCGTCTTCCTTTGTAATACCGAGTTTTTTGGAAATTCTTTTGACATGCGTATCCACTACCACGCTTGGCTCATTAAAAATATTGCCCCGTATGACATTGGCCGTCTTACGGCCCACGCCAGCCAGCGAAGTCAGTTCCTCTATGGAACTTGGCACTTCCCCGCCGAATTTATCCCGCAGATCCTGACAACAGGCAATGATATTCTTCGCTTTATTATGATAAAAACCGGTAGAATGAATATCCTGCTCCAATTCTTTTAAATCCGCTTCGGCAAAATCGTTTATGCTCTTATATTTCTGAAACAAGTCCTTTGTCACGATATTAACTCTGGCGTCCGTACACTGCGCGCTCAACATCGTGGCGATCAGAAGCTGCCAGGCGCTGTCATGATGCAGATAGCAGATATGTTCCGTTCCATAATGCTCATCCAGTAAGTCCAGGATCGCTTTCGTATGCTTTGTCATTTGTATGCTCCTTCTATATAGCCTGTATTATATCATGAATCTGCGATTCATGATCGACATTCGCCGCTCGCCGAATGAGCAAGCTCATTCTTCTCGCTAACGCTCATTATATCATAGCGCGCTTCATAAGTAAGCGCATTCCGCGCGTTATAATCAAACAATACCACGACCGGTTCTTCCAGTCTGTTCCTGCGCTTTGCGATATCCTCCTCCCAGACCGGATAGTTAAAGACTTCCGCGTGCGTCATTCTGGCAAGCTGCCTGCTGTCATATGCCGCATATTCCGGCAGATACTTCCGCTGTATCGCTTCTTGTTGATAAAAATCGCGGATACGCATTTTATAAGGAGATAAATCTCTGGCAAATTCCGGTCTGCTCTTACTATTTTCTCTCAAATACAAATCAAAAGTCAAGACCTCCCGCAGCATTTCTTCCTCTTTTGCCAGCTCCGTTTCCCGTGCATGATCGAGCAGGGCCTGATAGCGATAACTTCTTGACGGCGTGACGATCAGATATCCTTTTCTCTGATAAAAATCCGCAAGCGACAGATACATGGTGAAAGCATCCGGAAACACAGTCTGTAAAACGGGCAGCGTATAAGTGAACTGACCGCTGTTATAATACAGTTCCACCATTTCTTCTACGCGCTTTAAACGCAGGATCTCTGCATATGATATCCATTTACTCGAAAGCACCTCGTAAGGCGGCTCCTGCGTATATTGTATGCCATATTCTTTTGCTTTCTCATGCAGATAAGATCCTTTCAATACTTTCAAAAATCCTAATTGCAGCTGATGCGGCCTCATCCCATAGACGATATTAAAAGAATGCCTGAAACTTTCATAATCTTCAAAGGGAAGGCCGGCTATCAAGTCCAGATGCACATGAATATTGCCGCCGGAAACAATGCGTTCCACCGCCCTGTACAATTTATCCATATCCGTTACGCGCCTGATCTCCCGCAGCGTCCTTGAATTAACCGTCTGCACACCAATTTCCAGTTGTACCAGTCCCGGCCGCATGTCCGCCAGAATATCCAGTTCCTCTTCCGAAAGAATATCCGCCGCAATTTCAAAATGGAAGTTTGTGACACCATTGTCATTTTTCGACAGATACTGCCAGATTGCTTTTGCATGTTCCTGATCGCAGTTAAATGTCCTGTCTATGAATTTCACCTGCTTCACATGATTATCCAGAAAAAACTGTAATTCTTTTTTGACAACGGCCAGATCGCGCAGACGCACTTTTTTATCTATGGAAGAAAGACAATAACTGCATCTGTAAGGACAGCCTCTGCTGCTCTCATAATAGATGATCCTGTTCGCGAAAGCGTCCGTATCTTCATACAAAAAAGGCAGTCTGGAAAGATCTGTCAATGCCCGCTCTTTCGTGCGGCAGATTCCGCCTGCGGCACTGTCCGTTGCTTTATCTGTTATTTTATCTGTTTCATGATGGATATAGTTTCTATTATGGCTGTTTCTTCTATTATATATGATACCGGCTATCTTATCTAAAGAATCGTCTGCCTGGGCTAAAAAGCCGCCTGCCTGGCCCTCCGCATCCGCGGCGGCTGGCTGGCCTGTGCGGCCGGTCGTCTGACCGTTTTTTTCTCCGGCACAATAATACGCCGCCAGTTCCCGAAAAGTCTCTTCACCTTCTCCGATCATGATGCCCGTCACCATCGGATACTTTTCCAGAATATCTTCGGCATCAAAAGAGACTTCCGGCCCACCCAGCCAGATAATCACATCGGGCAGTACTTTTGGCAGCTCTGGAAGGAGCGCTCTCACCATATTCCAGTTCCATATATAGCAGGAAAAGGCGACTATTTCCGGCTTTCGTCTATAGATATCCGCCAGAATCTCCTCCGGCCTGTTATTAATGGTATACTCTGCGATCTCAATATGCTCCTTGCAGAAATCCTCCACGCAGGCATACAGACTATATATGGCCGGATTGGAATGTATATATCTGGCATTGATGGCGGTCAGAACAATTTTCATAATAGCTGCTCCTGTCATTTTTATTACTCTTTTTTCTTTATCTACAGCTTTTTCAGCGCAGATATTCTCTACAGAATATTGTAATTTACAAATTTTACCACAATTTGAACCAATTTTGTCATTTCCCCTGCTTTCTCTTATTCAATGGTGAATAAAGATTCCCTGCGGAATATTGCAATTAAAAATTGGAATACTTTCCGCGCAAAAAAGGAATACAATAAGAGAAAGGATATTACATATGAAAACAAGAATCAAGGAATTACGATTGGAAAAAAAACTGACGCAAAAAGTTCTAGCGGAGTATCTCGGTGCAAACCAGACAATGTTAAGCAAGATTGAAACCGGCATCAGCATTCCCGATGCCATGCTGTTAATTGACCTGTCTCGTTTTTTTCATGTCTCTACTGATTATATTCTCTACCTTTCAGAAGAGCGGACGAATGCGGATTCCCTGCTCGCAGATAATATGCACAATCTCAAAAAATACCAGCGGCTTATATCCTTATATCAGAAAATGAACAATGAGCAACAGGGAGATTTCTATACTTTTCTCTGTAGTATGCTCGGTATTTCCAATGAAAGATAATACCGGAATCTGTTACTACCCATCTGCCCATCTACAGATAATTACTATCTGTCTCACGTAATGAGAATTGCGTATCTATAAAAACAGGGGAATCCTTTAGGAAACCCCTGTCTTTTCTATATTTATCGCTCCAGATGCTTCTGTCATCAGCCGTTTAAAGAAGCGATAAAACGGTCAAACGCCGCCTGTCCTTCTTTTGTTCTCTTATATACCCCGGCGTCTTCCAATACCTGCATAAATACGTCTCCAATCTCTTTATGCAGGATATCCATGATATTATCTTTATTTACATCTTTATGATCCGGAAGGAACTCCTCTACCCAGTCGGCATGTTTTTCCAAAACTTCATCACCGCGGATATCTTTTCCGGCAAGGATCGCTTCTGCTAACTGCTCCATCTCGGCCTTTAATCTGGCCGGCAGTACCGCCAGCCCCATAACTTCGATCAGACCGATATTTTCCTTCTTGATATGGTGCAGCTTGGCATGCGGATGATAAACGCCGAGCGGATGTTCCTCGGTTGTAATATTATTCCGTAAAACCAGATCAAGTTCAAACTGCTCTCCGCGTTTTCTGGCAATCGGCGTAATCGTATTATGCGGTTCGCCATCCGTCTGTGCCAGAATAAACACCGACTCGTCGCTGTAGCCTCTCCATTTATCCAGAATCACATCCGCCAGCGCGATAAGTCTCTCCGTATTATCCGCCGAGATACGGATAACTGACATCGGCCAGTTGACAACGCCGACTTTCACATCTTCAAATCCTTTTATCTCAAAAGTTCTCTCAACTTCCGCCCTCGCCATGGCGAACTCATAATGCCCGCCCTGAAAATGGTCATGGCTTAAAATAGAACCGCCGACGATCGGTAAGTCCGCGTTGGAACCTACGAAGTAATGCGGGAACTGCTTTACAAAATCAAAGAGCTTACAGAACGTATCATGCTCAATCTTCATCGGGATATGTCTGGAATTGAACACGATACAATGTTCGTTATAATAAACATAAGGGGAATACTGAAATCCCCAGCTGCTCCCGTGGATCGTCACGGGGATGACCCTGTGGTTCTGTCTGGCCGGATGATTGACTCTTCCCGCGTATCCTACGTTCTCCATGCAGAGAAGGCATTTCGGATAACCGCTCTGCTTAGCGTTTTTCGCCGCGGCGATGGCCTTCGGGTCTTTCTCCGGTTTGGACAGATTAATGGTAATATCCAGATCGCCGTACTTCGTCGGCGCCACCCATTTCTGATCCTTTTTAATACGGTATCTTCTGATATAATCCGTATCCTGGCTCAATTTATAGAAGTAATCTGTCGCCTGACGCGGACTCTTCTCATACTCGGCCTTAAATCTGGCGATCACTTCACTCGGCCGCGGCACGAGCATACTCATGATCTTCGTATCGAACAGATCACGGTATACGATACTGTTCTCCGTCATAATGCCTTTTTCATAAGCATAATCCATCATTTCAGAAAGCACCTGTTCCAGTTCTTCCTCTTTCATTGTGACACCCGTGTCACCTTCTTCCAGTTCATCTAACTGAAATAATTCAAGCAGTCTGTTCGTCGTATAGATGGTATCTTCCTTTTCAATCAATCCTGTCTGTAATCCGTACTGTACCAGTTTTTTAATATTTTCCTGAATCATATCCGCCAACTCCTTCTCACAGTTTACTCGGCCCGTCGCCGATCTCCACAACATAGAAATCCGCCTGTTTGCCGACTCTTTGCAGATAAGCCGCTCCTACCTTTTCCTTAAATTCCTCTACGGCTTCATCCTTGACAATGCTGACCGTACAGCCGCCGAAACCGCCGCCCGTGATACGGGAACCGACAACGCCCGGAATCTTCCAGGCTTCTTCTACAAGAACATCTATTTCTTCGCAGGAAACCTGATAATCGTCGCGCAGCGATACATGCGAGGCATTCATCAGTTCTCCAAAAAGTCTGATATCGTTATTTTTTAACGCCTCTACGGCGCGGATTGTTCTCTGGTTCTCATATACCGCATGTTTTGCCCGGCGCACGCGCACCTCATCTTTGATCGCCGCTTTATATTCTTCGAACTGCTCTTCCGACAGATCGCCGAGTCCCTTGATGTCGATAACACTCTGCAATTCCTCCAGCGCTTTCTCGCACTCGCTTCTTCTGACATTGTACTCAGAATCCACCAACTGGTGTTTTACTTTACTATTGGTAACGATGATCTTCGCTCCGTCTAAAACAAGCGGCGCGTACTCATAAGATAAATCCGCCGTATCCAGGAAAATGGCGTTATCCTTTTTCCCCATTGCAGAAGCAAACTGATCCATGATACCGCAGTTCATACCGTTAAAATTATTCTCCGAATACTGCCCGATCAGCGCCAGATCCACGTTCGTCACCTCGAATCCAAACAGGTCGCGCAGGAAATATCCTGTCAGCACTTCTAACGATGCCGAAGAAGAAAGACCGGAGCCGTTGGGGATATTGCCGTTTAACACAACATCCAGTCCACAGGACATCTGAAAACCCCTTTTTTCAAAGGCCCACATAACGCCCTTGGGATAGTTCGTCCAGTCGGCTTCTTTTTCCGGCTTTAAGCCTTCGATAGAAGATTCGATCACGCCCAGTTTCTCAAAATTCATGGAATAAAAACGCAGCTTTTTGTCATTTCTTTTTCTGACTGCCGCATAAGTTCCTATCGTCAATGCACACGGAAAAACATGTCCGCCGTTATAGTCCGTATGTTCTCCGATCATATTGACACGTCCCGGCGCAAAATATACATTCACGCCCTCTGCATCTCCGAAGATCTCTTCAAATTTCTTTAAAACTACCTCTTTCATACCCCAATCTCCTTTACCCATGTTGTTGATTTCATCATATAAAAAAATATCGCCCGATAAAATATCCGTTTGTTCTTTATATCTGTCAAAATGTTAACTGTTCAGGCTGTTGATCTGGCTGATAAAACTTTCCACCTGCCTCAAATGCTCTTTATTCCTCCTGCTCTCGCCTTTCAGCATTTCTTTGCGGTAGGATGTCGGCGACATTTTCTTCATCTGACGGAACGCCTTGGCAAACACCATCGGGTCGCTGTATCCGCAGGAAAAGGCAATGCTCTCCACCGGCAGCGATGTAAGCTGTAACAGTTCCGTCGCTTTCGTGATACGGAACGTCGTTAGAAACTGCTGCGGCGACATGCCTATCGACTTTTGAAAAAGCGTATACAGATAACTTCTGTTAATACAGACATAATCCGCAACATCCGTTATTTTGATCGGATTGCAGTAATTACTCTGAATAAAAGAGACTGCCTTTTTTACATAAGTATTGGCTCTGTCCACCTCGTTTTTCTCCGTTACTGCGGCGCTCTCCGCGATCACAGACAAAAAAATACCCAACTGCCCGTTCCTGCGCAGTTCATTCGACATACCAAAGGTGTTATGTTCCATCATATCCTTTACGATCTGATATAATTCCTCCGAACGCTCGGATCTGAAAACAGGCTGTCTGACCGACAACCCCATACTGCCCACATATTCGGCTGCCTGTATCCCGCTGAACCCTACCCATACATAAGTCCACGGCTCATTTTCATCTGCCTGATAAAATGCCAGTTCGTCCGGCGTAATTAAAAAACCGTATCCTTCTTCTAACGGATAAGTCTTTCCGCCAATCGTAAAATTCCCTTTGCCGCTTAAAATATAATGGATCAGATAATGCGGTTTTAGAGCTGGGCCGAAACTGTGAAGCGGCTCCGTCTGGGATAATCCACAGCAGTTCACATACAGACTGCCGCTCTTTTCTCCGGCAAATTCCAGTTTGTAGGCTTTCTCCATTCTGATCTGTCACCTCACTCCTGATGTATGTCAAAAGGACATGCCTCGTTCAATCCTTTTTGCAAAAGCTCATCCATCTGCTCATCCCATTCATCGGCAGGCTCATACAATCTGACCATCCGCAGCAGACGGCTCATTTTCTCATCTTCCGCTTTTTTATTCTTATATTCCTGAAGAACCTTCTCCCGCAGCTGTCCGATAGCAACAGATGCGCCATTATCGCCGCCTTCCTCTTCCGGCAAAGGAATATCGGCCTTATTCATTAAAAAACCAACCGCGTAAGCCAGTTCATAATTCCCCGTTAAAATACTCGTATCATTTCCGCACTTGATAATTACGGCCTGTCTGGCCAAAGATGTGACCATTCGTATGTCCTCCCGATCTGATCATGTCAGGGTTTTCCTGCCATCACACAATACCAGTCTGCTTCTTCGGCCGCCGTATCCCGCACATAGGCCGGAAAACACATGACTTCTATATCCCGATATCCCATTGCCTGTAATTTATCCAGCAATAACGCCCTTTTAACAGGAATATAATGCTCTTCAAATTTTTCCTTCTGAAATATATGACCATCCTTTTCAAATGTATAAAGAAGATGGAACGTCATACTCTCATCCTCATGATAATCCCATACCTGAATCAGATTGATCCTCGTATCCCCATCGAAAAAAGGATCATATAAATAAAAACGATTCCTGTCCCTTAAGATCTTATCCCAGTTTCTGATATCAAAATACAGATACCCGCCCGGTTTCACCAGCGTATCCATTTGCTCCAACGTTTTTAAAACATCTTCATTGCTCACGTAAGGCAGGGAGTTGCCTGTGCTGGCCACACAGTCAAACTGTGTCGTAAAGCGCTTTGCAACCGTTCTGAAATCGCAGCATTGTAATTCTACATCCAGATTCTTTGCCTGCGCCTTTTTCTGACAACTTGCCAACATCGTCTCGCTTAGATCCGAACCGGAAAGCCTGATTCCCAAATCTGTAAGCGGCAGCGTTACACTCCCGGAACCGATACTGACATCCAAAAGGGTCTCCATATGACGTCCCTGTAATATGGTTTCCCAATGTCTCTTATAGGCATTGTAACGGTTTTCATCCTCCAATAGATCATAGATATCAGCTCTGTCATATACGGTCGGCATGTGAAAAGTCTCCTTTGCTTTTTAAATTTCTTCCTGATAATTATTATAAAAAGTTGGAGCGGGAACGTCAATATGATAAAAGACTGTTTGACATTTTCCATCTGAGAGTGTATACTCACTTTATAACAATCAAATCTATGTGAAAATCTATCCATACAACATGGGATCATTGGTATATCGCCGATATTTTCACATATTACAAATTAACTAGAAGGGCAAACGGCAGCATAAGGTTTATTGTATTAACGAAATATTGTTAATTATTGATCTCTATTGAACAAATGTTCCGCATTGACCCGAAAAAGAAAGAGAGGTACACTATATGTATGAGGAGATCGCAGATATGACTAATGAAGAGATGTTTGTGGCTATTATGGCGCGTCTGGATTCAATGGAATCAAGACTGAATAACAGAATAGACAATCTGGAGACCAGGCTTGACAGAGTAGAAGCCAGACTTGATAAAGTGGAGGCCAGACTCGACAGAGTAGAAGCCAGACTCGACAGCCTGGAGACCAGACTCGACAGAGTAGAAGCCAGACTCGACAGCCTGGAGACCAGACTCGACAGAGTAGAAGCCAGACTCGACAGCCTGGAGGCCAGACTCGACAGCCTGGAGACCAAATTCGACAGCTTGGAAAAACGGGTCGATACTTTAGAGGCTCGATTTGATAAATTTGAGGCTCGATTTGACAAGTTTGAGGCAGACATGAATATGGAGTTCAAAGCAGTACGAACCGAAATGGATGTAGCTTATAAAACTTTAAAGAAAGATATCGGTGCCCTGAACAATAAAGTTGACCGGATCATATATATAAACGATATAAACGGCTATGAAAAGATGAAGACACAGGTAGAGTTATTAACGAAAGGTTATCAGGAGTTGAAAGAAAAGATCAGTTGAAAACAGCGGGTGATGGGAATCGAACCCACGTATCCAGCTTGGAAGGCTGGTGTTCTAC
>JAMPIB010000046.1 GCA_023663085.1 Ruminococcus sp. | reverse complement strand
AGATGGTGACAGTAATGAAATTGATGAGAAGCAACTTGAGATAGGCATATTAAAACAGTTATTTTATTCTGTAGATTCAGACAGAATACCACAGAGCAGATATAGAAAATTGCAACCAGAGAAGAAATGGAGAAATCCATTAATGGGGTTGCTGTTGTTGATTATTTTATGTGGTATTATTTGTTTTATTGCGCCCGACAAGACGCATACATTTTTTGTTAATGTGAATGCATTAGCATGGTGGGAAATTTTAATAGTGTACATAGGACTTGGTGGAGTGAGTTGGTATGTACTCACAAGATTCGCAAAATGGTTTGAGAAAAATGGCAATATCAAAGAACTGCAAATTCTTGATAAGGCCACACTTACAAATGAAAAAGACGGGGAAGAGTCTATATTTAATAAAAATATGGATGAAATCGTGTATTTCTTTGAAACAACGAAGACAGAACTTGTAATTATAGAAGATCTTGATCGGTTCAAAAGCACAAATATTTTTGTGGCTTTGAGAGAACTTAATAATATCCTCAATCATTATGAAAAGATTGAAGGAAGAGTTAAATTTGTGTATGCAATAAAGGATGATATGTTTGAACAGCAGGGAGAACGAACAAAGTTCTTTGATTTTATTATACCGATTGTTCCATATATTAGCTCTACTAATTCAGGGGAAATGCTGCGTAAAGAACTCCAGTTTGATGATACAAAGAATATAAGCAAGATTTATGATATTTCGGGAAACTTTATATCACTTATTTCTCCATATGTTAGTGACATGAGAGATTTGACGTGCATATGTAATGAGTTTAACATCTTTAAGAATACACTAAAAGGAAATCAGCAACTAAACTTGCTTGATGAGCATATGTTTGCACTTATTGTCTTTAAGAATCTTCAACCGAAAGAATTTGCTAATTTGGAAGATGAGAAGGAAGAAAGCGTTGTAAAAAGAGCTTTTTCTGATAAGAAAAAATTTGTTGAGAGTAGGGAAACGCTTATTGAGGTAAAGAAACAGGAGGAAACTGATAAAATTAAACAAATTGAAAATGAAGCATTGCAAAGTGTGAAGGAACTAAAACTTGCTTTGATTACTTCTTTAGTAAATTTTCAACATGCGGTTTATCAAGTATATAATGGAACTGTTTATGTGCTTGAGGATATTCTTTCAGATGATTTTGAAATTAGCATATTTAAGGGAAAACAAGTTGATGTATATTGGCGAGAAGGTAGATATGATAGACAGACAAGGATTAGTGATGTTGAAGATCTTGTAAGGGAAAATGGTGATTATTTTACAAGAATAGAATGCATGAAAAAAGGACTTAATAGATGCAAGGAACAATCTCGATGCGTAATAGAGGAATATGAAAAGAAAATAAATGAGTTGAAGGCATATCCGATTCGAACAATTATTGAAGAATTTGGTATAGATTTTCTTGATGAATCTGTTCGCAATAACAAACTATTGGTGTTTTTGCTTCGACATGGATATTTGGATGAGAATTATGAGAGTTATATTAACTATTTCCACCCAAAAAGTATCAGCAAAGAAGAAATGAATTTTATTCTCGGCGTGAGGAATCACAGCTCGGAATTTGAGTACACCTATTCAATAAAGAATGTGGCACAAGTATTTGCAAGATTGTTAGATTTTGAGTATAAGCAGAAAGAAGTTCTGAATTTCGATTTAGTGGATTATGTCCTCAGCGAAAAAATGAATACGGAATCGGCAAAAATGCTTATAGAACAATTGTCAGATCATACAGAAGAAAGTATGTCATTTATTAAGGCATATGTTGAACGCGGAGAAAATATTGATAAGTTGCTCCATTGTCTGTGTAAAAAGAATACTCTTTTATGGAAAGACATTACGGAGGATAATGGAATTCCGTTGGAAACAAGATATAAATATCTTGTGCTGCTTTTAAAATATGCTGATATAGATGACCTTGTGGCACAGGATAATGTATCAGATGGCGCTGATGGAGTACTTACTAAGTTCCTTAGGTCATATACGGATGTGTTAAAGAATATCAAAGAGACATCAACAGATAAACAGGTTAAGTTGATAGAGGAATTGGGAGTGGTGTTTTCTAATGTAGAGCTTGATACGGTTGATGAAAAAATTCGAGAGGAAGTGTTTGGTCATTGCCGATATGAACTGAATAGTTTAATGCTTCAACGGTTGTTTGAATGGAAAGCTCCAGAGAGAGTATGTGATTTGCAAGTTAAGAATTATACAACAATTCTGCAACTTGATTATCAACCATTGACAGATTATGTACATGATTATTTTACGGATTATATAACGGATATTGTGCTAGGGATAGATACAAATGAAAATGAAAATATAGATGTATTGGAAGATATCCTTGAGCGTCTTTTGCCTGAGAATGAAGAATTGTGTTTTAAAGTTTTGGAGAAAGAGAAAGCAGTATGGAATGATATTAAATACTGTTGTAAAGAGGTAGGTGAGGATGCAGCACAAACTAAAAAGAAAATATGGGATTTCTTGTTAAGCAATAATCGTATTCAATGTACATGGAACAATTTTATTGATTATTATGAGCAGTATGGATCGGAATTGTGCTGGGCAGAATATTTTGATGAAAACATAAATATTTTATTGAATGATATTGATAATCCAATAATCACAGAAGGAATATTATCTGTGTTGATGTTTGCGGATATAACTGAGGAAAGCTTTAGAAAATACATTTCAAGTGTAGAGTTGAAACCGTATGAAGAATCATTGACAAAGTTGAATGAGATGAAAATAAAAATAATGATTGAGGAAGGCAAATTGCCATATAATGTTTCTTATTGGGATGAAATGGGTGATGTAGCCTCTGAATGCAGGGTTCCTTATGCAGAAAGAAACAGGAATGTATTTATTGCATCACTTGACGATATAGAACTAAAGGATGAGGAAATAAATAGCCTGTTGCAATCGGAATTGTTTATTCCCGAAGAAAAGAAAAAACTCTTATCTAAATTGGATGCTACAACTTTAGGAATAGAGACAGCTAAAATAGTTAAAGACTTAAATTTTAAAATCAACCGGATTTATACGGATGCTGCATGGAGCGTTTTGGATGAAGAAAATAAGTATGCCCTTTTATTAAATCAGATAGATGCATATAAAAACGAGGAACTTCCAGATTTATTTTCAGAATTGGCGCCAGTATACCATCAACTTGTTGAGAGAACTCGTCATAAGTTTAAATTTGCATATAACGATTATAATAAAAAGCTTCTTGATAAATTGGTACAAAAAGATTATATAACCAGTGCAGAGGAAGAATGGGTTGATAAGGAAAATCATATACCATTCAACCGAGAAAAAGAGCATATAATTGTCGGATATGTAAAGCAACTTAAGGAATGAAAGGGAGGCAGGATGGTGACGGAGAAACGGCTCAAAACCATAGATATGGACAGAGAGTGATTAAAAGACTTTCAGAAACTCTGACGAAGCAGTATGGAAGAGGATTTTCGGTAGATATATTGGAGAACGCCAGACGTTTTTTCTGGCATATCAGAGTAGAATTTCCGAAACACTGTTTCGGAAATTTGCTGTAGAGAAATCCCAAACAGTGTTTGAGGAATTGGATAAAGAACAACCTTTTATTGTTTCATGGTCGCATTATTTGCAACTTATGCGCATTAAAGATGAAAACGAACGAAAATCTTAAATTAGGATGTTTCCAACATTAGACGAACAATCAGCAGAATCAGCAGAAAAATAGGATTATACGGGTGGAGTGATATAAGACATGAAAAAGATTATGCTTTTTGAGGGCGATATCGAAACGCAGGGATATTTTTCGATACAGTTGGCAGAAGCGTTCCAAAAGATGGGACATGAGACGTTTATCTTTGACTTAAGCAGGCCGTGGGACAGCACGGAGCGCTTTTTCCGTTTCTTTGAAGAGGGAAATACGGTTCTGATAAATTTTAATTTTCACGGCATGAGCGGGGAAGAAATCTTTTTGGATGAAAATGACCGCATGATGTGGGATGCGCTGCGGATACCGTGCTATAATATTGTAGTGGATCATCCGATGTATTATCATCATTTTCTGGAAAAACATCCGCAGGATTATCATCATATCAGTATCGACAGAAACCATGAAAAGTATATGAAACGCTTTTTTCCGGAAATTATAAACGGGCCGTTTCTGCCGCTTGCAGGTACGCAGCTTTATCCAAACAGATCGTATGTTCCGGCGCAGTACCGCAGATATGATGTGACGATGGTCGGTAACTACACGCCGCCGAAGCAGTTCGAGAAATACATAACGAGGATCGACGATGAGTATACCGCGTTTTATTACGGCATGATCGACGATCTGCTGGCACATCCGCTGCGGACGGTGGAAGATGTGGCGGAAGAGCATATCCGCCGGGAGATTCCGGAAGTAACGGAAGAAGAAATAAAAAAAGTCATGAGCAGGCTGACATTTATCGACCTGTACGTCCGGTTCATGACAAGAGGGCGCGCAGTTGCCGCACTGGCGGATGCGGGCATCAAAGTCCATGTTTTCGGCGGCGGCTGGGAGAAATTAGAGTGTAAAAAGCCGGAGAATCTGATCAACGGGAACAGTCTGGATTCCGCTGGCTGTCTGAAAAAACTGTCCCAGAGTAAGATTTCTCTGAATATTATGCCGTGGTTTCGGGACGGCGCGCATGACAGGGTTTTTAATTCCATGTTAAACGGCGCCTTGTGCCTGACGGACAGCAGCGTCTATCTGGATGAAATTTTGCAGGACGATGTAAACTGTAAGATTTATTCTGTGGCGCATATAGAGGAACTGCCGGATATGGTGGAAGCGTTCTTATCCAATCCGCAGAAGCTGCAGGATGTGATAGATGGCGGATATGAACTGGCCAAAGCGGCGCATACGTGGGAACACCGGGCGGCGGTTTTGCATGATTTGATAGAAGTGTGAGTAAAAAGGGGTATGAAATGTCAGGCAGGAAAGAACAAAGACGACAGGAAAAAAGAAAACGGCTTTATGAAAGGCACCGCAGGATCCATCGGCTGTTAAGAGAGTATGGAAATGACATTCTCCATTCGGAGAATTTTCAAAAGACAAAGCAGCATATCCAGCATGGGAATATGACGGTCAACGATCATTGTCTGAGCGTGGCAAGGTATAGTCTGATCCTGGATAAAAAATTAGGACTGCATTGTAACCGGCGCGATCTGATACGCGGCTCGCTGCTCCATGATTATTTTCTCTATGACTGGCATGATAAGGGATATGTGGCAGAGCGGGGAAGGCTGCACGGATTCACGCATCCGAAGACCGCGCTGCGCAATGCAGATAAAGAGTACGAATTAACGGACATACAGCGTGATATTATTAAGAAACATATGTGGCCTCTGTCGGTCGTACCGCCGCGTTATAGAGAAGCGTGGGTAGTTACGGGGGCAGATAAGTACTGTTCTTTAATGGAAACGCTGGGCCTGCACAAAGGACACGGAAAACATGCGGAAGATATATGACAGTCTTGTCACTTATTGTGACAGCGATTTTTATCCTTATCATATGCCCGGACATAAAAGACGGAGCGATATCGGCATATTACCTGATGCGCTGGGGATAGACATAACGGAAATCGATGGATTCGACAATCTGCATCAGGCGGAGGGTCTGATAAAAGAGGCGCAGGAGCGGGCGGCCGCGCTCTATGGGGCGCAGGAGAGCTTTTTTCTGGTAAACGGAAGTACCTGCGGGATTCTGGCGGCGATTTCTGCAGCGACAGAGAAAGGCGATACGATACTGTTAGCCAGAAATTGTCACAGATCGGTTTATCATGCGGTTTTTTTGCAGGAACTTCATGTACGTTATCTTTATCCGGGGCGGATCATGGAATATGATATTGCGGATGCCATAAGTCCGGCGGAGGTGGAGGCGGCTTTGCGGGAGTGGTCAGAGTGCTGTGCGGTGGTGATCACTTCGCCGACGTATGAAGGTATCGTTTCTGATATCGGGGAAATTGCCGCTATTGTCCATGCGGCAGGGAAAATACTGATTGTAGACGAGGCGCATGGAGCACATTTTGGGCTGGCGGAGGGTCTGCCAGAGAATGCGGTGAGGCAGGGAGCGGATATTGTGATCCACAGTCTCCACAAGACGCTGCCCTCCATGACGCAGACGGCGCTTCTGCATGTAAACGGGCCGCGCGTCAACCGTATGAAACTGCGCAGATATCTGAACATTTATCAGTCGAGCAGTCCTTCTTATGTGCTGATGGCGGGCATAGACGCCTGCATTTCTTATATGAAGGAAACTGCGCAGAAGTGTTTTATGAAAATGCGCGGCTATCATGATGATTTTATGAAGCAGATAGCAACGTGCAGGCATATTCATATCGGTGCGCCGGAAAATATCAGAAATGTCCGGCGAAAACCATATGCTTTCCTGACGTGGGATATTTGTAAACTGCTCATTTCGGTAAAAGAAACTTCCATGAGTGGACAGGCGCTCTATGATACGCTGCGGGAGGAATTTCATCTGCAAATGGAAATGGCGGCGGGAAGTTATGTTCTGGCGATCATGACGATCGCCGATACGAAAGAGGGCTGGCAGAGATTGGCTGACGCATTGCAACAGATTGATGATAGGATAGAAGACAGGATAAAAGAAGGTGTGAAGGGAAAGGCAAAAGGTAACGTGGAAAGTGGCGCGGGCAGCAGAACTGACGAAATCGAGAAGCTGCCGGAGGCCGGGGATAAACAGCCGGTAACGAAAATGACGATCGCACAGGCGCTGCATTTGATCGACCGCCATTATGAGGCGGGGCGCATACAGGGTCAGAAACTGTTACTTACCGAGGCGGCAGGCAGGATCATAGGGAATTTTATTAATCTGTATCCGCCGGGGATCCCGCTGCTTGTACCCGGTGAGTTAATAGAAGAGGATATGATCCGGCAGATACAGGAGTATCAGAAGCTGGGCCTGCGTGTTCAGGGAATATCTGCGGAAGGAAAAGTCATTATCTGCTGAATTGATATATTTGGTATGCTTTTCTTGCCGAATAAAATTGAAATTCCGCTTAAAGTATGGCATTATAGTAAAGAGGGGCATTTTTACGAATTAAGAGGAAGGCATAATACTCATATGGGAAAAATAGTGTGCCTGATGGGAAAAAGTTCATCGGGAAAAGATTCTATCTATAAAAAGTTATTAGAACAGCATACGGTCAGTCTTCAGAAAATAGTGCCTTATACGACAAGGCCGATCCGTGCGGGTGAGTGCAATGGCGTGGAATATCATTTTACGGATGAAGCAGGATACCGGGAACTGGCGGATAGAGGAAACGTCATTGAAACAAGAGTCTATAATACCTGTCATGGCAGTTGGAGATATTTTACGGTGGCGGATGATGAGACTGATCTGTCGGCACATTCCTATCTGTTGATCGGGACATTGGAAGCCTATGAGAATATCAGAAATTTTTACGGCGAAGAGAAAGTGCTGCCGGTCATGATAGAACTGGATGACGGGATACGGCTGCAAAGAGCACTGGATCGGGAGAAAACACAGGACGCTCCCAGATACGAAGAGATGTGCAGGCGTTTCCTGGCGGATGCGGAGGATTTCTCGAAGGAGAAGCTGGATAAGGCAGGCATTGGCCCGGAGCAGACTTTTCATAACAATGACGATGGGGTGGAACAGTGTCTTGAAAAGATCATCAAGTATTTAAAAAAATGCGGCGCATAGATGCGCATGGAGGTTTCAGGTGGATATTAAGGTAAATCAGGTACAACAACCGGCGCCGGTGGAACAGACCCAGCAGGCGCAGGAAACAGATGGTACATTTAAATTTACGCTTGTCAGCAGAATAGAGGAACAGGATCTGCAGAATGCGCTGACGCAGATGATGGAAGAGATCACGAGGCAGGGGGATAAGCTGGCCAAGCATCGTGATATCAAGGATATGAAGCGGTATCGGACGCTCATCAAGAATTTTCTGAATGAGGTCGTAAACCGTTCCCATGCTTTTTCCAGAGAGAATTTTCTGGACAGGAAAGGGCGGCACCGCGTCTATGGCATTATCCGTCTGATCGACAAAAATCTGGACGATCTGGCGCAGGAACTGGTAAAAGATGAAAAGGATAATCTGGCGATCTTGAGCAAGATCGGAGAAATACGGGGATTGCTTCTGGATATTTTTACGTAAAGAGGGGGTAGCGAAATGGCAAAATTTACGGATATCATCGGACAGGAACAGTTGAAGGAACATTTGCAGAATGCCATTGCCATGAATAAAGTTTCACATGCTTATATCATCAACGGAGAAAGAAGTTCCGGGAAAGAATATATCGCCAAAGTCTTTGCCGCGGCCTTACAGTGTGAAAAAGGCGGGACGGAGCCCTGCGGAGAGTGTCATTCCTGTAAACAGGCGTTAAGCGGGAATCAGCCGGATATCATCTTCGTTTCGCACGAGAAGCCGAATACTGTCGGTGTAGAGGATATCCGTGCGCAGATCAATAATGATATCGGTATCAAACCCTACAGCAGTCCGCGGAAGGTATACATCATGAACGAAGGAGAGAAAATGACGGTGCAGGCGCAGAATGCGCTTTTAAAGACGCTGGAAGAACCGCCGGAGTATGCGGTTATCCTCATCCTGACGACGAATGTGGAGGCGCTTCTGCCTACGGTCTTAAGCCGCTGTGTTGTGTTGAATATGAAGCCGGTATCGGATCATAAGGTGAAAAAGTTCCTGATGGAAGAACTGGAAGTACCGGATTATAAGGCAAATATCTGTGTCGCTTTTGCCAGAGGAAATATCGGCAAGGCCAAGATGTTAGCAACCAGCGAAGAGTTTGAGAAAGTCAAGGAAGAAGCGGTCACGCTGGTGAAATATATCAACGATATGGAACTTTCCGAGATCATTAAAGCCATTAAAAAAATCTCGGAATATAAATTCGACGTTACGGATTATCTGGACATCCTTTCGGTCTGGTACCGCGATGTGCTGCTTTTTAAGGCGACCAAGGATGCCAACAGCCTGATCTTTAAGGATGAACTGCAATATATCCGTAAAGTGGCTGACAGAAGTACTTATGAGGGTATAGAAACAATTGTCAAGGCGCTCCAGCAGGCGAAGAGACGTCTGGAGGCCAATGTGAATTTTGAACTGACTATGGAATTAATGCTCCTGACCATTCAGGAGAACTGAGGCGCAAAAGAGAAATTTTGCGGCCAAAAAACGGAGGTTAATAGATCATGACAACAATAATAGGTGTACGGTTTCGCGCAGCGGGCAAAATATATTATTTTGATCCGGGCAAGCTGGAGATAAAGAAGGGCGATCACGTCATTGTAGAGACTGCCAGGGGAATCGAGTACGGGACGGTAGTAGGAGACGTAAGAGAAGTGGCGGACGATAAGGTCATCCAGCCGTTAAAGTCCGTCCTGCGGGTGGCAACGCCGAAGGACGACGAACAGGAAGCGGCCAATAAGGCCAAGGAAAAAGACGCTTTCAAGATATGCCTGGAAAAAATACAAAAACATGAACTGCCGATGAAACTGATCGATGCAGAGTATACGTTTGACAATAACAAAGTGCTGTTTTATTTTACAGCGGATGGCAGGATTGATTTCAGGGAACTGGTCAAAGATCTGGCTTCGGTCTTTAAGACTCGTATCGAACTGCGTCAGATCGGTGTCAGAGACGAGACGAAGATTGTAGGCGGTATCGGCATCTGCGGCAGACCACTCTGCTGTCATACGCATTTATCGGAGTTCGTTCCGGTATCCATTAAGATGGCCAAGGAACAGAACCTTTCTTTAAATCCTACGAAGATATCCGGGGTCTGCGGCAGACTGATGTGCTGTCTGAACCACGAAGAGGAGACTTATGAAGAACTGAACAGAAAACTTCCGAATGTGGGGGATTTCGTTACTACCGCCGATGGCTTAAAGGGTGAAGTACACAGTGTCAATGTGCTGCGCCAGTTAGTAAAAGTCATCGTGGATGTGGATGATGAAAAAGAAATTCAGGAATACAAAGTAGACCAGCTTCGCTTTAAGAGAAAACATCATAAAAACCATAAAGTGGATGTCAATGAAGAGGAGCTGAAAGAACTGGAAAAACTGGAGAAACAGGAAGATAATAAGTCCAAGCTGGATGATAATTAGAAAAAGGTCTGATAAAGGTGGAGCATATCGTGGAATCCGGCAGAGAGATCGTGCTGAAAGAAAATGAGAGAATAGACGACTTACAGCGCAACGGCTATCGTATCATCCAGAATCCGCAGAGATTCTGCTTCGGTATGGATGCAGTCCTGCTTTCCGGATTTGCCAGAGTAAAAGAGGGTGAAACCGTTCTGGACTTGGGAACCGGGACGGGTATTATTCCCATTCTCATAAGCGCTAAAACTCCGGCAGGGCACCTGAGCGGACTGGAAATACAGGAAGAGAGCGCGGATATGGCCAGACGAAGTGTGCGCTTAAATGGTCTGGAAGAGAAAATTTCTATCATTACCGGCGATATCAAAGAAACGGGAAGTCTTTTTAAGGCGGCTTCTTTTGATGTTATTACTTCCAATCCGCCGTATATGACAGAGAAACACGGTTTGACGAATCCGGAAGACGCCAAGGCGGTCGCAAGACATGAAATTCTATGTACGCTGGAAGATGTGATAGCGGCGGCGGCGTATCTGTTAAGACCGGGCGGTAATTTTTTCATGGTGCACAGGCCGTTCCGGCTGGCGGAGATCATCACGTTACTGCGGCAGTATAAACTGGAACCGAAGCGGATGCAGATGGTCTATCCGTATGTGGATAAAGAACCTAATATGGTATTACTGGAGGCAAACCGCGGCGGCAGGCCCCGTATGCAGGTGGAAAAACCGCTCATCATTTATAAGGAGCCGGGCGTGTATATGCCGGAGATTTATGATATTTATGGATATTAAACGGAAAGGACAGACTTGGAAATGGCAGGGACTTTATATCTGTGCGCGACGCCCATAGGGAATCTGAAGGATATGACGCCCCGTGTTATAGAAACATTGC
Organism: Ruminococcus sp.; assembly: GCA_023663085.1. Lineage (GTDB taxonomy): Bacteria > Bacillota > Clostridia > Lachnospirales > Lachnospiraceae > UBA3282. Next base: position 15,179 of record JAMPIB010000046.1, on the reverse strand, counting down.
AGGATGCGGATATCATTGCCGCGGAAGATACGCGTAACAGCATCAGACTGCTCAATCATTTTGCAATAAAAACTTCTATGACCAGCTATCATGAATATAATAAAATAGAAAAAGCAGACTACCTTGTAGAACAGCTTATGCAGGGGAAAAATGTCGCCCTTATTACCGACGCGGGAACGCCCGCCATTTCCGATCCGGGAGAAGTCCTTGTACAGAAATGCCAACAGGCGGGTATCGTGGTGACTTCTTTACCGGGAGCGTCGGCCTGTATCACCGCACTGATCCTGTCGGGGCTCAGTACGAGACGTTTCTGCTTTGAAGGTTTTCTGCCCGCCGATAAAAAAGAAAAAGCGGAAATATTAGAGGAACTGCGTGAAGAGACGAGAACTGTTATCTTGTACGAAGCACCGCACCATCTGGTCAGGACATTACAGGAATTGTATGATACGGTGGGTGACCGGAAGATAACACTGTGCAGGGAACTGACCAAGAAATTTGAAACAATCCTGCCGACGACGCTCGCAGAGGCGCTTTCGCTCTATGAAAAAGAAGAACCCCGTGGGGAATATGTTCTGGTCATGGAGGGGAAGAGCCGTCAGGAGATCAAAGAGGCCGAAATACGCGCCTGGCAGGAGATGTCTGTGGAAGAACATATGGCATATTACGAGAAGGAGGGAATGGACAGAAAGACCGCTATGAAGCAGGTTGCAAAGGACAGGGGGGTTACAAAAAGAGAGATTTATCAATATTTCTTACAGAAGTGAATTGACAAAACTGATAAAATCCGTAAAATAAGATTGACAAACGTATGAGCAAAGAATATACTTTGAATGTCAAACTATTTTTTGCCAGGAAAATTTCTAAAAGGGAAAAGGAGATAAGAAAATGTTAGAAAGAGTAAAAGAAATCATTCAGGAGCAATTAAACTTAGACGGTATCGAAATCACGGAAGAATCTTCTTTTAAAGACGATCTGGGCGCAGACTCACTGGATCTGTTTGAACTCGTTATGGCTTTTGAGGAAGAATATGGCATCGAGATCCCTTCAGAAGATCTGGAGCAGATTACAACAGTCGGCGCTGTTATCGAATATATGAAAGGTAAAGGCGTAGACGCGTAAGGCGTCCGTCCGGGAAAAAATAAGGATCTGATTATGAAAACAAAGATTACGGAGCTTCTGGGAATTGAATATCCGATCATTCAGGGCGGTATGGCCTGGGTTGCCGAATATCATCTGGCCTCGGCAGTTTCACAGGCGGGCGGACTTGGTATCATTGGTGCAGGCGGTGCGCCGGCGTCCTTTGTAAAAGAGCAGATACAGAAAGTAAAAGAAAGCACGGATAAGCCCTTTGGCGTCAATCTGATGTTGATGAATCCGGAGGCGGATGAGATCGCGAAGATCATCGTGGAAGAAGGGGTCAGGGTCGTGACGACAGGCGCGGGCAATCCTGGAAAATATATGGCGATGTGGAAAGAAGCGGGCATCAGGGTGATTCCTGTTGTTGCCAGCGTGGCGCTTGCAAAAATGATGGAGCGCGCGGGCGCGGATGCGGTAGTGGCTGAGGGAACAGAGTCCGGAGGACATATCGGCGAAGCGACGACGATGACACTGGTTCCACAGGTAGTGGATGCGGTAAGTATTCCGGTCATTGCGGCGGGCGGTATCGCAGACGGCAGAGGTTTTGCGGCGGCTATGATGTTAGGTGCGCAGGCAGTACAGATGGGAACGAGATTCATTGTTGCCAGAGAGTCGATCGTGCATGAGAATTATAAGCAGAAGGTAATCGCGGCCAAGGATATTGATACCGCAGTTACGGGAAGATCGACGGGACATCCGGTTCGTTGTATCCGCAATAAGACGACGAGAGAATATCTGAAACTGGAGCAGGAAGGCGCGTCGTTGGAAGAGATGGAGAAGCTGACTCTGGGAGGACTTAGACGTGCAGTAGTAGATGGCGATGTGACGGAAGGTTCTATCATGGCAGGCCAGATTGCAGGACTTGTCAAAAAGGAGCAGACCTGTGCAGAAATGATTCAGGAGATCATGGCGCAGGCATCCGGATTATTACATAATGCATAAAGCAGTTGCGTTAGCAGATTCTTGAGCGCAAGCAGAGAGGCTTGCGCTTTTCAACAACTAAATACTTTGAATATCAAAATATTTACGGAAGAAAGCAAAATAAAAATAGTAGAACAGAAAGAGCGAGGATAATCTATATGGGTAAAACAGCATTTATGTTTCCGGGGCAGGGAGCACAGTATGTAGGAATGGGGCAGGATTTTTATGAGCAGATCCCCATCAGTAAAGAAATGTTCAGGCTGGCAGGGAAAGCAGGCGGTCTGGATATAGAGGCGCTTTGCTTTGAAGAAAATGAACAGATCAACATTACGGAATACACACAGATCGCCATGCTGGCGGCGGAAGTGGCCATGTTAAAAGCTGTGGAAGAAAAAGGCGTAAAACCGGATGTGACGGCAGGTCTTAGCCTTGGAGAATACGGCGCGCTGGCGGCAAGCGGTGTCATGACGCCGGAAGATGTTTTTAAAATTGTCAGAAAAAGAGGCATCTACATGCAGGAGGCGGTGCCGAACGGCGGCGCTATGGTAGCTGTTCTCGGACTGGATACGGAAGTGATCGAGAATGTATGTGAAAAGACACCGGGAATGGTATCTATCGCCAATTATAACTGTCCCGGTCAGATTGTTATCACAGGAGAAGAAGCGGCCGTACAGACGGCTATGGAAAGTCTGACGCAGGCGGGAGCCAAAAGGTGCGTGCCCTTAAAAGTGAGCGGGCCTTTTCATTCTTCGATGTTAGTCGGTGCGGGTGAAAAACTGGCGAAAGAGCTGGAGGGCGTAACGATTCACGATATCCAGATCCCTTATATAGCGAATGTGACGGCTGATTACGTGACCAGAAAAGAAGATGTAAAGCCGCTGCTGGAAAAGCAGGTTTCCTCTTCCGTAAGATGGCAGCAGACAATCGAGCGGATGATCGCAGACGGCGTCGATACTTTTATCGAGATCGGGCCGGGAAAGACCTTATCGGGATTTATGAGAAAGATCAACAGGGATGTCAAAGTCCTCAACATAGAGAAAGTGGAAGATCTGGAGAAACTATAAATATTATCATAATTGCAGGAAAGGAAGATACTAAGATGCTGACAGGAAAAGTCGCTCTTGTAACGGGAGCAGGACGCGGGATTGGAAGACAGATTGCCTTGACACTGGCAGGGTATGGCGCGGACGTAATTGTTAATTATAACGGTTCTAAGGAAAAGGCGCAGGAAGTGGCCCGCGAGATAGAGGGAATGGGCAGAAAAGCCGCAGCGGTACAGTGTACGGTGGCCGATTATGAAGCATGTGGGAAGATGATAACAGACATGCTTGCGGAATTTGGACATATTGACATTCTGGTAAATAACGCCGGGATTACCAGAGACAATCTGATGATTAAGATGACGGAAGAAGAGTTTGATGCGGTAATAGAGACCAACTTAAAAGGGACTTTCAATACCATGAAACATATGTATCGTCCTTTTTTGAAACAGAAAGCCGGAAGGATCATCAATCTCTCTTCGGTATCCGGTATTCTCGGAAATGCGGGACAGGCTAACTATGCGGCTTCCAAAGCGGGCGTTATCGGTTTAACGAAATCTATGGCCAGAGAACTGGCCAGCAGAAATATCACGGTCAACGCCGTGGCGCCGGGGTATATTGATACCGATATGACACAGGCTATGACAGATGCGGCTAAAGAGGCAACATTATCACAGATTCCCTTAAAGAGAGTAGGGACGCCGGAGGATATTGCGGAGACAGTGGCTTTTCTGGCAAGCGATAAGGCATCCTATATTACGGGACAGGTGATTTCTGTAGATGGCGGAATGGCCATTTAGCAAAATAATATAGAAAAGGAGCAGGGTAACGGAGATGAGCAGAAGAGTAGTAGTAACAGGCATGGGTGCGATCACGCCGATCGGACTGGGCGTCGATGAATTCTGGAACGGTGTGAAAGAAGGCCGGACTGGCTTTGGCGAAATCACCAAATTTGACGCATCGGAATATAAGTGTAAGTTAGCGGCGGAAGTAAAGGGCTTTGAAGGGAAAAACTATATGGACTTCAAAGCGGCCAAAAGAATGGAATTATTCTGTCAGTATGCGGTGGCGGCGACAAAAGAAGCCATGGAGGACGCCGGGCTGGATATGAGCAAAGAAGATCCGTTCCGCGTAGGCGTTTCGGTCGGTTCGGGAATCGGTTCCTTACAGGCTATGGAAAGAGCGCATTCCAGATTATTGGAAAAAGGGCCTTCCCGTGTAGAACCGTTGTTAGTGCCTTTGATGATCTGTAATATGGCGGCAGGAAACGTTTCCATTCAGTTCGGTTTAAAAGGGAAAAGTATCAATGTGGTGACGGCCTGTGCGACGGGAACTAACTCTATCGGCGAGGCTTATCGGACCATTCAGTACGGAGATGCGGAAGTGATGATCGCCGGTGGGACGGAAAGCAGCGTGACACCGATCGGGATTGCGGGTTTCAGCGCTCTGACGGCGCTTACCACATCCGATGATCCTGCCAGATGCTCGATTCCTTTCGATAAAGAAAGAAGCGGTTTTGTTATGGGGGAAGGTTCTGCTGTCGTTGTTCTGGAAGAACTCGAACATGCCAGAGCCAGAGGCGCGAAGATATATGCAGAAGTGGTCGGTTATGGCTGTTCTTCGGATGCCTATCATATCACATCCCCGGCGGAAGACGGTTCCGGCGCAGCGAAGGCCATGGAGTATGCGGTTGCGGATGCAGGAATCGAAATGAACGATATTGCGTATATCAATGCACACGGAACGAGTACGCATCATAATGACCTTTTTGAAACGAGAGCCATTAAACTGGCTTTTGGTGAACATGCTAAAGAAATTAAAATCAATTCTACCAAATCCATGATAGGGCATTTACTTGGGGCGGCAGGCGCTATTGAATTTGTAACCTGCATCAAGGAACTGGAAGAAGGATATATTCACAAGACAGTCGGTTACCAGATGCCCGATGAAGAATGCGATCTGGATTATTGCAAAGAACCCGTTACAGGGGATTTTATGTACGCACTTTCTAATTCATTGGGATTCGGCGGGCATAATGCCAGTATTCTTGTAAAGAAGTATGTAGAAGGATAGAGAAAAGGAGAAAAGAAATGTCGGTTTTAAGCGCTAAGGAGATCATGGAGATCATTCCGCACAGACAGCCGTTTATGCTGTTGGATACTATAGAAGAACTGGAGCCGGGGGTAAAAGCGGTTGCCAGAAAATGCGTTTCTTATAACGAACCGTATTTTGCCGGACATTTTCCGGGAGAGCCTGTCATGCCGGGCGTGCTGATCATCGAGGCGCTGGCGCAGACGGGCGCGGTAGCGATCTTGAGCCAGCCGGAATTTAAAGGGAAGACTGCGTATTTTGCGGCTATCAATTCTGCTAAATTCAAAGGAAAAGTGACGCCCGGAGACGTACTGATGCTGGAAACGGAGATCATTAAAGTAAAAGGCCCTATCGGTGTTGGAAACGCGAAAGCCTATGTTGATGGGAAACTGGTAACGTCGGCGGAACTGACTTTTGCAATTGGCGAAGCATAATAGCGACAGAATGGAGCAGGAAAATGAATATAAAACCTCTGGTAATAGGAGATCTGACTGCCGAAGTACCCGTCATGCAGGGCGGAATGGGCGTAGGGATCAGTCTGTCCGGTCTGGCAGGCGCAGTAGCGGCGCAGGGAGGCATCGGCATTCTGTCAACGGCGCAGATCGGATACCGTGATCCGGATTTTGATAAAGACCCTATTGGCTGTAATCTGAAAGCGATCAAAACAGAAGTGAAGAAAGCAAGGGAAATTGCAGACGGCGGGGTCATTGGCGTCAATATTATGGTGGCGACAAGAAGGTACGAAGAATATGTAAAAGCCGCTATAGAGGCCGGCGTCGATCTGATCGTGTCGGGGGCCGGATTGCCGGTGGATTTACCGGGACTAGTGCAGAATACCAAGACGAAGCTTGTGCCAATTGTTTCCAGTGTAAAATCCGTACATGTCATCATAAAATACTGGCTGAAAAAATATGACAGACTGCCGGATGCCATCGTTATAGAAGGGCCGCTTGCAGGCGGGCATCTCGGTTTTACCAGGGAACAGTTAGAGGATATTGAAAATCTGCATTATGATGAAGAAGTAAAAAATATTATCTGTACCGTAAATGATACGGCGAAGGCGCATCAGGCCAATATCCCGGTCATCATGGCGGGCGGGATCTATACAAGAGATGATATGGAACATTATCTGGCGCTGGGCGCCTCCGGCGTACAGATGGCTACCAGATTTGTAACCACGTATGAATGTGATGCGGACGAACGCTATAAACAAAGTTATATAAATGCCCGTAAAGAGGATATCGTCATCGTCAAAAGTCCCGTCGGTATGCCGGGCCGGGCGATTTTAAACCCCTTTATGGAAAAGGCGAAAAAGGACAGGATACCGCATGGTATGTGCCACTTGTGCGTGAGCACCTGTAAGCCGGACGAAACACCATATTGTATCACGGATGCGCTCGTAAACGCGGCCAGAGGAAATGTGGAAGACGCATTATTATTCTGCGGTGCCAATGCCTGGAGAGCAGAAAAAATCGAGCATGTGAAAGATATCATGGATGAGTTTCGTCCATAACAGTGTGAAAAAGCAAGGCTATTATGATAAAGGATTGGATAAGAGAATGAGAACAAGGATTATTGGAACCGGGAGCTGTCTGCCGGAAACAGTCGTGACAAACGATGATCTTTCAAAGATCATGGATACTTCCGATGAATGGATAAGCAGCCGTACCGGGATCAAAGAACGCAGACTGGTAAAAGAAGAAACGACCGCAGGCATGTCTGTTACGGCGGCCAGACGGGCTGTGGAAAATGCCGGAGTTACTCCGCAGGAGATAGATTTAATTATAGTAGGCACCATTACGGGAGACTGTATAACACCTTCGACGGCATGTGAGGTGCAGGCCGCGATCGGTGCGGTGAAGGCGGTGGCTTTTGATATTAACGCTGCCTGTTCCGGCTTTATGTTTGCGCTGCATACGGCGGATGCCTATATTCAGTCCGGTATTTATAAAACGGCGCTCATTCTCGGAGCGGAGACACTTTCTAAAATTATGGACTGGAATGACAGGAGTACCTGTGTATTATTCGGAGACGGTGCAGGTGCGGCGGTAGTGCGCGCCGATGAGAGCGGCCTTTTGGCATACGATCAGGGTTCTGATGGCGAAAAAGGGCGGGTGCTGTTATGTGAAAGTAGAAAAAATAATAATCCTTTAGTGGAAAATTCTATGGATTTGCAGTATACTCATATGGATGGACAGGAAGTTTATAAATTTGCGGTTACGACGGTGCCGGCCTCTATCCGGAAGGTGCTTGATGAAGCGGGGCTCAGTGTGGAAGAGATTGATTATTTTGCGCTGCATCAGGCCAATATCAGGATCATTCAATCCGTTGCCAAACGTCTGAAAGTATCCGAAGATAAATTTCCGACCAGCTTAGACCATTGTGGCAATATTTCTGCGGCCAGCGTGCCGATCCTGCTGGATGAAATGAACAGGAAGGGCATGTTAAAGCCGGGGATGAAAATCGTTCTTTCAGGATTCGGCGGAGGTCTTACCTGGGGGTCGGCGGTGATCGAGTGGTAAATTTGAGAAAAGGATAACAAAAGATGGAACAGAACCATGCGGCAAATGAGAGAAATTATGCTTTGGATGTGATCAGGATCGTGGCGACGACACTGATCGTGTTCCATCATTACCAGCAGTTCACCGGTCTGAGACTGGAACATTTTGACTTTTATTATCAGGACAGATTCTATGTAGGACGTCTGACCGAGTTTTTCTTTTTGCTGTCGGGGTATTTAACCTATCCGCATGTACACAAAATAAGGACTACAGATGTCAGCTTTAAGGATTTTTATCTGAAAAGGGCGCTCAGATTGCTGCCGATGGTGGCGATATCGGTATTTTTTTTACAACTAAATTTCTGTTTCTATTATCTGCTTTATGATGGTGCGGCTTTCGGTACGATAGAACATGTCGGGGATGCGGTTTCTTTATGGAGATTTATCGTTGCGGCACTGGGTATCGACAGTGGCTGGATGGTGAAGGCGGATATCGGTTATACGACATGGTATATCAGCGTGTTGATGCTGTGTTATGCTGTTTTCTGGCTGATCACATTTTTATCTAAACGTCTGCGTGTATCACCCTATTATATGTATGCTTTTATGATCGCAGTTGCTATCACGATCAATACATGGAATCTGGATCTTCCGTTTCTGAATCTGTCGGCGGCAAGAGGATACGGGGCTTTCTTTTTTGGTATAATATTTGCCCGGTATATGAATGAAGGAAAGATTCGGAACTGGATGAAAGCAGGGAGCGTTCTGGCTGTTTTGGCGATTGTTTTTTCTTATTTTTTTACCTTTGCAAGAAGCATTATTGTAAGATACGGATTTGAAGAGGCTTATATTCTGACTTTTGTATTATATCCGGCCATTATGATTATTCTGGATTTTCCATTTATCAGAAAAATCTGTGATTTTAAAGTCCTGGGAGTATTGGGCAGGTGCAGTTATGATGTATATATATGGCATGTGCCGATGCTTGTATTTTTTTATAATCTCTTAAAAGCGGCCAATATTTCTCTGGAAGTCAGTTCTCTGCCGTGTATGGCAGGATTTACGCTGGCTATGTGGATCATAGGGATCCTATCGTATTATTTTATAGAAAAAAAGATAAGAGGACTGTTATCGGCAAAATGGGAACTGAAATAAAGACGTAAGAAAAAGGAAGGATAGATTGATATGGAGCAGGCGGTGAATAAAAAAACGATATTTAGATTTTGGAAAGATAATATTCTGAATGGTTTTTTGCTGGCAGTCTGCCTGTTATTTTATCTTTTATTCCCCTTTTTTGATGGGCCTATCTGGTGTGTGGATTCAGCGAGTTATGTATATATGGATATTTCAAGGGAACCGTTATACCCGACATTTCTGGCTCTGACTGGTGCGGGGGGGGGTAAAAAGCCCGTCTGATATAAATTCGTTCATGACGGCAGTAGTAGTGCAGAGTCTGCTGGCAGGAGCGGCCGCCTGGTATGCCGGTCTTATCGTGAAAAAATTAAAAATCAGAGTGTGATATTGCAGATGGCAACGATAGGGTTTCAATTTGCGGTTTCTCTGCTTTGTAGATTTGTGGCGAACAGAGGGTCTGTTTATACCGACTGCATCATGACGGAGGGTCTGGGACTTTCCCTGTTCGTACTTTTTATTCTGGAATTATATCTTTATGTGGTCGATGACCGTAAACGCCATCTGCTGTGGACTATGGTGCTTTCTTTCCTGCTGATCAGTTTAAGAAAACAGATGATGATAACATTGCTTATCATGGGCGCTGTCTTCGGGTGGTATTATCTGATACGAAGCCGGAAACTGCGGAAATTTGTCAGTCTCGTACTATTGATGATAACAGTGCTTGTTTCCTGCAAGCTGACAGACAGATTATATAATTATGTCGTGCGCGGTGCGTGGATCGAACATTGTCATAATTCCATGGGTGTTCTGTGTACGCTTTTATATTCTTCCGAGCCGGAAAGAGACCAGAACCTGTTTGAAGATGAGACTGTAAAAGAGCTTTATCTGGAGATCATGGCACAGGCGGATGAACAGCAGATTCTTTATCCTTATGCGGAGGGAGACTGGCTTTCTGTTTCTGTGCACTATGCGGATAGTTATGATGCCATTGGTTATGGGATCATCAACCCGGTGGTGGAAGGTTATATTGATGCACATTATGACCTGGACAATGTAGGGGCCGCCTTAAAATATGATGAAATCTGTGCAGAAATGAGCCGTACATTGCTCAGACAGGATACCATGCCGATGTTCCGGGTGTATCTGTATAATGTCTGGAGAGGATTGATAAATTCCATTGCACGCGCAGGACATTTGTTAAGCTTTTATACGATTTTTACATATCTTAGTTTTGGCGCGGCATCATGGTATCTTTTAAGGCAGAAGAAAAAAGTGGAAGAGATGCAGGAGCAGATAGAAAAAAGCCTTGCTTTTGCCTTTATCATGATAATAGCGATCGTCGTTAATTCTCTGGTGGTCGGGGCAATCATCTTCACACAGCCGCGTTATATGATCTATAATATGGGACTGTTCTATACGGCGTATGCAATGCTGCTTTACGATATCATACAGTGTCGTAAATTGTCCCGCGGGAAAAATTAATAAATTTGCAGATCCCCTCATACATATAGAATAAGAACAAAAAGGAAACAGCACGTTTATGATCTTCATAGCCGTGCTTTTTGTGTCTATGTTAAATTATATCTGGGCATTTATGATCCTGATCGGTATCGTATTCGGAGCATTCAGCGGGAATATGGAGGCAGTATCAAAAGCGGCGCTTGATTCCGCCGGAGAAGCGGTTTCTTTGTGTATTACCATGATAGGTGTCATGTCGTTATGGGTAGGACTTATGGAGATCGCGCAGAAATCGGGACTGATCGCGAGGATGACAAAAGGGATATCGCCGTTTATCACGTTCCTTTTTCCCAATATTCCCAGGGATCACCCGGCGAGAGGATATATCTCTACGAACCTGATCGCCAATATTCTGGGACTGGGCTGGGCCTGTACGCCGGCCGGGTTAAAAGCGATGGAAGAACTGGCAAAGTTAGAAGCGGAGCGGGGGAATCCGGAGTATATAGACGGTGAGCCAAGACCTAAGAAAGCGCTTCTGGCGGATGGCGGCGCGGGAAAAAAAGAGAGTATTTTTGGTAAAAGAGAGCGCACGGCATCGAAGGAGATGTGTGATTTTTTGATCTTGAATATTTCGTCATTGCAGCTGATTCCGGTCAATATGATCGTATACAGGCAGCAATATGGCAGCGTGAATCCGACCGCGGTCATTGCGCCGGCGATCGTGGCTACGTTTATCAGTACGGCGGTGGCGGTGGTGTATTGTAAGGTGAGGGGAGGGAAGCGGAGAGTGTGAGAGCTCTTCGTTTTGATAAGTGAAGAAGTTAAAATACATTTAAGGATTACTTTGAATTAAGCTGTGGTGGTGATAGTCAGATTTTTAGCTTAACTGTTATTGGTCATTGTATATGCTTAAAACCTTATGATACAATTCTAATATATAGAGTATTAAAATATATAGTACGGAATTTTGAAAGGAATGAACATGAAAGTTGAAGAAAATGAAAAAAGTACAAAGCTGAATGCTTCTGGAGATATAATTTTTCCATACTGGATGGATATATGCATGAAAATAGAGTCAGAATATAATTTGAATGCGAGCAATGCCCACCAGTTATACCATTATACTAGCATTGAGGGATTTCAGAGTATAATGCAAAATAGGGATTTTTGGATTTCCAATATTAGATACATGAATGATAGTCACGAGTTTGAAAATGGGAGGGCAATATGTAAAGAGGTAATTGTGTCAAAAATAGGGCTGTACAAAGAAGATGAGATGAATAGATATTTACGTGGGTTATTGAATGTATGTGATCAAAATGCATCTCAAGGCTTTTTTACAATAAGTTTAGAGGATATATTTTCATTAAGCTTTTGCAATAATGGAGATATATTAACACAATGGCAGTTTTATGGAAGTGAAGGAATATCTATAGGATTTGATAATGCAGTAAGTAGCTTGGATGCTATTACATTTATGAATGAAGATCAATATGATATTGAGATAAAAGAAACGAAGCCAGATGATATGTTTCCACATGATGAGGTGCGTTTATTTCCTTACAAGATAATTTATAATGATGATAAAAAAAGAGAAATATTTGAGTCAATACTTGATATAGGTATGAATCATATTAGCAGATTTCCAGATTCTGTAAATATGTGTATTAAAGGAATTTCAGATGCCCTATTTTATTATTTTGCATTAATGAAGGATGTATATTTTGAACATGAACATGAATTGAGATTTTTATATTATTTAAATAAAGATAATAGAAGAATACACTTTAGGAAAAGAAATGGCATATTACTACCATATATTAAAATGAAAATTTTGGATGTCAATTGCAGACCGCATAAATTTTTCCCAATATCTGATATTGTTGTGGCACCTAGTAGTCAAAAGGAATATGTTGCGGATAGTGTAAAATATTTTTTAGAAAAGTCGGGATATGAATATCTCATTGATAAAGTTAGAATATCAGAAATACCATATAGAAATTAGAATATAGAAATTTTAGTTTATCACGTCAATCTAGGTTTCATTTGTAATTTGTGAAAAATATGGTTATACTTAAAGAAAAGGAAAGGAGTTTATCTTATGGAAATAATGAAAAATAAATTTGCATTAGAGGATTTATATGTTGGTATGAAGATAAAAGACAAAAGTCAGTTGAGCAACATATATGATACATGGATTATGCTTGTTAAAAGTAATAATTCGGATGTATATAAGGTTGGGTTTATAGGAAAGGAAACTAATGAAGAGTCAGATAAGCTGTTTGTACAGGGCAATTTGGTCTGCCCGGTATACAATGACAGTATTGAACTAGAGGGGGATATATATTATGAGGAATAAATATATCCTACTTGAAATGAATCAGAGAAATGAAATAAGGGCAGATGTGAACATGACGATAAAAAGCATGGAACTTACGGAGATTGAGAACATGAATGTCAAGATAGATACAGGCTGCCCCTGCACATCTATACCAATCTTAAGGTTTGGTATATCAAATGTTAAGGCACAGAAAATGAAACAGAGAGACTGCGGTGATGATAGAATAAGGAAAGAAATTTCATTTGGCGTTAATGATTCAAAAGAAAAACGAGATGCGGACAAAGAGAAATTTAAGACTGGAAAGTATATGGAACTGAAATCTATAACCTTTCAGCATGGTGGTTTTGAGATTGACTTTGGAGGAGTTTGTATTAATCAAGATTATGTGAAGGTTAGTTATGACAGGACAGGTAATATTCTGATAGGGATGGATATCTTATCTCAAATGGACATACATATAGGGAGAAGTAAAATTCTTGGGAAAACTGTTTTTATCGCCTGTCCATATAACAGTATGAATCGGGAGTACTTTGAGGCTCTAAACTGGCATTTTACTATATAGTTATTTATGAATGCAAAAGCAGGAACTCATGAAACAGAGAAATCCTGCTTTTTATTATGGAAAATATTTTCTAATATATTATTATCTTAGCATATATTAACGTTTAACCGTCCGATTATCAGTTATAAAAGAATCATAAAATTCACGTTTTAAACTACAAGTTCAATGACAATTCATAAGGAAAAATCTTAAAATGATAGTAAACAGATGTAATTTTTAAATAACAAGGGGGCAAACGGATGCGGGACGATTTATACAAACTGGAAGGCAAGGTAATAATTCCTGAAGATAAAAAAGATGAATTTAACAAGAATATTCTACAAATATTAGAGACTTGCGGGATTCGGAAGACGGAGAATATAGAACTGGACGGACAGACCATTACGGTTATCGGGCGGGTGACACCGGATGAACAAGGGATTGTCCGGTTTGATTATTCTATATTTGAGAAGAAGAAAAGAGAAACAGCAGAATATAACCTAAATACCTGCGAACTCAAGACACCTGATAGGGGATACAGTGAGTTCGGAGTTGTGATGAATATGATTATGGTGATGCAGGAGGCATATTCGAAAGAACACTGTTATTTTATGTACGATGACCAGCCTTGTAATATAGGCGCCTATGCCTTGTTGATAAAAAGCGTATTAGGAATCAGCCTCAATTTTTTGAACCGTGCTAAGATGTGGGACATGCTTTTATTTTTAAAGAATACCGGAAAATATGAGAATATTACACCCAAAATGATATGGAACACATATTCTTTTGATTACTGTGATTTTATATCGGAACAGTTTAGGGCAGTGTTGTGCATAGATTCGGAAAAGATAGAAGCTCCACAGGAACCGTTTGAGGGAGGAAAAACGGAAATCCACACAGCGCCCAAAGGGAAACTTTCTTATTATATATATCAAAATATGAAAATATTTATAGAGAATAAGGAAGAGAAAGCGCTGGAAGCATTTTTAAAGGAACTGCTTGACATGAATTTACAGAAAAGACAGGAATTGGCGGAAGATATCAGATATGGCATAATCGCGGAGGTGTCTCTTTATGTGCTGCCGCCGATTATTGTCCATGGATATGCATTGGCGGTTCAACGCAGTTTTTGGGATGTATGGGAAGAATTGGGTATAAAAGGATACTCGGATATTTTTACAGAAGAAAAAAACGAGGAAACAGAAAACGATGAGAAAGATGAAAGATATTTTCCTTTTTACAAAGCAATACAGAGAGACTGCGAGGATGAATTTGTAGAATTTTGGAAAGATGATATGCTTTGCTTTTCAAATGATATGAAAGAGTGTCTGGCGGATTGGAAAGAATATTTTAAGGAAATTAATTTAGGAAAGGACTTTGATACGGAATCTATTTTAGGGCAAATCATTACAGAACTGAATCAGGAATGGGGATGCCGTTTGACAGATAAGGAATTTGTCACGGAATTTATGGAACATAGAGAAGATGACAATTATAAAAAGGCATTGCTGCTTTATTGGGAGATCATGAATCAGGATGTCCGATATTTTCCGGAATTGACGAGAAAACAGGCAATTCGCTGGGTATTGATCAACAACCAGGACCTGTTTCATTTAACGGCAATGAGCGCATTTCAGTCATTACTTATAAATCATAAACATAGATATGAAATCTTGGGATTTTAGAGGAGGATGAATATGGGGACATTCGGTAGTTATATGGGGAATATAAACATTCCAAAGCAGAAGAGGGAAAAGTTTGCCCGGCAGGTTATCAAGATATTGAATTATGGGGGAATGATGCAGTTTGAAAGAATCAGTATGTATGGTCATGATATGGCTTTGTTAAAGCCTGTAGGACTATATCCGGGAGGTAAAGTTGACTTTCATTTCAATTATTTTGAGGATGACAGTTGGGAGTCTGCAGGATTTGATGCGGATAAAGGATATTTTTATTCGGGAAAAATAGGCGGCAGAGAATTTTGTGATGTTGTCACTGCCGTTCATTTTCTATATG
>JAMPIB010000045.1 GCA_023663085.1 Ruminococcus sp. | reverse complement strand
TACACATTTTATTGATATCGGCACAGATGAAGAAAAGACAATCGTAGCAACATATAGTTTGCTCTGATAATTTTTTGTTTGTCGGGAAGAAACATAACATCTTTTTTTCATTTTAATAATTTTTTCATAATTTTTTCCTTTATATATGTTGACAATTAAATAATGAAGTGATAACTTATCACTAGAAGGTGTTAGCACTCTAATGAGTCGAGTGCTAACAGAAGCAGAAAGTAACTGTTTTAAACGCGGGCCAGAGCGCCGCAGGAGAATATGGAATGCAGTTAGATGAAAGAAAATATAAAATATTGCAAGCCATCATCCGGAATTACTTAGAAACAGGAGAGCCGGTAGGGAGCAGGACGATCTCCAAATATACCGATCTGAATTTAAGTTCGGCGACTATCCGTAATGAAATGGCGGATCTGGAAGAATTAGGGTATATCATACAGCCGCACACTTCGGCAGGACGTATTCCATCGGATAAAGGCTATCGGCTATATGTCGATAAGATGATGGAAGATAAGGAACGTGAAGTAGAAGAGATGAAAGAAGTCCTTCTGGAAAAAGAAGGCAAGATGGATACTCTTTTGAAGCAGGCGGCTAAGCTTCTGGCTAACAATACGGAATATGCAGCCATGGTTTCCGCACCACAGTACCGCCGGAACAAACTGAAATTCATTCAGCTTTCCCGCATAGATGCGACCCAGATTCTGGCCGTGATCGTAGTGGAAGGGAATGTAATTAAAAATTCCATGCTGACCGTATCGGAGGAACTGAATGACGAAACGCTTTTAAAACTGAACATTCTGCTGAATACTCATTTAAACGGGTTATCATTAGAAGAAATCAATCTGGGAATGATATCGGCGATGAAGCAGCAGGCGGGAATCCACAGCGAGATCGTTGCGAATGTGATTGATGCCGTGGCCGAAGCCATCAAGGCGGATGAAGATCTGGAAATTTATACGAGCGGAACGAATAACTTTTTTAAATATCCCGAGCTTTCCGATCATCAGAGGGCGAGTGAGCTGATCACAACTTTTGAAGAGAAACAGATCCTGCACGAACTTGTTCAGGAAAATCTTTCGGATGAAAATACAGGCATCCAGGTCTACATCGGAAACGAGACACCGATCCGGGGGATGCGGGATTGCAGCGTCGTGACCGCCACTTATGAATTGGATGAGGGTATGAAGGGAACGATTGGTATTATAGGGCCGAAACGTATGGATTATGAAAAAGTAGTCAGTAATCTCAAAATGCTGAAACATCAGTTGGATGATTTATATAGAAAGTAAATCAGAAAATGAATAACACAACAGGAAGGGATGAAGATTGTGGAGGAGAAAAAAATATTTGACGACGGCGTAAATGAGGAGCAGGAAAATGCGGCGGAACAGTCGGAAGATGTTAATAAGAATGATGAGAACGCATCCACGCAGACGCAGAACGCAGCCGGAGAAGAGGAATTAGGAGAAATGCCGGACGAAGAGAGCACTGAACCGGATAAGGAAACATCCAAAGCCGATAAAAAGGAAAAAAAGAGAAAAGAAAAGGCTGATAAAAAGCAGGATGCTCTGAAAGAAAAAATTGATGAATTAGAGGACAGGGTAAAACGCCAGATGGCGGAGTTCGATAATTTCCGGAAACGCACGGACAAAGAAAAAACAGCGATGTTTGAAACGGGAGCCAAAAGCGTTATCGAAAAGATATTGCCAGTGGTTGATAATTTTGAAAGAGGACTGGCGAGCGTGCCGGAAAGTGAAAAGGGAGGCGCCTTTGCACAGGGCATGGAAATGATCTACAAACAACTGATGACAGAGTTAGAAGCGATTGATGTCAAGCCGATCGAGGCAGTCGGTCAGGAGTTTGATCCGGAGTTCCACAATGCAGTCATGCAGGTGGAGAGCGAAGAATATGAGTCTGGTATCATCGCACAGGAGTTACAAAAAGGTTATACCTATCGTGACAGTGTCGTGCGGCACAGCATGGTAGCGGTAGTAAGCTAAAAAGAATAACTTGTCGTCATTCTTTTGGACATTGGATATTAAAACAATTAATCATAATCATAGGAGGAAGAAATTATGAGTAAAATTATTGGTATTGATTTAGGAACCACAAATAGTTGTGTAGCGGTTATGGAAGGTGGGAAACCGACCGTTATAGCGAATACGGAAGGCGCGAGAACGACACCTTCAGTAGTGGCATTTACGAAGACAGGGGAAAGGCTTGTCGGTGAACCTGCGAAACGTCAGGCGGTAACAAACGCTGATAAAACCATTGCTTCTATTAAGAGAGATATGGGCACGGACAGAGGACGCACGATTGATGACAAGAAATATTCCCCGCAGCAGATTTCCGCGATGATCCTGCAGAAACTGAAAGCAGATGCCGAGAATTATCTGGGTGAAAAAGTAACAGAGGCTGTCATTACTGTTCCCGCTTATTTTAACGATGCGCAGAGACAGGCGACCAAAGATGCGGGTAAGATCGCAGGACTGGATGTAAAACGTATCATCAACGAGCCTACGGCGGCGGCGCTGGCATACGGCCTTGATAATGAAAAAGAGCAGAAGATCATGGTATACGACTTAGGCGGCGGTACATTCGATGTTTCTCTGATCGAGATCGGCGACGGCGTTATCGAAGTTCTGGCTACAAACGGCGATACCCATCTGGGCGGTGATGACTTTGACCAGAAGATCATCGACTGGATGTTAGCGGAATTTAAAGCACAGGAGGGCGTTGATCTGTCAAATGACAAGATGGCGCTGCAGAGATTGAAAGAAGCGGCGGAGAAAGCAAAGAAAGAATTATCTTCCGCTACAACGACCAATATCAATCTGCCTTTCATTACGGCAACCGCAGAAGGCCCGAAGCACTTTGATATGAATCTGACAAGAGCAAAATTTGACGAACTGACACATGATCTGGTAGAAAAAACAGCGGTTCCGGTGCAGAATGCCATGAAGGATGCCGGACTGACTAATGCAGACCTCGGTAAAGTATTGCTGGTAGGCGGTTCTACACGTATCCCGGCGGTACAGGAGAAAGTAAAACAGTTGACGGGCCATGAACCGAATAAGAGTCTGAATCCTGATGAATGCGTTGCGCTCGGTGCTTCTATCCAGGGCGGTAAACTGGCAGGTGATGCAGGCGCAGGCGAAATCCTTTTGCTGGATGTTACTCCGCTATCCCTTTCTATTGAAACCATGGGCGGCGTTGCGACCAGACTGATTGAAAGAAATACAACCATTCCGACTAAGAAGAGCCAGATATTCTCTACGGCGGCGGATAATCAGACGGCAGTAGATATCAACGTAGTACAGGGTGAAAGACAGTTTGCGAAAGATAATAAATCTCTCGGGCAGTTCAGACTCGATGGTATCCCGCCGGCAATGCGTGGTGTTCCGCAGATCGAGGTTACTTTTGATATTGATGCCAACGGTATCGTAAACGTATCCGCGAAAGATCTGGGAACGGGCAAAGAACAGCATATTACAATTACGGCAGGTTCCAATATGTCTGATGACGAGATAGATAAGGCAGTTAAAGAGGCGGCTGAATACGAAGCGCAGGATAAGAAGAGAAAAGAAGCGATTGATACGAGAAACGAGGCGGATTCCTTCGTATTCCAGACGGAAAAGGCATTAGGAGAAGTAGGAGATAAGATCGACGCTTCTGAAAAAGCCGGTGTAGAAGCTGATCTGCAGGCGGTAAAAGATATTCTGGAAAAGACAAAAGATCAGGAAATGACCGACAGCCAGATCGACGAATTGAAAGCGGCAAAAGAGAAACTGACCAATTCGGCACAGTCTTTGTTCACAAAGATGTACGAGAACATGCAGCAGGCACAGGGCGGCCCCGATATGAGCGGCGCGGCAGGCGCAGATGCACAGGGTGCAGCCGATACGGGCGCAGCGGATGATGTCGTTGATGGAGATTATCGGGAAGTCTAAAACGAAAAGAAATTCTAAGACGTTGCACCAGAGGGTGCAGCGCCTAAGAATTTCTATGTTTCGTTTGGGAGAATATCATAGATATTCTCCCGCACTGTGAAAGGTGAAGAGTTATGTTTCGCCTTATAGATTGATTTTGGAGGATTATGTATGGCAGAACAGAAAAGAGATTATTATGAAGTCCTTGGCGTGGATAAGAACGCTGATGATGCGGCGCTCAAAAAGGCATATAGAGTTCTTGCTAAAAAATATCATCCTGATATGAATCCCGGAGACGCAGAAGCTGAGAAGAAGTTTAAAGAAGCATCGGAGGCGTATGCCGTATTAAGTGACCCGGAAAAAAGGAGGCAGTATGACCAGTATGGCCATGCGGCCTTTGAGGGCGGTGCAGGAGGCTTCGGTGGATTTGACTTTAACAGTATGGATTTCGGCGATATTTTCGGCGATATCTTTGGCGACTTCTTCGGAGGCGGACGGCGCGGAGGCAGCAGAAGCAACGGGCCGATGAAGGGAGCCAATATCCGTACCAGTGTGCGTATCACTTTTGAAGAAGCGGTTTTCGGGGTGGAGAAAGAATTAGAACTTACCTTAAAAGATGAATGTACTACATGTCACGGCAGCGGCGCAAAACCGGGAACCTCGCCGGAAACCTGTTCCAAGTGTGGCGGAAAAGGCCAGATTGTTTTTTCGCAGCAGTCTTTCTTTGGCACGGTCAGAAATGTGCAGACCTGTCCGGATTGTCATGGAACAGGTAAAGTGATCAAAGAGAAATGTCCTGACTGCCGCGGAACGGGATATATTGCCAATAAAAAGAAGATACAGGTGTCGATTCCGGCAGGAATTGATAACGGTCAGAGCGTCAGGATCAGAGACAAGGGCGAGCCGGGAACGAACGGCGGGCCGAGAGGCGATCTGCTGGTAGAGGTTATCGTAGCGCGTCATCCGATCTTCCAGAGGCAGGATACCAATATCTATTCTACGGTGCCGATGTCCTTTGCGGTAGCGGCTCTTGGCGGAGAGATCATGATCGACACGGTGGACGGTAAGGTGATCTATGATGTCAAACCGGGAACACAGACAGATACGAAAGTCCGTCTGAAAGGAAAAGGTGTTCCTTCTCTGCGGAGCAGAGATGTACGGGGAGATCATTATGTTACTCTCGTTGTGCAGGTGCCTGACAAACTTTCCCGTGAGGCGAAGGATCTTTTGAAACAGTTCGATGAACAGACCGGAGATACGTTAAACGCCGCCAAGCAGCAGACGTCTTCGGATAGCGAAGAACCAAAAAGTAAGAAGCGTTTTAGAAAATAGAAAAATAAGAAAAGTAAGAAAAATAGAAGACCCGTAGAGGAAGAGGATTGATATGATCTCATTCGCTCCGGGTCTTTTGTTTCATTTAAAAAAAGGCTTTTACATAGGCTACAGTTTTATCCAGCAGATCGTCCGGAAGTTTTTCTATGAATTGTATGTTCCGGCTGACGACGTCCAGACATTTCATATGTTCCGTCAAAATGACGCCTGTTGTTTTCGTTCGTTCATCCAGCGGAATATGGAGTGGAAATTGATTGTTTGTATTTGTGACAGGACATACAATAGCCAATTTTGTCCTTGTAAAAAACTTTTCATTACTGATGATAACACCGGGTCTTCTTCCTGCCTGTTCATGTCCGGATTGTGGACTGAAATCCAGAAACACAATGTCTCCCTGTTTTGGGTTATACATTACCACACTTCCTTTCCGACAGGTGCGCCCCAGTCAAATTCTTCCCCTGTATTTTTTCCGTCATAATCTTTGAAAATATCATCCAGAGTCAATTCGGTATTCGATTTGACTTTTTTAATTACAATATTATCATCAACTCTATTCAGTTCCACAAGATCGTTTTCCATCATTCCCAATGCGTCGAGAAATGCCTTGGGAATTCTTATTCCCTGTGAATTTCCCCACTTTTGAATGGTAGCCTGCATAAAATCATCTCCTCATAGATAGTATATACAACAGTATATACATTGTCAATGAATATATGCGGCTGTACTTTGAAAATCTTTTGAAAATCTTGTATATCGCGTGGATATTTTGAAGTATTTTTTTCATAAAATTTTTTTCCTGGATATTTTTTTGATTATAAACAAAAACTCATCCGCCGAAACCAGGATCAGCAAAAATGTCCATATCCATACCATCAACCGGCCCCTGCCGCCCAGGATTGGCGGCAGAGTAAACAAGGCGGCGAAAAGAGCTGCATATATCTGATCGACTTTTCTGTGACCGGCTTCATTCAGGAAATATATGAGTGGGATCAAAATAAAAACATAAGTATAAACATATTGTTCCGGAATGATGGCTGTCTGTGTTGCCATCAGAAGTGTTATCGTTTTCCAGTTGACTCCGTCAGCGAACAGCAGGAACAAGGCCCAGAAAATAATAATGATAACGATTCCCCGACAAAGCAGCTGCGTATACTCATTGTCGCCTCCAATACTGATGATGACGTTCCATATGCTGGCATGAGAATATGTGTGCTTATTCATGTATTGTAAGAATGTATTGAGATAATTGCCAAAGCTGTCTACGAACAGAAAGGGCACAAAGAAGAAAGCAAGTCCGTACAGGAGCAGCCGCATTGCTTCTTGATACCGTTTTTCTGCAATCCATATGAATCCAAACAGAGCCGGATAAAGTTTAAAACCAGCGGATATGGCAATAAAGATTAACGCCAGTTCCTGCAGCGCTTTGCTGTTGTAATCCCGTAACGCCAGTCCGAGCATTAAAAAGACCATTGCGTATATTACCAGATTTCCCCGTTCAAAAGCAAATCCCCATGTAAAATAGGAAAACAGAAAGATACCCATTAAAGTTGTTCTTTTCGGGAAAGAGTCTTCTATGTATAGGCAATGAATACCGACCGTCAACAGCCAGACAAATAACAGCATATACATAAGAAGCATGAGGATGCCGTAGCCGGATTGGGATATCTGTTCCAGATTGCAACCTTCCTCAACTTTATAGCGAAGCGGCCGGGCAAAGATTTGCAGGAACAGATATGCTAACGGCGGAAAGATTGCGTCAGCGTCCGTTGCATATATATTCTGGCTGAACAATAGCCTTCCGATATGGCTCCAGAAATCACAGAAATTACTTTCACCATAAGTCAGCGCAGATAGAAATTTCCCACCGGAGGCCAACAGGGTCACACAGATGATACCAATATTTAAAATTGAAAAACCAAAAAAGATTTTCTCTATCGTCATTTTTTCTTTCATTGATGGAATACCTTATTATCCTTTGTAGAGTAGGTGTTTTAATAAAATCTGCTATAGGGAAATGGTTTCATTCAGGCACATAAAACGTCACATTCCAGCACTGTCTGCCTGCATATAAAGTCTCCGTTGTCAGAACACGATAACCGGCGGCAGCCAGCTCTTCCTCGGATATCTGATATTCCCAGGTGTATGTAATGGCGATACAGCGATAGGCTTGTCTGGCAATATTATCTCTGACATGTGCATTATAGGAGATGTTATTTTGCAGGATTGCTTCTGTGTGCTCTACCAGAGGGAGATTTCTCCATATTTTATTATCTTTGTATTTTTGCAGATTATCTGCGGTATTATATTCAGCCTGTCCGTAGTTGGAAGTGGCAATGTCATTTTCCAGACAGTAATCGGATAAGAGCATGGTGACGAGCATATCGCCCTGTGGAGCATATTCTGCAAGGATCTGATAAGAACGATCCCAGGCGGCCTTTTCGTCTTTTGTCATAAACGGACACTGGAAAAGAGGCAGTATCCTTATAAATGTTATGGTGATCAGAATACATTGCACGGACAGACAGAGCGTCCTGATATTCCGGGAAAATATATTTTGTATATACTCTGTAATAACAGGAAGAGAGCCCATACAGCAGAGGATGACATAGGGATACCATAGCTGTAGATAATAGGTATAGTTGGTGCCCTGATTTTCTGCGATGTAAAATACAATCGGCAGTAAAAAAACAAGCTGACAGAATTCATAGGAAAATTCTTTTTTCAATTCTTTTTGTCTTATCATGGCGCGTATGCAGATAAAAACGTGCAGGAGTCCGAAGATGATGATGCCGCCATAATCTAACGTCAGCTTTATGAGTTGTTTCAAAGAATATCCGGGATCGCCCATAAGTACCTGCCCCTGTCCGATGGGAAATACTTCGGAGAAGTACAGGGGAAAAATATGATGTACTAAAGCAATAGATAAAATTCCTGCAAGCGTTCCATATGCTAAAAATTTTCCATAGTCTTTTTTGGAACAGATGAAAAGATAAACACATACGCCAATGGCTGTAAGGACAAAATACTGCTTGATATAGAACAGGGCGACGATCATGCCGGCATACAGGGCAGGCCGGTATAGCTGTCTTTTTTTGTCATGATATAGAACATCCGCTAAGAGTATGGACAGCGTAAGTCCCCATTGATCCGGAAAGGCACCGGCGAAACCGGAATAACGCCAATAACAGGAATAAAAAAAGAGCATTCCCATTATGGCGATGATGCGCCGCCCTGTCTTTCCATAAAGCAGACGGTAAAAGAAAAGCGCGCCGATGATCTCGACGATCAGGGTGATCAGTTCGCATATCTGCAAGGCGTTTAACCCGGTAAAAGATAAAAGACGTATAAAAGGAGCAAGAAGGAGCGGAACCAGAAAGCCATACATGCTTGTTGGAGCAGGAATGGTGTTTTGCAAAAGAGAAGCGGCATA
The DNA here is from genome assembly GCA_023663085.1 of Ruminococcus sp. Lineage (GTDB taxonomy): Bacteria > Bacillota > Clostridia > Lachnospirales > Lachnospiraceae > UBA3282. Next base: position 20,880 of record JAMPIB010000045.1, on the reverse strand, counting down.
TGGGTTTTGGCCGTAAGCGAAGCGAAAGGCAAAGGCCACGGTGTTCATTTCCCGAAGTTCTTTCGGTGTGCCATAAGCAATGATCGTGTATCCCTTTTGCAGAACAATGGACAAAAATAGCAGGCACATTATATAATAAACGCCCTTATATAGCAGGACATTCCGGCTCAGAACCTGTTTCTTTGGATTGTCAGGGCTGGTATTTGCGGTCATTTTCATTTCTCCTGTGTATTTTCATGTTTTCTTTATCTGTGGGCAGTAATTTATAAAATTTTAGGTCAATTTCACCCTAATGTCAATAGGTCAATTTGCCATAATCTAATTGATTGAAACTGACTAAAAATTCAAAGGATTGTCTACAACAATGAAAAAGAGGAGAAATATGGACAGGTTAAAAAATTTAAGGAAAGAAAAAGGATATACGCAGATCAAGATGCAGCTGCTGACGGGGATCGATCAGAGTGATTATTCAAAGATAGAAAAGGGGAAACGCTATTATACGTTTGAACAGTGTAAAAGAATTGCCCTGGCTCTGGATACGAGTATGGATTATCTGGCCGGACTGACCAATGAGCCCAGACCCTATCCGCGGGCTGGCGAAGCTGACTCCGGGGGAAAGAGCAAAGACATGGTAAATAAAGGAATATCTGTATCGTAATATAAAAAAGGTGGAGAAGATATTCTCTGCTCCACCTCTGTATTTATTCCCAGACTGCGTATTCGCCGTATTCTTCCCAGATATTGCAGATCCAGGTTCTGCCCTGGTTGACAATGATCTCATTGCCGCCTTCATCATAGAATCTGGCAGGCGTAAAGTCGCCGCCATAACGTGCCCATGTGCCCTTGATGACTTTGCCGTTTGTAAAGATAACGGCGTCGCCCTCTCCGTGGACGCCGAAGGCAAGATAGTCATGGTCGTCTCTGACTTCCCCGTGGCAGTACTGGAAGATGACATTGGATACGGTAAGCTGCTCGTTATTGTATTCATCAATCTGTTTCTCGCCATCCTGATAACGGTAGTACAGATGATCGTCCTCATGATATTCAAAATACGGATGATAAGCGCCGTATCCGCCGGAATTGCTTGCAGATTCTCCGCCGGGATAGATTACTGTGGCGTCTTCTTTGTCTTCATATTCCGCCGGCATATTGTCATTGGCAAACAGGAAAGGCCGGACATAGGCGTCGTCATAATTCCAGTCGTATCCGAGGCGGTCTACGGCATCCATTAAGCCGTCGATCATAAGATATCCTGTAAATTCCGTAGCATATCCCGGACGTGATACCCGGCCAAAGGCTTCGTCGGCCGGATTGTGGATACCTTCTACGGCGGCGCTGACATTATAGACCGTATCGCGGTTGATCAGTTCTTCCACATAAGGTACGGCAAGACCCCAGTTACAATAAATGGCTTCATATCCTGTGGCTATATAGACAAAATAATCCCGGCTGCTCCTGACAGGGCCTATCCGCTCCAGATCGTCAAAATTTTCAAAAACGGCCATTAATCTGGTGATGCGTCCTTCTACCGGCGCTTCATAGATGATACCGGCCTGTGAAAGACCGTATTGCGGCATGGCAGGTCTGTTGTTGGGGATCATAACGGCGATCGGTCTTCTGGTGGCGACCGCTTCATCCGTCCACTCGCCGGTTAGATAACTCTGTATCTGGCCGTCTACAGACACTCTTTCCTCGATGACGGGAGAAACAGGTTCCGGCTCCGGCTCCGGTTCTTCTTCTACGATCGGTTCGGGTTCTTCCACGAGTTCCGGTTCCGGAAGCATCGGTTCGGGAGTGCTCCCGCAGGCGCTCAAACTGAAAGCAGTAAGAGAGAACAGGAGCAGAATAGTCGGCAATATTGTTTTTTTCTGATATTTTTTCATACGCATAGTTTTTTCTCCGTTCGTTAAAAATTTAAATGAGCATCACACACATTTACGTCTGATTTTCTCTCATTATACCCGAAAAAGAATGATCTGTATACTGTGTAAATATCTGAAATACTTTCCAGTGACCGCAATCTGTGATACAATAAACGCAGGCTCGGCAGCCTGCGTTCTAAGAATTACTACGTAATTCTTATTGAAATGATTTACACAGTTGCTTCTGAGAATATGATACAATAACAAAAGTGTCTGCGTTAATATTTTTGTAAGAACAGATAAGAAATGGAACGGATGGAAAAATAGATATGAAATGGATGAAATTTAAAATTAAGACCATAACGGAGGCGGAAGATATCATCATCAGTACGTTGTATGATATCGGACTGGAAGGCGCGCAGATCGAGGACAAGATTCCGTTGAGCGCCTGGGAGAAAGAGCAGATGTTTGTAGATATCCCGCCGGTCAGTGAAGAAGATGATGGCGTTGCCTATCTTAGTTTTTTTGTGGAAGAAGCAGAAGATGGTTCGTTGGTTGTAAACGATGCAGCCACCGATAAAGAAAGCATTTTAAAGCAGGTAGAAGCAGAACTGGAAGATTTGCGGATGTTTTTAGACATCGGCGAGGGTACTGTCAGTATTGAAGAGACGGAAGATATCGACTGGATCAATAACTGGAAAAAATATTTTCATCAGTTTACTATAGACGATCTGCTGGTCATTCCCTCCTGGGAAGAGGTAAAGGAGGAAGATAAGGAGAAAAAGATTCTGCATATTGATCCGGGAACAGCCTTTGGAACCGGTATGCACGAGACGACACAGCTCTGTATCCGTCAGATCAAAAAATATCTGACACCGGAGACGCAGCTTCTCGATGTCGGATGCGGGAGCGGTATCCTTTCGATCATTGCCTTGATGTACGGCGCGCGTAAAGCAGTCGGAACGGATCTTGATCCCTGTGCGGCAGAAGCTGTCAGACAGAACATGGAGACAAACGGTATCCGTAAGGAAGATTTTACGATGATGATCGGCAATATCATCACAGAGAAAGAAGTGCAGGACAAAGTCGGTTATGTGTGTTATGATATCGTAGTGGCCAATATTTTAGCCGATGTACTGGTTGAACTTACACCGGTGATTACTGCGCAGTTAAAGCCGGGCGGTATATATATTACTTCCGGTATCATCCGGGAAAAAGAGGAGACTGTTACCAGAGCCGTTAAGCAGGCGGGACTCGAAGTGATAGAAGTGACCTGTCAGGGTGAATGGGTATCCGTAACAGCCCGTAAGGCATGAAAAAGAAAAGCAGTACCATCGCGGGCGTGCTGGCACTGATCTGGATGTGTGTGATCTTTTCTTTTTCGGCGCAGGAGAAAGAAGAATCGAGTGCAGTAAGCGAAGCATTCAGCTATCGTGTGATAAGTTCCTCGCGTTTTTTCTTTCATCTGGATCTGGATGAAGAGGAACTGCTGCGGATAGCGGATGCGATAGAAAACAGTGTGCGCAAGGCGGCGCATATGACAGAGTTTGCTATTTTATCCATACTTCTTTATATATGGATCGGAAAGTACCTGTTTCATGCCGGTAAGAGGGGCTTTTTGGCAGTATTTCTGACAATGCTTTATGCGGCAGGCGATGAGATCCATCAACGTTTCGTGCCGGGACGGGCCGGAACATTCGGAGATGTTATGATAGACAGTGCGGGCGCGCTGCTTGGTGTAGTTGTTTTTATAGGAGTCGGGAGATGTATCAGTTTTTTGTGGAACCGTCGCAGATACAGGGAAACGGAATCGTCATAACAGGCAGTAATGTCAATCATATCAAAAATGTACTCCGGATGAAGACCGGCGAACAGATAATAGTCAGTAACGGCACAGACGGCAAGGCATATTGCTGCCGTATTGAACAGATCACGGAAGAAGAAATCCGCTGCACTTTGCTGGATATAAAAGAAGACAGTACAGAACTTCCTTCCAGAATCTATCTTTTTCAGGGACTGCCCAAGGCGGATAAGATGGAACTTATCATACAAAAGGCAGTAGAACTCGGCGTCTATGAGGTCATTCCGGTCACAGCGGGGCGCGCCATTGTCCGTCTGGATGAAAAAAAGGCGGCGGCCAGAGTGCACAGATGGCAGGGGATAGCAGAGGCGGCGGCCAAACAGAGCAAAAGAGGGATCATACCACAGGTAAAAAATGTCATGAGTATGAAAGAGGCGCTTTCCTATGCCGCAGAGTGTGCGGACGTCAGGCTGATTCCTTATGAACTTGCCGAAGATATGGCTAAGACCAGAGAAATCATAGAAAGAGTGAAACCCGGAGAGTCTGTGGCTGTTTTTATCGGACCGGAAGGCGGATTTGAAGAAGGTGAAATTGCAGCGGCCATAGAAAAGAATGTTGTGCCGGTTACGCTGGGGAAACGGATACTTAGAACGGAAACAGCAGGGCTTACGGTATTGTCCTGGCTGATGTATCATTTTGCATAGAGCGGGCCGGAGATGACTGTCAAAGGGCATAATCATATCATATACTACATTATGAGATGCAAAGATAAAATATGATAAAAATAGGAGCTGTTTATGAAAGTATATTTGGATAATTCGGCTACGACCAGATGCTTTGATGAAGTAGCGCAGCTTATGATGCAGATTATGTGCCAGGACTACGGAAATCCTTCCAGTATGCATCACAAGGGCGTGGAAGCGGAGCACTATTTACGATATGCAAGGGAAACGCTTGCGGGAATACTGAAAGTCAGTGAAAAAGAAATTATTTTTACTTCCGGCGGTACGGAGGCCGATAATATCGCCATAATCGGTACGGCTATGGCGAACCACCGCAGAGGAAGACATTTAATTACCACACAGATAGAACATCCTGCGGTCATACAGCCGATGCGTTATCTGGAAGATCAGGGATTTAAAGTAACGTATCTGCCGGTGGATGGACAGGGCAGAATACGTATGGATGATCTGCAAAGAGCAATTTGTAAAGAGACCATTCTGGTATCCATTATGCACACGAATAATGAGATCGGCACATTGGAACCAATTATAGAGGCCGGGGAAATGATAAAGAGAAATAATCCCATGACGGCCTTTCATGTGGATGCGGTGCAGGGATTCGGTAAGTTCCGTATCTATCCGTCCAGAATGAAAATAGACCTGCTTTCGGTCAGCGCGCATAAAATCCACGGCCCGAAAGGTGTAGGATTTTTATATAAGAGCGATAAAGTAAAAGTCAGTCCCATCATTTACGGCGGCGGTCAGCAGAAGGGAATGCGTTCCGGTACGGAAAATGTTCCGGGCATCGCCGGGTTGGCCAGAGCCTCGGAACTGATCTATAAGGATCTGGAGGCGGACAGGGAGCGTCTGTATGCTTTAAGAGAAATGTTTATCAGAGGCGCCATGCAGATAGAGGACGTTAAGATAAACGGCTGTATGGGAGAAGAGAGCGCTGCGCATATCGTCAGTCTTTCCGTCAGAGGTGTTCGCAGCGAAGTACTGCTGCACGCCCTGGAAGACAGGGATATTTATGTTTCGGCTGGCAGCGCCTGCTCGTCCAATAAGCCGCAGCCTTCGGCGACCCTGAAAGCTATCGGTATCGAAAGGGACCTGTTAGAGTCTACGATACGCTTCAGCTTCTCTGTTTTTACAACGAAAGAAGAGATACAGTATACGTTACAGACTCTGCATGAGATCATACCGGAGCTGCGAAGATATAAAAGACACTGAACCTAAAAAGCGCATGATTCCGGGATGATACCTCGGAATCATGTGAGGCTGTGCAGAAACGGTAACAGAAAGGAAAAGACATGTTCTCATCATTTTTAATTAAATATGCCGAGATCGGCGTAAAAGGGAAAAACAGATATCTTTTTGAAGATGCGCTTGTCAAACAGATCAGACACGCGCTGAAAAAATGTGATGGAGAATTTCAGGTACGCAAAACGGATGGCCGTATCTACGTGGATGCGGTATCTGCATTTGATTATGAAGATACGGTGGAGGCCCTGAAAAAAGTTTTCGGTATCTCCGGCATCTGTCCGGTTGTTTTCGTAGAGGACGAAGGATTCGAAAAGCTGGGAGAGCGTGTGGTCAGATACATAGACGAAGTCTATCCGGACAGGCATAAGACCTTCAAGGTAGCGGCCAGACGTGCCAGAAAGAATTATCCCATGGATTCTATGGAAATTAATACGGAAATGGGTGGTATCATACTGGACGCTTACCCGGAGATGTCTGTCGATGTACATCAGCCGGATATCATGCTGCATATCGAGATACGCGATAAGATTTATATTTATTCGGAGATCATTCCGGGGCCGGGAGGAATGCCGGTCGGTTCGGGCGGCAAGGCGATGCTCTTATTATCCGGCGGGATTGATTCTCCGGTGGCAGGTTATATGATCGCTAAAAGAGGCGTCAAGATTGACGCGGTATATTTCCATGCGCCGCCGTATACAAGCGAGCGCGCTAAGGAGAAAGTCGTGGATCTGGCGAGGAAAGTCGCGCAGTATGCAGGGCCGATCTATCTGCATGTCATTAATTTTACGGATATCCAGATGTATATTTATGATAAATGTCCGCATGATGAACTGACAATTATCATGCGCAGATATATGATGCGTATCGCGGAACATATTGCCAGAGAAACGGAGTGCCTGGGCCTGATTACCGGAGAAAGTATCGGTCAGGTGGCGTCCCAGACGATGCAGAGTCTGGCAGTAACCAATGAAGTATGTGAACTTCCTGTCTACAGGCCGCTTATTGGCTTTGATAAAATGGAGATTGTAGAAATATCGGAAAAAATAGACACCTATGAAACCTCCATTCTGCCGTATGAAGACTGCTGTACGATTTTTGTGGCGAAACATCCTGTGACGAAACCGAATCTGAAGATAATCAAAAGACATGAACAGAATCTGACGGAGAAGATAGATGAACTGGTGCAGACCGCACTGGATACAGATGAATTGATCATTGTTTCCTGATCGTAACGATACGGGAACAATGACCATTTCACCGGATGTAAAACTTACATGATGTAAGGTTTTAATGTTTCCAGAATTTCTTCTGCACCATCTTCTGTATGGATGTTCAGATCGATAGGTTTGGAAAGATCCAGACTGAAGATGCCCATGATAGATTTTGCGTCAATGACATATCTGCCGGATACCAGATCAAAATCGTAATCAAATTTGGTGATATCATTTACGAAAGATTTAACCTTATCGATGGAATTTAAAGAGATTTGAACTGTTTTCATTGAAAATTACCTCCTTATCTATAAAATACATCTTATTAGCTTAATAGTAAATGTTAAAGAGATAAAAGTCAATGCCAAAACAGTACAAAAAAAGCGGAGATTACTATGAAAAGTGTAGCACTACATAATCTGGGATGTAAAGTCAACGGATACGAAATGGACGTTATGCAACAAATATTGCAGGAAAAGGGATATAAAATTGTACCTTTTGATAAGCCGGCGGACATTTATATCATCAATACCTGTACTGTGACCAATATCGCGGACCAGAAGAGCAGACAGATGCTGCACCGTGCCAGAAAACAGAATCCGGAGGCCATCGTTGTGGCGGCAGGCTGTTATGTACAGACCGGCAGGGAGAGAGTGGAAAAGGATGAGGCCGTCGATCTGGTCATCGGCAATAACCGTAAAAAAGATATTGCGCTGATCCTGGAAGAATATCTGCAAAAAAAAGAAAACGGCCTTCTTTTGCCGGAGGATAAGACTCTGCGGGATAAGACCGTCATTGACATCAACCATACAACGGAATACGAACGGATGCAGCTTACAAAAACAAGGGAGCATACGCGGGCCTATGTGAAGATCCAGGACGGATGCAATCAGTTTTGTTCCTATTGTATCATTCCTTATGCAAGAGGACGGGTAAGGAGCCGCAGGGAAGAAGATATCCTTGAGGAAGTGGCGGGGATCGTTAAATCGGGATACCGGGAGATCGTACTGACGGGCATCCATATCAGTTCTTACGGTATCGACAGGGGAGCGCCCAAACTGCTTTCTTTGTTGAAAAAATTAAATGAAGTGCAGGGACTGGCCAGGATACGTCTGGGGTCTTTGGAACCCGGTATCGTTACGGAGGAATTTGCGGCGAAGATCAGTACGCTCTCTAAAATATGTCCGCATTTTCACCTCTCTTTGCAGAGCGGCTGTGACGAGACGCTGCGCCGGATGAATAGACGCTATACGACAGGGGAATACTTGGAAAAAGTGGAAATTTTACGGAAATATTTTACGGACCCGGCCATTACGACGGATGTTATCGTCGGTTTTCCCGGAGAAACGGAAGAAGAATTTCTGTGTACGGAGGCATTCTTGCGCAAAGTCCGTTTTTACGAGATGCACGTTTTCAAATATTCCAAACGGCAGGGAACGAGAGCTGCGCTCATGAAAGAGCAGATTCCTGATGTGGTCAAGGCGGAGCGCAGTAACAGGCTTTTGCAGTTGGAAAAACAGATGTCCGATGCGTACCGTCGGTCTTTTATCGGTAAAGAAGCGGAAATATTATTTGAAGAGGAAAAAGAGTTTGACGGGAAGGTCTATTGTATCGGGCATACGGCGCAGTATATCAGGGCGGCGGCCGGAAATGCCCTCCGCGGCCGGATCATGAAAGGCGTGCTCACAGACTTCCCGGAGGAGGGGATCCTGGGCGTGCAGGAATTAAAATCTGTAGAGAATGATTGAATTTTATTTCCAAATAGAGTATAGTGTGAAGAGAAGTTCTAATGCTCGCAGCATAGGCTGCTTCGCAAAGAACTTCTAAGCTTCACACCGAAGAATGCCCAAAATACAGGCATTCTTCATCCAGATTTGAGTCGTCGCGAAGCGGCGACATGGAGGTTAGTGCGAAAAATGGCGGAGGGTTACTATGCAGGATTTGGAAAACACACAATATTTCAGAGTAGAAACGGAACCGGAGACGGGTGTAAAGATTGTTCTTGCCACGGTTTATGAGGCGCTGACGGAGAAAGGATATAATCCGGTCAATCAGATCGTAGGCTATATCATGTCCGGCGATCCCACATATATTACGAGCCATAAGAGCGCCAGAAGCCTTATTATGAAAGTGGAACGCGACGAACTGGTAGAAGAGATGCTCAAAGAATATATCAAAAATTCTTTGCAGAAATAACCATCTGCGAAAGAACATAAGGTACGGATTATGAGGATCATGGGTTTGGATTTCGGTTCAAAGACAGTGGGAGTTGCCATCAGCGATCCGCTGCTGCTTACGGCACAGGGAATTGAGATTATCAGAAGAAAAGAAGAGAATAAGCTGCGTAAGACACTTGCCCGCATAGAAGAACTGATCGTTGCGTATGAGGTGGATGAGATTGTTCTGGGGTTTCCCAAAAATATGAACGATACCATTGGCGAACGTGCCGAACTTTCCCTGGAATTTAAAGAGAAGCTGGAACGCAGGACAGGTCTGCCTGTGATAATGTGGGACGAGAGACTGACGACGGTGGCGGCGGACAAAGCTATGATGGAGGCCGGCATCAGGAGAGAACACCGGAAGGAATATGTGGATATGATAGCCGCTGTTTTGATCTTACAGGGATATCTTGATCGTCGTGCGGATAAGGAGCAGGGTTAGATGGAGAAGATTGTTTTCAGGCCGGAAGGGGAAGAACCGGTAGAATTTTATGTGCTGGAACAGACAAGACTGGGCGGCATAGATTATATCCTGGTCACTGATACGGAAGAAGAGGATGGAGAGGCGCTGATCCTGCGGGATACGTCGAAAGAAGGGGAAACAGAAGCGGTTTATGAGATCGTAACGGAAGATGAGGAACTGAATGCAGTTGCGGCTGTATTTGAAAATATGTTAGAAGATATTGAACTATCTTAAAATGCAGGTACATATAGAGTACCGTCAGACGTATTTTTTATGTAATAGGAACTACTCAGCAGTAAAATGGCGAGTAAAGTACGAAAAGGAAAACGGGGACAGTGCGGAAGGTGCCCGGTGACTTTGTATGTAAAGAAACGTCTGTCGGAACACTATGTCTATCGCGAGGAATATGGAGGAAAATTATTTGAAAAAAAATGAACAGGAAAAGACTGCCAGATTGAAGATCATCCCTTTGGGCGGTCTGGAACAGATTGGGCTTAATATTACTGCCTTTGAATATGAAGACAGTATTATTGTTGTGGATTGCGGATTGTCGTTTCCGGAAGACGAGATGCTGGGGATCGATCTGGTCATCCCGGATGTTACTTATCTGAAAGACAATATCAGCAAGGTAAAGGGATTTATGATAACACATGGGCATGAAGACCATATTGGCGCGCTGCCCTATGTGTTAAAGGACATCAACGTACCCGTGTACGCGACCAAGCTGACAATGGGTATCATTGAAAACAAGTTAAAAGAACATGATCTGATGGGCTGCACGAAGCGCAAAGTGGTGAAGTTTGGACAATCCATTAATCTGGGGCAGTTCCGGATTGAATTTATCAAGACAAACCACAGTATCGTGGATGCGGCGGCGCTGGCCATCTATTCGCCGGCGGGTATTGTCGTGCATACCGGAGACTTTAAAGTGGATTATACTCCGGTGTTCGGCGACTCCATTGATTTACAGCGTTTTGCGGAGATCGGAAAAAAAGGCGTGCTGGCGCTTATGTGTGACAGTACGAACGCGGAGCGGCAGGGATTTACGCCATCCGAGAAGACGGTAGGTAAAACATTTGATATCCTTTTCTCGGAACACCGGGATACCAGAATTATTATCGCTACTTTTGCCTCCAATGTGGACAGGGTACAGCAGATCATCAATTCCGCATACAAATTCGGCCGGAAGGTTGTGGTAGAAGGCCGCAGTATGGTCAATATCATAGAAACGGCTTCAACATTAGGATATTTGAATATCCCCGATCAGACGCTGATCGACATCGAACAGTTAAAGAATTATCCGAACGAAAAGACCGTTATCATCACAACGGGAAGTCAGGGCGAGAGTATGGCGGCGTTAAGCCGTATGGCCAGCAATATACACAGAAAAATTTCCATTGTACCGGGAGATACTGTTATTTTCTCATCCAATCCGATTCCCGGCAATGAGAAGGCTGTTACCAATGTCATCAATGAGTTGTTGATGAAGGGCGCGGACGTGATCTTTCAGGATGTGCATGTGTCGGGACATGCCTGTCAGGAGGAGATCAAGCTGTTATATACGCTGCTGCACCCGCGCTATGCGATCCCTGTACACGGCGAATACAAGCACTTGAAGGCGCAGGCGAAGATCGCGCGGGAACTTGGTATTGACAAATCCGACATTTTTATCCTGCATTCGGGGGATGTTCTGGAGATCAGCGAAGAGCACGCGGAAGTGACCGGCAAAGTGCCCGTAGGAGCAATCCTGGTCGATGGTCTCGGCGTAGGCGATGTGGGAAATGTTGTTTTAAGGGATAGACAGCATCTGGCGGAAGATGGTATTTTAATTGTAGTACTGGCGCTCGATGCCGTAGGCAATCAGCTTATATCGGGACCGGATATCGTATCACGGGGTTTTGTGTATGTCAGAGAGTCTGACGAGCTGCTCGAAGAAGCCAGACTTTTAGTAAACGATTCCATTATGGGCTGTCTGGACAAAGGACAGACCGACTGGGGTAAATTAAAATCTACAATAAAGGAGGCGCTGAGCGATTTTGTATGGAAGAAGACGAAGCGGCGCCCGATGATACTTCCGATCATTATGGAGGTCTAAAAAGGGGAGGACGGCATGGAAGGCAGCATTACAGACAACATTGTGAAAAAAGCAACGGAACGTTTTGTAGAAGAGATCAGGAAATCGGATATTTACAAAGAATATAATATCCAAAAAGAGAAAATAAAAAGGCAGCCGGAACTGTTCAGACAGGTAGACGAATACCGGAAGAGGAATTTTGAATTACAGGCAGGCGCTCAGGGTGATGAACTGTTGGAGAAACTGGATGCCTTTGAAAAAGAGTTTGAAGAGTTTCGTGCGAATCCGCTGGTGGATGACTTTTTGAGAGCGGAACTGGCATTCTGTCGTATGATGCAGAAAGTAAATGTACAGATCACCGCGGAACTGGACTTTGAATAAGTCCGTTCAAAGAGGAGGTTTTACAGATGGATATCAAACAACTGGCGGCTTCCGCCATTGAAACGATCATTAAGATCGTTGCCGTCTTTTTTCTGGTCAGATTTGTCTGGGGCGCGGCGGTTCAGGCGTATGACTACGGCTACCGCGTTTTCGCGGAGACGCCGGTAAGCGTCGGAGATGGCAGGACGATCAGTATCAGTGTGGAAATTGATGACTCCGCGAAGGATGTCGGAGAGAATTTAGAGGAAAAGGGATTGATCCGGGATGCTAACCTGTTTGTATTGCAGGCCATTCTTTCGGAACGGTACAATAAAATAAATCCGGGTATCTATGATCTGAATACGTCCATGGATCCGGATGAAATGCTGGAGATCCTGACGGCGGATTATGTGGAAGAGGAAGAAGAGGAAAAAGCCTCTTCTGATAATGTGCCTATTGAGACGGGAGAGTGAGCGTATGATAATAGACGAACGCACAACAGCTTTTATCAACTCGCTGGAGCCCGGTAATACTGAATTTTTAAATGAAATAGAAAAAGAAGCGAAAGAAACCAATGTGCCGATCATCCGGCCGCAGACGCAGAGCCTTATCAAGCTGTTACTGGCGATAAAAAGGCCCGCGTCTATCCTGGAAGTCGGCTGTGCCATTGGTTTTTCTGCGTTATTGATGAGCGAGTATGCACCTGCGGGATGCCGGATAACGACTATCGAAAAATACGAGAAGAGAATACCGATAGCCAGAGAGAATTTCAGACGCGCCGGAAAAGAAGAAAGTATCACTTTGTTAGAAGGGGAGGCGCTTGACTGGCTGCAGAAGCTGGACGGCACATACGATCTGATCTTTATGGATGCGGCGAAAGGACAGTACATTCACTTTCTGCCGGAAGTCCTGCGGCTTATGCCGGCAGGCGGTATCCTCCTGTCGGATAATGTACTACAGGATGGCGACGTGATCCAGTCCCGTTACGCGGTCACAAGGCGCAACCGCACGATACATACCCGGATGCGGGATTATCTGTATGAATTAAAACATCATCCACAGTTGGAAACAGCGATACTGCCGGTCGGCGATGGTGTTACGGTGAGTGTGAAGACGCACTAGAGCGGATATGCGGCAGCGCAGGCGAACATATATGGCAGGTTGTAAGAAAGAATGGAGTTTATTATGAAAAAGCCAGAGTTATTGATCCCGGCCAGTAATTTGGAAGTATTAAAGACGGCGGTCATCTTCGGCGCGGATGCGGTCTACATCGGCGGCGAGGCGTTTGGCCTGCGCGCCAAAGCCAGGAATTTTACGAAAGAAGAGATGCGCGAGGGCATTGCTTTTGCGCATGAGCATAATGTCCGCGTGCATGTGACGGCCAATATTCTGGCGCACAATGACGATCTGGAAGGCGCGGCCTTATATTTCAGGGAGTTAAAGCAGATGAAACCGGATGCGCTTATTATTGCCGATCCGGGGATGTTTATGCTGGCAAGGGAAATCTGTCCTGAGATTGACATTCATATTTCCACACAGGCTAATAATACCAATTATATGACCTATCGTTTCTGGTATGAGCAGGGAGCTAAAAGAGTAGTCTCCGCAAGAGAATTATCATTGCAGGAGATTAAGGAAATACGTGAAAAAATTCCCCAGGATATGGAGATAGAGAGTTTTATTCACGGGGCTATGTGCATCTCTTATTCGGGACGCTGCCTGTTAAGCAGTTATTTTACGGGCAGAGACGCCAATCAGGGGGCCTGTACGCACCCGTGCCGCTGGAAATATGCGGTCGTGGAAGAAAAAAGGCCGGGAGAATATCTGCCGGTTTATGAAAACGAACGTGGAACTTATATTTTTAATTCCAAAGACTTATGTATGATAGAACATATACCGGAGATGGTAGAGGCGGGGATTGACAGCTTTAAGATAGAAGGGCGGATGAAGACAGCGCTCTATGTGGCTGCTGTGGCGCGGACATATCGCAGGGCCATAGACGATTATCTGGAATCGGAAGAGAAATATCAGGCCAATATGGACTGGTATCTGGCGGAGATTGCCAAGTGCACGTACCGCCAGTTTACGACAGGTTTTTATTTTGGCAGGACAGATGAAACCTCGCAGATCTATGATAATAATACCTATGTGAACGAATATACTTATCTTGGTATCGTGGGTACGGTAGATGAACAGGGGCTGGCTCATCTCCAACAGAAGAATAAATTCAGCGTGGGAGATGAGATCGAGATCATGAAGCCCGATGGGAGGAACATTCCCGTAAAAGTGCTGCGTATGTATGATGCGGAAGGAGAAGAGATAGAAAGCTGCCCTCATGCCAGACAGATGTTTGCTGTGCTTCTTTCGGAAGTGCCGGAAACATATGATATCCTGCGGGTAAAGAATACAGAAGAGAAAACTTGAAATGGAGAGGTTCTATGACATACATATCAATTAAATTCTATTTATTTGTTCTGATTCTGTTGATGGTATACTACATCATTCCCTTGAAAATCAGATGGATTGTTTTACTTGGAGGAAGTATTTGCTTTTATTGGGCGGCGCTGGGGACAAAAGCTGGATTGGCGGTCATTCTGGCCACGATAGCGCTTGCGTATGGCGCGGGTCTTCTGCTTGAGAAAAAAAGAAAGAAAATACTGCTTGCATGTGCGCTGGTGCTGATCATACTGCCGTGGATCCTGATCAAAAACGGTAATTATGCACTGGAGGTATTATTGCACAGGGATGCTGTTGCCTGGATTGTTCCGGTAGGTATTTCTTTTTATACATTGCAGCTTATTTCTTATTTAGTGGATATCTATAGGGGAAGGATCAAAGCGCAGAAAAATTTTGCCAAGTTTACGCTGTATGTGATGTTTTTTCCGCAGATCGTACAGGGGCCTGTGCCCCGTTATGACAGGCTCGCAGGGGAGTTATATTGCGGACATGTATTTTGCGAGCGGACAGTTGTGGGTGGTTTTTATAAGATTCTGTGGGGATTTTTTCTGAAGCTGATGATCGCAGACAGAGCAGCGGTGGTCGTTAATGAGATATTCGATCATTCCTATCAATATGTCGGCTGTTATGTTCTGGTGGCCGGTATTTTATACAGTATTGAACTGTATGCGGATTTTGCGGCATGTATTTCGATTTCCAAGGGAGTTGCCAATCTGTTCGGAATCCATCTGGCGGATAATTTTAATCATCCCTATCTGGCAACGTCGGTCAAAGATTTCTGGCATAGATGGCATATGTCTTTAAGCGAGTGGCTTAAAGATTATATTTATATTCCGTTGGGTGGCAGCCGTAAGGGGAAGGTCAGAACTTTTATAAATCTAATCATTACCTTTCTGGTCAGCGGGATCTGGCATGGCGCCGGATTGCGGTTTATGGTGTGGGGAATGATGCATGCCGGTTATCAGATCGCGGGAGAACTGACCCGCGGTATACGGCAAAAAGTGTCATGTATTCTGGGATTTGATAAAACGCCGGGCGTAAGAAGATGGCTTTGCAGGATAGGAACCTTTTTGTGTGTGATGACAGCCTGGATTGTTTTCAGAGCCGAGAATCTGAGAACGGGCCTTCAAATGATACGGAGCATGTTCCGGGTCTGGAATGTATGGATCTTTACTAATGATGCGCTGCTGACGCTGGGGCTTGGCTGGAAAGAATGGGTGGTTTTGGCGGCTTCGATATTGATCCTGGCAGCAGTCAGTATCTGGCAGGAGAAGGGCGTCGTATTTTCCGATGTGATCTTCAGGCAGACTGTTTATGTGAGGTGGGGCCTGTATCTGGCGGCTATTTTCGGAATCATGACTTTTGGCATCTATGGTATGGGATATGATGCACAGGCGTTTATATATGGAGGATTTTAGAGCGTGAAGAAAAATATGAAATTTATCGGAAAGGTTATCTGTTTTCTTTTGCTATTTACAATTATTT
Organism: Ruminococcus sp.; assembly: GCA_023663085.1. Taxonomy (GTDB): domain Bacteria; phylum Bacillota; class Clostridia; order Lachnospirales; family Lachnospiraceae; genus UBA3282. Next base: position 4,963 of record JAMPIB010000045.1, on the reverse strand, counting down.
TCAGCGTTTATACCAGATGGATCACGCCTAAGTTTTTCACGGATATTTCATGGCCCACGACTACTACGTATGCGGGATTTTATGATATGGAGAAAGATAGTGTGGATGTTCTTTTTTTAGGGAGCAGCCACGCGATAACGTCCTTTCTGCCGCAGGAATTGTATGATCGGTATGGCATCACCAGTTATAACATAGGATGTGAGCAGCAGGGAGTGGTGACATCTTATTACTGGCTGCGGGAGGCGCTTCGCTATCAGTCTCCGAAGGTAGTGGTTCTGGAATGTTATTTATGCTTTCCCTATATCGTTGATGAACCGTTGAACACGGAGGAAAGTTACACCCGCAAGGCATTTGATTTCATGAGATGGTCTCCGGTCAAAGCGGAGGCGGTAAAGACTATTTGCAGTTTAGATCCCAAACAGGATATCTGGAGTTATTATTTTCCCAATATCCGCTATCATACGAGGTGGGCCGAACTGGACAGGAATGATTTTTCATATGAAGATATGGCGGGTCAATCGGGATTGAAAGGATTTGCGCCCCTGTTTTTCCGTCTGGGCGAGAAAGGGGAGAATTTCGTGCCGCATGAGATCGGGGCATCAAAAGAGCAGAGCGGGATGGCGCCCGTGATGCAGGAATATCTGGATAAAATAGTCGATCTATGCAAAGAAAATGATATTGCGCTGATATTGACGATTACCCCGGCGGTATCGGCTGACCATACGAAATGTAATACCCTGCAGGCATACGCAGATGAGAGGGGACTGGAGTTTATCAGTTTTAATGAGCAGACTGTCTATCAGCAGATGGATTATCAGATCACAGAGGATAATTGTGATGATGGGCATCCGAATATATGGGGTGCCGTGAAAGTTACCGATTATATAGGAGCATTTCTGGCCGAACAGTTTGATCTGGCAGGTGAAACGGATCGTCAGTGGGAACAGACGAAGGAGGATTATACTTTTTTAATGGATCAGCATGAACTGATTTATCTTGGAGATATTGATGAATATTTATCAGCCTTAGACTATGATGAATATACGGTAGTTTTGGCTTCTAAGGATGAATTTACTTATTCATTGAAAGAAAGTACCATAGAGATCATGAGACGGCTTGGTCTGTCCGCGGATCTGGCAGGGCAGGAAGGATGCAATTATCTTGCGGTCATTTCAGAGGGAAAGGTGCTGTTTGAAGAACTGTCGTTTGAGCAGATAGAGTATAAAGGCGCGATCCTGAACGGATATATGCCGCTTTATGCACTCAGTACGAAGGATGAAAACGGAGATGGACTGGCGTCGATCCAGATCGGTGGAGAAGAGTATTCAAAGAATGGCGGCGGATTGAATATAGTTGTTTATAATGATCGGGTTCAGAAAATTGTGGACAGTGTGTGGTTTAATACTTATGAACCGGAAAATGCGGCCGGAAGATAAAGACTGCACGATATAGACAATGGATTCCCGCAAATCCCTGTTCTTTTGTGCAAAATAGACAAAAATGTAATTAGGGTATTGCAAATGGAAAAAAATTAGAGTATCTTAAAGAAAGGTTGTATACAAGTATCCAGAACAATGATGTTCCAAAAGGGTCTTCTTTTGGAGCATTTTTTTATCGAGGAGGAGAAAAAATGAACGAAAATTTTAATGTAGAAGCCATTTTTGGCCAGAATCTGTTTACACTGGGTAAAATGAAAGAACGTTTACCCAAGAATGTATACAAAGAAGTGGTCAAGGTTATGGATCAGGGCGGCGAACTTTCCATGGAGACTGCGAATGTCGTGGCCAAAGCCATGAAAGACTGGGCGGTAGAACACGGCGCTACGCATTACACACACTGGTTCCAGCCGCTGACGGGAATCACGGCTGAGAAACATGATTCTTTTGTGGCACATCCCGATGAATCGGGTAAGATGCTGACAGAGTTTTCCGGTAAGGAACTGATCAAAGGCGAGCCGGATGCGTCTTCTTTCCCTTCGGGCGGTCTGCGCGCAACATTTGAAGCCAGAGGATATACGGCATGGGATATCACGTCTCCCGCTTTCTTAAAAGAATCGGCATGCGGCACAATTCTCTGCATTCCTACGGCATTCTGCTCATACACAGGAGAAGCGCTGGATAAAAAGACACCGCTTCTGCGTTCCATGGAGGCGTTGAGCGAGCAGGCTCTGCGTATCGTGCGCTTATTCGGCAATACAGAGGCAACGAAAGTAGTGGCATCTGTAGGGCCGGAACAGGAATATTTTCTGGTAGATGAAAAATTATATATGCAGAGAACGGACCTGATGTTCGCAGGCCGTACATTATTCGGAGCGCCTGCGCCGAAGGGGCAGGAAATGGAAGATCATTACTTTGGTGTTATCAGAGAACGTGTCGGCGCTTATATGAAAGATCTGAACGAAGAACTCTGGAAACTCGGCGTTACCGCCAAGACACAGCATAACGAAGTGGCTCCTGCACAGCACGAACTGGCGCCGATCTATGAGACGGCCAATATCGCGGTCGATCATAACCAGCTTGTTATGGAGACCATGAAGAGAGTAGCCATCAAACATGGTATGAGATGTCTTCTCCATGAGAAACCGTATGCGGGCGTCAATGGTTCCGGTAAACATGACAACTGGTCGATTACGACCGATAACGGCGTCAATCTGTTAGATCCCGGCGAGACACCGAATGAGAATGTGCAGTTCTTACTGGTTCTGGCATGTATCATGAAGGCAGTAGATACTCATGCGGATCTGCTCCGTCAGTCGGCATCCGACGTCGGTAACGACCACAGACTGGGAGCAAACGAGGCGCCTCCGGCCATTATCTCCATTTTCCTGGGAGAACAGCTTGAGGATGTTGTCAACCAGTTGATTGAGACAGGTTTTGCAACTTCTGTAAAAGAGGGCGGTAAACTGTTGACCGGCGTTAAGACTCTTCCGGATTTCCAGAAGGACGCTACCGACAGAAACAGAACTTCACCGTTTGCTTTTACAGGAAATAAGTTTGAATTCCGTATGGTCGGTTCCGCGGACTCCATTGCCAGCCCGAATACGACGTTAAATGCCATCGTTGCAGAAGCGTTCTGCGAAGCGGCTGACAGACTGGAAAAAGAAGAAAATAAAGAAGTGGCGATCCACGATCTGATCAAAGAATATATGTCCGAGCATCAGAGGATCATCTTCAACGGCAACGGTTATGCCGACGAGTGGGTAGAAGAAGCGGCAAGAAGAGGACTTCCCAATATCAAGTCCATGATCGAAGCGGCAGGCACCCTTACAACGGAAAAGGCGGTTCGTCTGTTTGAAAAATTCGGTATCTTTACAAAGGTAGAGTTAGAGTCCCGCGAAGAGATCATTTACGAGACTTATGCGAAATCTATCAATATCGAAGCGCTTACCATGATCGACATGGCAGGAAAGCAGATCATTCCGGCGGTCGTTAAGTATACGAAATCTCTGGCGGATACCGTCAATGCCGTAAAAGAAGCAGGAGCGGACGCATCCATGCAGACGGAATTGTTAAAGACAGTCAGTGCGAAACTCGCATCCATGCAGGCGGCCTACACGAATCTAAAGAAAATCGAGGCGCAGGCTTCTGCTATGGAAAATGCCAAAGAACAGGCATTCTTCTATAAGGATACGGTGAAAAAAGCCATGGAAGAACTTCGTGTCCCGGCGGATGAACTGGAAATGATCGTAGATAAGAATATCTGGCCGATCCCTACATACGGCGAGCTGATGTTTGAGATCTAAGTATCGTTATAAGACAGGTTTTAACGGGTGGGCGGAGACTTGTGTTTCCGCTCATCTTTATGCGATAGAAAGATGCTGCTTTTTTAAAAAAATTAAAAATAGGGCTTGCAATTCCATAGAAGATACTGTATAATTCCAAGTTGTAACGTTATTGGGCTATCGCCAAACGGTAAGGCAACGGACTCTGACTCCGTCATTTCAAGGTTCGAATCCTTGTAGCCCAGCGAATGAAATCCAGTGAGTTATTTTCACTGGATTTTCTTATGTCCGGATGATATAATAAAACTAATACAAAGGAGTTTTGTATGAATGATATAAAAATACAATGGCATCCGGCTTTTATAGCTGCTATGAATCTGGAACTTATCCAGAATAGAAATGACCTGGTATTCGAGAAAGAATATAATCTGAATACGAAACCGCTTGAAATTGATTTGCTTGTTATTAAAAAAGGTGTTTCTATTCAGCTTGTTAATGAAATAGGATACCTTTTTAAAGGACATAATATCATCGAATATAAGTCGCCGGAAGATAGTCTGGATATTGATGATTTTTATAAAACAGGTGCATATGCAAGTCTTTATAAGGCATATGGTGAAACTGTAGATTTTATAAAAGCAGATGATATTACGGTATCAATTATCCGGGAGGCAAAACCAGAGAAGCTTTTCAAGTATTTTCAGGAACATGAATATGTTGTAACAAATCCGTATAAAGGCATTTATTATATAAAAGACAAAGTTCTATTCCCGACTCAGATTGTAGTTACAAAAGAATTGGATAGGAATGCTCATAGATGGATTAAAGCATTATCAATACAGTTGAAAAAAGATGATTTAAGTGAGTTGTTGGACAATAGGCAACAGATGACTAAAAAATTAGATAGAGAATTTGCCGATTCCGTTCTGGAGGCCAGCATTAAAGCTAACAGGCAGCTGGTGGAAGAATTAAAAGAAGGAGATGATGGGGTGATTAGTGTTTTAAAAGAAATTATGGAACCTGAAATTCAGGCGAGCCGTATAATGGGTGCTGTAGAAGGACTTCGGAGATTAGGCCACAAAGATACAGAGATAGAAACAGTGATTATAGAGTCGTATGGTCTTACTGAAGATGAGGCATCAAAATATTTGCAAGAGTAAAAGGTGTATCTTTAGGAACTACGTTAAATTGGGCTATCGCCAAACGGTAAGGCAACGGACTCTGACTCCGTCATTTCAAGGT
>JAMPIB010000044.1 GCA_023663085.1 Ruminococcus sp. | reverse complement strand
CGAATATGGAAGATGTGCTGGCTGTTTCTGAACGACTGATAAAGCAAAACATGGAGGCTTATGAGGTTCTTGCAAAATGATAAGACTAAACAAAGAACAAGTGCTTAAATTGCATATACAGTTAATAGAAGCAACTGGCGGCAGCCATGGGATTCGGGATGAAAAGTTGTTGGATTCTGCTTTAAATAATCCATTTCAGTCTTTTGGCGGGGAAGAATTATATCTGGGCATTCGGGAGAAGCCGGAGCAGAGGATATCCTACAATGGATTTTGAAGCATCAAAGCTAATCGTTTGAAAAGATCTTGAAGAGCGAAATACACCCACAGCACAAAATTTTATTTTGTGCCGAGAGTATTTTTTTTATAGGTAAAAGATTCTGTTTGTTGATATTTTAAGTATCCGCAGATAAAGGAAGATAAAATCGGAGGTGTTTTGGTGAAGGAAGTATTGTTTGTGGGATTCAAAGGTAAAAATAATACGTCACAACAGCTCGTATCGCTACTGCCAACAACACATAAAAAAATGCTGACGAACTCATTTTCAGGACTTTATAAGGATATAGAACGTATCCAAACAGAAAAATACGCAGGCGTTGTTCTGTTTGGCATTGATAAAGTATTAAAAGATTGTGTTAGAATTGAACAAACAGCGGTTTATAACGGTGAATGGAAACACAGTATCTATCCTATTGCAGATTTAGCAGAAGATTTAGCAATAGCAAATATTAAGTATGAAGTATCATCCATACCAACGAAATATTTTTGTAATGCGGGATATTTTTTCTTACCCTTGTTTTTGCCCTTATGGAAACTCATAACATAAGAAAAACCGATATATTATAGTGGAAAGTTCAGAGATAAACTCACTTGCCATAAATTTAGCAGAGCAAGTCGTAAGACTTGGCTCTTATGCAAGGGTTTGCAGGCTTTTTGAAGATAAGATATAACAGTTAATAAATGCTATAAAAAGTGACTTATCAGAATTCCCGTTTGTTATAGAATAAGAATCTTTGAAGGGTAATTGGGAGAGCCGATATGGAAAATTTAATTGTAAGATTTGCAAAAAGAGAAGAACTTGAGTCTGTAAATATAATCCGCAAACAGGTCAATGAGGTTCACGTCAGGGGGCGCTCGGATATATTCCGTGAGGATGGATGGCAGTTCATAGAGCCTTTGCTATATACAAGATTTGATGAGGAAAACAGTGACGTTATGGTTGCCGCTATGGGGGATGAAATAGTTGGCTTTGCTGTGGTCCAGTATATCGTGAGACCGGAATCTCCTTATAATAAAGAGCGGAGATTTTTTCATATAGAGGAGTTTGGAGTAGACGAAAATCACAGGCGGAAAGGCATTGCTACTGCCATAATTGATTTTGTCAAAGAAGAGGCAAAAAAACGTGGTTTTAAAAGAATAGAACTTGATATGTGGGAATTCAATGATGGTGCATTGGCATTTTATGAAAGTGCAGGCTTTAAGACTTTCAGAAGATACATGGAAAATTATATGGAGGAATAAATTTTAGAGAATTGGAGATTTACGATTGACATTCCGTTTTTTTTGTAATACTATAATGGTAGAAACGTAAGTTTCTATTTGAGGGGTTCGTCAGATGTACCTGTCTAAAAAAAAGCTGAAGAAATTGTGAGGGGTTCGTCAGATGTACCTGTCTAAAAAAAGCTGAAGAAATTATCGGGAACTGAATGGTTCCCGTTTTTACGTTAAGGAGAATTATGGGATTTACACTTTGCTAGTCCCTTTTCATATCTGCACAGCCAATCCGTCATATGCGAATCGTATCGCCTGCATACTATTTTCCCACTTTTTGTAATCGTCATAGGATTTTCCCCAGTCTTCTTCTAAGTGAGTAATGATGACTTCTTTGATTTCATACTGTTTTCGCAGGTTATCGACTTCTTCCAAAGTAAACAGTTCTTTTCTCAGAGGGTTATCTTCGTTCAGCACAAACCCACTTTTGAGTACGTTGCCGACGATGGTGTTTCCGATAATTAGGACATCCGCATCCTGAAATTTTTCTGATGCGGGAAAAGGCTTTACGTCGCAGGGAGCGTAGATTATTTTTTTATCATTAGAAGAAATGACAAATACTGTGACATGCTCCTGTGTATCTACCGGAATCAATTCGATCAGGATATTTTTCTTTTCCAAAGTACGGATTCCGCTTGTGTATATAAGGCCTTTTGCCTCATAATAGGAGAGTGCAGAGCCGTAGGCAGTTCCCTGTTGTCTGATATCATCAAGAATGACGGGCAAAGAAGCGACTTCTATCGGGTCGATGGAGGTTTTTCCGACCGAAGCAGCGAGCCAGTCCATTTTCAACTGTTCGATCACCCGCATACCCATAGTGTGGTCCGGGTCGCAATGGCTGTATAAAATATGCTCTATTTTTTGAACATGAGCATTGTTTAGTGCCGTACTGATATCTTCCGGCGTGTCAATCAATACGTTGATATCTTCGATAAACAGACTGCATCCTGTTCGCGCATAGGGAAATCCTTTTTGCCGAGCCTCTGTACACACAGGACAGTTACAGCACGGCCTTGGCGTGCTGACACAGCCGCCTGAACCGAGAATGATTATTTTCATTTTGCGTTTGCCCCCTTAGTTATCCTTCTCTTTTGGAAAACTGGCCTTTTCAGGAACGTCATAAAATTATCACAACTTTTGTTTTGCGTCAAGAATTGTCGGTATTCCGTTCTTTAAACTCATCCACCAACGCCGTCATCTCATCCGTCGTGATATAAGTGATCCGTCCTCCCGCATACTGTTCCTCCACCCATTCTTTGATAAACAGCACTAGAGGGTCTTTCTTGGATATGGCGTTTTCCTCCGAGGTATTATAATAATTGTTCAGCCAGTAGGCAATGCCCGCCGCGCCGGAACTGTTGTTGATCGCCACGAGCGGCGGCCGGTTCAACAGCTTTTTGGTGTCAAAAATATTGTAGATCTCTTCGTCTTTTAACAGACCATCCGCATGGATGCCTGCCTTGGTGAGATTAAAGTTGGCTCCGACGAACGGGGTCATCGGCGGGATATCGTAGTTCGTATCTTTGGCAATATAATCGGCAATCTCGGTAACTACCGCAGGTTCCATGCCGTTAAAAGAGCCCTTGAAAGAAGCATATTCAAAGACCATAGCCTCTAAAGGCACGTTACCCGTGCGCTCACCGATACCAAGTAAAGAGCAGTTGACGGTGGAGGCGCCGTAGAGCCAGGCTGTCGAAGCGTTGGAAACGCCTTTGTAGAAGTCGTTATGCCCGTGCCATTCGATCATGTCGCTGGAGATTCCCGCATAGTGCAAGAGGCCGTAAATGATACCGGGAACGCTTCGGGGAAGGGAAACGCCGGGGTAGGAAACGCCGAGTCCCAGCGTATCGCAGGCCCGTATCTTGATAGGAATCTGATATTCGTCGGAAAGTTCTTTTAATTTGATGGCAAAAGGAATCACGAAGCCGTAGAAGTCCGCACGCGTGATATCCTCAAAGTGGCAGCGTGGACGCAGTCCGGCGTCTAAACATTCCTGGATGACCCGCAGATATTTCTTGATGGCCTGGCTTCTCGTCAGCCCCATTTTGTTAAAAATATGGTAGTCGGAGCAGCTGACGAGGATACCTGTCTCCTTGATGCCCATGCTTTTGGCGAGCGCAAAGTCTTCTTTGGTCGCGCGGATCCATGTGGTGATCTCCGGGAATTCATAGCCGAGTTCCATACATTTCTCAATGGCTTCACGGTCTCTTTGCGAATACACGAAAAACTCGCTCTGACGGATGATGCCGTTAGGTCCGGATAAACGGTGCAACAGCTTATAGATGGTAACGATCTGCTCGACGGTATAAGGCGTTCTGGACTGCTGACCGTCGCGGAAGGTTGTATCCGAAATATAGATATCCTCCGGCATATTAATCGGTACATGTCTGTGGTTGTATGTGATCTTGGGCACCATATCATAAGGAAAAATTTCCCGGAACAGTTCCGGGGAGGCTACGTCCTGCAAGCCGTAGACATACTGGTTTTCCTCCAAAAGGTGTGTGTGCTGGTTGTATCGTATGGTTTCCATTTTGTCCTCCCTTAATTTAGGAAATTCGCGATTTTTGTGCATTATTGTATACAATTATAATTGCATAAGGGAAAAAGTCAATATACTTTTTATAAAATTAGGGCGGGATAAAAAATTTGAAAAAGTTCTTTCTATTTTGGAAAAGTTAGTGTATAATAGTACACGATGAGTGTTTATGGCATTTCAATATACATATCATGAATAGAAATCCCTTGACCAAAGAGTGAAAGAATATAGTAATGTATTGTCTGTGAAGACTTTTTTATGTAATAGGAAATTGCTGTAAAAGTACAGGAGGAATTTATGAGAGAAAAGTATGAATCATTGGCACTGGCGGATTTAAAGGAAATTGCCAAGGCAAGAGGGATCAAGGGAACCTCGACGATGAAAAAAGCCGATCTGGTAGAAGCGATGCTTGCGGAAGACGAGAAGGACAAGGCGGAAGGCAAAGAGGTTGCCGTTAAATCCATCGTACCGAAGAAACAGGAGAAAACAGAGGGCGCATCATCCGGCGGCGAAGAAGAGAAGTTCCCGACCGAACTGGACAGCGGCGTGGTGGCGCATGGTATTCTGGAAGTCATGAGCGATGGTTTCGGTTTTATCCGCTGTGAGAATTATCTGCCGGGAGAGAACGACGTTTATGTGGCGCCGAGCCAGATCAGAAGATTTGGCTTAAAGACCGGAGATATTCTGGAAGGAAATACAAGGATCAAGACACAGAGCGAGAAGTTCAGTGCGCTTTTATATGTAAAGTCCATTAACGGTTATCCGCCGGAGCAGGCTATGCGCAGAGCGAATTTTGAAGATCTGACGCCGATATTCCCTAACGAGCGTCTGAAACTGGAAGTGCCGGGTGCCTCTGTGGCCATGCGTATCATGGATCTGATATGTCCCGTCGGCAAAGGGCAGAGAGGAATGATCGTCTCCCCGCCGAAAGCCGGTAAGACGACATTATTAAAAGAAGTAGCGAAGTCTATTACGAAAAATACGCCGAATGCGCATCTGATCATCCTTTTGATCGACGAACGGCCGGAGGAAGTAACGGATATCAAAGAGGCGATAGAAGGGCCGAACGTAGAGGTTATCTATTCTACCTTTGATGAACTTCCGGAGCATCATAAGAGAGTGTCGGAGATGGTCATCGAGCGCGGGAAACGTCTGGTAGAGCATAAGAAGGACGTTGTCATCCTGCTTGACAGTATCACCAGACTGACAAGAGCTTATAACCTGACGGTTCCGCCGAGCGGACGTACCTTATCGGGCGGTCTTGACCCTGCGGCGCTGCATATGCCCAAGAGATTCTTCGGCGCGGCCAGAAACATGCGCGAAGGCGGCAGTCTGACGATATTAGCGACGGCTCTGGTAGAGACCGGGAGCAAGATGGACGACGTGGTCTATGAAGAATTTAAAGGAACCGGCAACATGGAAATGGTGCTTGACCGTAAACTTTCGGAAAAAAGGGTTTTCCCGGCCATCGATATCCCCAAATCCAGCACGCGAAGAGAGGATCTGCTCTTAACGCCGGAGGAGTTGGAGGCCATCAATATTATCCGCAAAGCCTTAAACGGTTTAAAGGCGGAAGAGGCGGTAGATAAAGTGCTGGATATGTTTGCCAGAACGCGGAACAACTTTGAATTTGTCAATATGGTAAAAAAGATGAAATTCATATAAAAAATACTTGCATACATCCGACAGCTATGCTACAATGTATAAGCTGTCGGTTCTATGTAATCGGCGCATAAAACAGAATACTAACGGCGTTTATCAAGCGTAGATGTCTGTATTTTTTTAGTTAAGAAGGGTCAGAAATCCTTCAAAAATCAGAAAAGGAGCGGGATAACATGAAAGAAGGCATTCATCCACAGTATTATCAGGCAACCGTAACGTGCAACTGCGGCAACACATTTGTAACAGGTTCCACCAAACCGGAGATCCATGTAGAAGTTTGTTCCAAATGTCATTCATTCTACACAGGCCAGCAGAAAGCGGCTCAGGCTCGTGGACGTATTGATAAGTTCAATAGAAAATACGGTGTGGAAAGCAAATAGTCGGGTTAAAAAGGTTGGGGTGAATATCTCAACCTTATTTAATATAATTGGAAATTTCTCAACAGCGGAAGAATGCCGGATCACTGTCCGGCGCGGAGGCAGAACAAGTGAAGAAAAAACGTAATCGTTATTCCGGGATTGGCGGTCAGGCCGTTCTGGAAGGTATTATGATGAAAAATAAAGAACAGTATGCGATCGCTGTCCGCAAACCGGACGGGGAGATCGAGGTGGATGTGGACACCTATCACAGTATCGTACATGAGAGCAGACTGCTGAAAATCCCTTTTATACGGGGTATTTTTAACTTTGTCGATTCTCTCATACTGGGCATGAAAAGCCTGAACTTCTCGGCTTCTTTTTATGAGGACGAAAATGCGAAAGAAACCGTGGCGGATAAGGCTTTTAATAAGATATTTAAGGATAAGGCGGAAAAGGTATTCATGGGGATTGCGACAGTCATTTCTCTGGTGCTGGCTGTGGCCTTTTTTATGGTACTGCCTTATTATCTGACCGCACAGTTTCAGGACTATATCAGAAACGCCTCTTTGATGGCTATTATCGAAGGCGTTATCCGTATTTTTATTTTCGTGATGTATGTGCTGGCTATATCCCTGATGAAGGATATCCGGCGGGTCTATATGTACCACGGCGCGGAGCATAAGTGCATCAACTGTATTGAAAAAGGGCGCCCGCTCACAGTGCGGAACGTGATGCGAAGTTCCAAACAGCATAAACGCTGCGGAACCAGTTTTCTTCTGTTCGTTATGCTGGTCAGCGTTATCCTGTTCTTTTTTATCCGAGTCGAGAATCCGGTGCATAAAGTGTTGCTGCGTATCGCGCTGATTCCGGTCATCGCGGGGATTTCCTATGAGATTATCCGTCTGGCAGGGAAAAGTGATAATTTTTTAGTCAAGATCATTTCTGCTCCGGGCATGTTATTGCAGAGACTGACGACCAGAGAGCCGGATGAGGATATGGTGGAAGTGGCCATTGCCGCGGTAGAAGCCGTTTTTGACTGGAAAGCCTATCTGTATGAGACGTTCGGCTATGAGGTGGATGATTCCTGGCTCGTGGATGACGATACGCCAAGAGAAGACGAAGAGGACGAGAACGATTAATATGGCGCAGACTTATAAACAGACGTATCTGTGGGGCGTACAGGAACTGGCGCAGGCGCAGATTGCGGAGGCGGAGTTAGAAGCCAGACTTTTGCTGGAATATGTATGCCGGACGGACAGAAATACCCTGCTCGTACATGGAGAGCGGGAAGTGTCCGCAGAAGAATATGAAAGTTATGTAAACCACATTTCTGAAAGAAAAAAACATGTGCCATTGCAGTATATTACCGGCGTTCAGGAATTTATGGGACTGGAATTTGCCGTGAACGGGCATGTGCTGATACCCAGACAGGATACGGAGATTCTGGTGGAAGAAGTGATGCGGCATCTGCACGACGGGATGCGTCTTCTGGATATGTGCACCGGTTCGGGATGTATCCTGTTAAGTCTTTTGTATTATTCCAACGGCTGCAGCGGCGTGGGCGTGGATATTTCGGCGGAGGCTTTAGCGGTCGCCAAGGAGAATGCCAAAAGAGTCATGAAATTAAAAAATGACGCTTTTTTGCCGGAATTTATACAGAGCGATCTGTTTGCAGAACTGGATGAAAAAAGCAGGTCGTTTGAGATTATCGTTTCCAATCCCCCTTATATAAAAAGTGATGTGATTTGCACGCTGATGCCGGAAGTAAAAGATTTTGAACCGCATATGGCGCTGGATGGAAAAGAAGACGGACTGTTTTTTTACCGTCAGATCATAAGTGGGGCCGGAAACTATCTGGCAGGCGGCGGTATGCTCTTTTTTGAGATCGGATACGATCAGGGGGAAGATGTGAAGAATTTGATGGAAAATGCCAGGTATCGGGAAGTGGAAATCGTGAAAGACTATGCGGGACTCGACAGGGTTGTGTATGGAAGTTGGAGGTAGACGTGGTGTTAGATAGTAAAGGATTTGATCTCTGGGCAGATGATTATGACAAGAGTGTCAATTTGTGTGAAGAATCGGACGAATACCCTTTTGCCGGATATAAGGATGTATTGGGAACCGTTTATCAGACTATCAAGAGCGGTTCTGGAAAGAAGATTTTAGACGTAGGTTTTGGAACGGGAATTTTGGCAAAGAGGCTCTATGACGAGGGATATTCCGTTTATGGTATGGATTTTTCGGAAAAAATGATAGAGATTGCCGCTGCCAAAATGCCGGAGGCGGTGTTTTGCAAACACGATTTTACCAAAGGATTTCCCGACGCATTTGCGGATCAGACCTTTGACTTTATCATCTGCACATATGCCATACACCATCTGGATACTCCATCACAGTTACGCTTTATCAAGGAACTTATGCAGCATCTTACCCCACAGGGACAGATACTGATCGGTGATGTCGCGTTTGAGACCATAGAAGAACTGGAACATTGCCGGCAGGAAAATGCGGATGAGTGGGATGACGAGGAGTTTTATCCTGTTGTTGAGAAATTAAGAGAAAATTTCTCTGACATACGGTTTGAAAAAATATCTTTTTGCGCAGGCGTACTTTTTATATTTAGTTAATCGAGTTAGGAAAGGAAAACAGTCATGTTTGATAAATTAGAGGATTTACTCAGAAAATACGAGGAGATCATGAACGCGCTAAGCGAGCCTTCGGTGGCGGATAATCAGGAGCGGTTCCGGGCGCTTATGAAGGAACAGAGCAACCTTACGCCGATCGTGGAGGCTTATAAAGAATATAAGAAATGCAGTCAGGATATAGAGGACAGTCTGGCGATGCTGGAGAGCGAGTCGGACGAAGAGATGCGGGAGATGTTAAAAGAAGAACTTTCTGCATCCAAGAAAAGAGTGGAAGAGTTAGAGCACGAGATGAAAATTCTGCTTCTGCCCAAAGACCCGAACGACGATAAAAACGTGGTCGTAGAGATCCGCGCCGGTGCGGGAGGTGACGAGGCGGCTCTTTTTGCGGCGGAAATTTACCGTATGTATGTGCATTATGCAGAGAGCAGACGCTGGAAAGTAGAGACTGTGGAGGTGGAAGAGATCGGTATAGGCGGCATGAAGAGCGTGACTTTCATGGTGACGGGTCAGGGCGCTTATTCCGTATTAAAATACGAAAGCGGCGTACACCGCGTACAGCGTGTGCCGGAAACCGAGTCCGGCGGGCGTATCCATACCTCTACGATCACCGTAGCGGTCATGCCGGAGGCGGAAGAAGTGGATGTGGAGATTGATGAAAAGGATATCCGAATCGATGTTATGCGCGCGTCCGGAAACGGCGGACAGTGCGTCAACACGACAGACTCCGCGGTACGTCTGACGCATTACCCGACAGGTATCGTTGTCTACAGCCAGACAGAAAAGTCACAGCTTCAGAATAAAGCCAAGGCGTTCGCACTTCTGCGTGCAAAACTGTATGATATTGAACAGCAGAAAGCACATGATGCCGAAGCGGAACTGCGTAAGAGCCAGATTGGCACAGGCGACCGTTCGGAGAAGATCAGAACCTATAATTTCCCGCAGGGCCGCGTGACCGATCATCGGATTAACCTGACGCTCTATAAACTGGATAAGATCATCAACGGAGATATCCAGGAAATCCTCGACGCCTGCATTGCAGCCGATCAGGCGGCAAAATTGTTGAAAATGGGAGAAGAGTAGAATCCGCCTGATCGGCTTGATCAAGGCGGCAAAACTTCTGAAAATGGGAGAGGAGTAAGAAGAAAGTTATAGCGGGGGATTTTGTCATGAAAGGGAAACAGTTAGGGTGGTCAGATTGGGCAATCAATATTTATCTTGTTGTAATGTTTTCAGTGTTTCCTTATTATCATGTGTATGCTTTTTATGATATAGGAAATCACAAGTACAGGTTTTTCCTATACGCAACAATAGCATTGTTTGCAGTTACAGCTATAGGCGTGGTGTTTGAAAAATTTGACCGGACATTTTTAAAACCGGACTGGTTTGTATTGCTCTACGGTGGCAGCGCCATTATCTCATTTTTTCTTTGCGGGAATTATGAGATTGGTCTTTTTGGAACAGCGGACTGGCGTATGGGTTTACTATCTCAAGTTTTATTTATATTTCTCTATTTTATTATTTCAAGGAAATGGAATTGGCGGGATTATATGATTCCGCTTATTTGCTTTTTCTCCGCCGGTGTATTCTTTTTGGGTATTTTAAACAGGTTTTACATAGATCCGCTGCATATGTATACAGAGGTCAGCGATGAAATGATTTTGATGTATCTTTCCACCATAGGACAGTCTACCTGGTATTCCAGTTTTGTATGTGTAATATTTCCTATAGGAATTCTTATATTCTGGAATAGGACGAAGTGGTGGTCTGTTGGGTATATGGTACTGGCATTTGGAGCAATCGTGACTTCCAATAGTGACAGTGCAATAGCGGCATTAGGAGCTGTCCTGCTGGTGATTATGTGGAGAGCATTTAATAGCAGCAGCGACTGGAAAAAGTACATGCAGTTATTGATCATATTGTCTGGTACTTTTGCAGGACTGGGGATATTGCAGAGAATATTTCCGGCTGTGAAACTTGACAGTCTGCCCACTTTTTTAACGCAGGGCATCATAACAGTATTCGTGTTGCTGCTTCTTTGTATAAGCTATTATTTATGGACAAAAAATCAGTATAAATGGAATGCTGTGTTTATGAAGAAGACCAGAAATGTACTATATATATGTATAGGCGCAGGATTTTTGGCAATATTGGTGTTTATTGTTCTGAATTCAATTAATGGCTGGGTGGATAACAATTATCTTTTATTCAATGAGGAATTTGGCAATAACAGGGGACTGACCTGGATGTTGTCTGTCAGACTGTATAAGGGGCTGCCGTGGATACAGAAGATATTTGGCGTGGGGCCTGACTGTTTTGAACTGGCTATTTACTCGGTTCCGGAATTTAGCAAACAATTAAATCAATTATGGGGACATGACGTTTTTTTGCGCTGCGCACATAATGAAATGCTGAATATGCTGATCTGTTATGGAATTGCCGGAGCTGCTGCTTATTATGGTATATTTGTGACGGAATTGAAACGTTGTTTAAAAAAAGATGTATACTTCAACTTGGAATTTGCGATCGCCTTGTGTATTACATCTTATCTGGTACATAATTTTTTCTGCTATCAGCAGGTTGTCTGCACGCCATTTGTCTTTATCTTGATGGGGATGGCAGAGAGCAGACTGCGAAAGCAGCGGAGACAGAATCCTGTATGTGAATAGGTCGGTTAATAGGTGTATTCCGTGAATTACGTGTATTTTATCCGAAAAGATATTGACAGAATAAAAAAAGATGATAAAATCATTTATTAGGTGTTTGCAATTAATATTTTACATGAAAACCAAGGGAGGAAATACGGAAATGAAAAAATTATCAATGGTACTTGCGGGTGCTATGGCAGTCAGCGTACTTGGCGGCTGTGGAAATTCTTTTGATGCGGCAGAGTATTTAAGAGCAATCTTGGATAATTCTTATAAAAATGATTCATCCAAGTTCGTATCCATGAAGGTCGGAACAGAAGAAGAAGCCAAAGATCTTTATGAACAGGGATTAAAGGGTGAAGTGGATGCACTTGTTACTTTATCCGGAACAACAGCTACAGATGCGCAGTATGAAGAACTGAAAAGTACATTTGTAGGTATTTATGAAGCAACCAAGTATACGGTTGACGGCGCTGAAAAACAGGATGACGGTTCTTATGCCGTAACCATAACTTATGAGCAGATCAATGTACTCGGCCCTGCAATGGAGGCTTATGCTGAAGAAGTTGATAACATGATCGCAGACTGGGACAGCACAGGTGAATATCCGGATACAGATGAAATGGCAGAGCAGTTCATGGATGTTTATATTGACTGCTTCGCTGATGCGCTTGCCAACGTAACTTATGACGAAGCGGCAACGGCAACCATCAAGGTTGAACTGGTAGATCAGGTATGGACGCCTAATACAACAGATGTTAATAATTTCCAGACATCTTTGTTCGATATTGAAGCGTTGCAGGCTGCTTTACAGTAAATCAGAAGTATTGGTAAAAAGAGGTCCTCACCGGAATGTCCGGTGGGGATTTTTATATATGAAAAGTGTAAAATCAGAAGAATGGGAAAACGTTACATGGAGGGGAGCATAATAATTAATATGAATACATTAACGAATAAACAGATATTGGAAACTGCCATGAAACAGTCGGCTGTGGACTTGGCCTGTAAGGATACGGATTTTCTGGAAGAAAAGAATGTGATAGTTCATTCCCAAAAAACACCGGACTGCCGGAAATATCTGGAATTGCCTTTTGGTTGTAATCTGGTATCTTACGGGGGGAATCTGGTGGCTTCTGTTGCTCCGGAAGTTGAGGATATTGTGGCGTCGTATATAGGGAAATACTCTGTGGAGCATTGTTTTGAGACGCCGAACTTTCATGTTCTGAATGATGCGCTGGAGCCTTTGGGGATGCGGATCTGTTTTATGGCGGAGTATTTTCTGCCGGACTTAGAATATCTGACTGAGCCAAATGTCAGCGCCATGCGGGAGCAGGTAGAAAAAGAAGGATTTACTTTCCGTCTGCTTTCGGGAGAAGATTTTGCTGGACTCTACACGGAAACGTGGGGCAATGCCCTTTGTGAAAAGCGTAAAGAATTGGACGTATTGGGCGTGGGTGTTTATGAGAAAGAGCGGCTTATCGGTCTGGCGGCCTGTTCCGCGGACTGCGAGACAATGTGGCAGATCGGCGTGGACGTTCTTCCGGCATACAGGCGAAAAGGGATTGCCTGCGCTATGACGGGCGTTTTAGCACTGGAGATCATGAGGCGTGGAAAAGTGCCTTTTTATTGTGCGGCCTGGTCGAATATCAAGTCCGTGCGTAATGCTATCCGGGCAGGTTTCCGGCCCGCCTGGGTGGAGATGACGGCAAAGAGCGCGGAATTTGTGGAAAAGATGAACCGCTAAGCGTTGGACCAGCGGTCGGAAAAAAGGCTTCTGTTGATAGGCCCTTGAAACAGAAACTTTTTTCTCCGTCCGCTTCTGCCTGTCCCTTGATTTTACTGCTGATCCTGTCTTGAAGAGCGGCTTACCGCAAGCAGTTTCTGGCGCATCTCTTCTTCGATCCGGCCGAGTTCCTGTTCGGCATTGCGGCGTTTGGTGCGGCCGTCTTCCTGAATCTTTAAGACTTCATCCAGCGTGCTGATGAGCGTCTGGTTGGTAGCGGTCAGCGTTTCGATATCCACGATGCCGCGTTCGCTTTCTTTGGCGGTCTCGATGGTCGCGGTTTTCAGCGTTTCCGCGTTTTTCTTAAGGAGCGCGTTGGTCATGTCGTTTACTTCCTTCTGCGCCTTGGCGGCGTCGCTGGAATGGCTTAAACCGATGGCGATGACCATCTGGCTTTTCCAGAGCGGAATCGTATTGACAAGCGTGGACTGTATCTTTTCAGACATGGCCGTGTCATTGCTCTGGATCAGACGGATCTGGGGAGCCATCTGCATGGAAATTGTTCTGGTCAGTTCCAGATCGTAAATTTTTTTCTCAAAACGCTCGCACATAGCAGCGAAATCGTTGGCCGCCTGCGTATCTTCCGGCAGGCCGCTCTGCTCCGCTTTGGCAAGGAGTTTTGGCAGTTCAACGCTTCTGGCCTGTTCCAGTTTCTGCTTGCCGGCGAGGATATACATGGACAATTCCTTGAAATAATTCAGGTTCAGATCGTACATTTTATCCAGCATGGCGGCGTCTTTTAATAAAGTCACCTGATGCGATTCCATGACCTTACAGATCTTATTGATATTGGTCTCCGCTTTGTCGTATTTCATTTTCAGGCTTTCCAGTTTGTTACTGCCTTTTTTGAAAAAGCCCAGGAATCCTTTTTCCTCTTCATCAAAACCCTTCAATTCCGCGACAACGTCCGTAAGCATGTTACCAATTTCACCCATATCCTTAGTACGTACATTATTGAGCGCATTTTCGGAAAAATCAGCAATTTTTTTCTGACTGCCGGCGCCGTACTGCATGACCATCTGGGTATTGGAAATGTCGATCTGTGCGGCAAAATCGTCTACCATCTTCTGTTCCTCCGGTGTCAATACGACTTCGGGGACTTTGACTTCGGTTTCCTGGGGCGCCTGTACGGGACTTTCCACAAGAACATTTTTCTCCTGCGGCGTAAACGGTTCCAGCGTCAGGGCGGGTGCTTCTTTTAACATGTCGTCTAGGTTACTGCTCATTCCATTTTTCCTCTCTTTCATTTCATGTCTTTGGTCAGACCTTCGCTGGCTAACATGGTCTTTAATACCTGTGCGTCCGTGGTCGCGTCAAATACAGCGTCCTGAAACAGGTTATTCAGAAGTTCCCTAAAAGCCTGGTTGATCGTGTCCAATGTATTCTCGATTTCGGCTTTGGCGGAGATGATCTCTTCGCCCGGTGTGCTGATCCGGTCAAATTCCGCATAAGCCTCCACAAGTTTTAAGGTAGTGGGCAGATAATAATCCATCAGTTTGTGCATCCGGTGCATCTGTTCCGGGTGCTCTTTCAGACTGTCAAAAATATCCTTTAACAGACTTTCCAGACTGGAGAGTTTGGCCGAGATGACTTCTCCGGGAATCTGGTCGTTTAAGGCCCGCAGTTTGCGGATGCACTCCATGCCTTCCGTGATCATGGTATGTAGCTCATCCGCCTGTTCCCTGGGCATCAAAGAAACGGAAGAGTCTGTATTTTTGGAAAGATCATTTTGCTCTAAAAGTTCCCGTTCATGGGCTTCTCTCATCCTGCGTCCGCTTTCCGCCTCCAGATAGTGTCCGTAAATGGTATCATTTAGCATGAAGCAGGTTTTCTGTTCGTCCAGATGTCCTTCCGGAAACATGCCGAGAGAGAGCATTTTCTGTAAGTCTTTTATGATATAGCGGATGCTTTTTCCGGTATCTCTGGCGAGATCTTCAATTTCTCCATACATTTTGGCGCCGCATAGTTTCATGTAGCGCGCGGCACGTTTCAGGCGCCTTCGCTGGCCGATTCCCAGACGTACCATGCCGAAGAAAAAGATTAAAAAAAGAAGATTGATACCCCAGCCGATGGGACTGGCGATTCCCGTACCGAGAAGGATCAGTTGGACAAAGGCGGCAATCCCCGAAAGACCGAGTCCGACGCCGCCGAATACCTGATAGAGTACGTTGGAGACATTTCCTGTTTTATTGAATTTAACAGGAGGATTCATCTGTCTGCGCTGCGGTGTCTGTCTTTGCGGCTGCGGCCTTTGGGAGTAGCGGGGCGGCGTCTGTTCTGTGTATGTTTCGGCAGTTTTAGCCGATTGCGGATCCTGCCCGGTTTCCGCCTGTCTGCCAGCCCGTGTATCCGTATTAGTATTCCGGGTAATATTGATCCCGGCGTCTTTTAAAGAATTGGTCACGGTCTGTGTCACCAGATCGTTGAGGTCATTGAAATTTCCGCTTTGCAGAGCGTCAGCGAGCGCGCCTTTAAACTGCTCGCCCATGCGGTTCCAATTCTGATTGTCACTCATTCTGATAACCATGCCTTTCTCTCAGTCTGCGATATTTGAGTCTGCACATATTTTTCCATATTCTTTATTATCACACATCAGACTTTACTCTGCAAGGGGTTCTGTGTAAATTACTATTGGAAAGAAGTGAGAAAGAAGCGAGATTAAGTAGACTTTGCCATTTTATTATGAGATAATAAATACAAGTCGTTTATGGCTTTGACTTTAGACAGAATCAGGAGTACCCATTATGGAAGATAAAAAAATCCACTTACGCGATCAGGATATAGAATATAAAAAAGGTTTCAAATGGTACACGATACCCTATGAATCCATAAAACAGGCCTATCTGCGGATAGAAGAAGTCAACGGCAGGCTCTGTTGCGGCGTGGCCAGTTTTGATATGTTCTTTTTGATGATAAAAACAGCAGATGATGAACTGCTTAAGATCGAAGCGACCTCGAAGGATATTGTGAAAGAGATGCTGGAGGAGATCAGAAAGAAAAATGACAGAGTAGAGATCGGCTATTATAAAGATAAAGAGAGACAAAAGGAAACACAATACTCATGAAAACCAGAATCCTCATCATTGAAGACGATAACGATCTGGCGGCCATAACGGCGGATATGCTTGGCGGTTACGGATACGAAACAACGATCGCGGCAGGCTGCGACGAAGCGTTTGCCCTGCTTTCCAGAGAACAGTTCAAACTGCTTCTTGTGGATATCAATCTGCCGGATGGGAACGGTTTTGAACTCTGTAAAGAACTGCGGCGGATTTCAAAAGTACCGGTCATTTTTGCCAGCGCGAGAACAAACGAAGATGATAAGATCAGAGGGTTCGAGATGGGCGGTGACGATTACCTGGCCAAACCGTATTCTCTGCGGGAACTGCTGGCCAGAGTCAATGCGCTGCTTCGCAGAACCTACGGGCAGCAGGACGAAGCCCCGGTCTATGAATTTGGCAATATCAAAGTAGACACCGGAACGCGGACGGTATGGCGGGACGGGGAGGAGATACGGCTGGCGCTGCGGGAATTTGACCTTCTGGCCTATCTGTGCGCGCATCCGCATCAGGTCTTGAAAAAAGAAGAACTGCTCCATGAAGTATGGGGCGTTTTCTCAGAGGCCGAGATCGCGACCGTAGCGGTACATATCAGATGGCTGCGGGAGAAACTGGAAAAAGACCCGGCGGTCCCGCAGTTGATAAAGACTGTCTGGGGAATCGGTTATCAGTTTGGAGAAACATAGATGAAAAAACAGTTTGCGGCGATCATAATGGCTTTTCTGGCGGTATTTGCGGCTTTGGCTGCAGGCGGTATGCTTTTCTGGGAAAAGGAAATACAAAAGAGCCGGACGCAGACCGGGAACGCGTTAGTATTGGTAAATGAGATAGAGCAGCTTACCATGCCGGAAGAAGGCGTTCACCCGGCGGATGAAGAACTGGAAACGCTAAAAGAGGAGCTTCACCAGTTGAGTCCGGAGGAACAGATACGGGAAAACCGACGCCTTTTTACTTATTATATCTGCTTTGCGGCCGCCTTTTTATTGTTTGTATCGGCTTATCTGTACAGGAAGATACTGCGGCCGTTTGATAAGCTGGAAGAGTATGCCGCGCAGATCGCCAAAGGGAATCTGGAGGCAACGCTTGCATATGAGAGAACGAATTTCTTCGGCGCTTTTACATGGGCATTTGACCATATGCGCAAAGAAATCCTCACGGCGAAGAAAAACGAGGCGCAGGCCGTACAGGAAAATAAGACGATCATCGCGACGCTTTCCCACGATATCAAGACGCCCATTGCTTCGATCAGAGCCTATGCAGAGGGCATGGAGGCCAGTCTGGCGGCGGATTATGAGACGCGGGAACGCTATCTGCGCGTTATGATGAAAAAATGCGATGAAGTATCCCGTCTGGTGAACGATCTGGTCCTGCATTCCCTTTCAGAGCTGGAACGGCTGGAAATGAAGGAACAGAGAGTAAATATAGGCCATCTTTTGCGGGAAACGGTACAGGATTTTGCGCACTCTTTCGTATCATTGCAGGAACCGCTTGCGGAGGCTGAACTTATCGCGGATGAAAAAAGACTGTCGCAGGCACTTTTTAATATACTGGAAAACGCGGAAAAATATGCGTCTGGAAGTGTGGTCGATATCTGGACGGTTCCGGACAAAGAGCGATATGAGATCCATATACGGGATCACGGCGAAGGCATATGCCCCGAAGATATGCCTTTTGTACAAAATAAATTTTACCGGGGAAAAAATGTGGGAGACAGGCCGGGTTCGGGACTTGGTCTGTATATCGTGGATTATATCATGGAAAGGATGCACGGCGGCATGATGCTGGAAAACCATGCGGACGGACTGGAAGTCTGCCTGTGGCTGCCGTCAGGGACGGTTGAGAGAAAGGAAGGAGTATCGGTATGACGAAACTGACCATGCTCGGAACGGGCCATGCTATGGTAACGAAATGTTATAATACCTGTTTCGTCCTGCAAAATGAAAAAGGAGCGGTCCTGATCGACGCCGGGGGCGGAAACGGTATTCTTGTGCAGATGGAACGCGCTGGTATAGACTGGAAAAGTATGCGGGCCATGTTTCTCACCCATGCGCACACAGACCATATCCTGGGTGCCATCTGGGTACTGCGGAAGATAAATTCGCTGATGAAGCAGGGGAAATACGAGGGGGATTTTACGTTGTACGGTTTGCGGGAAGGACTTGATTTTCTGGAAAGTTCGTGCCGCTTTTTGTTAAAAGACCCGCTTGGTGAGAAGATTCACTTTGAAGCAGTAGAAAATGATGATGAATTTTCGACTATTAATATTTGTTTTACGGTATTTGATATTTATTCACACAAGATGCCGCAGATCGGATTCCGGGCGCTGGCGGAGACATTGTCGTTAGTCTGTCTGGGGGACGAGCCGTATAATGAGAAATGCCGCCCTTATGTGGAGAACGCGGACTGGCTTTTGTGCGAGGCTTTCTGCCTGTATCAGGACAGGGAGAAGTATAAACCTTATGAAAAGCGGCACGGTACGGCATTAGATGCAGGCAGGGCGGCCTGTGACCTACATGCGGGGAATCTGGTCATGTACCATACGGAGGATTCTGATCTGGAAAACCGTAAGGAAAATTACGTGAAAGAAGCCGCAGAGAATTTTGACGGGAATATCTATGTTCCGGACGATCTGGAAACGATAGTTTTGGGGTAGGTTTGTGTTATCTATAGAAGACAGGCAAAAGAAAAGCAGAGATATGTGTACAACAGGAGGAATCAGCGATGAACTTTTTAGAGGAACGGATACAGAAAGACGGCGTCATAAAAGATGGAACTGTCCTGAAAGTCGATACTTTTTTAAATCACCAGATGGATATCAGGCTGTTCAAACAGATGGGCGCGGAGTGGAAAAGGCGCTTTGAAGGGACTTATATCAATAAAATACTGACAATAGAGGCCTCAGGAATCGGGATTGCCTGCATTGCGGCCGAATATTTCGACGTGCCGGTAGTGTTTGCTAAAAAATCCAGAAGTATCAATATCGACGGCGGCATGTATGTAGCGGAAGTGGAATCTTTTACCTATCAGTGCAGGAATCAGATCATTGTTTCCCAAAAGTTCCTTGGGCCCGACGATCATGTGCTGATCATTGACGATTTTCTGGCCAACGGCTGTGCCCTGCAGGGATTGATCTCTATTGTGACACAGGCCGGAGCGACGCTTGCGGGCATTGGGATCGCCATAGAGAAAGGATTTCAGCCGGGCGGACGTATCATCCGGAATCTTGGCTACCGCCTGGAGTCATTGGCGATCGTAGATGGCATGGACGCGGCCAGTGGCAAGATTTATTTCAGAAATCAAGAAGAAGGTAAGACAAGGCCGGACAAGAGAAGTGTGGTGTATGGGTAGAAATGCGGAAACGAAAGAAGACTGTCAGGATAGAATCAAGTTGTAATCGTAGTGGATAATTAAATAGACTTTATCCTTTGGCTATGATATACTTATTGTATAATAGGAGGCACAAACGTATGGATAATGAAACTAAAGAACTTCTCAACGCCATAATTGGAGAACTTGACAGAGTAGAACAAAAAATATATGGTAAAATCAGTGAAGTCAATAATAAATTGGATATTATGCAAAAAGATATCAATTTATTAAAAGCCCGTAATGATTATCTTGATTTATACGCACTATATAATCAATTAGAAAAAAGAATGACGGAATTAGAAAAGAAAGTATCATAACCAGAGTGTAAAGTCTGTTAAATTATCAGGGACTTTACACTTTTTTATTTGGTATAACAGGAGGAATCTTGGCTGCCGCTTTGTTCTCCGGCAAATTCAGTTATCTGCATTTCTATCTTTTTTCAATTATGTTTGTAACCATTCAGGCTAAGAAAACATCTAATTCATGTAAACAAATTCATATGAAAACAGACCGCGGGTTTACATGTGCTTTATAATAGAAGCATAGAACGGGGGACATAATGACAAAAGAACAATTCAGCGCCAAGATACTGGCAATGGAAAGAAGCCTGTACCGCGTTGCAAAATCTCTTTTAAGAAATGACGAGGACTGTGCGGACGCCATACAAAATGCCATTTTGAAAGCATATGGGAAATTACATACTTTAAAAAACGAGGATTATTTTAAAACGTGGGTGACACGTATTGTCATCAATGAGTCGTATGCCATTTTACGGACTAACAAACGGCTGGTTTCCTATGAAGAATACATGAGCGATGAACAAACTGCGGAAGAGGAAGCGTACTCTCCGGTTTTTGAGGAAATTACCAAAATGAAAGAAAAGTACCGGATTCCCTTTGTTCTGCATTATGTAGAGGGATATACAACTGCGGAAATTGCCAAAATGCCTTCCCTCTCCGAAGGTGCGGTGAAAACACAGCTTTTCCGGGCAAGAAACCAGTTAAAAGCGCAGTTGAAAGGAGTGGATGGTTATGAAAGAATGGAAGTTTGAACGGGAATTTCCCCAAGTACCGGCATGCGTGCACCAAACAATCTTAGAAACACTTGAAAATTTAGATGAAAATAGAAAAGTGAAACATATAAGAAAAACCAAATGGTTAATTCTGGCAGCTGCATTAACGGCAACATTTGGCTTGACAGTTGCTGCCGCAGAACTTTTTGACTGGAATCCCAAAGCGGCGAAAACTTTTGGCGAACCAGTTAAGGAAGTATAAAATACGCTGACTATGGAAGGTGTTGCAAAAGAGCAGGAAATCTCTGTCACCGATAATGGGATTACTGTTACCGCTGTACAAACTATGAATGATGAAAATGTTTTTTACGCTCTGCTCTTAGTAACGGCAGAAAGTGAAATTATTGACGGCAGCGGATATTTTGGCAATCCCGTTCCAGAAATTATCACTAAAAATCCGGACGCATTCTGCAATGTCGGTATGAGTTTTATAGACATGCCGATAGCGGAGCCGTCAACACAGGGTTATTATGAAGTTTATGCTCTGAAAAACATAGGTGAAGAATGGCAGGAAGAAAACATTACTATTCTTTTAGAAAATTATTCCTACGATGTTTTTGGCAAACCAAAGGACGAACTAACCGATTTTACGGATTGTACCAGCGAACTGATAGAGGGAAAATGGGAACTGACATTACCTTTAGGAGAAATGCAGAGCAACAACACTATCAAAATAACGGAACCCGTACAGGTAGTCATGCAGGGCGTGCCGGTAACAATTGAGGAATTGACATTGACACCTCTGGCCCTTAAAATCACTTACTCTTTAGCAGATGTGGAAAAGCTGCATCAGGAAGTTTATTCTTCCAAAGAAGACATATCTTTGCAGGAATTATTCCTATCCGGCTTCGTAAATAAAAACGGAAAAGAAACAGAGTGCGGCTTTACCGCGTCAAGCGGCAGATATACATCTGACGGAAAGGACATTTTACTCATGGGACTTGGACAGGCTGTAGATGTACACGAAATACAGGCAATTTTACTTGGAAATGAAAAGGTACGAGTTGAATTAAAATAGGGACGGGAGCTTATTGCTCCCTTCCCGTATCGTTACATCTTTTCTTTTCACAATATCTGTCTCACACTTCACTTACCGCAGAAGCCAGTCAATCAGATTCCAGGATTTAATCCCATCGTAGGAATTAATGTAACTTCTGTCCATGGACAAAACAATTTTCTCATAATTATCCGGTATCATCCGGAGTGGGCGAAGTTCACGCTCGCGGGTTTCCGCCGACTGCATACTCTCCGTTACCTGAATATACAATCTGTCATTTGGTTTCTCAGCTACAAAATCTACTTCTGTTTCACCGACTTTACCGATATAAACACGATAATCCCTGCGTATCAATTCTAAAAATACAATGTTCTCAAGGATATGTCCCCGGTCGGCGTCACGATAGCCAAGAAGCATATTGCGGAAACCCATATCTATAATATAATTTTTACCCAGTGTTTTCAGTAATTGTTTTCCTTTTACATCATAGCGCCCTACCGGATAAAAAATAAAAGCGTTGT
Source organism: Ruminococcus sp. (assembly GCA_023663085.1). Taxonomy (GTDB): domain Bacteria; phylum Bacillota; class Clostridia; order Lachnospirales; family Lachnospiraceae; genus UBA3282. Next base: position 9,859 of record JAMPIB010000044.1, on the reverse strand, counting down.
GTAACATGGAAATATACTTATCGACTGTTTTTCCGGCAATATTCTTTTTATTTTGAATATCTCCCTCATCAGAAAGCACATTTCCGATATTATTGGGTGAAGTGATGCTGCCAATATTGGAACAAAGAAACAGCACAATTTTTTGCAAAGTATTCTGGTCCGCCTGATGGTTCCGTTGTAAAACATCCCGCAAAACAACCGTGGAATAAATACCCTCCAACGCCTGATTGCTCCTTGCCTCATGAAATCGATACTCCCTGAGAATCGGCATACCGCCAAACTGGAGATATTTCTGGAATTTTTCTTCCATCGTGATTGCCGTTTCAAATTCATAAAAAGTCAAAAATTCCTTAAATGATAATGGCAGCATACGAATTTCCACATACCTGCCGGAAAGTAAAGTAGAAAATTCCGTAGACAGTAAATACGCGTTGGAACCTGTGATATAGATATCTACATTAAAGTCAATCCGAAAAGATTCTATTGCCTTTTCCCATTTTTCTACCATCTGCAGCTCATCAAAAATTAAATAAGTTTTTCCTTCTGCAGGAATATGTGCGCTGATATAATCGTAAAAATCCAGATAATCCGTCAGATTTCGATATTGCAGCGACTCTAAATTCATATGAATAATATTAGTCTCCGGCACCTTATTTTCTGTTAAATATTGATGAAACAAATCAAGAAGTGATGACTTTCCGCATCTGCGGATGCCAGTCACAATTTTTACCAGATCAACATCTTTGTTCTGAATAAGCTGCTGTAAATATTCAGGGCGATTGATAAGCTTTGGCATGGCACACCTCCTGCTGTTGTAAGTATTTCTACTTTTATTATATCCGAATCTATAATAATTACAATAGTTTTTGACTTAGATGTTAGAAACTTACTTTTTTATAATATTTCCGACTTTGAATGCCAAAAGTTTTGCATGTAGCATAATCACGCGCCTCGTTGATTTTAAGAGGTATAAAAGTATTATTTCTTAAAGACTTCTTAATAATTATTCTGTTATGATATCTACAGGACGGAAGATATCCGTCGTTTTCAGAAAGGTATGGTTATTGGAATGAATAAGAAAACAACAATTATGACAGCCACCGATTTATGCAAGAGTTTTGCCAATAACGGCGGCCAGAACCATGTGCTGGATATGGTGAATCTGGAGATTTATGATGGAGATTTCACGGTCATCATGGGTTCTTCGGGAGCGGGTAAATCTACGCTGCTCTATGCGTTAAGCGGCATGGATAAGCCGACGAAGGGTGAAGTGCGCTATAAAGAGTCGGCAATCAGCAGTTTAAAAGAAAAGAAAATGGCTCTTCTGCGCAGTAAGGAATTTGGCTTTGTTTTCCAGCAGGCGCATCTGGTCAGCAATCTGACCCTGTTTGAAAATGTTGCCGTGACAGGCTATCTGGATAGACAGAAAAGTGAAAAAGAAGTGCGGGAGCGCGCGAAGATGTTATTGGAAAAAATGAATGTAGGAGAGGCGGCAAATCGTCTTCCTTCGCAGGTATCCGGCGGCGAGGCGCAGCGTGCCGCCATTGCCAGAGCAATGATGAATGAACCGGGGATGCTCTTTGCAGACGAGCCGACCGGGGCCTTAAATAAGAAAAATACGCAGGAAGTACTGGACATTCTGACTCGTATCAACGAAAACGGCCAGAATATCCTGATGGTCACACATGATATCAAGGCGGCCATCCGCGCGACGAGGCTTCTTTATATAGAAGATGGCAAAGTGACCGCCGAGATGCCCATGACGCCGTATCGCAGCGAAGAAGCCAAAAACCGGGAGAAACAGGTGAGCGCGTGGCTGACGGCCATGGAATGGTAAAAAAGGCGAAGAGAAGTTCTAAGCCAGCTAAGAAAGGAAAAGCAAGATGAAATATTTAACATTACTCAGGGCGAATATTAAGAGCCAGAGGAGCAGTTTTATCGGCATACTGACGTTGGTGTTTATCATTACGATATCGCTGTTGGCGGTGTTGTCGATCTGGATGAATGCCAATGCTTATGAAAACGAGCAGATAGAGCGGCTTGGATATGGGGATATTACTTTTTGGATCAACGAAATAGCGGATACAGATGCCCTTCTGGAGAAAATCGGAGACATTGAAGAAGTCGGAATGGTCACGGCGGAGGACGTCATCTTTTTTGAACAGTATGAGGTTTATGGAGAAGAGGCGCAGCCGCGTTCTTCGGTGCTCGGTTCTTTGCATGTGCAGGCATGGACGCAGGAGAGCGGATATCATATTTATAATGAAAATCTGACCGGAATCCGCAAAGAGCCGGAGGCGTTAGCTGATGGCGAAGTGTATGTTTCGCCGGCTTTTGCCTCTCTTTATGAGGCGAAGATCGGAGATTTTATCGAACTTAGCATCGTAGAGGGCGAAGAGACGCTGCGCTATAGGATAAAAGGATATTTTGAAGATCCGGTGGCTGGAAGTGCGCTGATGGGAATGAAACGCGCGCTGGTGACGGAACATGATATGGCGGAATTAGAGACGCTCATCCACGAAGCCGGGGAAAAGGCGATGGCAGGCAGCGGGAGCGCTGTTCATATTACAGGAAAAAAAGATCTGGCGCTTTCTAAACTTCAGGAGATACTGGGTGAAAAGACCGAACTGCTGCAGATTCCAGGTTTTTCTTATAAAAAATCTACGATCACGGGTTTTATGCTGATCTTACAGAATATTTTTGCGGGTTTTCTGATCGTATTCGTGCTGGTACTGATGATAGTCGCCATGATCATTATCGGTCACAGTATCAGCAGCAGTATCGAGCAGGATTACGTGGATATGGGCATTTTAAAGGCGTTGGGATATACAGGGCGCGATCTGCGGATTGTACAGATATTACAGTATCTGACGGCCATTCTGGGCGGGATGCTGCCCGGTATACCGCTTTCTATGGTTGTTGTCAAAGGAATCGGCCGCGTGACTGTTACGGTAGTTGGACTGCTGATACCGGCGGATATCCCCATTGCCGCGAGTCTGCTCTCTTTAGGATTTATCATCCTTATTATTATGGGGTTCGTTTTTGTCAGAACAGCTAAGATCGGCAGGATCACGCCGATACGGGCCATCCGCGGCGGTGCGGAGGATGTATATTTTAAAAGCAGGCTCACCGCGCCTATCCATAAGGGGAACTTAAGTTTCTGGCTTGCTTACAGACAGCTTGTTGCGGGAAAAAAGCAGTATGTCAGCGCCTGTTTTGTGACTGCGCTTTTGGTCTTTTTCCTGTCGCTGACGGTCAGGCTGGACACCTGGCTGGGGCCGGATGGCAGGGGGCTTATGGAATCTTTTGCGGCGGCGCGCTATGATATGGGAGTCCGCTATGAGGACGAAGGACTTCGTATGGAGATAGAAAAAATGTTGGATGAACGTGCGCATATAACGGATTCTTACCAGTACCGTATGGCCAGGGGCTTTTTAAATCAGACGGAGTATCTGATGAATGTTGTTTCCGCACCCGAATATTATAATATATTGGAAGGAAGAACCTGCATCTATGACAATGAGATGGTGGTGACCGATCTGGTGGCCGAAGAGCTGGGCGTCAGTATCGGCGATGGCATCACGCTTACCTGCGGCAGCGAGGGGGCCGAACGGGAGTTTGTTATCAGCGGTATTTATCAGTGCGCAAATGATATCGGCTCTAATTTCGGCGTTACGAAAGAGGGGTATGAGAGTTTTTATGAAGAAGAGGTAAAAGAGTCGTCATATTATATTTTTTACTTATTGGAAGACGCCTCCTGCATAGCGGAAATGAAAGAGACTCTGGAAGAAACATATGGTGAAAGGATTACCATAGACGATAACAGCTGGTCGGGGACGGACGCTGTTTTGCTTGTTACATCGGTGTTGATGTTATTTATGCTCATCATTACGATCGTCTTTATCCTGGTGACGGTATCGCTTACCGGAAATAAGATTCTGCACAAAGAACAGCGCGATCTGGGCATCTATAAATCACTCGGCTTTGTATCGGAGAAACTGCGTCTGGCGTTTGCCCTCCGCTTTGGCATGACAGCCGCACTCGGTTCGGTTATGGGCATTGTACTCAGCGCTTACCTGACCGACCCCCTGGCTGATGTCATCTTAAGGATCTGCGGGGTCAGCCATTTTACCTCTAAGATGGATCTGTTCCGCATGTCCCTGCCGGGCGTTATCGTGACCGTATTGTTTCTGGCATTCGCCTATCTGGCGGCCGGGAAGGTGAAGAAAGTAGAGCCGGGGATTTTGATCGTCGAATAGGGGGAGAAGTTCTAATGCCCGCAGCACAGGCTGCTTCGCAATCCGGATAAATCAGTTAAGCGGATCAGAATTATTTTACATATTGACCGTCGGTCGAATTAATGGTAATCTATGGATGATAAACATTTGACCGACGGTCAAATTTTGTCAAAAAATAATAGTAACAGGATTCTGAGAGGGAGGAACCAAAATGACATATGCAGAATTTTTTGCAGAGGTAAAAGGGAAGTTTATGGAGGCGGATGTCAGCGACGTTACGGAGCATCTGGCTTACCAGTTCAATATTACCGGAGAGGCCGAGGGGATTTTTTATGTAGAGGTAAAAGAAGGCAGACTCTACGTAGAACCTTACGAGTATTTTGACCGGGATGCGATGTTTACGGCCAAGGCGGAAACGTTGATGAAGATCGCGGCGGGAGATTTAGACCCGATCTTAGCGGTCACATTACAGAAATTAAAAGTCGAAGGCAATATTGAAAAAGCACTGAAATTGAAAGATTTGATTGAAAGTAAGAAAAAAGGCGGCAGGGCAAAATGAAAAAAGCACTAAAGGGTACATTGGCGGCGCTTGGCGCGGTGGGCGCGATCGCGGCAGGACAGGTCGCAGAGGCGGCATATTTTTATCAAAGAACAATGAAACGCGGCAACGCTAAAGTGGAGCGCACGACGAAGATGTCGGGAACGGACTGGAGTAAGCATATGGATTTCATCGGTGCCAGAAAAGAATATCTGCTTGCACAGCCGCATGAAGACGTCTATTGTCAGTCATGGGACGGCCTGAAACTGCATGCCACTTATTTTCCGGGAAAAAGAAGCGGCAAACTGGCAATCTGCTTTCACGGATATACGAGTGAAGGCATGAAAGACTATCTTGCACTTTCCGGTTATTATCTGAAACACGGTTACGCCATGCTTCTGCCGGACGCCAGAGCGCATGGTGCGAGCGAGGGCAGATATATCGGTTTTGGCGCTCTGGACAGGGAAGATGCGCTGAAATGGATCACCTGGGCCATTGAGGAGTGTGGTGAGGATGTGCAGATACTCTTACACGGTACTTCTATGGGCGGAGCCACGGTACTTATGGCCAGCGGCCTGAAGCTGCCGGAGCAGGTCAGGGGTATCATTTCTGACTGCGGCTTTACCTCGCCTAAATATGTTTTCACTCATGTGCTGCATTCCATGTATCATCTGCCTGCTTTTCCGGTCATACAGATAGCAGATTATGTAAACCGAAAAAAAGCCGGATACGGCATGGACGAGTGCAATGCGGCCAGAGAAGTCAGAAAAGCTACCGTGCCCATCCTGCTGATCCACGGCGACGCAGACACCTTCGTCCCCTGCAGTATGTGCGATGAGATTTACGAAAACTGCGCCTCCCCCAAGAAGAAACTGATCGTCAAAGGCGCCGCGCATGCCGAGAGTTATTATATGGACACAGAAGCCTATGAGAAGGCGATGGATGAATTTATAGAGGAATATGTAAGTTAATTAAAATAGCGACAACACCATGAAACTTTGGAATGGGCCGGCAGAGGAAAAAGTTTCATGGTTCCCAAGTGATGTGATAGAAAGGAAAAAGGTAGTAATATGATGCGTACAAGAAAAGGATATCCCGTATATCCGCTGACCGTAGCCCAGAAATTTCATTTGTATTATTTGAGTTTCTGTCCCAGGAAGCAGGTGGTGAACATCGGGACGAGCCTGACGATAGAAGTGGAACTGGACTGGAAAGAGTTAAAAAAGGCCATTTACAAGGCATACGAAAGATGTGAGGCTATGCGTCTGCGGCTGGCGCAGGATAAAGAAGGCAACTGGTATCAGTATGTCGTGGAGAAAGAAGAGCGGGATATCGAATTTGTAGATTTCGCGGGCAAGACGATGGAAGAAGCGGAAAGCATTATGCAGAAGTGGACGGAAATCCCTTTTAAACACCAGGATTCTCCACTCAACCGGATTGTGATGATAAAGATGCCCGACGGTTACAGCGGCATTTATTTTCTGGCGGATCATATTACCATGGACGCACAGTCTCTGATCTGCTTTATGAAAGATATCATAGAAATATACTGTAACGCCTGTTATGAAGGGATTGATTATCCTTCGGATATGGCTTCCTATATCGAGCAGTTACAAAAAGATCTGGCTTATGAGGCCGGCTGTAAGGCCAAGACGCGGGATGAAGAGTTTTTCCATAAATTGATAGAAAGTTCGGAGCCGATCTATAATGGCATCGATGGCCCGCAGAAACTGGAAGAAGCGCGGAAAAAGAGCGGCAATCCGAATCAGCGGGCGGCCGTGAATGTATCCGATTCCGTGGATGCGGCGCTGGATATTTTTCATCTGGAAGAAGAGCCGACAACGAGACTGATGACTTTTTGCGAGAAATATCATGTGTCGCTGGCCTGTCTGCTGCTCATGGGACTGCGGACGTATTTCCAGAAAATGAACGGCAATGATGATGTGTCAATTAATACCGCCATTGCCAGAAGAGCGACTCTGATGGAGAAAAAATCCGGAGGCACGAGAATACACTCTTTTCCGTTCCGGACGATCATATCGGAAGATAAGACCTTTTTGGAGGGCGTCTATGAGATACGCGACAAACAGAACGAGATGTTCCGGCATGCCAATTTTAATCCGGTAGAGTATTTTGCTTACCGGAAACAGTATTATCAACTGCCGGGCGGCGAGACTTACGAGCCGATGTCGCTTACCTACCAGCCGCTTACTTTGCGGGAAAAAGGACTGGAAAAACTCGGCGGCATCCATTATAAGACCAAATGGTATCCCAACGGCGCCACCACGCAGGGCATGTATCTGACGGTCATGCACAGACCGGATGATAACGGACTGGACTTTAACTTTGAGCATCAGATCAAGGCGGTGTCCAGAAAGCAGCTGGAATATCTGTATTACTATTTATGCAAGATCATGTTCAAGGGGACGGAGAACCCGGATATGCCAATTGGGGATATTATGAAATTGATCTGAAAATCAGGAAAAGAGAGGGAAAAACCATGTATGAAAAATTAAAGAATCTGATCTGTAACTATGTGGAGGTCAAACCGGAGGATATCAGGCCGGAGTCGCGTTTTATGGAGGATCTGGGTTTTACGTCATTTGATTTCATGAGTATGCTCGGAGAATTGGAAGATGAGTTTGATATTGAAGTGGACGAGCAGAAAGCGGCAGGTATCCGCACGATACAGGAGGCGGTCGAGTATCTGGAGTCACTGACGGCATAAACGAAGAAGCAGACAGATCAAACACCAAAGGAGTGTCAAACGGAGAGGCAGGTAAAAATGGAGAAACAGGCGATGGTCAGTACGATACGCGATATTTTGGTAAAGACTGAGGCAAAATATGGCACAGAAGATGCTGTGCGTTATAAAATTGGAAAGGGAGAGATTGCGTCTAAGACCTATACGGAACTGAAAGAAGACAGCGAACGCTTTTCTGATACATTATGTAAACTAAATGAACAGGGAAACCATATAGCGATAACAGGGCCGACGTCCTATGCCTGGCTCACCACCTATCTGGGCACGGTAAACGGCGGCAGCGTGGCCGTTCCGCTGGATGTGTCCCTGCCTGCGGAAGAAATGTGCGAGCTGATCGACAGAGCGGATGTCACGACGTTTGTATATGACGAGGCGCGGCAGGATGTGGCGGATATTGCCAGAGAACGTTGTCCGAAACTGAAATATCTGATATCCATGCAAAAAGAAGATGATGACGAAAAAACGAATATTTTATCTTTGGGCAGGCTGATAAAAGAGGCGCAGGCAGGTTCTGCTTATACGCCGCAGCCGGATGACCTGTGTACGATCATGTACACTTCCGGGACGACCGGGAAGAGCAAGGGCGTCATGCTGACACACCGTAATATGGCGGAAAACGCGACCTGTCTGGACATGAAGATACCGGAACGGACGGTGATATTGACTGTTCTGCCCATCCACCATGCTTATTGTCTGAGCATGGATATATTAAAAGGCATGTCCCTCGGCGCGGTGATCTGCATCAACGATTCTCTGCTGCGCGTCGTAAAAAATATCAAACTTTTTGAACCCAATATGATACTCATGGTGCCGTTAATGATAGAAACGATAGCCAAAAAACTGGAAGACGTTTCCGGTCTGCCTAAGAAACTGGTGAAAAGACAGATATTCGGCAGCGCTTTTCACACGATATGCAGCGGCGGCGCCTACTTAAATCCCGCCTATATAGACCTGTTTGAAAAATACGGCATCACCATCCTGCAAGGATACGGCATGACCGAATGCGCCCCGGTGATCAGCACGACGGTAAGCTGGAATATCAAAAAAGAATCTGTCGGCCAGCTTCTGCCCAACTGCGAAGCCAAAACAGTGGATGAAGAGTTGTGGGTGCGCGGCAGCAGCGTTATGTCTGGTTATTATAAAATGACACAGGAAACCGCACAGACGCTTCATGACGGCTGGCTGGCGACCGGCGATCTCGGCTATGTGGATGAAGAAGGATTCGTTTTTTTGACAGGCCGGAAAAAGAACCTTATCATCACGCCAAACGGTGAGAATGTTTCCCCGGAAGAACTGGAAAATAAGATCGGCGAAAACCGTCTGATCCAGGAGATTCTGGTGCGGGAGGCGGAAAGTGTCATCGAAGCGGAAGTTTATCCGGACTACGACTACGCCAAAAAGAAGAAGATAACGGATATCGCCGCAGCCGTGCAGCAGATCATAGACGACTATAATCAGAATGCGCCCGCCTATAAGCGGATCTACCGCATGAAACTGCGCGAGAGTGAGTTTGAGAAAACACCTTCCAAGAAAATAAAACGGTATTGATATATTAGTACATGCTGATGATATCAGCGATATTCTGTGAAAAATATTTCTTGTGCATTTTTCTGGAGGCGGTATTATCGGTCGCTTTACTGCTGCCGGAACTGCCGCTGTTGTCGGAACTGCCGCTGTTGCCAGAACTGCCACTGTTGCCGCTGTTGGCAGAATTGCTGGTATTGCTGGTATTGCTGCTATTTTCAGAATTGGCTGTTGTACTGTTGGCAGCCGCATAGGGACAAACGCCATTGTCATGATGATGCGCCTCGTGTCCGTCGCAGTAGTAGTAATCCGAGTCCGTACCTGCATAAGGACAGACGCCATTATCATGATGATGCGCCTCATGACCATCGCAATAATAGTAATCCGAGTCCGTACCCGCATAAGGGCAGACCCCGTTATTGTGCTGGTGCGCTTCATGGCCGTTACAGTAGTAATAATCCGGTGAAGAATTTCCGTGATGCGCATTCCCATGATGACTGCCATGCGCATATGCCGTTATACCAATGATCTGATTGTTAAACAGCCCGGCAGGTAAAAGAAATAAACTGCCTGCAAGCGTTGTCGTCAGTATGATACGTGCCCATCGTTTTATCATAAAATAACCCTTCCTTCACGCGTATTTCCCATGAAAACAGTTTCCTTTTATGGAAATATTATAATCCATACATAACAGAAAAGCAACCGGCAACCTGCAATTCTCTCACCTCTATTGCCCTCTATTGGTTACCATTCACGGGTTAACCCATCCAAAAAATCCCCGCCTGTAACAGCAGG
>JAMPIB010000043.1 GCA_023663085.1 Ruminococcus sp. | reverse complement strand
AAAAAAGAAAGCGGGCGGGAGAGTTTAACCTGACAAGCGATCTATTTGCAGGAAAAGTGTTTGAGGACAGGGGAGCGTGCCAGGAATTATGCCGGATACTGCTGCAGGATGACAAAATCACCATTAAAGACGTAAAAACCCAATATGCCATCCGCAACCTTGAAAACCACTCGGTGGAGCTGGACATCTTTGCGGAAGACATAAAAGGAAATTTTATCAATGTCGAAATACAGATGTATGAGGAAAAGGCGCCGTTCCGGAGGACGCGCTATTACCTTTCAAGTATAGACATGAGTATATTGGAAAAAGGAAAACCCTACGCCAGACTGCCTGATGTAACAACGGTGTATATCAGCAGAGGAGATTTCATAGGAGGCGGAAGGGGACAATATAAACTGCCCAGAAAGGCAGACAGGCAGGACGTTACCATGTCGCTTGGCAATGGGCTGCATGAAATATATTTTAACCTGGAATATGGTACGGAAGATGCCAGAGTAAATGAACTGCTTGCCTATTTCAAGGACTCGAAACCGGATTACATAACAGAGAACTTTCCGAGAATCGTGGAGCGTGTCAGGTTTTTTAAAGTACAGAATGAGGGGGTAAATATTATGTGTGAAATAGCGGATAGAATCAGGCGGGAAGGAAGACAGGAAGGAATAAAGGAAGGAATCAAAGAAGGGATAAAAGAGGGAATAAAGGAAGGCGAAAACCTGCTAGCCAAGCTGTTAAACAATCTGTTTGCCGATGGCAGGACAGAAGATGTACAGAGGGCAGTCGCAGATACCTCCGCCAGAAGTAAACTCTACAAAGAGTATGGAATTGGAGACGGGAAAGTTCTCTTTCAAAATACAATGAATTCAATGTGATGAGTAATGACAGATTATTTATGCGAATATGGAAAGGAGACTAAGGATATGAAAAAATTAGGGTTTGGTTTGATGCGTATGCCGCAGAACGATCCCGGCAATGCTGCGGATGTGGATGTGGAACAGGTAAAGAAGATGGTGGATCTTTTTATGGAAAAGGGTTTTACCTATTTTGATACGGCATGGATGTATAATGGTTTTGCAAGTGAGAGTGTTGCAAAAGAAGCGCTGGTAGAGAGATATCCCAGAGACAGTTTTACGCTGGCAACCAAGCTTCATGCGGGATTTTTTAACTCCTTGGAAGACTGTGACAAAGTATTCAATGCCCAGTTGGAAAAGACAGGGGCTGGATACTTTGACTATTATCTTCTTCATGGTATTGAAGCGTCCATGTATCCTAAATATGAACGGGTTGACTGCTTTAAGTGGCTTTTGGACAAGAAGGCCAGGGACATGGTAAAGCATGTCGGTTTTTCATTTCATGATACGCCGGAGCTGTTGGATGAAATTCTGACAAAGCATCCTGAAATGGAGTTTGTGCAGCTTCAGATTAATTACCTGGATTGGGAGAGTGAGTGGATCAATTCCCGGGCCTGCTATGAAGTGGCGAGAAAGCACAATAAGCCGATCATCGTGATGGAACCGGTCAAGGGTGGGACTCTTGCCGATGTCCCGGAGGAGGCACGAAAATTATTCCTTGGACACGATCCCAATAGGAGTGTGCCAAGCTGGGCAATCCGCTTTGCTGCCAGCCTGCCGGGAGTTATGGTTGTACTTTCCGGTATGTCGAGCATTGCACAGATGGAGGATAATGTCGGTTTTATGGATGATTTTACGCCTCTGACAGAGGAAGAGAAGGCAGTCTGTTTCCAGGTTGCGGATATTATCAATGCTCAGATTGCCGTACCATGTACGGGGTGTTCTTATTGTACGGAAGGCTGTCCCATGCACATCGCCATCCCTAAGTATTTTTCTCTATACAATGAGGATATGCGGGAGAAGCTGGAAGAAAAGGGCTGGACGGTCAATTATACAAATTATGAGATATTGAGCGGTCAATTCGGCAAGGCATCTGACTGTGTTGGCTGTGGCCAGTGTGAGAATGTCTGCCCGCAGCATCTGCCAATCATTGCGGATCTGAAAAAGGTGGCAGAACATTACGAAAAATAGAGTATTGAGAAAGTTTGCAAAATATTTCCCTTACCATTTGCCATTTCACCTCTCAAGCCTTATACTATATTGAGGTAACTTTGAAGAAATAAGAGCAGGCGAGAGGTGAAAGGCACATATCCATGATAAACAACAGCGAAAATTTGTCTTTGGGACAGCAGATAAAGCTGGTCATAAAACTCAGTATCCCGGCCATTCTCGCCGAGATCACTTCCATTATCATGCAGTATATTGACGCCGCTATGGTCGGCAGTATGGGAGCGGAGGCTTCGGCGGCGATCGGCCTTGTTTCCAGTTCTACCTGGCTTTTAGGCGGTCTGTGCATTTCGGCGGCAACCGGATTTTCCGTACAGGTGGCGCATCTTGCCGGAGCGGAGCAAAGAGACGAGGCCAGAGAGGTTTTTAGGACCTCGCTGGGCTTCGCACTGGTGTTTGGGGCGATTTTATCTCTGATTGGTATTTTGATCAGTCCGCACCTTCCGATATGGCTGGGCGGCAAGGAAGAAATCACCTCGGCCGCATCCCGTTATTTTCTGATATTTTCCTGCGCTCTGCCTGCAACGCAGTTTCGGCAGCTTGCGGGGAGCATGTTACAGTGCAGCGGTGATATGAAAACGCCGAGTGCGCTCAATATCATGATGTGCATTCTGGATGTCGTTTTTAATTCGCTGCTTATTTTTCCAGGCAGACAGGTAACGCTGGGAAACATGCAGATAACAATATTCGGTGCAGGGCTGGGCGTAGCAGGCGCGGCGCTGGGAACAGCGCTTTCGGAAGTGGTAGTCGCCATATTGATGTTGTATGCAGCCTGCATAAGATCGGATTTTCTAAAGATCACACGCGGTATGGGACGCGGGCAGAGCGCACTTTACTATAAAAGAGCCGCGGGGATATCTCTGCCGATCGCGCTGGAACATACTATTCTGTGTGGCGCGCAGGTGGCGTTGACGCATATTACTGCGCCTCTTGGCACGGTGGCCATAGCGGCCAATACTCTGGCGGTCACGGCGGAAAGTCTGTGCTATATGCCGGGTTACGGCGTAGGAACCGCCGCTACGACCCTTGTGGGACAAAGTCTCGGAGCAGGCAGAAAAGAAATGGCTAAGCGGTACGCATGGCTGTCAGTCTCCCTGGGTGTAGGAATTATGACGCTCATGGGGATTTTGATGTTTATCTTTTCCCCCTATATGTTCGCTATGCTGACGCCGGATGAAAACGTCCGCCTGCTGGGAACGCAGATACTGCGGATAGAAGCATTCGCGGAACCGCTCTATGCAGCCTCTATCGTAGCCGCGGGAGCCTTACGCGGAGCAGGAGATACCCGTATCCCCAGTATTCTGAATCTGGTCAGTATGTGGGGTGTGCGCATTACAGCCGCCGCTTTTCTGGCGCCGAGAGTCGGTCTGCACGGCGTATGGCTTGCCATGTGCGGCGAACTCTGTGTCAGAGGCATCCTGTTTCTCATTCGCCTAAGACGCGGCCGTTGGCTGGATAAAACGCTGATCCGGGAATAATAACTATAAAAAACAGATGATTGCGAAACACCTGTGCCCGCCCGCCCTGGTGTTTTGTAATCATCCAAGACACAAAAGAGGAGGAATAACACATGTTTTTAAAAGACGCCCTCATCGGTCAAAATTGTATCATAGAGAAAATTGACCTTCCCTTTCAAATGGAAAGAAGGCTGGAATCGTTAGGCATGACCATGGATACGACGATCTCTGTTTTAAACCGCAAGGGAAAAGGCATCATGATAATCAAACTGCGGGGTACACGCTTTGCGCTCGGCTATCATATCACCAGGAATATCACAGTCAGGGAAGCTGGTGAGCCGGCATGAGAGAGAATCTGACGATTGGTTTTATCGGCAACCCGAACTGTGGAAAGACTACGCTTTTTAACGCCTATACCGGAGCTAACTTAAAAGTCGCCAACTGGCCCGGCGTTACTGTGGAAAAAGTAGAAGGTGCCATTAAAGAACATGACCTGAACATCCGGCTGGTGGATTTGCCCGGTACATACAGTCTGACGTCCTATACTATGGAAGAGACGGTTTCCAGACAGTTTATCTTAAGCGATGAAGTAGACGTCATCATCAACGTGGCCAACGCCTCTGCGCTGGAAAGAAGCCTCTATCTGACCTTACAGCTTCTGGAACTCGGAAAACCTGTCGTGCTGGCTCTGAACATGATGGATGTGGTGGAAAAGCGGGGTATGGAGATTGATCTGCACCGTCTGCCGGAGATGCTGGGTATTCCCGTAATCCCGGTATCCGCCAGAAAAAGAAGCGGTCTGGATTCGCTTTTGCACGCGGCGGCCCATCATAAGGATTCCGCGGCGCCGGAATCTTTAAGTCATCACCATAAAGGCGAACGGCATCACATTCACGACCACCATGCGGAATACGCCATGGTATATTCGGACGAGATAGAAGATAAGATTGACCGTATCATTCCGGCTTTGCAGGAAAAATATCCCCATCTGGAGAATTATCGCTGGCACGCGCTCAAACTTTTAGAACAGGATACGGAAGTCTGTGATAAATATCCCGTGGAATTGCCGGATGTCCTTGATAAGAATTATGAGACACAGATCATCAATGAAAAGTATGATTTTATTCAGGAAGTCATAGACGAGGTCCTGCTTCATAAAGAAAGACAGGATAAGTTCACGGAGAAAGTGGATCTTGCCCTGACGCATAAAATATGGGGTATTCCGATTTTTCTCGGTATTATGGCAGTTGTATTTTTCCTGACATTTACGGTCGGCGACTGGTTAAAAGGTTATTTTGAACTGGCTATCGACGGGATTTCGCAGCTTGCCATCAAAGGAATGTCGGTGATCGGTGCCGGAGAGGTGGCCGAGTCGCTTGTCGTGGAGGGTATCATTGGAGGCGTGGGTACGATCATTACTTTCCTGCCCAATATCTTTATCCTCTTTCTGGCGCTGGCTTTTCTGGAAGACAGCGGTTATATGGCGCGCGTGGCCTATGTCATGGAAGGCATTATGAGCAGGCTGGGTCTTTCCGGGAAGGCTTTTATCCCGATGCTTCTGGGATTCGGCTGTACCGTTCCGGCTATCATGGCTTCAAGAGCGTTGGAAAATAAGCGTGACCGCTATAAAGTCATGTTAGTAACGCCTTTTATGAGCTGTAACGCCAGATTGACGATTTACATACTGTTTTCCGAGATGTTTTTTGGAAATCATGCGATGATAGTGGCTTATTCCATGTATCTGATCGGTATCGTGGTGGCCATTCTGGTTTCTCTTATACTGCATCTGCTCGACTCCAAAGAGCGGCCGAATTATCTTTTGATTGAACTGCCGGAGTATAAGATGCCGGACTTGCGGACTGTCGGCATCTATGTATGGGAGAAGGTTAAAGACTATCTGGGTAAGGCAGGGACGACTATTTTCGTGGCGACGCTCGTTATCTGGGTGGTGCTGAATTTCGGCCCGCATGGTTATACCGCCGATATGTCGGAAGGATTCGGGGCGATGATCGGCAAATGGATGGTGCCGGTATTCGCGCCGATCGGACTCGGTTTCTGGCAGATTGCGGTCGCACTGATCGCCGGTATTTCAGCTAAGGAAGTCGTTGTATCAAGCTGTGCAGTATTATTCGGTATTGTGAATGCCAATTCTCCTTCGGGGATGGCGGAATTTGCAAAAGTTTTACAGGGAATCGGTTTCGGCCCGTTAAACGCTTTTTGTCTGATGGTATTCTGTCTGCTTTATATTCCCTGCGCCGCGGCGCTGGCGACCGTCCGTAAGGAATCGGGGAGTCTGGCCTGGATGGGGTTCGTGGCGGCATTCCAGCTTATCGTGGCCTGGGTGGTGACCTTTGTTGTGTATCAGGTGGGACTGGTGCTTATTGGGTGAAATAAAAATTGCAAAATTGCATATTCTATGATAAGATTATGGCATATTTAGAATTTGATTCCAAATATGCCATAAAATTTGTTGGAGATTTCATAATATGGAATCATGGAGGTTAGCGTATGGATTATATTTGCAGAGCCTTAGAAAGCAGATTATACAAATACAACGAGACTTATAAGGCCATACTGGTGACAGGAGCGCGTCAGGTCGGCAAGTCCACTTTATTAAAGAAAGTATTTGCCGACAGGCGGTATGTGTCTTTGGATGATCCGTTTATGGAACAGCAGGCCAGAGAAGCCGGGGATATGTTTCTGACGCTGAACGCGCCGCCCGTGACGATCGACGAGGTGCAAAGGGCGAAAGAATTGTTTCGTTATATCAAGATAAAATGTGACGAGAGTGAGGAACGGGGACTGTTCTGCCTGTCCGGTTCGCAGCCGTTTCATCTGATGCAGAATGTTTCCGAGTCTTTATCCGGGAGGATTGGAATCGTCGAACTTTCGGGCCTGTCAATGCGTGAGAGTATGGGAGATGTTTTTAACCAGCATTTTCTGCCAACGATGGAATATGTGGCGGAGCGGCGAAAGACTGTAAAAAAACCGCCAAACATCTGGGAAGTGATTCACAGAGGCAGCTATCCGGAATTGCAGGATAAAAATAAAGAGTGGAGCGCATTTTATGCAGATTATGTGAAAACCTATATGGAAAGAGATGTCCGGGAATTGGCAGTAGTACAGGACTTAAACGCTTTCAGGCAATGTCTGATCGCAGCTGCCGCCAGAACGGGGGAAGTATTAAACTATTCCAACATAGCCTCAGAAATCGGCAAAGATGTAGGAACAGTGAAAAACTGGATGTCTATTTTAGAAGCATCGGGAATCATTTATCTGCTCGAACCTTACACTTCCAATATCTTAAAAAGGGCGATCAAATCTCCCAAGCTGTATTTTCGGGATACCGGTCTGGCCTGTTATCTTACAAGGTGGCTTACAGCGGAGAATCTGGCTTACGGTGCAATGAGCGGGCCTTTATTTGAAACATTTGTCGTCTCTGAGATTCTCAAATCATTTGCCAATGAGGGACTGGATTACCGACATTTCGTGTCTTATTATCGCGGGCGCGACAAGAAAAAAGTCAAAGAAAACGGAGAAACAGGAGAAATAGAGTCAGAGATTGACCTTATCATCGAAGAAAACGGAACTTTGTATCCAGTTGAGATCAAGAAAAATACAGAGGCGAAAGCCAGCATGACCTCTGCATTTTCCATATTGGATGAGATTACGGGGAAAAAAAGAGGTATGGGCGCGGTCATCTGTAACTGTCCGGATGTAGGCGCGTTAAGAGAAAATATATTGCAGATACCGGTTTGGTATCTATAAGAATAATCCTGCCCGAATTGGAAACGATAAGGTAGATAAAACCTTAAAACCAAGGAAAGGCAGGATTATACGGTTATGGAACAATTTCAGTACAGGATCAAAGACGAAGTAGGAATGCACGCCAGACCCGCGGGGCTGTTAGTCAGGGAGGCGAGTAAATACAGTTCGGCCATTCAGATATCCCATCAGGAAAAGAGCGGAGACGCCAAAAGCATTCTCGGCGTTATGGGATTGGGTGCCTCTAAGGGCGATATGATAACCATGAATATAGAGGGCGCGGATGAAAAAGAAGCCGCCTGGGGCTTAAAACAGTTTTTGCAGGAGAATCTGTAAAAGTATCTGTAAGGAAGGGATTTTCGTATGGTCACGCTGTATGGCAGAAGTGTATATGAGGATATCTGTATAGGAAAGATTTTTTATAAAAAACCGGATATGGAGGGAATCTGCGGTAAGGCGCTTACGGGGCCGCTTATCATAGCGGCGAAAGAACTGACCCCGGCCGATACGAAGGGACTCCCGGATGAAAAGATGGCGGGCTTCTTATTAGAGCAGGGCGCGGGCGATTCGTATGCCGGGATGTTGGCCAAAAGTCTTGGAATCCCGGCGCTTATCGCCATGCAGACGCATAATCTGGAAGAATATGACGGTCATCAGGTCATTCTGGATGGAGAAAACGGAACCGCCTACATCGATCCCGATGAGGAAACTTATGCGGAACTTCAGGAGCGAAAGCGGATATTAGTTGAGAAAAAGCTAAGTCTTCAGGCTCTGAAAGGAAAAGAGACCGTTACGGCGGACGGCAATAAGATACACCTGTATGCGGACGTCAGCAGTTTACAGGATATTGACAATGCACTTGATAATGACGCGGAAGGGATCGGGCTTTTCAGAAGCGAATTTCTCTATCTGGAAAATGAGGATTTTCCTGAGGAGGAGCAGCAGTTTGAAGCCTATAAACAGGCACTTGTTAAAATGAAAGATAAAAAAGTCATCATCCGCACACTGGCCGTCGGGACAGATAAAGCGGCGCCATATTTCAGACTGGAAAAAGAAAGCAACCCGGCGCTTGGCTGCCGCGGCCTGCGTATCTGTCTAAGCAGGCCGGAAATCTTAAAGACCCAGCTTCGCGCCCTCTACCGGGCAGGCTGTTACGGTTCTCTGGGCATTCTGATACCGATGGTCATTTCCTTAGAAGAGGTATTGATGGTAAAAGAGATCGCCGCGCAGGTCAAACAGGAACTGCGAGAAGAGGGAATCGCCTATCAGGAAGAAGTAGAACTTGGCGTTATGATTGAGACGCCCGCGGCGGCCCTTATCAGTGAAAAACTGGCAAAAGAAGCGGATTTTTTCTGTGTCGGAACGAACCATCTCGGCCAGTTTACCATGGCCATCGACAGAGCAAATAAAAGTATGCAGTCTTTTTTTGATCCACATCATGAAGCGGTACTGAAACTGATTGAGATGTCTGTGCAGGCTGCGCATCAGGAGGGAAAAAGAGCGGGTGTCTGCGAAGAGATGGCTGCGGATGAAGAATTACTTGAATTTTTAGTAAAAATGGGAGTTGACGAGTTTATAATAACGTCTGATATTTTATTGGAAATGCGTAAAAAAATCCGGGAGATCAGTTGAAAATAGAACAGATGTTTGCTATAATTTATTATAACGCTAAAAAGATATAGGTTATAGAAGATCATGTGCAAAGAGAAAGGCAGAATTTTCATGGAACAGATGACATTGTTTGATGTCGGTAATTATGAGAACAACAGCGACAGACTGGCGTCCCACCCGTTAGCCAGCCGCCTGCGGCCGCAGACGTTAGAGGAGTTTATCGGACAGAAACACTTGCTGGGCGAGGGCAGGGTACTTAAGCAGTTGATCGAGAAAGACCAGATTTCCTCCATGATATTCTGGGGGCCTCCGGGCGTCGGCAAGACGACGCTTGCGGGAATCATCGCCGGCAGGACGAAGGCGGATTTTATCAATTTCAGCGCAGTCACAAGCGGCATCAAAGAGATCAAGGAAGTGATGAATCAGGCGGAGATCAGTCGTAAGATGGGAATCCGCACAGTGCTTTTTGTAGACGAGATCCACCGCTTTAATAAGGCGCAGCAGGATGCTTTTCTGCCCTTTGTGGAGAAGGGGAGTATCCTGCTGATTGGTGCGACGACGGAGAATCCGTCTTTTGAAGTCAACGCGGCTCTGCTTTCCAGGTGCCGGGTCTTTGTTTTAAAGGCATTGGAAGAGGACGATATCGTACAACTTTTAGAAAATGCCCTGCATAATCCCGCCGGATTCGCAGGACAGAAGATATTGGTCACGGACAAACAGCTAAAAGCCATTGCCGTATTTGCAGGCGGAGATGCCCGTATGGCGCTCAATACACTGGAAATGGTCGTTTTAAATGGTGAGATCACGCCGGAAGGTGCGCTTTTAGTGACGGATGAAGGGCTGGCACAGTGTATCAACCGGAAATCTCTTTTATACGATAAGGCGGGCGAAGAACATTACAATATTATTTCGGCTCTGCATAAATCCATGCGCAACAGCGATCCGGACGCTGCGGTCTATTGGATGTTACGCATGTTAGAGGGCGGTGAGAATCCCCTTTATATCGCCAGACGGCTGGTGCGTTTTGCCAGCGAGGATATCGGAATGGCGGATTCCCATGCGCTGCCGCTTGCCATAGCGGCCTATCAGGCCTGTCACTTTCTGGGGATGCCGGAATGTGACGTGCATCTGACGCATGCGGTTACATATCTGGCCATGGCGCCGAAATCCAACGCGCTTTATACGGCCTGTGAGAAATGTAAGCAGGATATCAGAACAGACAATTCACCGCCCGTACCTTTGCATCTGCGGAACGCACCGACGAAACTGATGGAACAGCTGCATTACGGAGAAGGCTATCAGTATGCGCATGATACGGAGGAAAAACTGACGGCTATGGAATGTCTGCCGGAATCCATGCGGGGAAGGCGCTATTATTTTCCAACCGGGCAGGGAGACGAGGGAAAAGTGCGCGACAGGCTGGAAGAGATCATGGCCTGGAAACGGGACAGGCAGAAAGACGGATGAGAATATACTGTGTAAATTTTTGGAGCGCAGGCTGCGGAGCTTGCGCTTTTTTGCCGTATAGGAAAATGCTGTAATCGTGGTGGGATGCAGGCAAGAATTTACGGAGTAAATTCTTGGAGCGCAAGCTGCGGAGCTTGCGCTTTTTTTTGTCATAACTCGGACAACGTTTCATATATTGAGATAAGGGGGGCGGTGAAGATGCGGAAAGAGGAAATTTTACATATTTTCCCCGATTTCATGCGTGCAAGATGGGACAGAGTGGCAGAATGGGCGGATCGGCTGCAGGAAATACGCCTGCGCGTCAATCAGCCTGTTACGATCCTGCTGGATAATGAGGAACGTTTTCTTTCTGCAAGCGGCGAACTGACAGATAACCTGTCAGATGCGGTGTGCAGCCGGGAAAAGGAGTTAGAGGCGGTTTTAGAACATGTCTGCCGTTATTCGCTCTATGCCTTTGCCGATGAGATCAGGCAGGGGTTTATGACGATTCCGGGCGGACACAGGATCGGCGTTTCGGGACAGGTTATCCTGGAGAACCGGGAACAGATCAGGAATATAAAATACATACGTTATTTAAATATCCGGATCGCGCATGAAATAAAAGGGGTCTCTGAAAAAGCGCTCCCTTATCTATATCAGAATGGAGAAATCGTCAACACCCTGATCATATCGCCGCCGGGATGCGGAAAAACAACCATGCTGCGGGATCTGGTACGGAATTTTTCACAGGGAAACCGCTGCGGGAAAGGGCGAAACGTGGGACTGGTAGACGAGCGTTCGGAAATCGCAGGAAGTTATCTCGGCGTTCCCCAGAATGATATCGGTATGCGCACGGATGTGATGGACGCCTGTCCGAAACGCGAGGGCATGATGATGTTGATACGCTCCATGGCGCCGGATGTCCTGGCCGTTGACGAACTCGGAAATAAAGAAGAAATAGAGGCCATGCACAGGGCGCTTCAGTGCGGATGCAGGATGCTGGCGACCATTCATGGTTTTTCCATAGAAGAAGTGAGCCGCAAAGAGTATATGAAGCCTGTGATGGCACAGCAGGTTTTTGACAGGTATCTATTGCTCGGAAAGAAAAATAACAAGTGTGATATAATTGGTATTTATGATAGAGAGAGGAAGTTATGCTCAAACTCGCAGGAATTTTGCTGCTGATGGCGGGATGCACCGGAATGGGGATCAATAAGGTGGCGGAAGAAAAAGGCCGCATCAGGGAACTTCGGGAGATCCGCGCTATGATCGTCAGGATGCAGAGCGAGATTATTTACGGGAAAAGAACTCTGCCGGAAATCTGTCTGCTTTTCAGTGGATATGCAAAAGAACCGTACCAGAGCGCATTTGCAACGTTGTATCAGCGTATGGAAGAAAACGACGGAAAAGCGCTGTATGTACTGTGGGAAGAGGAGATGGGGCATTGTATGGAAAATCTGCCGCTCAAAGAGGATGAGAAGGAAATCCTGATAAATCTGCCGAAAAAGTCGGGGATGCCGGAAGAAACCATGCAGGCTGCGGACGTCGGACAATCTCTGGATATCATCACGGAGCGTATCGCCGGGGCGCAGGCAGAGTATGAGAATAAGGCGAAGGTTATTATGAGTATCAGCATCATGGCGGGGTTGTTTCTTATTATTTTATTTCTGTAAAGATACAGGCGAGAGAGGACTTGGAGGAAAGAATGGGGATTAGTCTTATTTTCAGAATTGCGGCAGTCGGCATATTGGTGACGATCCTGAGTCAGATCCTGAAACACAGCGGCAGAGAGGAACATGCCTTTCTGATCAGTCTGGCGGGGTTGATCCTGGTATTGACATGGCTTGTACCGTACATCTACGATTTGTTTGTAATGATACAGGATCTTTTCATGATCTAGGAAATTCCTCGATGCAACAAGATAATCGCGAAGCGATTTTTTGGGATTTAATCAGGATTTAATATTTTGAAACGGATTAAAAAAAGGTTTACTCATAGCTTGAAACAGGAAAAGGCGCGGAAATAATGGATGTTATTAAAATCGGACTGATCGGATTGATCGGGGTGCTTTTAGCGGTACCTTTAAAAAGTTATAAAAATGAATATGGCATATATATTGGATTGGGCGTATGTCTGCTGATATTGACTTATTCGGTCAACTACTTTACGAGAGTATTAGAAGGCATGGAAAGTATGCAGACTTATCTTGGAGATAATTTTAAGTATCTGTCCCTGCTATTAAAGGCGGTGGGAGCTGCCTATGTATGCGAGTTCTGTTCTGGTATCTGTAAGGATGCGGGGTACGGTGGCATTGCGGGGCAGGTGGAGACGATGGGCAAGATGTATATTCTCTTATTGGGGATGCCTCTGCTGCGTACTTTGATGGAGAGTATTCAGGAGATCGGCGGATGAAAAAGGTAATTTTCCTGCTTATTATCATCCTCTGCAATGTCTGCAATAAACCGCTGAAAGTACAGGCGGCGGCGAAAGAGAGTGTCTGGCGGCAAATGGATATGGAAGAGGCTGAAAACAGCTTTGAAGCCCTGTTCCCAGAGTATCGCCTTGATGGGGAACAGGTGTTATCATTGATTCTGAAAGGGAGGATCACGGAGGCTGTATCCCTGTTACTTTCCGGTCTGCAAGATGTAGTGAAAGCGCAGACCGGAGAGATCAGAACACTTTTTATGATGATCCTTATTCTGGGAGTTACGGCGGCTCTTTTTGCCAATTTTGCAGATATCTTTCAAAATCATCAGGTATCGGATCTGGCATTTTATTTTATCTACCTGCTGCTTACCGCCATACTCCTTAAAGTATTTGGCAATGCCGCTTCTCTTGTAAAAGAAATGCTGGATAAACTGGCGACCTTTATGCAGCTTTTTATCCCCGCTTATCTTCTGGCTGTGGGAACAGCCGCCGGGGCGACATCAGCCGCAGCCTATTACCAGCTTTTTCTCATGACGGTCTATCTGATCGAAAAGTGCTATCTGTCTTTTCTGTTACCGCTTACTTATTGCTTCATCCTGCTCAGCGTAGTGAACGGGATATGGATGGAGGAAAAACTGAATCTGCTGCTTGATTTTATACAGAAACTGGTAAGTTTCTGCATTAAAATAACACTTGGAATCGTTACGGGGTTCAGTCTTTTGCAGTCTATGATATCGCCGGTAGTGGACGCGTTGGAGTCTTCCGCCCTGAAAAAAGCCGTTGCCCTGATTCCGGGGATTGGAAATCTGACGGAGGGGATGTTTGAGATGGTGATAGGCTCGGCTGTGCTGATAAAAAACAGTATTGGCATATACATTACACTTGTTATGTTATTTATCTGCCTGCTTCCGGTCTTGAAGATCCTGCTCTTGTCCGGCGCGCTGAAGGGCGGTGCGGCACTTATTGGTATCGTTAGCGATAAGCGGCTGACAAACTGCGCCAACCGGGTGGGCGATGGGAGCATTATGCTCTTCAAACTGGCTTTGTCTTCCATTGGTCTTTTTATCATCAGTATCGCCATTGCCGCATGTTCTACGAATCGGGGGATGTAATGGGCGCATTAGTGGAATTGATCAAACAGATTGGAATCTTTATGGTTGCTGCACAGGCTGTGATTCATTTTGCACCGGAGGCAAAATACCGAAAATATATAAAGCTGCTTGTCAGTATTATGATACTGTTGCAGTTCTTAAGTCCGGTATATCGTATTTTTACGGGACTGGAAACAGACTGGAACGATGCGCTGTCAGAATCCGGAGTCAATTATCCGACAGAGGAAATTGAGATGGGAGGATCTGCCGCAGATGCGCTGGTGGCGAGTATGGAGAATGAAATTAAATCCAGATTAAATGACGAGATCGCGAACAAAGAAGATTATCACATCGTAAATGTCAGAGTCAGTTTAGAGACGACGCAGGAAAAAAATGAAAACGGTTTAAAGGAGTATGAATTAAATAACATACGTGTTGTAGTGATGTTCCATACGGCGGCTGCGGATATGGGGATATGGGACACAGAAAGGGCCCAGGATCGGACCGGCAGCGATGAAGCGTATGGAAAAAATGGCGAAAGCGGAAATAAGGAAATAAAAAAAATACACATTGAAAAAATCAGCACAGGAGAGCAGCAGACAGAAACAGACACACGCAGCGAAGAAGGGAGCGGTCAGACAGAAAGCATCCTGCGAAAGCGGTTCGCGCAGATACTCGGTATCGAAGAAGAATATATGGAGGTGAGCATCTATGGATCGGTGGAAGAAACTGTTGAATAAAATAACAGGTGGAACAAAATTGCGGAAGGATCAGCTTCTTGTTATGATCCTGTGCGGAATACTGCTTTGTGTCGTCGCAGTACCTTTCCCTCAAAAAGATTCTTCTTCCGGACAGAATAAGTCCGGTATATCGGACAGTGATTCCGGTATCATGGAGGGGAGCAGACAGATGCAGAATACGGAGAGCGTCAGCGCAGAGCCGGAAACGGGTTACGATCTTTCCTATACGGACTATTGGGAGGGGAAACTGGAAGAAGCGCTTTCTACGATTGAAGGAGCGGGGAGCGTGGAAGTTCTTATCACTTTAAAGGAATCGGAAGAGAAAATCCTGGAGAAAGATATCCCGCAGGAAATAAAGCAGACGCAGGAGCAGGATGCGGAAGGCGGGAGCAGGACGGTTACAGAGAACCGTCTGGAAGAATCGACTGTTTTTACAGTAAATGAGGCAGGTCAGGATGTGCCCTATGTGCGAAAAACCATACAGCCTGTCGTAGAAGGGGTGGTCGTAATTGTACAGGGTGCAGACTCGGAGATGGTAAAAGAGAATATTATTGAGACAATTAAGGTATTATTTGGTATTGATACGAATAAGATAAGAGTAGTAAAAAGGAAAAGCAATAAAAGCTAAAGGGGAGAATGGGTTGAAGAATATGATCAAAAAGAATCAGGTAATGATTACTGCTCTTGCAATCATGATCGCTGTTGCCGGTTACCTGAATTTCGCAGGAACCAAGGTGACGGACGAGGAGATCATGACAGTAAACGGTGAGATTGCTACGGATGACATGGGGAATCTGGCATTGGTAGAGGATGATATCGACTACAGCACCCTGCTCGATCTGTCGGAGGAAGATATCGAGCAGGCAGGCGGAGATATCCAGAGTCTGGACAGTGATGTGGAAGTGTCGGGTACGGATATGCTTGCAGAAGTTCCGGATGATGAGGAAGTGCCGGGTGAGGCTGTTTTTACTTCCTCTACGGGGATATCCACGCTTTCCGGGGCCAAATTGCAGAAAGAACAGACAAGAGCGCAGAATAAAGAGATGCTTTTAGAGATCATCAACAATGCCAATATCAGTGAAAGCCAGAAACAGGAGGCGGTCAACAGTATGATCTCCATGACGGATATCGCCGAAAAGGAGACGGCTGCGGAGATCCTCTTGGAAGCCAAAGGGTTTACAGATGCCATTGTCAGCATTGACGGGGACAGCGTGGACGTGGTTGTCAATACAACGGAACTGACAGAAGCACAGCGGGCACAGATTGAGGATATCGTTATCCGTAAAACGGGGGTCAGCGCGGATGCGATCGTGATCAGTACTGTAAATACAAATGAAAATTAGGTGCACATCCGTGAATTTCGTGGTACACTATACACGAAAGCAATAAGCGGTGCGGGCGCAGGAACAGGGCTTTCTGCGTCTGTGCCGCGTCCATGCTTTATAATACGACAGAAGGGAGTCTGAAGCAGACATGAAAAGAATTTTTTTAATCGTACTGGACAGTTTCGGAATAGGAGAAATGGAAGATGCGGCCGATTATGGCGACCGGGGAACTAACACTTTGCGTTCCGTATCCTCCAGTCCTTATTTCCACATGCCTAATATGGGCAGGTTAGGTCTTTTTAATATAGATGGCGTAGACTGCGTGGAGAAGACGGCGCATCCGGAGGCGGTGATCGCCCGTATGAAAGAGGCATCCAAAGGGAAAGATACTACGATAGGACACTGGGAAATAGCGGGTATCCTCTCAAAGAAGCCGCTGCCCACTTATCCTGACGGTTTTCCGGATGATGTACTGGCATCATTCAGCGCTATGACGGGAAGAGGAATTCTTTGCAACAAGCCTTATTCGGGAACGGAAGTTATCAAAGATTACGGGGACGAGCATGTAAAGACGGGTAAATTGATCGTTTATACATCGGCGGACAGCGTTTTTCAGATCGCGGCACATGAGGATGTCGTTCCGGTGGAGACTTTGTATGAGTACTGTCGTATGGCCAGAGAATTGCTGCAGGGCGAGCATGGGGTCGGCAGGGTCATTGCCAGACCTTTTATCGGAGAAAGCGGTAATTATACGAGAACGGCAAAACGGCACGATTTTTCGCTGGAACCGCCGGGGATCACCATGTTAGACAGTCTGAAAGCGGCCGGCAAAGATGTGATCTCCGTAGGAAAAATCCAGGATATCTTCGCGGGTAAAGGCATTACGGAATATACTTATACAAAAGGCAACGAAGAAGGCATTGAAAAGATGCTCGCTTTTCTGGACAAAGATTTTGAAGGATTATGCTTTGTGAATCTGGTAGATTATGATATGCTGTATGGGCATCGCAATGATATCGATGGCTATGCGAAAGCGCTTGCTTATTTTGATGAGAAACTGCCACAGATCATTGATAAGATGAAAGAAGAGGATATTCTGATGATAACGGCGGATCATGGATGTGATCCCGGTTATACGGTATCGACAGACCATTCCAGAGAGCATACGCCCTTTATCATGTATGGCAGAAAGGTGATGCCGAAGAATCTTGGCACAAGGGATACTTTTGCAGATATCGGCGCTACCGTACTGGATTACTTCGGGATCCGGCCGGAATTTGCCGGACGTTCCATGCTTACGGACTGCATAAGCTGACGGGAAACGTCATGGCAATGCGATGAACAGGATATTTTAAGGAAGGAATATTTTTTAAAAGGCAGTATGGAGGATAAGAACGTGAGCAGTTATGCAGACGAAATCAACAAAAGAAGGACTTTTGCCATTATTTCGCACCCGGATGCGGGTAAAACAACTTTAACGGAGAAGTTTTTATTATACGGCGGCGCTATCAATCTGGCGGGGAGTGTGAAGGGAAAGGCTACCGCGAGACATGCCGTTTCAGACTGGATGGAGATCGAGAAAGAAAGGGGTATCTCGGTTACTTCTTCCGTTCTGCAGTTTGAGTACGGCGGTTTTTGCATCAATATTCTGGATACGCCGGGGCATCAGGACTTTTCGGAAGATACGTACCGGACGCTTATGGCGGCGGATTCCGCGGTCATGGTCATTGACGCTTCAAAGGGCGTGGAGGCGCAGACAAGAAAACTCTTTAAAGTATGCGTGATGCGTAAGATTCCCATTTTTACGTTTATTAATAAGATGGACAGGGACGCCAACGATACCTTTGAACTTTTAGATGAGATCGAGAAGGAACTGGGGATAGCGACCTGCCCGATCAACTGGCCGATTGGTTCCGGCAAGGCGTTTAAGGGCGTATACGACAGGGAGAATCAATGTGTCGTTACTTATTCTGATACGGAAAAGGGCACGAAAGAGGGACATGCTACGCAGATTCCCATTACCGAAGAAGAGATGTTATGCGGCCATATTGGAGAGGCTTTTAAAGCGCAGCTTTTTGATGAAATTGAACTGCTTGACGGCGCCAGCGCGGAATATGATTTAGACAGGATACGTGCCGGAGAACTGACACCGGTATTTTTCGGTTCGGCACTGACCAACTTCGGTGTAGAGATATTTTTACAGCATTTTCTGAAAATGACTACGACGCCGCTGCCCCGCAAGGCGGATATCGGACTGGTGGATCCGGTGGAAAACGAATTTTCGGCGTTTGTCTTTAAGATACAGGCCAATATGAATAAGGCGCACAGGGACAGGATAGCCTTTATGCGTATCTGTTCCGGCAAATATGAGGCCAGCATGGAAGTAAAACATGTGCAGGGCGGCAAGGTGATGCGTCTTTCCCAGCCGCAGCAGATCATGGCGGATGAGCGCAAGATACTGGAGGAGGCTTATGCGGGAGATATCATCGGCGTTTTTGATCCGGGTATTTTCTCCATTGGGGATACGTTATGTATGCCCAAAGAGCAGTTCCAGTACGAAGGGATACCGACTTTTGCGCCGGAGCATTTCGCCAGAGTGCGGCAGCTTGATACGATGAAGAGAAAGCAGTTCGTAAAGGGCATCACGCAGATCGCACAGGAAGGCGCTATCCAGATCTTCCAGGAATTTAACACAGGAATGGAAGAGATCATAGTCGGTGTGGTCGGTGTTTTGCAGTTTGATGTATTAAAATACCGTCTGGAAAATGAGTATAATGTGGAGATTCGTCTGGAGAATCTGCCATATGAGCATATCCGCTGGATCGAGAATAAAGAGATTGATCTGAATACGCTGACGGGAACTTCCGATATGAAAAAGATCAAAGATCTGAAAGGCAATCCACTGTTATTATTCGTGAATCAGTGGAGCATCGGGATGACGATAGAACGTAATAACGGTCTGATCCTTTCCGAGTTCGGCAGAAATTAAGTTACCGCTAACTGTAGTTTCGCAGGGCAGAAGGTGATTTCATGAAGAAAAAATGTTGTTTGCGAATAAGAGTTTTGCTACGAGTTTCGGCTGCTGTTCTGGCAGTTATGGCATTATTGACCGGTTGTCTGTACGAGAGCCGGACGATGGAAGAGCCGGTTGATGGTTATGCTGCAGAAGGGCAGACCATACAGATCCAGAGAGAAACGGAAGAAGCAAAACTTACGGAGGAAGAGAAATTCTTTCTGCGGGACATGCAGGCGGATTCTTATGCGTTTAATGCGCTGCCGGAGGAAGAAAAGGACATATATCTGGAAATTTTGTGGACGCTTTTAAATTTTCAGGAAGATGTGACGCTCTCAAGTATGGATGAAGCGGAGATCGGCCGTATGTTCCAGTGTGTGCTGAACGATCATCCGGAGATATTTTATGTGGATGGTTATACGTATACCCAGTATACATTAGGCGATATCATAAAGAAGATCACTTTTACGGGCACTTACCATATGAGCAGGGAAGAAATTGCCGAAAGACAATCTGAGATCGACGGATACGTGGAGAAGTGCTTCGCCGGGATCACACCGGAGATGGATGAATACGGTAAGGTGAAGTATATTTATGAGTATCTCATCGACCATACGGAGTATGATGCTTCGGCAAATGACAGTCAGAACATATGTTCTGTATTTTTGAATGGCAGATCGGTCTGTCAGGGGTATGCCAAAGCGATGCAGTATCTGCTGCAGCAGGCAAAGATCGAGGCAACGTTGATCCTGGGAGAAGTCTCACAGGGTGAAGGACATGCCTGGAATGCGGTCAGAATTGACGGACAATGGTATTATGTAGATACGACATGGGGAGACGCTTCTTATCAGGCAGTAGGCGGAGATGAGTCCTATCCCCGGAAAGCCAAACCGACGATCAACTATGATTATTTATGTGTGACGACCGAGCAGCTTTGTAAAACACACAGGATAGAGAATGTAGTGACGCCGCCGGAATGTGACTCTATGGAGGCCAATTATTACGTAAAAGAAGGACTTTATTTCACAGCGCTTGATAAGGAACAGCTTACCCGTATTTTTCAGGATGGTTATGAGCGGGGCAACGCGTATGTTACTTTAAAGTGCGCTACGGAAGAAATTTATGAACAGATGCAGGATATGCTGATCAATGAGCAGGAGATATTCCACTATCTGGACTGTCCGGACGGGGTCGTTTCCTATACGGATGATGAAGAGCAGTACAGCATGAGTTTCTGGCTGTAGTAATTCCCGGCAGCAATTCTTATTGATTTCGGTACTAGGCAAACATCATAAATTTTGGTATACTAGACAGCAGACGAAAAGTATTTGACCGCTATGGCGGATGAAATGGGAAAGGTATGGTTATGGATATGGAACAGGAACTTACAAAAAACACTTATGATCTACAGGGAGATGAAAAGATTGGTTCCGTTAAGATAGCGGATGACGTGGTAGCGATGATCGCGGCGCTTGCAGCGACGGAAGTAGAAGGCGTTGCGGCCATGTCCGGCAATATGACGCATGAATTTTTGAGTAAAGTCGGCATGAAGAACGCGGCGAAGGGAACGAGAGTGGAAGTACAGCAGCAGAAAGTGAAAGTGGATCTGGCCATTACCATAGAGTACGGCTTTAATATTCCCGCTACCTGCCAGCGCGTGCAGAGCAAGGTGAAAAACGCGGTGGAGAACATGACGGGATTGGAAGTGACGGATGTCAACATCCGGATCGCCGGTATCAACGTAACAAAAGACAGATAGAGCAGAGAGAGCAAAGCAGGAGTTTCCATGAGCAGAAGAGAATTGAGGGAACAGATATTTAAACTGTTGTTCCGCATTGAATTTAACGCTCCGGAAGAGATGGCTGAACAGGAACAGCTCTTCTTTGAGGATATCTGTGAGGCAGATGGGGCGGATGAAGAATATATTTCCACCAAATACCGGAAAATTGCGGAGAAATTAGAGACAATAGACAGGATGTTGAATGAAAAAGCCGAGAACTGGAATACGGACAGAATGGGTAAAGTGGATCTGACGATACTCCGGCTGGCAGTCTATGAGATTACGTATGACGAAGACGTCCCGACCGGCGTAGCCATCAATGAGGCAGTAGAACTGGCGAAGAAGTTTGGTCAGGATGCTTCGTCGAGTTTTATCAACGGTATCCTGGCCAAGTTTGCTTAAGGAGGGTCTCTGTCGTCTTTCGAGGTGTTGTGATGCAGAATGTGTATACGGTAGCACAGGTAAATTCCTACATTAAAAATATGTTCACGCAGGATTTTATGTTACAGTCCATTTCGGTAAAAGGCGAAGTGAGCAACTGTAAATATCATTCCTCTGGACATATTTATTTTACCTTAAAGGATGAAAAGGGAACGATAGCATGTGTTATGTTTGCCGGAAACAGAGGCGGACTAAACTTCCAGATGCGGGAAGGCCAGCAGGTCGTCGTAAGCGGTACAGTGGATGTTTATGAGCGGGATGGCAAATACCAGCTTTATGCCAGACAGATCAGGCAGGATGGCGCAGGAGCGCTCTATGAGCGGTTCGAGCGTCTGAAGGCGGAACTGGAAGAAAGAGGGATGTTTGCGAAGCAGTACAAACAGCCGATTCCTAAATATATAGAGCGTCTGGGCGTAGTAACGGCACAGACGGGCGCGGCGGTACGGGATATCATACAGATCGCCGGCAGAAGGAATCCTTATGTACAGATCATTCTCTATCCGGCGATCGTACAGGGTGAGATGGCGGTGCAGAGCATTGTAAACGGTATCCATGCCATGGAGCGTTATAAGGTTGATACCATTATCGTTGGGCGCGGCGGCGGCTCTATTGAGGATTTGTGGGCTTTTAACGAAGAAGCCGTGGCACAGGCCATTTTTGACTGCCCGATTCCCGTTATATCGGCCGTCGGGCATGAAACGGATACGACGATAGCGGATTTTGTAGCGGATCTGCGGGCGCCGACGCCATCTGCAGCGGCGGAACTTGCCGTTTTTGATCTTGAGCAGTTTCAGGATAAGCTGGGAGAATATGCTTATACGCTGCAGCATCTGTGCAGAAACCATATCAGGGGACAGCGGGAGAAGCTGTCTCATTATCAGATGCAGCTTAAATATTTAAGTCCGGTCAATCAGCTTCGGGAGAAACGCACCTATATGCTGCATCTGGAGGATACTTTGCAGGAGGCCATGACGCGGCGGCTTTCAGATAAGAAGCATACGCTGGCACTTTATATCGAGAAGATGAAAGGCTTATCCCCGTTGGATAAATTGAGTCAGGGCTATGCCTATGCGGCGGATGCGCAGGGCAGGACGATATACCGGACGGGACAGGTGGAACCGGGGGATGAAATGCAGGTTTATGTAAAAGACGGCGTTATACATACAAAGGTTGTAGAAAGCCGGAAACTGTCGTTTGCGGCACAGGCGGCGGAAATAGAAGAAAGGTAAGGTTATTGCTATGAGTAAACCCGGACAGGAACAGGGGACGGCAGGAGAAGAACTTTCTCTGGAAGAGGCATTTGAACGGATAGAAGAGACGATAGCGCATCTGGAAGAGGAAGAGACGACTCTGGAAGATTCGTTTTCCTTTTATCAGAAGGGAATGCAGCTTTTACAATATTGTAATGACAAGATTGACAAAGTGGAAAAACAGGTCTTAAAGATCAGTGAAGATGGTGAGTTGGATGAATTTTGAGGAAACCTTACAGCAAAAAACAAAAGAGATAGAAGAAATCTTAAAGACCTTTCTGCCGGCGGAGGAAGGGTATCAGAAGACGGTCGTAGAAGCCATGAACTATTCGATACTGGCGGGCGGTAAGAGACTGCGTCCCATGCTGATGGCACAAATTTATGAGATGTTTGGCGGCAGCGGGGAGGCAATTTATCCGTTTATGGCGGCTATCGAGATGATCCATAATTATTCGCTCGTGCATGATGATCTGCCGGCGATGGATAACGACGAATACAGACGGGGTCGTAAAACAACACATGTTATCTATGGAGAAGGCATGGCGGTATTAGCCGGAGACGGCCTGCTCAATTATGCTTTTGAGACCGCGGTGAAAGCCTTTGAGAAAGCGGAAAGTATAGACGAGTATCAAAGGATAGCCCGGTCGCTGGCCATTCTTGGCCGCAAAGCCGGTATTTACGGGATGATAGGCGGTCAATGCGCGGATATCGAGGCGGAAGATGCGGGGAAAGATGTTTCAAAAGAGTTACTGTTATTTATCCATGAGCACAAAACGGCGGCGCTCATACAGGCGGCGATGACAATTGGCGCCGTTATGGCGGGAGCGGATGAGGAACAGATCGCCGCTATCGAGAAATGTGCCTATAATATCGGCGTGGCTTTTCAGATCCAGGACGATATTCTGGATGTAACGGGTTCACAGGAAGTTCTGGGAAAACCTGTCGGCAGCGATGAAAAAAATAATAAAATAACATATGTTACAATATGCGGACTGGAAAAGTCGGCCCAGACGGTCGCTTCTTTATCGAAAGAAGCAATCCGTATCCTGACTTCTTTTCCGGAACGCAATCCGTTTCTGGAGAAGCTGGTGGAGCAGTTGATATACAGAGAGAAATGAGGTATACGATGTTTCTGGAGAAAATAGAAAAAACCAATGATATCAAACAGATCGGCGCGGAAAACTATGCGGCACTGGCGGAAGAGATCAGACAGTTTCTGATCCGTTCCATCAGCGTGACGGGCGGTCATCTCGGTTCCAACTTAGGAGCCGTGGAATTGACGATGGCGCTGCATCTGTCGTTAAATCTGCCGGAAGATAAGATCATCTGGGACGTAGGGCATCAGTCTTATACCCATAAGATTCTGACAGGGAGAAGAGATGGCTTTGTAAACTTACGCAAATACGGCGGTATCAGTGGTTTTCCCAAGCGCAAAGAGAGCGACTGCGACTGTTTCGATACAGGGCACAGTTCCACTTCCATATCGGCAGGGCTTGGTCTGGTCAAGGCCAGAGATCTGGCGGGCGGGAAAAATACTGTCATTTCCGTTATCGGTGACGGCTCCCTGACGGGCGGTATGGCCTATGAGGCACTCAATAACGCCTCCCGTTTAGAGACTAATTTCATTATTATCCTCAATGATAATAACATGTCTATTTCCGAGAATGTAGGCGGTGTTTCCAAGTATTTGAATAATATAAGAACAGCAGATATGTATCTGGATTTAAAAGAGGGAATCTATAATTCCCTGCATGGAAAGTCGAAATACGGCGATAAGGTCGTATCGCAGATCCAGCGCGCCAAGAGCAGTTTTAAACAGCTTGTCGTGCCCGGCATGTTCTTTGAAGATATGGGCATCACGTATCTGGGCCCGGTGGATGGGCATAATATTACCGCCATGATGCGCATGATAAAAGAAGCCAGAAAGATAAAAGGCGCGGTGCTCATTCACGCCATAACCCAGAAAGGACGCGGTTACGGGCCTGCGGAGCGGCACCCGGCCAGATTCCATGGTGCGGAGCCTTTCGATATCGAGACCGGCATACCGAGCACACCGAGAACGAAGGCTAATTATACGGATATTTTTTCCACCGTTATGTGCAAGCTGGGACAGCGGGATGAGAAGGTGGTGGCGATCACAGCGGCTATGCCGGATGGCACCGGACTTAAACGTTTTCGTAATATGTACCCGGACAGATTCTTTGATGTGGGGATTGCGGAAGAGCATGCGGTCACGTTTGCGGCGGGACTGGCGGCAGGCGGCTTAAAGCCTATCGTGGCCATTTATTCTTCTTTTTTACAGCGGGCATACGACCAGATATTACATGATGTCTGCATCCAGAATCTGCCGGTCATCTTTGCCATAGACAGAGCGGGGCTGGTAGGAAGCGACGGGGAGACGCATCAGGGGATATTCGATTTATCTTTCCTCTCTTCCATTCCCAATATGCACATTATGGCGCCCAAGAATAAATGGGAACTTTCCGATATGATAAAATTTGCTCTGGCATTCGGCGCACCGGCGGCCATCCGTTATCCGCGCGGCGAGGCATATGACGGCCTGCGGGATAACCGGGAAGAGATCGTTTACGGAAAAAGCGAGAGCATTTATGAGGAAGAAGATATCATGCTCTTAGCGGTCGGCAGTATGGTAAAAGTAGCCGTAGAAGTGCGGCGTCAGTTAAAAGAGACCGGGTATTCGTGCTCGCTCATAAACGCCAGATTCGTCAAGCCGATCGACGAAGAGGCCATAAAAGAAGCATGCCGTGAACATAAGCTGCTTGTAACAATGGAAGAAAATGTGGCCAGCGGCGGTTTCGGCGAAAAGGTCAGGGCTTACGTGGATTCTTTACATACACAGACAAAGGTGCTTGGCATCGCCATACCGGACGAATATGTCGAACACGGGAACGTGGAACTGCTAAAACAGGAAGTCGGCATCGACGCGGATTCCATTGTCAAAAAAATCGTCACAGAATATATCGGATTGTTGGGAAAATGAAAGAAAGATTAGATGTACTGCTTATAAAAGGCGGGTTTGCACCGTCCAGAGAAAAGGCGAAAGCCATTATCATGACAGGGAATGTCTTCGTCAACGGACAGCGGGAAGATAAGGCCGGCGCGTCATTTGAAGAAGAAAAGGCGCATATCGAGGTCAAGGGGGCACCTCAGAAATATTGCAGCCGCGGCGGTTTTAAGCTTGAAAAGGCAATGGAGACTTTCGCTCTTTCTTTAGAGAAAAAAGTCTGCATGGATATCGGTGCTTCTACTGGCGGTTTCACAGACTGCATGCTGCAAAACGGCGCGCGCAAAGTCTACTCTGTGGATGTAGGGCACGGGCAGCTGGCCTGGAAACTGCGTCAGGATGAACGTGTCGTCTGCATGGAAAAGACCAATTTCCGCTATATGCAGCCGGAAGATATAGAAGATAAACTCGATTTTGCCTCCGTGGACGTCTCCTTTATTTCTTTAACGAAAATACTCATTCCGGCGCGGAATTTATTAAAAGAAAACGGCCGGATGGTCTGTCTTATCAAACCGCAGTTTGAAGCGGGCAGGGATAAAGTGGGAAAAAAAGGCGTTGTCAGAGAACCGGAGATCCATGAAGAAGTGATACGCAAAATTTTCATTTATGCAAAAATGGTGGGATTTAAACGGCTTGGTCTGACTTTTTCCCCGATCAAAGGGCCGGAGGGGAACATAGAGTATCTGATCTATCTGGAAAAAGGAAATGATCTGCCGCCGGAGATCACATCGCTTACAGAAGCGCAGGCGGAGACGGCTCTGCGGGAGGCGCTGGAGGCTGTGGAGGCCGATAAGGAAGAGGAATCTGCGGGAATCATTCCGGATACGGTAGCAGAGGCACACCGCAGTCTCTGAGAAAGAGTCTTTGGGAAAAAGTCTTTGGAAAGAGGGAAACTTGCAGGCCGAAAGAAGGGCGTGGGATATGAAGCATTTTTTGTTGATAACCAATCAGTTAAAAGATCCGGACGGCATTTATACGGATAAGATCGCGGCCTATTTAGAAAATTGCGACGCCAGGGCTGTATGCGTTACAGGACAGCAGATGCCGCAGGCTGAGACGCTTCAAGGGATTGAGTGTGCTATCGTACTTGGCGGCGACGGTACGGTATTAAAGGCGGCCAGAGGGATGGCCAGGCAGGGGATACCGCTTATCGGCGTCAATCTCGGTACGCTGGGATATCTGACGGAAGTAGAGATGAGTAATATCGAGGAGGCACTGGATAAGCTTCTTACGGGAGATTATATACGGGAAGAGCGGATGATGCTTGCAGGAAACGTGCATACGAAAGAAAGCGGGGAAGTAAATGGATTTGCCCTGAATGATATCGTTCTTTCCCGCTGCGGTTCTTTGCAGATACTACAGTTTGACATTTATGTGAACGGACGTTTTCTGAACGCTTACAGTGCCGACGGCATGATCGTGGCGACGCCGACCGGTTCGACCGGATATAATATGTCCGCAGGCGGGCCGATCGTGGAACCGGGAGCGGCGCTTTTATTACTGACGCCGATATGCCCGCATACGCTCAATACAAGGAGCATCGTCCTTTCCCCGGAAGACGAGGTTGGTATAGTCATCCCGGAGGGTAGAGACCATACGGTGCAGACGTTAGAAGCAAATTTTGACGGCACGCAGAAAATCGTACTGCGGACGGGGGATAAAATTGTTATCCGCAGGGCGTCAGAGACGACGGGAATCTTAAAACTCAACACGGAAAGTTTTCTGGAAGTCCTGCATAAGAAGATGGCGGGCGACCAGGGATAAAGAGAAAGGAACAGGGTCATAAGCATTTATGTTAGTAAGCCTTTATGTGAAAAATCTGGCATTGATCGACGAGACGGAAGTCTATTTTGGAAACGGACTGAACATACTGACGGGAGAAACGGGGGCCGGTAAATCTATCATCATTGGTTCCGTGAACCTTGCGCTGGGTGCCAAAGCGGAGAAAGAGATGA
Organism: Ruminococcus sp.; assembly: GCA_023663085.1. Taxonomy (GTDB): domain Bacteria; phylum Bacillota; class Clostridia; order Lachnospirales; family Lachnospiraceae; genus UBA3282. The sequence goes on along the minus strand of JAMPIB010000043.1, from coordinate 5,366 downwards.
TCCGCGACGGAGCAGACTATGCGCTGATCGAACTTGTCTTTCAGGTGGAAAAAGAAGAACAGCTGCGCGAGATAAAACGGCTGGAACTGCCGGTGGAAGAAGATGGCACGGTGATCTTACAAAGAAGGATCATGCCGGGTAAATCTCTGTGCAAAGTCGGCGGGGAGAGCGTCAGCGTCAGACAGGTGAGAGAACTGGCCGGAATCCTCATAGACATTCACGGACAGCATGAACACCAGTCATTATTAAAAGCAGCCAGACAGTTGGAAATTCTGGACGATTATGCCAAAGAGGAGCTGGGCACGCTAAAAGAACAGTTAAAGGCATGTTATGAAGAATACAGGCAGGTCGAAAGGCTGCTGGCGGCGGAAGATGTGGATGAAGAGACCAGAAAACGGGAGATTTCTCTGGCGGAATTTGAGGCGCGCGAGATTGCAGAGGCAGGGCTTACTCCCGGCGAAGACGAAGAACTGGAAAAAACATATAAAAAACTGCTCAATGGACAAAAAATACAGGAGGCAGTCACCACGGCGCATCAGATGAGCGGTTATGAAAACGGCGGGGCAGGAGATGCGATCGGCAGAGCACTTAGAGAAATACGTACTGTCGTATCTTATGATGAGGCGCTGCAGGAATTTGAAAAGCAATTACTGGATATTGACGCTCTTTTAAATGATTATAACAGGATGGCGGCAGACTATCTTTCAGATCTGGAATTTGATGCCGAATTATTCTCGCAGGTGGAAAAAAGACTGGATGGCATCAATCATCTGAAGTCAAAATACGGCAATACGATAGACGAGATCCTCTCCTATCAGGAAAAACTGCAGGAAAAACTGGAAAAATATCAAAATTTTGATGCCTACCGGGCAGAACTCATACAAAAAGAAAGTGCGTTGAAAAATAAATTACAGTCGTTATGTAAAAAAGTATCCCAGATACGTCAAAAAAGCGCGCAGATACTGGCAAAGTCCATGAAAGAGGCGCTGATAGACTTGAATTTCATGGATGTGGCCTTTGAGATAAGCGTATCGCCGGAAGAAGAAAAAATAAGTGCGGAAGGGTATGATAAAGTCACCTTCCTGATCTCCACCAATCCCGGCGAATCCTTAAAAGAACTTTCCCAGGTTGCCAGCGGCGGAGAACTTTCCCGGATCATGCTGGCTCTAAAGACCGTACTGGCGGATAAAGACGAAATTGAGACACTGATATTCGATGAGATTGATACGGGGATCAGCGGCAAGACCGCCTGGAAGGTTTCTGAAAAAATGGGTATTTTAGGCAGAAAGCATCAACTGATCTGTATCACGCATCTGCCGCAGATCGCGGCCATGGCTGATACCCATTTCCAGATAGAGAAATCCGTTATCAGCAAACGCAGCGTAACGCAGATCAGAAAACTCGATGAGGAAGAGAGCATAAAAGAACTGGCCAGAATGCTCGGAGGCGCGAGTATTACGGAAACAGTCATAAATAATGCCAGAGAAATGAAAGATTTGGCAACAAAATCGAAGCAATATTAAATTAAAATCGAAGTTTTTTCATATACTAAAAAGGACATACACTTGTATGTTCTTTTTTTGCGTGAACGAAAACGGTTAGAAAGGAACACGGAAATGACGGATCATAAAATAAAAAGTTATCGAAGATTTTTATATATCATGCTGACTGCCGGGGTGATCGCCTTAATGCTGGCAGTATACATCGACTATTGGAAAAGAGTGCCATCGACCATCAAGATTCGTGCGGGAATAGAACAGGAACTGGATTTTCATGTGCCTGTTTCCGGTGAAATTTATCAGGAAGAGGCGGTCCAGAGCCTTTCTTCCCAGATAGAAAGCCTTCATGTGGATTTTGCCAGAGGCGTTACCTTCAAGGCCAATCAGATAGATAATTATAAGATAGATCTGAAACTGTTCGGCATCCTTCCTTATAAGAGTGTGGATATACAGGTCATACAGGATACTACTCTGATCCCTTCCGGCATACCCATCGGTATTTATGTAAAAACGGAGGGGGTTTTGGTTGTCGGTATCGGAGAATTTGAAAACGAAAACGGCGAGACGATATCGCCTGCCAGATATATCTTACAGGCCGGCGATTACATTCTGGATATCAACGGAGAAAAGGTGGAAAATAAAAAACATTTTGTACAGATGATAACGGAATCGGATGGCGGGGAAATGATAATGACGATAAGACGTGGCAATGAAGATACGGAAGTAAAGATAAAACCGGAGGCCAATCAGAGCGGCGAATGGAAACTTGGTATCTGGATCCGTGACAATGCACAAGGGATCGGGACTTTAACATATGTGGATACGGATGATACATTCGGTGCTCTGGGGCACGGTATCAATGATGTAGATACTTCTACGCTGATGCAGCTTGGAGAAGGCACGCTGTATAAGACGGAGATCGTCGGTATTACGAGGGGAAAGGATGGTTCGCCCGGAGAACTGACCGGTTATATCGAATACGATAACAAAAACATCATCGGCGAGATCACACAGAATACCGCGGAGGGGATATTCGGCATCTGTAATGACGAAATTGTACAGCAGACGCCTTACGAACCGATCCCTATCGCACTGAAACAGGAGGTTGAGTTAGGACATGCGCAGATCATCTGTTCTGTCAGCGGCGAGCCCGAATTTTATGATATTGAAGTAGAAGAACTGCATTTGGAAGATGACAATGTCAACCGCGGACTGGTCATCAAGATCACGGATGAGGAACTTCTGACTCTGACCGGCGGTATCATTCAGGGAATGAGCGGCAGTCCCATTATACAGAACGGCAAGCTGGTCGGTGCGGTAACGCATGTTCTGGTACAGGACGCGACAAGCGGGTATGGTATCTTTATCGAGAATATGTTGGTGCAGTAAAACACTATATTGGCGTGGGGCAAAGGGCGATGCCTAAATATTCCATAGAATGCCAACATTGTTTATAATATTGGTATCGTCACGTTATTTCTACGTGGCGGATTAAGATATTTTGCAGGAAAAGTGTTGTAAAATGGAGGGATTTTATGGAACAATTAAATTTAACCGTCGCGAGAGATAATGAAAAAGTGTATCAGATCCTGAATAATCTGATGAGTGGGGATAAAGAATTTCAGATCATGATAACAGTTCCCTCCGGCAGACAGGGGGATGTCCTGACTGAGATCGGTACTGCGCCGGGGAGTGCGGTAGTCCATGATCTGGAAAAAGATGTTACCAATATGATACATGAGATCGGCGTACCGGCCCATATCAAGGGATACCAGTACCTGCGTGAAGCCATCATGATGTCCGTGGAGGATGTGGAAATGCTCGGTTCTATCACCAAAGTCCTCTATCCGACGATCGCCGGCAAATACCAGACAACGCCGAGCCGTGTCGAGCGTGCTATCCGCCATGCGATTGAGGTTGCATGGTCAAGAGGTAAAATGGAGACGCTGGATGCTTTGTTCGGTTATACTATTAATACGGGAAAAGGAAAACCGACCAATTCGGAATTTATTGCGCTCATTGCGGATAAAATCCGCCTTCAGTATCGTAATTAATACAAGAATATAGAAATTAATCCTTTTATTACCAGTGAAAATGAGGTATAATAACAGAAGCGGTTCTGGTGGGAAGAGCTGCACCGGAATGAAAATGTATGTTGGAGGGTTATTTCATGAAGAAGATTCTATTTGTAGCGTCGGAAGGCGTGCCGTTTATTAAGACAGGTGGACTGGCGGATGTTGTCGGCTCCCTGCCGAAATGTATTGATAAACAATATTTTGATGTGAGAGTAATTCTTCCCAAATATACCTGTATGTCACAGAAGATGAAGGATATGCTCCAATATAAGACCCATTTTTATATGGACTTTCACTGGAAAAATGAGTATGTGGGTATTCTTGAGGCGGAAGTAGACGGAGTAAAGTATTATTTTATTGATAACGAATCCTTTTTTAACGGATTTAAACCATATAGCGACAATGCGCTGTTTGAGATTGAAAAATATGCTTATTTCTGTAAAGCTGCACTTTCAATCCTGCCGGTTATTGATTTCAGACCCGATCTGATCCACTGTCATGACTGGCAGACCGGTCTGATCCCTGTTTATCTGAAAGAAAGATTCCAGGGCGGCGAATTTTACCGCGGCATCAAGACTGTTATGACTATCCATAATCTGAAATTCCAGGGTAAATGGAGTGTAAAGGAAGTCAGGGAGATCACCGGACTGCCGGAGTACTTCTTTACCGCAGATAAACTGGAAGCCTATAAAGACGCCAACCTCTTGAAGGGCGGTCTTGTCTACGCCGATGCAATTACTACGGTCAGCGACACCTATGCGGAAGAGATCAAGACGGCATTTTACGGGGAAGGTCTGAACGGACTCCTCTGTGCAAGGGCCAACGACCTGCGCGGTATCGTCAACGGTATCGACTATGACGATTTTAATCCTGAGACGGATTCCAATATTGAATTTCCTTATAATGCGGTGAACTTCCGTAAGGAAAAAGTGAAAAATAAACGTGCCCTGCAGGCTGAACTGGGACTTACGCAGGACGATAAGGCGATGATGATCGGTATCGTTTCCAGACTGACCGGACAGAAGGGCTTTGATTTAATAGCATATGTTATGGATGAACTGTGTCAGGATAATGTGCAGATCGTCGTACTCGGAACCGGTGAAGAACAGTATGAAAATATGTTCCGTCACTTCGACTGGAAATATCACGGCAAAGTATCGGCGAACATTTATTATTCAGATGCGCTGTCCCATAAAATTTATGCGGCGAGCGATGCGTTTCTGATGCCGTCGTTATTTGAACCCTGCGGCCTGAGCCAGCTTATGTCCCTGCGCTATGGTACGGTGCCCATCGTTCGTGAGACGGGTGGTCTGAAAGATACCGTAGAGCCATATAATGAATATGAGAGTACGGGAACAGGCTTCAGCTTTGTGAACTATAATGCGCATGAGATGTTGAGTACCATCCGTTATGCGGAGCGCATTTATTATGATAAGAAGAGAGAATGGAATAAGATTGTTGACCGTGCTATGGCCACAGATTTCTCATGGCATGTATCAGCGAAAAAATATCAGGAAATGTATGACTGGCTGATAGGCTGAAAGTCTTAAAGGATGGAAACGAATGGCACAACAAAAGAAAAAAGATAGTTTTGTGCTTCAGGCCGGCATTCTTGCGGCTGCCGGCATCATTGTCAGGATCATTGGCCTGTTATACAGAAGTCCGCTGACCAGCATCATCGGTCTGGAAGGAAACGGATATTATAGCAGCGCCATAAATATGTATACCATCATTTTGTTGGTTTCTTCGTATAGTATACCCTCTGCCATTTCAAAAGTCATTGCGCAGCGAT
>JAMPIB010000042.1 GCA_023663085.1 Ruminococcus sp. | reverse complement strand
CCCTTAGCAGGGGCGCCTCTTCAGCCTCTTGAGTATTTCTCCACAGTCTGAATAACCCTCTACCAATATAAAGTTGACGTTAATGATACAACGCACATGTTATTATACATAAGGGCAAAATATTTGTCAATGCCACCTGCGAAAATATTTTTGCAGATTGTTAATTATTAATCGAGATTATTAATCGGATTAATAATTTTAATAAATGTATAAACGAATTTAGTTCTTTCTATATAATAAACGAAGCGCTCCATTATCTTTTGAAAAACAACTTTGATCTATAACCTCTTTTGTATTTTTATCAACAATTACGATTCTTATATCTGTATCAGAATCCTGTTCAGGTGTGACAACATACAGCTCGTTACCATCTAAATATACTCCATAAGTCCCATTTTCCGATGAAAATATCTGTATTTTCCCATATTCAGATATTATATCCTTATCAAAATCCTTAAAACTATCAAGGCAATCCACTTGTTGCCCTGCATTTTGTATCACGAAAAAATCTGTGTCTTTAGTAATATTTTCCCTATTTATCCCCAAATTCTCGAATAAATTGACATAATAATCATTATCCCAGATCTCAGGATCATATATTTCAATAAAAGCCAGAAAATCTTTATCAAATAAATACAGCAAACGATAATCTAAAGACTCAAGCCTTTGGATCTCTAAAATCATTTTATTATGATAGTCCGCATAATCTGCACGCCAAATACTATAAGCATCATTCCCCCTTTGATCAGCAACATCGTAATGTTCCATAATATATTTTCCAAGATAGTCTGTGACTTTTCTGCATCCGGACAAATTAATGTGATTATCATCGGAACAATCCGTATCATAATTTAAAAGATCCATATCCAGAAAATTAATATAATTCACTCCATACCGCGCCGCAATATCATATACTGTATTCGCCTCCTTTTGTGGCAGTTCCCCTGCCGGAAACGGTAGATACGTAAGTAAAACATCAATCCCTCTGTTTTGACAATCTTCAATCATTCTTTTAAGATATTCTACTCCAATCATATCTTCCTCAAGTTTACTTTCTCCTGGGATTTCTGTCATTTCATGTCCGGTTTCAATTTCGACAATATATCCGGCCCCTTTTCTACTGGTGTTATTTTGCACAAAATCGCTCATTTCCAACTCATTCCAACTATTATGATAAAATGAATAATCCCATAAAAATTCCATATGAGTCAGTTCTGTTTCTTCATTTTTCAATAAATCAAAAACCGCGTTGATCTTAGTCCTGCTCAGAGGAAATATATCCAATGAGTTATGCGCCCGTTCATTTATTTTGTGCAATTCAGATAAATAATAACAATCAATAACAACCAGCTTGGGAGTACTATACTCCAATATATTCTCCATCTGCCAATAGGTTGTCGGTAGAACCTGCGACTCTATACCCATGTTATAAGAAACAATTCCATAATCATGCCAGAGTTCCATAGGTGAAATACCATACTTCACATGACTGCTGCCAAAAAAGAGAACTTCATAATCTTCCTTCTGATCTTCAAAAAAAGTATATATATCATCTCTGTTCGGCTGGCGCAGCAAATCCGCAGAATACCTTATAAATATAATCGTCAATCCCGCTGTCACTATACATCCTGTCAAAATTTTTATTTTCCGTTTGATGTTCATATGCCAATCCCCCTAAAACTGAAAATAAATAAAATTAGCGGCATCATAATTTGCACCCCATACACCAAATGTTAAAATACCCCAAATCGCAAAAGCAACAAACAGACAACGAAACCAGTAATCCTGTTTTATAATAACCTGTCGAATTTGAACTCCCTTCACTTTACAGTAATCTGCGAACAATAAAATACACAGGCAAAACAACATTAAATGAAAATTAGCACTATCAAGTCCACATAAATATAAAGAACCATCAAAAAATATCCATGGATTTTTTACCTCCATCATCTGTCTGATAATCCGCAGCGCGTCCATCAATCCGGCAGCTCTAAAAAAAATCCATGAAATGTCTACAAGCAAAAAAGTCCCCAGCATACGCAGCAGCCGGTGTCCCAAAGAATCCCTGTTCAAATGCAATAAAGATATTACTCTGTTACGTATAGGACTCACTATCTCTCCAATAATCTGATATAATCCGTTTAAACCTCCCCATACTATAAAAGAGGCATTCGCGCCATGCCAAAGTCCGCTGATCGAAAAAACAACCAGAATATTCGCATACTTCCTCCACTTTCCTTTCCGATTTCCTCCCAAGGGTATATATAAATAATCCCTAAACCATGACGTCAGAGAAATATGCCAGCGTCTCCAAAATTCAGCAACAGAAAACGTCAAATAAGGCGCATCGAAGTTTTCCATTAACTGAATACCCAATATTTTCGCTGCCCCAATAGCAATAACCGAATATCCGTAAAAATCGCAATAAATCTGTATGGCAAACAGCATAGTCGCAACTATGAGATAACTTCCGGCATAAGTCTGATAATCGCCATAAACAGTATCTACAAACACCGCTATCCTGTCCGCCAGCACAATTTTCAGAAAATATCCCCATAACATCAAAAGAAATCCTTCCCTTGCCGCCTCATAATTAAATTTCTTTGGCTTATCAAGCTGTTTTAATAAATTCTTGGAACGCTCGATTGGACCCGCAACCAGCTGTGGAAAAAAAGACACAAATAGTGCATACCGAAAGAAATTTTTCTCCGCATATACTTCATCCCTGTACACATCCATTGTATAACTCAACGCCTGAAAAGTATAAAAAGAAATGCCAACCGGAAGTATAATGTCAAACTCCGGCATGTTTAGTTCAATATGCGCCACACGCAAAACCGTTCCAGCAATGGAAAGGAAAAAATTTGTATACTTAAAATAGAACAGTACCGCCAGATTTAATACAAAACTAAACACGACCGTCAGCTTCTTGTATTTTATCCGGCGTGCATCTGTCCATTGAGAATGTTTTATTTTTTCCAGTATCAATCCGCTGCTATAAGTAATTATCGTAGAAAATAAAATCAAAACGGCATACTTTGCATTCCAGCACATATAAAAAAAGTAACTCGCAATCAGTAGCCAGAACTGCTTTATTTTTTTCGGCAAAATAAAGTATACTATGATAACTAACGGAAAGAAAATCAAAAATTCCAAAGAATTAAAAAGCATAACTGTTCTCTCACATTCATTTATCGCTTTTTATAAAATCTTTTTTATTGTACCATAATATACCTTATTTGCAATATAAAACTTTTCACGACTTCTTTTTCTTCTTCCAATTAATCCCAAACACCGTCCCGCCAGCCAGCACTACTGCGGCAACACTGAGTACCAGCGCCAGCCTGCTGCTGTTTCCGCTCTCTGCGGACGCATCGTCTGCTGCATCCGACGTTGTCTCGGCTGTTTCACTCTCTGTACTCTCCGCCACATCATCAGGTACAGAAACCGCATCCCCGGATTTTATCAGGATCATCGCAGAAATCGGCTCTACCGTCGCGCTGCCGCTCGTAACCGTATCTAACACTTCCGTGCCGGCTTTTTCAGCGTTGATATAAACATCCCATGTTCCGGACGGAAGCGTTACTGTAGCAGCACTCTCGTTGGCGTTAAAGATAACAAAGAGTTCCTCCGCGCTTTCTCCATTTATGCCGCCCTGGATATCGAAGGCAATAACATTGGCATCCAGACCTTCCACAGCTTTGACCGCTGCCGCCACATCCTCCGCATTCGTAAGCCGCAATGCGCCGTGTGCCTTACGGAACGCAAGAAGGCCCTTATAATATTCATAAACCTGCGCATAAGTTTCTTTCTCTAAGTCGCTCCATTTCAGACAGTTGATCTCATCACCGGAAGAATAACTGTTAGAATCAAATGTTCCATCACCGTTAGCCTTTGTACGCAACATCTCTTCTCCGGCCTGCATGAAAGGAATCCCTTCCGCGCTGATGTAAACAGCTGCAGCCAGATTATTCATTTTGATCAGTGTCGCCTCATCCGCCTCTGGTCTTGCAGTCTGCAAATGGTCAAACAGCGTCAGATTATCATGGCAGGATGCGTAGTTGACCGTCTGGGAAGGTGATACGCACCAGGTATCCGCTCCGAGAAAACAGCGTGTAATGATACTTTCGATACCGGTCTTACCGGACACATACCCCGGATCCGCTGCGTCGAACACACTTCCTTTTAAACCATCCCGGATTGTATCGTTAAAATAGGCAAATTCCGGCGTCTGTTCGGAATTGAGCTGTGTTGCCAGCGTGTAACCGCCTTTGGTCAAAGAAGTGGACATTGTCCAGCCTTCCCCGTAAAAGATAACATCCGGATGATCCTTATGGACTTCTTCCACGATCGCATTGATTGTTTCCGTATCCAGAAGTCCGACCAGATCGAAACGGAAACCGTCTATATGATACTCATCCGCCCAGTAGCAGACCGAGTCCACAATATATTTTTTTACCATAGAACGCTCCGAGGCCGTATCGTTGCCACAGCCGGAACCGTTAGAATACGCGCCGTTTTTATCCGTGCGGGAAAAATAATCCGGTACGATCTTATTAAAGCAGAAATCCGACGTACTCTGTACATGATTATATACCACGTCCATGACTACGCTGATACCGTTATCATGAAGCGCCTTGACAGCCTGCTTTAACTCCGTGACGCGTACTTCCCCGTTATAGGGGTCTGTTGCGTAAGAACCTTCCGGTACATTATAATTGACCGGATCATATCCCCAGTTATAAGGACTTCCCGAAGCACCCGTTTCATCTACGGAACCGAAATCGTAGATGGGGAGCAGATGCAGATGTGTCACCCCCAGGTCTTTTATATGGTCGATACCGGTTGCGATCCCGGAGGCAGTCGTCGTTCCGGTTTCTGTCAGTCCCAGAAATTTTCCGGCGTTTTTTATCCCGGAATCTGCCCCTGTCGATAAATCTCTTACATGCAGTTCATAAATGACCGCGTCGTTTATCACTTCTCCCGCGTGCGGATTGGCATCGTCAGTCCAGCCTTCCGGGTCTGTCCCATCCAGATCGATCACCATCGCTCTTGCGCCGTTTACGCCGGTCGTTCTCGCATACGGATCACAGGCTTCCCTCTCCGTACTGTCTACTACAACCGAATAAGTATAATAAATACCATTCAGATCGCCGTCCTTTTGTGCAGTCCATGTTCCGTTCACATCAGAAGCCATCTCTATTTTCTCAATCAGATCATCCTTTGACGCATCCCCGGATTCATAGAGATTCAAAGTAACCGATTCCGCAGTCGGTGCCCACACGCGAAACGCTGTTCTATCTTCACTCCATACCGCGCCCAGATCATCGCCCGTATAAGTGTATGTATCCTCAAAATCCGCAGTAGAATAAATACTCGGCAGAAAAACATCATATTCCATTTCTCCATAAGTTATCTGATAGCTCTTCGTAGAGTCCAGCGCCTGTTCCAGGGTGATAAGGTAATTCCCCGCGGAAAGTTCTTTCACCTCAGAGATTACAACCTTTCCCTCTTTTCCCGAAACAGAGAAAACATCCGTCAGTTCTCCTTCTATCGGCCCCGTCATGGTGACCATAATGGTCCCTTCTTCATCATCATAAGCGGCGGAACTCACCTTGATCCCCGTCACGACATCCTCGCCGTATTCTTTGGTATATCCTTCTACGCCGGACTCCACATAAACGTGCATCGTCCCGGCAACCATCTCGGAAACATCTATAAACTGGTCCCCGTCAAAATCTTTCGTCCAGTCTTCGGTACGAACAATAAAACCAATTTTGGTTGTTCCCGGATCGATTTCCTTCGTTGCCACCATTTCACCCTCCTCTTCCACAAATGAATAGGCTGCTCCTTCTCCTCCATCATTCCACATCCACACATCCCAGCCTTCATAATCACCATCTTCTCTGTGATAATGCAGCTTTAATGTCGGATTTTCTTCTGCCCGTACCGTCATCACACTTAACAGCAGGGGCATGAGCGGTGTTGCAAACAGCAGTAACGCCAAAAAAAGTGAAGATATTCTTTTTCTCATTCAGCTTCCCTCCATTTACGAAAATTTTCGAAAATTTTCTTTATTATAGCATGAGCAAAAAGAAAATGTCTACACTATAATAAAAAAAGCAGCTATCAATCTGCTCGATCCATAACTGCTTCGTATAAGTCTGTTCCTTCGGAATCTATTACTACAATGACCGGAAAATTCTCGACTTCCAGCCTGCGTATCGCCTCTGTTCCCAGATCGTCATAGGCAATGATTTCGGAAGAACGGATTGACTTGGAAAGCAAAGCTCCCGCGCCCCCTACGGCCGCAAAATAAACGGCGCCGTTTCTGATGATTGCCTCTTTCACCGCCTCGGAACGCTTTCCCTTACCGATCATGCCGATTAATCCTAAGTCTAAAAGCGCGGGCGTATATTTATCCATACGGCTGGCCGTTGTCGGCCCCGCCGAGCCGATCGCTCTTCCCTCTCTGGCCGGAGAAGGCCCCATATAATAGATCACATTATTTTTCACATCTAACGGCAGCGGTTCACCTTTTTCCAAAGCTTCATACAATCTCTTATGCGCCGCGTCCCTGGCCGTATAAATTGTTCCGCTTATATAGACATAATCTCCGGCTTTTAATCTTTTTGTCTCTTCTACGCTCATCGGCGCCTGTATCCTCTGCTCCATTGCTCCATCCCTTCTTTCTAAAGCACCCGCACCGCATGTCGGTTTACGTGACAGCATATATTGACGCCGACAGGCAGGCCGGCTATATGCGTCGGATATGTATTGATATTGACCGCCAGTGCTGTAACCGTTCCGCCTAAGCCCCCCGGCCCGATCCCGGTCTCATTGATACGCCCTAACATTTCTTCTTCCAGTTCCTTTACATAGGGAATCGGAGAGCGTTCATCAACAGGTCTTGTCAGCGCCTTCTTAGCCATCAGCGCGCATTTTTCAAAGGTACCGCCGATACCGACGCCGACCACCATCGGCGGACAGGCGTTTGGCCCCGCATCTTTTACCGCCGTAAGAATCGCGTTCTTAACGCCCTCTATGCCATCGGCCGGTTTTAACATAAACACCCTGCTCATATTTTCGCTGCCGAATCCCTTGGGAGCAACCGTGATCTTCACCTGTTCGCCCGGCACCATTTCATAGTGGATGATGGCCGGTGTATTATCGTTCGTATTTTCTCTGATAACAGGGTCTTTGACCACGGATTTTCTAAGATATCCGTCTACATAGCCCCGTCGCACCCCTTCGTTGATCGCCTCTTCCAGAATACCGCCCGTAAAGTGGACATCCTGCCCAATCTCTACAAAAACGACTGCCATACCGGTATCCTGACAGATTGGTATCATATCTTCTCCGGCAATTTTCAGATTATCCTGTAACTGGCACAAAATCTGCTTTCCCAAAGAGGATTTCTCGATATCTGCGGCGTCTTTCATGACTTTATCCATATCCTGCGCCAGAAAATGATTTGCCTCGATGCACATTTCTTGAATTGCCTCTGTTACCTTTGCCACATCTATTGTCCGCATGACTTACGACCTTTCTTCGTCCTGTCCGTTTTCTTTGCAGGCAGGAAATTATTTTCCGATGATCTGCTTCTTAATTTCTTCCAGTTCTTCCTGTGTGGGTTCTCCCGGTGTCCAGCCGATCTTCTGGCCATCATTTTTATATCTGGGGATCAGATGCATATGAAAATGCGCTACGGTCTGCCCTGCTGCCTCACCGTTATTCTGTACCAGATTAAAGCCGTCGCAGTCCAGTTTCTCCGTCATCTGTGACACCATCTTCTTAGCTAACAGTATGACATGAGATGCCGTATCTTCCGGCAGTTCGTACAGATTCTTATAATGATCTTTCGGCAGGATCAGCGCATGACCTTTCGTGGCCGGGCCCAGATCCAGAATAACGCGAAACTCTTCATCCTCGTATATTGTTTTGGATGGAATATCTCCGCTGGCAATCTTACAAAAAATACAATTATCGTCTCTCATACTATTTTCATTCCCTTCTAAATCTATTAGTTTACAGGCCATGGCGCCTTAACCGCTTCATGCCCTGCCCTCTTTACGTATTTTGGTTTCTCATTCAAAAATAAAAACCTGATCCAACGCTCGAAGGATCTTAAAATCACCTTTCATCTTCATATCGCCCGCCATAAACGAACGCTGGAAAGTTGTTGCGCCGGAGATAATTTCCGTCATGGAATCCTGACTCATCTGTATCTCGACATCAAAATTCTCACCGTTTCCGTAAAAACAGTTCATCTGTGCGGCGTTTATTTCGATCACAAGAGGTTTCTTTTTCTCGTCGATAACAATCTTATACTTCGCGGCAAAACCGGCTAACGGCTGGAAATGGGCACGCAGTTCTCCCAGAAAATCGTTGTCTTCTTCTTTTACATCATTACCCATTAAGCCTCTGAACAGACTGGTCAGTTCCTGAATATCTTCTTTCTGACGCTGCACATAACTGTCGTCGGAGGCATACTGGGAAAGCTGCTCGGACTCCTGCGGTGTCAGGTCGATATTTCTCGGAATGGAAATTTTCTGTTTCACAGCCTGATTGCTTGCAGGCAGACAGGGTAATTTCTGGTTGATCGTCCGGTAAAGATTCTCCGCATTTTTTTCGATAATGCGCAGATAATCCTCGTTATCCTCCAGAACGCCCGTATCCGCTATATATCCGCACAGGCCGCTGCAAGGACGTCCGCCGAGAATTTCCCAGGCAGTCGCAAGGTTTAATTTCCCTTCCTGCTCGCCGTATGTCGTGGACATAACGATGGGGCACATATAAATCTCGCTGATCTTCTCTTTATCTCCATAGAGCCAGCAGGCGTCGAGAAACTGCTGCATATAACCGCCGATTCCGTACCATTCCACCGTCGTTGCCAGAATGATGCCATCGGCACCTTTTAATGTCTGCGGCAAAGTCGTGATATTATTTTTCAATTCCTGCAACCGGAACGTTTCTACGTTTACATGCAGTTCATTCAATACTTCCTCTGTCTTTTCCACTACATAAAGTGTCGGATCATCCATCAATCCTCTTCCGCCGTAATAAATGTTAATCTTCATCGTAATCCTCTCTTTAATCCTGTTTTTTCTTTAGTTTGGGCGACAACAGCCAAAAAATACCCGCCATCAGAAATCCGCTCAAAACACCGCCGACATGCGCCGCATTATTTACATAGCTGCTCGTGAACCCGCAATACAGGGCAAAAAAGATTGTAAACACTATCCTGCCCACCGTCACATCAGCAAGTTCACCTTTATGCAAAAGCGCCAGCATCAAAAGCGCGCCCTCCACTCCAAAAACCGCTCCGCTGGCGCCTACAGAACACATATAGTTTCCCGTAAGCAGTTCATACCCAGCGTAAAAAATACTGCCGACAAATCCTGACAGAAAATACAGCACCATATAAGACAAGTGCCCGACATGCTTTTCTATCACATTGCCGATATAATACAATACCAGCATGTTGCTGACCAGGTGTCCGATATCCGCATGTAAAAACATACTGGAAAAAATACGGTACCATTCATGATCCTCTATAATATTATAAATACTGAAAGCACCTATATTATATAACAAATCATCCGTAAATGTACATATCACAAATAAGATCACATTGAGAAGGATCAGGCCGATATTTACCCATGCCCCTGCCGCCGTGCTTTCTTCTTTATCCAGATAGCCTTTACGTGCAGCGCTTTCTCTTTCTCCTGTTTCCTGCTGCGCATATGCACCCGCGGAAATATCATACAGAAAATCTTCCAGTATCTTTTTCATACCATAAAAATCAGCAACCTGATTTTCATGAATAAGCAGTCTGTTCTCCACTGGATCGATCAGCCAGCAAAAGGCATCGTTCCCGCAAAGAACCCTGCTCTTTTCCGTATCCGGGCTGATAAGAAGCGATAAAATATGTATTTCGCTCATCCCTTTTTCACGGAAAAAATCGTTGATCTTACCCTTGATATGCTCATACTGATCCTCTGTGATATACAATCCCTGCTTGTACTCGATCACATGCAATACATTCACATAAGTGCTCTCCAGGCGAAAGAAAAACGTAAATTCAGGAAGATTCGAGGGCACTTTCTGAAAACCGTATTCTAACATCAAGTTTTCTAACTGCGCAAATACCATAACAACGTTATGCCTTTCTTTTTACTTTTGAGAGTAACATTTTCACGTTATCATGTCAAACAGGAATCTGCGCCATCCACTTATCATAAGGACAGGCATTCTTGCGAAGAGCCGCCCGCAATTCCACAAAACAGCCGCAGGCTCTGCACATACCATCCAATAACAGATCACAGTCTTTGCAAAATGCCAGACGTTCTTCATATATCTGCCCGTCCACTTTAATATCTTCATCCAGATTCTCAATATAGTTATGCAGATTTTCAAAATACTCTGATCTTTCCATATCTCGTATCAGACATTTTTTGCAGATCCGCATCCGTCCGGTATCTTCTTTGTCCATCACTGTCACGCTCTTAACTTCCTGTTGTTTATGATCCAACAGTCTCATTGTATATCAGTCACAAGCACTTCGTCAATATCCGGAACGCTCCGGACGTACAGGCAGGATGTACAGGCGTTACTACCGATAACAATAATTCAGTTTCCCGAAACGGATCTCATCCCCCGGCTCTATCTCGATAGTCTCGCTCGGTTCCATACGCAGGCCGTTCTTATAAGTCCCGTTCGTAGAATTCATATCCGTCAGATAAATCTTTTCATTCTCTCTTTCAATACGCGCATGGAGCCTGCTTATGGAATCATCCGCAAGCACACAATCCACGCATCCCGCCATCTTGCCAATCGTAAAGGGAAATCTCGTTAATTCTATATGTTTTTTATTTTTCTTATCCAGCGCATATAGTTTATATTCCGCTTTCTGTTTTCTGACATCAATAAAGACCGTCTCACTGTACTGTGTATCAGACGTCTCCCGACACGATGTATTCTCTGTGTAAGGTATCCCGGCAACAGATACATCCATATTTTTGTCCAGTACCCCGTCTAAGGCAACCGGCCGTTCTTCCCGGAATTCATCTTCAATATCCCTCTTCAACAATTCATCTTTTTCTTCGGCCTCTTTATTTTTACCAATAGACCGCAGCGCCTGTATAAGAGAAAGCAGAAAGCAGAGTCCCATAACTGCTGAACAACATACGACCATCATAAACTCCTGCTGTGTCAGTTCAAATTGTAGATATACCCAGACGGCTGCTCCGATCCCGCAAAGCGACAAGCCTGCAAAGCAGGCGTAAAACGGGGTAATTTTTCTACGGGAAGGTATCCTCCGCACTGTTTTGGTCTTTGTTTCCAGCGCTGTTTCCATATCTGTTCCTGTCTCTATATGTCCCCATTGCTCATATTCTTGCAAAAAGGGCTGCTCGCCAGTATCCATTTTCGCATCTGTTATAATACATTCCGAAACGACGCTCTCCTCTCCCTCTTCAAACATCTCCGGTACCTCCGCCATGGAAAAATACTTCTCACCCGCCATCTCATAGAGCCGGTAAACAATATCCGTGAGTTTCTGATCTTTACTGTCAATGTGCTCGATCAGAAAATCCATTAACGCTTCGTATGGATTCTCCCATTCTGTATCCGCACCCGGATAGTACAGTCCCAGATACTGTCCGCTTGTCAGATCATAATAAATATTTTCCGGCTGGATTAACAGTCCCTTCTCTTCCATAAAAAAGCGCCCCAGATTCCGGTAGATCATATCCAACTGATTAAAAAAATCTTTTGTTACTTCATAAGACATCTTCTTTCCCCGATAAAGATTCTCCAATGTTACCTTAGAACTGATATCATAATAAAAATAAGTATCTCCATTGACATTTCTCACGCTGCATTTAAGTAATTTTTCTATTTTCCCGGACGCCAGCATACGATAGGAGTAGCTTTCTCCCGCCCCGCCATCCTTACATTTTAAGATCAGATAATTATGTTCATAATCTTTAAAATACTTTGATTCTATCATTATTCCTGCCCTTTCCGCTGTAATCGCTGTGCTCATCTGTTCATTTACTCTGTATCATGTTTTCCGCCATACGGCATTTCCGTATTATCTTTGTCGGATTTATGATCTGTGCCGCCGCTTCTGTCCGGATTTGCCAGCCCTCGTTTCCTGACATCATCAGAAAATTTGTAAACGGCACCTTAACGCTGCACATCCCGGAAACATATACCTTCTGTCCCGACTGTCTGACACTTCCTTCTACGCTCCCTGTTCCGAAATATTTCCTGCCGAACTGTTCTGTCAGATGCGCATTGATATAGTCTGCCGGCTCCTCTTCTTTCTGTATACTGCCGCGAAAACATACTGCATAAGCGTCCTGAAACAGTACGCACTTATCATAGAGATAAAAACTTCCATAGATCAGAAAGACAAATAAAAAGATCACCCATGGCATGATAAATCCAGCTTCTACGCTCATATACCCCTTCACATATTTTCTATATTTCCCGGACAAAAAATCCAACCCCCATCCCCAGAGCCAGAAAAGGGGCAAACGGTATCCTGCTCTCTTTTCCGACTTTATGTATTAACAATAAGACCAACGCTGTAACAGAAGAAAAAACAAGGCTGATGCACAATATAAAAAGACAATGATAAAATCCCGTAAAAAGCCCGACAGCCAACAGCATCAGCCCATCGCCGGATCCCATCTTTTCTTTTGTGAAAAAACTTATCAAGAGAAAAAATATCCCCGGCAACAGACAGGCGCCAGTCTCGCCAAAAGTCAGCGTTCCGTTTAGCATCCGCCACACACCGACGCCCGATGCCGCCATAATCCCCAGACCGATCAGTATTGTTGGTATTTCCTTTTTGCATATATCAAATACTGCACATACACATAAAAAAACAAACGCCATTCCTTCTATCAAATATTCCGTTATCTGCATTTTGAGCAATGCCCCCTTCCATTCGTCTGTGATAATGGTATTGTATAAATCGTTCTTTTTAATCCGGAACAGTTCATACTGCAATGATAACTGTTTCCCTGATCTGTGATATAGACCATTCCTTCCGCGTTTTTTATACCGCACAGTTCACAGGCATAATATTTCCCGCCCGATTGGTTTCTGTTTCCATCAATATCCGCTGCACGTATCATCTCAATCGACGGATTCAGATAGGTACAGTTTCTATCCGTATGGTAAACCGTTCCCGTCTCCGTAACATACACCATGGGATCATTTTCTGTAAGATCGCTGATCCCATTCTCCACATCGTAGCCTGTCCACGCCCTCCCATAATAGTTCTGCTCCACGGCAAAAGAAGCAAATCCCATGATCGGAAACATCGGTTCTATCTGATATGACAAACAGATCTCTATCATATCATTATGTTCCATAATGGAAGTTCCCGTAAATGACAAACCCGCCGCACCATTCTCCATACAGGATTTGTCCAGATATCCTCTGCCTGCATAGTCCAGGATCTGATCTCTGGCATAAAGGGTACTGAATGTTGTCGAGGCGATTCCTTCCGGCCAGACATTTCCCAACGTTTTTTCATATGCGTATCCGGCAAACGCCATCTGATTTCCTGTCTGGTGGAGCGCCGCATTCAACCTGCTCTGCATACCGATCATATTAATGACCGACATGACCTGTAATATGAAAAACAGAAAAAGCGGCAGGGCAAAAGCGGCCTCTACTGTAAGGGAACCTTTAAGTTTCCTTGAGGCAAAAGAGGACACCCTTTTTACTGTTCCATTTTTTTGAAGAACATGTAGATATGCCCGGAGAGAATTTGCCATCGATTGTTTTTTATTCGCTTGATCAGGTAACTGTAAAAAGGGCATCCCCTTTTGCCTCCCTTCCACTTAATAAAATCCGTACAGACGCTCCATTTCATAATGATGACCGAAGCCGCTTGTGACCGACAGTCTGGCACGATAAGTATCAAAACATCCATCGAGTCTGAAACCGCTGTTTCCCGGCGTTTTTCTAATATCCATTTCCATGATATCCATGGCACGGAAAGTCCTGTCATGGTCATTTGTAAGAAACAGCATGATCTCCAGATATTCTTTATAACTTAGTCCCCTGCCCTCATCTTTCGTATCAGAAAGACTTTCTTTTACATTTTTAATACTGTTGATCCCTGTCCGCCAATCCGCAGATGTTTTAAAAACCGGCACTTTGCCGCCCTGCAATAAAATCTTCACATCCTGTAAGCTTTCCACATAGGCCCAGGCATACAGGATCGTATATTTGACCGGCTCCGCCAGAGCCGGCGACAACATGACTGCCGTAAGCGCAAGAGCCATCGCCTCCGCTTCTGCGATCTTGGCTCCATCTGATAAGATATAGAGCACATTGGCCGCCTCCCGCCAGCGGAGCAGTTTTTTGGCGACATATTCCAGATTCTGCCAGTCGGTATCTTTTCCGGCGATCATATATTCTATCTGATACCGTAACAGAGAATTTTCTTTTTCCTCTCCATAATAACCGCACTTTTCAAACAGATATGCCAGAAACAATATATCATTCGGCTCACCGGAAACCCTCACAGCCTCTTCACACACACCGTTTCCCTGCATAAGCGTTCTCTGGGAAATATATTGCGTAAGCGCTACCTTTATGGTCGATATGCTCTCTATATCCTCTATCACCAGATTCAGCACACCGATACTGCGTGTTGCGTTAGCAATATCCGCAGGATTATCTAACGGCACCTCCTCAAACTCGCCCTCTTTTACTTCCTGTTTCGGCAGTCCGATCTCTGCGATCTGTGCCTGATATTGCGCTCTTTCGCCTGCCGTATCACGGGATTCCATGCCGCTGCTCTCTAATTGTGCGATATTCCCTGTAATCTTTTCCAACAGCCAGCCAGTCGGATAATCCGCCATATAATCGGCTATCTGTCTCTTCAATACACGGCCTTCCTCATCCGAGGCTATCGAACAGGCTGTAATCTCCACACCATCCACTCGCATATCCAGAAAATCCCTGCTCTGGCGAAATCCGCTGTTTTTCTGTACACTCAGATTCTTCTGTATATAATTGCGCAAATGTTCTTCCGTATCAGCTATAGACGGCCTGCCGCTCCCGTAAGAAGTATCCACGAACAGCAGATCATACTGATTTAAAAGTTCTCTGTTATACTCCGCCAACACAGAATTCATGCCAATATCCGCCACACACTCGAATTTCATCCGTATGGCACTGATCCGTGCCCCTTCTATTACCGTGAATACAAGGGACAGGATCAATGTTAAAGACAATGACAGAAATACCGTTATATACCCTTTCCTCATGACATTACCGTATTGCTGTCAGATGTGATCTTCTCGAACACGCTCTCCACCAGAGATCGTAACTGCGTCTTAAAGATAATGACCAGACCGATCAGCACAACGATTATTAATATAATCTCCACGGTGCCCAGACCCTCTTCTTCGTGCAGAAAATTTTTAAAATTTTTCAACTTTTTCTTTTTCATCTTCTTTTCTCCTTTTCGTGCTCATTTTGTATCTTCTTGTCAACTCCTGTTAATGAAAGGAAAAGAAAGCCGGAATCATGATCAATACCATCACGATACATAACATCATCATCATCGGTATGAGCAGTTTCGTTCCGGCCTCCTCTCCTGCTTTTTTAGCGGTATTTTTCCGTTCTTCAAAAGCGCTTGTCACCTCCTGACGCAGCATTCGCAGCAGATCATTACTGCCTTTTCGCAAATTCTGTGATAACAAGGCACTTAGTTTCATATACGGCTGTAACCGGCAGCGTTTCCCTAAATGCGCATACACCTCTGTTTCCGATACACCGCTTTGCAACTCATGGCAAAGCAGCAGAATTTCTTCATATACATACCGCTTTCTATCAGAAACCTTTTGTTTTTTATAATCCTCGCCCATCTTCCAAAAAGCGCTGCGGACTGTCATTCCTGCTCCCATGTAAAGCGTTAATTTATTTACAATCTCCGGATAATCCAATAATAATTCTCTGCTCCTTTTTTCCAGATTCTGTTCCACTTCTTTATTTTTGGAAAGAAATACTAATACCGCCGCAATACACATAAGAAGAAAGAAATAACCGCTGCTATCCTGGATCACCTCCTTCCATATGATATTTTTAGTTCCTATCTGCTCCGGCAATAACATTACCGTATCCGTCCGGCTCTTTTCATCCTGCGCCGCCAGAGATTCTTTAATATTTTTTAGAACCGTCTCTTCTTTCGTAAGAACTGCCGGTCTGACCTGTACCGGAAATACTTCTTCAAATTCCGTCTCCTCATACCGGAAATACGCTCTCAACATCACAATCTGTGCCTCCTGCAATGTTTCATTACATACCGTACCATCGGTATGTATGAGGGAATAACTGTTACTCTCCCACGCTATGGAGAATGGATATCCTTCTATGGCGCTTACCAGCTGCAGATTCTCCGTAACCGACTCCAGACTGCTGTTATCTCCCAGAATGATCTTAGGCAAAAGTGCCGACGCTTCTTTATACAGACACGTAATTTCCTCCGCATCATATTTTCTTTCCTCTACCGTATAGGAAATTTCGCTTCCCTCCTCTCCTTCTATCTGCGCCAGCAGGGAAACTTCAATATCTCCCTCCCCGTAAGATCTTCTGTTGATATAACCGCCCTCCTGCACGATCCTTGCAGACTGCGCGCTAAACGCCACACACAACGATAAGAGATTTCCTGCAAAAAGTACTGATAATGCAAGACTGTACTGTTTTATATAAAATTCTCTTATCTGATAACCTTCGGATAACTCCGGATGCAGCAGTTTCAGATTTTGTCCGAGTCTGTTTCTTTCAAGGCGCTTTTCATACATCCTGCCTGCATTTTTTCTGCTGAAATATGCCGAAAACCTCTCCCTGCACCGGATACACCACGAAGCACCCTTTAAAAACAGGACTTCCCCCGGAAACCTCTTTTTTACCTGCCCCTCTCTATAAGAAGAGATATCTTCTTTCCGTGAGAGAAGAAACAACAGCAGATATGAACCTATAACAAATAAATACACATAAACCATGATTAATCCTCTGTATGATTTCCCAAACTTTTATCTTAATCTTCTATTTTTAACTTCTATATCTAAACTTCTATCTCCACTAATTTCCGGGATATGATAAATGCCGCCAGATAAATGAGCAGACAGATCGTCATAATAACAACACCGATCACATTATGATACAGAACATCAAAAAACCCTTTTGACGTAAGACTGATATAGAAAATGATCAAAAACGGAATAACATTCATAATCTTTTGTTCCATTTTTTTAGAACTGAGCAGAACCTGTATTTCCTTGTCCACACTGATCTTTTGTTCAATTACATCCGCTGTTTCGGCTATGATCTGTGTCATATTTCCGCCGCCTCTTTTAGCCGCCAGGAATACATCTGCAAACTGTAAGATATCCGGCACATGACTCCTGCATCCGAAATCATATAACAGCTTTTCCAGTGTGACATTATTATCCAGTCCTTTGGCAATATACGAAAGTTCCCGACAGATCGGCGCGCCTTGTCCATATAACATCTGCATGTCTCTGCCGGCTTCTCTAAAAGCGTTTTCTATGGAATACCCGGCTTTCTGATTGGCGGATACGGCCAATACCGCATCTTTAAACTGTATATTGAGTTCCTGTCTCCTTTTTGCGGCCAGTTCTTTCTTTTTCAGCTTCAAAAAGATGACTACTACCGGACTTAAAAATAATGCCGCCCATATTGACTGATAGAAAAAATAGCTGATGATCCCCACGAGCAGAAGTCCCTCCAACAGATATAACACACTCTCCTTACGGTCAAACACATACTCTCCGTAATCAACCGCTGTCCCGGAAGATGCCCGCACTTTTAAGTTTCTCGACATAAACAAGTTCTCCTTTTTTCTCTAATGTGCCTTTCACTTTTCCATTCTCGTCCTCACCATTTTCCTCAAAACGGTACAGCGGCTTTAACCTGATCTCGCCTTCCTCAAAACCAAGTACTTCAACAATCTCCAGTACTTTTCTGCTCTTATCCCGCAGTCTGCCCAGATGGATGATGATGTCGATACCGGAGGCGATCTGCTGTCTGATTGCGGCAAGCGGCAGATCCATACCCATAAGGATCATATTTTCCAGACGACTGAGCATGTCCTTAGAAGTATTGGCATGCCCCGTTGACATGGAGCCATCGTGCCCGGTATTCAGGCATTGCATCATATCAAACGCCTCTCCGCCTCTGACTTCCCCGACAATGATCCTGTCCGGGCGCATACGCAGAGATGTTTTGATCAGATCCCGGATCGTAATTTCCCGACAACCCTCGACATTGGCGTTTCTGGTCTCCATTCTGACCAGATTGGGAATATTCAGGATCTGTAACTCCGCACTGTCTTCAATGGTAATAATTCTTTCTCCTTTCGGAATGTAGTCGGAAAGTGCATTTAAAAAAGTCGTCTTCCCTGAACCGGTTCCGCCGCTGATAAAAATGTTATATCTTGCCTTCACCAGACTTTTTAAAAATTCACAGACCTCTTCTGTGATAGACCCGAAAGAAACCAGCTCTTCCATCATGATGGGCTTATCGGGAAATCTCCTAATAGTAACAATCGGCCCGTTTAAAGCGACAGGGCTTAATACGACATTGACTCTGGAGCCGTTATCCAGTCTGGCATCTACGATCGGCGAAGCCTCATTCACAACCCGGTTGCAGGCCGCTACGATCTGCTGGATAACATCTTCTAACTTTTCCCTGCTTTCAAATTTCTGTTCCAGACAGGACAGATGTCCTTTTTTCTCAATAAAGATACTCTCCGGTCCGTTTATCATGATCTCTGTTATCTCCGTATCATCCACAAGTTCCTGCAAAATATCCAGTTTCCTGACCGCATAAAAAAGTTCCTTCCGCAGTTTCTCTTTTTCCGCTAAAGACAGCGGCCGTCTCTTTCCTTCCCGGACAAGCAGATCATCGATAAGTCCCTGCATCTCCTCATCCGATATTTCTCGTGAAAAATCAATATCCGCCGTCAGTTTTTCCTTTAATTCTTTCCTGATCTCATCCTGCCTGTTTTTCATATAAATCCTCTTGAATGATTGCTTTCACATAACCCGCAAGTTCTCCATGCGTCATCAGCCCCATATCCGTTGGCAGCTTTTTAAAAAAGGGAAAACGACACTTTACGGTCTTACCCGCGATATCATGCAGTTCGTTTAATTGTAAGATTTCTTCATATTGTTTCATCTTGGCCATGGCAAAGCCGTCGTCTTTGGTTATCGTATAGATTTTAAAACACTTTGCCAGTAACTCAAATAACCCGCTCATGCCATCCGTCAGATCCAGTATCACATATTCATAATCGCTGATCCTGCCGATCATCTCCAACAGTTCCAGCCATTTTTCTCCGGGAATTGACTGCATATCGAATCCCGACTGTCCAGGGGGAATAAAATCCAGTCCGTTGATATTCTGCACAATAGATGGCAGTCTTATCGTCAGCTTTTCTCTGGCGCATTTAAAATAATAAAGCACGTCCATCATATCTTCATGAAACTCTTTATGTATCATCTGACTGAACCCGGAATAGTACTCAAAATTCATATATAATGTTTTATGCTCTCTGGCCAGAAGCTGTCCCAATGTCATGGCAAAGGATGTCTGCAGGCATCTTCTGACCGGTGAATAGACCCCTATCATCTTTATCCTGCCCTCCTGTGCGGTTTTCATCTCCTCCCATCCTCCAAGCTCCGTGATCTGCTGTGTCATGGCATTTATGATCCGCTCCGGGCTCTGGAACTTGTCGATATAATGATAAGACGGCTCCGTCTTTTCTTCACTCTCCGAAAGTACAAAAATATTCGGAATCTTCGGTTTCATTTTCAGTTGTCGTACAGCACTTTCCCCGATCAGTAAAATGCTGATCTCATTCTGTTCTAAGAAGATACGCAGCTCGTCCGTTTTCGTAAAAAGATGAAACGTGTAAGGTATCGACATCTTTTCTACGATATATTCCGCCATTCGGAAAGCATACGTCTCTTCCAGATCGCAGAGCGCTAAAATTTTTTCTTTCATTCTTTCAATATATCCCTCCCATGAAAAGCATTACACTGATACAGGCCGGTAACGCAAAATGTATTTTATTGCCGGTGTACTTCCGGCGCTCTCTCATTAAATCCTCGCCGTACAGTTTCCATTGCCCGGCGCGCAGCACATCAAATAAATAGGAAAATAAATATTGCATTCTTTCTCTGAAATTTGCCTCCGAAATCAGTTTGCCGATCGAGAATACAGCACCGATCATAAAGGAAACGATAATGATATGCAGCAACTCCGCCGCCGGTACAAAACTGCCGATCACCACAAACAGTTTCACATCTCCCGCGCCGAGACCGCCAATCTTATAGACAGGATATAAGAGACAAAAAGAGAGCAGCATGGAAACCGCAGCGCTGCACATACCATACAGTCCGCCCTCCGCGATACGGAAAGATACACCCAGGATCATGCCAAGGATGATCCATCCGTTTGCGATTCTGTCATACTTAAAATCCATGAAAACAGATGCAATGAGCAATAGAATTAAAAAATATTGATAATAACATTCCAGTTCGATCAAATCACCTCCTGCTTTAAAATCGACTCAATGAATTCATTCGGAAGATACTTCCTGATACTACGTTAGTAATAAGATTTTATGAAGTGTATTTCCTATACGGTAAAACGAATTATATATTCTTTTTACTGTCTTGTCCAGAGGTATTTTATAAAAAAATTTTTTTTGTGAAAATATTACAACACCTTAAAAAAATTAATCCCATAAAGTACGATAAGCCCCGGAAATCCTAGGATCCCGGATGTCAAAACAGTCATTGGATTAATGCCGACCATCAAAGAAATCTGTCTGGCTGCCAAAAAACTGTTGATGAAATAAATACCAATTGTTCCCATTACGGCCCGCAGAACAAAATTAATGATCCACTCTATTTTCCTGCCGAAAGCACCGATCAGAAGCACGATCAGACAAACGCCCAGAATAACCGCCATACCGCTGAATCGTTCCACAGCTCATCCCACCTTTCTTTTTATCATATGTAATATACGGCGGAAATATTACAAGAATATTTTTCCAATTTTTGTCTATAATGTATAAAAGAGGAAATTTATCAGATGATTGGAGGAAACCCATGAAGACTTTATTTCGCCACAGTCCCTGTCAGATTGATGATGAGGATGCCATAGAACTCAGAAAGCCATCTATCCACGAAGAACTATTGCAGGCTAAATACGCTCTGGAAAATGCCTATGCGGGTTTTGACAATGTGACCGATCCTGACTTGATAGACTGCTATATCTACGAAGTAAATGCTGTCATGAAACGATATAAATATCTGCTCGAACAGGCAGCCAAAAGCGACCTGCTGCCATCGGAAACTTATGATGAAACTTATCAGTCCTTAACTCTGGCAAATTGAAAAATCTGCATCCGGGTTTTATATAAAAGACCCTGATGCAGATTTATTTACTGCAATAAATGCCCATCCATGATATTTTGCAATCCCCGGATGATATCTTTATAATAGAGTGCAAACCTTTTATCCTGTTCCATACACTTATCCAGATCTATTTCAAAACGGATCAGCCTGTCAACGATATGTGAAGATATTTTCTTCCGGTATTCGTCACGAAATTCATATCTGCAAATCATAAGGTGCCCCATGCGTTCTTCTTCCAGCAGCCGTTCATACAGATCGTCAATAACAGTCTCCTTTATCACGCTGACCTCTTTTTCACAGACAAGTTCAGCATCCCAGGAAGTCTTTCCCCTTTGAAAACCTTCCTCCGCGACCTGATATACGCTGCAGCTTTGCCCCTGATAAACAGTCCGGAACGCATCCGGATAGCACTCGCAGATAATGGGAATCCCCGTGTTTTCATCATTGGAAATTAAAAAGTCAAAATCGTCCTGCTTTACGCCAAAGAGCATACCCGTCACCATATCTTCTATGGCATATACATATGCCGTTCCATGTGTTGATACATGCGGCTGTAATATTTTCAGATCGCTCTGAGGCGATACATGATATAGCATAATCTCCTCCTATACGCAGAATCCCCGGTTCCCCGCAGGATCACCAACACTTTCCGTCAGGGTATTGCGGCCATAAGTCAGTCCGGCATACACCGCCTGCGTATTGCCCATGACCGGCCCGGATACGTCCTGCGGCTCAATCTGCTTATAGGCTTTATGAAGCTGCTTGATAACAGACTTTATATGCGCAAGGTTTTCTTTTTCAAAATGGATGCTTGCCTGAACAAGTTCTCTGCTGATATATAAATATAACTGCAATAAATTTCTGGCCAGTTCGTATTCAAGGTGCAGAGACATCGTCAATTCGTTCATGCAGTCCCTTATTTTACGGATCGCGTCTTTATAGGCTCTCTTATCGCCAGTCTCCAGTGCGTCTTCCGCCTCTTTTACATAAAGCAGAACCATCTCATATAAAATCGTAATGAGCTGTGTTTTATTGGCCTGTGTGATCCGCAGCGTAAACTCCTGCTTTAATTCCTTCGTCATACAAACGATCCTCTTCTTTCTATTACTGTTCTATTACTGTAACAACTGCAATACCTGGGAAGGTCTCTCGTTCGCCTGCGCCAGCATGGAGATAGCCGCCTGCTCAACGACCTGCTGGGTCGTATAATTCGTCATTTCTTCCGACAGATCCACGTCCATGATACGGGAGTATGAAGCCGTCATATTTTCATTGGTGATATCCAGACTGCTGACCGTATGCTCCAGACGATTCTGATAAGCACCCAGACGGCTTCTGGCATCCGATACATATGCGATTGCCGACTTAATGGCCACATTGGCATCATCACTTCTTTCTTCTGTTGTTACCTCTGCGCTGGTAAGACCCAGTCTCTGCAAAGAGATCGTCGGGATCCTGATCGCCAGCGACTGTCCTTCATTGGCGCCGATCTGCATATCCATAGTGCCGATCCCTGTGATATCCACTTTCATATTGGTGAAGCTGACAGTATCTGTAGCGGTATCCGGCGTAATATCCAGTGTCAGTTTAAAACCATGCTCATCCGTGATCGTAACACAGTTTTCTCCCACCGAAGTAAGTTTTGCGCCTGCCGGGAAACCTGCTCCCGCTTCAAAACTGTCTTTCGTCTTATCAAAATCAATCTTACCGGTCTCTTTATCGGTATAAACGACATCCAGTTTCGTAATCATGTATTCTTTGGCCAGTACATCATCACTGTAATAAGCCACTTTTGCCCTAAGCTGCGGATCATCCGTATACCCTTTTAAGTCAAAACTGCCATCCAAAAGCGGCTGTCCGTTAAACTCGGTGTCTTTTGCAATTCTGGTAATTTCTTCTTTTAACTGGATGAGCTCCTGATTCAGCGTGTCCCTGTCGGCCGGCGTCAAAGTACCGGTACTGGCCTTTACTGACAGTTCATTCATCCTCTGTAACATATCATGCACTTCCGTCAATGCACCGTCCGCCGTCTCGATAATAGAGATTCCCGTGTTGGCATTTCTTGTTGCCACGGAAATACCGGCAATCTGTACATCCATCCTTCGTCCGATCGCATAACCCGACGGATTATCTTTGGCGCTGTTTACTTTTAAACCGGAGGATAACTTCTGTAGTGATGATGCTACCCGGTTATCTGCTATATTCAGCGAATTATTGGCGCGCATTGCGGATGCGTTATAGTTGATTCTCATTTGGTATTCCTCCTTGTAAAACTTGTATTATATTATGCCGTAACTGTTGTAATAAATGCTTTTGCTATCTGATACAGATCGGCGGTCCTCACCGCTGCAGTTTCCGGCTGCTGTTCCGCCGTGAATGCATTCAGATCCAGATCTTTGCTATGGATAACGCTGATACTTCCAAGTTCCAGTTCCTTCCCCGCCAGAGACTTTACTTCCGCCTCCAGTCCTGCCCGCAGATCAGTTTCCGCCTCCTGCATCCGGGCCGTCCCTTCCGCCGTAGAGCAGGCGATATAACCGGATATCTTGTTCTTTCTGATACTGAACTCGGCAGCGATATTTCCGTACTCTTCTGTAGAAAATGCCGCTTTTACCTTGCCGCCATCCTCTTTTCCATGAAGCACTTTCAGGTGGATCGCTGTCATCTCGCCGTGGATCTCGACAGGTATCTGATAATTTTCCTCCTGTGCCAGAGACCCGGTAAGTGCCAGCTGTTTCTGACAGCTCTGGATTGTTTTCAGATCAATATATGTGGTCTGTGGATCATATTGTGCTTCTTCCAGTACTTCTTCGTATACCTGCTGTATTGCCTCATATGCTTCCTGCGCGCTTTCCTTATCCGTCATCGCCTCCTGCATATGAGAAAGAGCATCCCTTACTTTATCTTTATCGGCAGGTTTTGTATATTCATCCAGTTTTTTATAAAGAAAACCTCTCTGGTTCATCAACATATCCGCCGCCAGAAGATTATTGACTGTCACAGGCTGTCTGTTATTTAACAGTTCATTGATGACCGAATCTTCCACTTCGTTGATCTCACGGTAATCCTGCAATTTATCCTGCTGATACTCTGCCTCGGTAGAGGCATCCTGTCTGGCCATCCGGTCCGCCGTCGATCTGACAATGTCCTGATAACTCCTGTTAAACCCTGCGTTGATCTGCTCCGTGATGGAAATATTTTTAGCAATTGCTTCAATACCGTCAAAAGAATCGTCAATCGTAAAATCCATGCCCAGTTTTTTATTGCTGCGTACCGCATGAAGCAGGTTCTTAAAAGAAAATTCCGCGCCGGTATTGATGACCATTCCGACCGCCGCATCATCTGTTTTCTCAAGCTGTCTGAACATTCTGTAGATACCAATGTATGCCGAACGTTCCTGCGCGTCGATCTCTTTATTTTTATCCAGTTTATACAGGAAACGGCTGTATTTTTCGGCCTCCTGCTCTTTGGTCTGCGTCATGGAATCCAGATACGCATTTAATTCCGGTACCGTCATCTCCAGAGGATTCCTGCCATCGCGGATCGTCTGTAAAACAGCCGCCGGCGTCATCTTCTCGATCACCTGCCGGAGCTGCATGTCGGTTGCTTTTGCCGCCTGTATATTCTCTTTTGACAACTCCATATTATTATAACTTAAGATCCGTACCGCACGCCTGTTTTCTTCTGTCGTCTCAAAGTCCAGATCTTCCAGGATATCATCCACATTCTGAAACGCTTTTTGGATAGAATCGCCCATTTCCCGGCTGGGTGTCGTCATCAGAGTCTCATATTTCTCTCTGGCGTCCTCATATTTATTTCTTAGCGCGCTGCCCTCGATATGTACCTGATCTAAAGTAAAATCTTCGTCCGTTACCTTAAATCTTCCGGACACATCTGCCGGCATATAAGGAATTTCATCTATTTTTCTGCGGGTCTCGGCATATAATGCAGACTTTTCTGAAATTTTCTCCGCATCTTCTTCCCCGAACATAAGCTGTTTCTGCTGTGTCTCTATCTGTTTTAATGCTTCAACCAACTGCCCTAATTCCGATGTATCAATGACGAAACCTGTTTTCAGCAATCTTAAATTGGCTTCTACCGTCATCATAAAGCGGATTTCTTCCAACTGCCGTCTGGCCGTGATTGCCTGCGGATGCTCCACATAACTTGTTTCAGGAACCTCTGCGGCTGCTTTCTCTGATATCGTCTGGTTTGATGACGTTTGATTTTTCTTAAGGGTTTCTGCATTCTCCGCTAATTGTTTCTGTGCATTTTCCAAGTTGGGCAATGTCAGCGGTCTGCCTTCCACTATCGTCTGCTCAATGGCTTCTTCCGTTACCTGCGCAAATCTGTCTGCATATTCCGCCGCTTTCTCCAGATTGCTCCTGTCATCCGTAAGATTGGCCCTGCCTGCCTCTTTTCCGTCTGCAATGGCTGAGGCAATGGCCGAGAGGATCTGTTTTTCCTCCTGCGGTAAGACCAGCGAATCCAGCTGTGAAAGACTCCTTAGCGATTCCTCTGTTAAAGGGATGCCTTTTTCAATCAGCCATTTGGCATTATCAAGCGTATCCTCACCCACTTCCAGACCGGCCTTTTGTATAACAGCCTCCATCTGCGGGTACAACTGCTGCCAATGGAAATCTTCGGCTTTTTTCGCATAATAACCGCCGTATCC
Source organism: Ruminococcus sp. (assembly GCA_023663085.1). Taxonomy (GTDB): domain Bacteria; phylum Bacillota; class Clostridia; order Lachnospirales; family Lachnospiraceae; genus UBA3282. Next base: position 7,591 of record JAMPIB010000042.1, on the reverse strand, counting down.
CTGCTGCGAGAAACATTCATAATAGCCTTTGCCCTGTCTGTCTCCATCCGCTGTGGAACTGTGCTGTGCCAGATACAGATTATCAATAGTCGGCTCCATATGGTTCTCCACCATATATTTTACAGCGCCTTCCGTCATCGGGTCTAACTCTTTGGCCATATGATACGCTTCTACGGCGTCCCGCACATTCTCTTCCGTCACAGGAATATCATGCTGTGCAAACTGTTGACAGAGTTCTCTGGCAAAAACCTCGCTGCCCGTGATCTCTTCTAACGTCTCGGCATCTATCTGGTCGGTGTACCCGGCTACCCGCGTACCGCCTTTTATCAGCTCCGCCTTTATCTTATCAACAATCGTAACGACTTCTTCTATCTCCATGTCTCCGACCTGGTAGCCGTCTTTCATCATCTGACCGAAATCATCCGCAGACATAGAATTAGACATAACTGTCATATAGTCTCTCTGCGTGGCAGTATCAATCTGCCCCGCTTCCTGCATAACGTCTTCTGCGGTCTTTCCCTGACCTTTGTAAGCCTTGTTATCCATAACTGTGCCAGAAATGTCTAATGCAAATACCCCGTTTTGTTCACTTTTTTCCGTCCGGGTATCCCTATATGCTGTTGTCGCTACCTTGTCTACATTTTGATTTGTGGTATTGGTATCAAACGTAATCTTCATATACACTCTCCATGTAGCAGGTTTATAAAAAGGGCGAATGTATTTACACATTCACCCTTTATTTCGGCATACTCTTTTGTTTTCTTAACCCCAAAATAGCGTATGGAAAGCGTCTTCCCAACTACATCTAGAATACAAATATTGCGGCCGTAAGCGGCGGCAGATCAAATGTAATAGAATAATCTCTGGAATCACACTCTTCTTTAACTGCTGCAATTTCTCCCGGAATTGCGTTACCAAAACCGCCAAAGCGTTTCTCGTCACTGTTTAAAAGCAGCTTATATTTTTTCTTCTTCGGCACGCCGACCCTGTAACCTTCCCGTTTCATCGGCGTCATGTTGAGCACGAAGAGGATATTATTTTTGCCGGTCGCATCTTTTCTGTAAAAGCTGTAAATACTGCGCTCCGCATCATCCGCATTGATCCACTCAAAGCCGTCCCATGTATTATCAAGAGCGTATAACGCCGGGTACTTGCGGTATATGCGCAGAAGTTCCTTGACATATTCGTGCATACCGCGGTTCTGCTCTTCACCGAGCAAGAACCAGTCTAATTCCCGTTTCTCGCTCCATTCTCTCTCCTGTCCAAAGTCCTGCCCCATGAAAAGCAATTTCTTGCCCGCATGGCCAAACATATAGCTGTAGCCGACTCTCAGATTGGCGTATTTATCAATGGGATATCCCGGCATTTTATTGACCATGGAACATTTCAAATGTACGACTTCATCATGGGATAAAGGCAGGATATAGTTTTCGCTGCTGTTATAACTCATGGCAAACGTCATCGCATAATGATCGCCTTTTCTGTAAATAGGGTCGAGTTTCATATAATCACAGAAATCGTGCATCCAGCCCATATTCCATTTGAAAGAAAAGCCCAGGCCCTCGCTGCCTTCCTCGATCTTACCCGTAACCTGCGGCCATGCAGTAGATTCCTCCGCTATCGTCAAAAATCCGGGAAACGTGCCGAGAACAACAGAGTTCAAATGACGGAAGAACTCTATCGCCTCCAGATTCTTATTGCCGCCGTATTTATTCGGCAGCCACTGTCCATCCTGCTTACCGTAATCCAGATATAGCATGGACGCCACAGCGTCTACCCTGATACCATCGACATGATATTCCTTAATCCAGAATAACACATTAGCGATAAGGAAGTTTTTCACTTCTGTTTTACCATAATTAAATATTTTGGTACCCCAGTCCGGATGTTCGCCGCGTCTCGGATCGGGATGTTCAAAGATACACTCGCCGTCAAATCTGCCCAGACCATGTGCGTCCGTCGCAAAATGCGCCGGAACCCAGTCTAAGATAACGCCGATCTTATTGCGGTGAAGCTCATTGATCAGGTACATGAAATCTTCCGGATCGCCATGACGGGAAGTCGGCGCATAATATCCGGTCACCTGATATCCCCATGAACCGTCAAAAGGATATTCCGCGATACCCATTAATTCTATATGCGTATACTGCATTTCTTTCAGATATTCAATGATCCTGTCTGCAAATTCACGATAATTGTAGAAACCATCTTCGGTTCCATCCGGATGTTTCATCCAGGAACCGATATGACATTCATAAATGGCAAGCGGCTCTTTGTTATAATCTTTACCGCTCCTGTCTTTCATCCAGGTATCATCCGTCCATTTAAAGCGGGAGATATCGAAAGTCCTGGACGCATTCCCCGGACGCATTTCCGTATAATTTGCAAAAGGATCCGCTTTATAGAGTTTATCACCCGCCGACGTATGGATGAGGAATTTATACATCTCGTTTTCGCCCACCCCCGGAATAAACAGCTTATAGATTCCGCCGGGGCCAAGTTTTTCCATAGGATGCTTCTCTTCATCCCAATCGTTAAAAGTACCTATTACATGGACGCTCGCCGCATTCGGCGCCCATACCGCAAAGAACATTCCTTTTACACCATCTTCAACAGAAGGATGCGCGCCCAGTTTTTTATAAATATCATAATGCGTGCCCTGCGCAAACAGGTACTGGTCGGCCTCCGAAATGAATACCGTATTCTCCGTTTCCTTCTGCCTCTTTACTCTTCCTGCCATTGTTGTCCCCCTATCTCACTTTAATAGTGCATAAAATCATTCTCTCGTAAAATAATCATATCGTCGTCATCATATCGCTTCGCCAACAGAACATCCACGAAATGTTTCGGCGTCTTTTTATTGGCATAATAAATGGCTTCGTCAACCAGTTCCCTTACTTCCGCCACCGTCACTTCATGGTCGCTCGTCTGCATATCCGCAATTCTGGTATGCAGCGCCAGAATACCAAATTCATCAATAGAATATTCTCTTTGTCCGGCATATTGTTTCGCATAGGCAACCAGTGCTTCATCATCTAACGGTTCAATATCTATCCGCAGTTCAAAGCTGTAATTTAAGATAGAATTTTCTATCAGGAACTGATTCATCCTCTGCTTCGTATCCTCCAGGATCAAAAGCAGTCCCATATTGTCCTTCTCTAATTCCTTCGCCAGTCTGGCAACGGTCTCACCCTTCAGATCGGCGGCTTTTTCGATAATGAGCGCGCCGTTATTGATCCTGGAAAGTGTTTTGGCGATATCTTTCTTATTCAGGACTGTACCGGATATCTTGGCTACTTTACCTGAGAAATTACTGTCATTATACTGCATCTCCCGGATCAGACATTTGGCCAAAGATAATGTCCCGCCGCCTTCTTCCCCGGTCAGGATGACATTGCCTGTATAAGCGGCCATACTCATATTATCCAGCGTATGGATCAACTGCTCTCTGGATTTCCTATGATGCACATATTGCCCGAACAGTTCTTTCTCTTCCTCGGTCAGTTCCCTGGCAGACTGCGCGCCGCCCTGCTGCGGCCGGACTTCTGCTGCGGCCGGTTGTGCTTTTATTTCTTCCGCGGTTTCCTGCTCCGTCTCATCAGTATCAGACATTTCTTCTTCCGGCTCGTATTCTTCCATAACCGCCGCAACCGGCTCCTCAGCCTGCTCTTCCGGTTCTTCTTCGATATCTGCGGATTCTTCCTCTATTTCCCGCAGTTCTTCGTCTTCCCCGGATTCTTCATATGTAAGCACGGATTCCGCTAAAGCTGCTTCTTCCTCTTCCGGCTCCGGCAATTCTTTTGCCTTCTCCTTCGGCATTTCTTTTACGGTATCAGCCTGCTGTGAAACTTTGGATGTTTCCAGTTCCTGCTCCGCTTCTTCGGGTATGATGACTTTTTTAATCGAAGGCTTGCCGGATTCTTTCATAATGGCGGCTACAAAAGCCTTCTCTAACTGCTCCAAAAGGCCGCTCTTCGTCGCTTCGTCAAAATCTGCAAAGAGACTTCCCGTATGTTCCAGAATACGCTGTCTGACAGCCTCCATCCGTTTCTGTTCATTGCTCTTTTTCATGGCCTCCCATTCCGCCATGATATCTTCGATACTAAGCTGCCCGGTGATCTGCTTCTCTATCGCCTTTACATCGGGAACGACCAGTCGTATCTGACCATCATATTCCTGTGAAAGAACCTCATCATATCTGGAAGAAGTTGTCTCTCTTCTGGTTTCAACGTTCTCCACATATGTTTCCTGCGGTACCGGGTTTGGATAAGAAACTGTCGGCTGCGGCTCTGCCGTCTGCACTATTGGCTGCGGGTCGGGTATCCTGATCGTCGGCGCCTGTGAAGACTGTACTTCAACCGCTCCTGCTGCCGGCGTCTGTGGTTTGGCCGCTGTAACCATCTGTGGCTGTGATTCCGCGATCCGTATCGTCGGCGCCTGTGGCTGCGGCGCGTATGTCTCCGTTACCGGTTCTTCCGCAGGCTGTGCCGTGATCTCCTGTAACTCGTCTGTATCCTGGGAAAGTGTCACCTGCGGCATTTCTGTCGTCTCCTGCAAAAGCGGCGCGATGATCTTTTCCACAATAGGGTCTTTATGAGAAGCGTCTTCCATCTCTTCCGGTGCCGGCGCGGATACAGTCCCTGTTTCAGACGTTTCCGGCATTTTGCCGGTTTCATCCGTAAGGATTTCTTTCATGCTCTCGGCCAGTGCCATTTGCAGGTTCATCGTATTATATTGTCCCAGATCGACTGTCTTTACTTCCGGCAGTTCCGTAGTAAGTGCGGGGCCGGATAAATCGTCTTCCTCTTCGTCCTCATCATAGCCTCTTTCATCATCCTCTGTTTCCTCCGCCGCCGCGTCCTCTTCCGGCTCTTCTTCATTCTCTGCATCCCGCTCGGTCATCCAGAGATCGTACTTAGCCTGCTGATCTGCATTTAAGGGCGTATGGAGCGCTTTTAACTCCAGCGCTTTCAACACATACTTGCCCTCTCCGAACCAGAGGAACATTTCATCGCACTCTTCCACGCATTTGGTCGTCAGTCCGATCCTGTGGTAGAGATAAGCCAGTTCATAAGCCCATTTCTCACGATAATCACGTTTCTTAAACTCTTCCAGAACGGCAATGCGCTCTTCGAGACTGACTTCCTGCGCTTCATATAAACGATATTGCAGGATAAATCTGCTCGTATCTTTCGGCGCGATCTGTACGAATTCTTTATAATATTCGATCGCCTGCACATATTCTTCCATTTTGATGGACAGTTCGCACAGGGAATATACGATCAGCCTTCCCGTAGGATGCTTTTCATATGCCAGCAAAAGGATATCTTTGCTTTCCTGATATCTTCTGTTTATCTTGTACAGATCACTGATCGTACACAACATCATGACGCTTTTGACTCTCCGCCAGTCAATCGTATCTGCAATTTTAACCGCTTCGACAAAGTCTCCCTCCGAAATCAGTGCTTTGATCTCATCTGCGCGGACTTTATATTCATATTTATCCAAGGTGCTCACCTCTTAATACTGTATTTTACACATTGTTTCTCATCCGGTAACCTATTTTTACTGTCTTAGTTTACCATAGGCGAATATCAATGTAAATAAAATTGCAGAAAAAAATACAGCATCTCCATCATAATAGATATATTTAGCATATACCAAGATATGGAAAAACTGCAATATACAATTCCCTCATATTGTATTTTTAGCCCTCCCGATTTTACTTTCTGACTCGCCATAAGTAATTGGAAAGTTCTGTAAAGCGTTCTAAAGTTAATGTTTCGCCGCGCACATCAAGTGGCAGTCCCATCCGGGAAAGCGCTTCGCTTATCGTTTCTTTGCCCACTCCCAGAGAAGCCGCGTTAGAAAGGCCGTTTAGCAGCGTTTTTCTTCTCTGGTTGAAAGAAGCCCGGATCACGGCAAACAGATATGCCTCCTCCTCTACCGGAAAGAGCGGCTTTTCGTACTTTGTCAGCCGGATCACCATACTGTCAACATTCGGTTTTGGCAAAAAACAGCCTGCCGGAACTTTGACGATGATCTCCGGTTTCGCATAATACTGCACCGCCAGAGAGAGCGCACCATAATCTTTACTTCCCGGCCCAGCCTGCATCCTCTCGGCCACTTCTTTTTGTACCATAATGGTTATGCTTTCCAGCATGACATGGTTTTCAAATAATGCCATGATGATAGGGGTCGTAATATAATAGGGAAGATTGGCAGCCACCTTCACCGGCGCACCGCCGCCGTATTCTTCTATTACCCGATTTATATCCGTTTTTAAGATATCCTGATTGATGATGGTCACATTATCATAAGAAGAAAGCGTTTCCTGTAATACGGGGATCAGATTTTTATCAACCTCCACAGCGATCACACTCCCTGCTCTTTCGGCCAGATACTGCGTCATTGTGCCGATACCGGGGCCAATCTCCAACACGCAGTCTTTCTTCGATATCTGCGCCGCATCAACTATTTTTTCCAGAATATTTTTATCGACCAGAAAATTCTGCCCGAATTTTTTCTGTAAGCTGATATTGTATTTTTGTAGTACTTCTATGGTATTTTTAGCACTTCCTAACGTTTCCATTTTTAAAACTGCCCTTCTTCAACACAAAAATTCCTCTGCCCGCTCCGGCGGCCGGATCATGGCCGCTGTCTGTCTATCCGGAATAATCTTTCCGCATTTGCATAAGTCACCGCCAGTACTTCTTCATAGTCCACGTCTTTGACCGCCGCAATTTCTCTGGCGATATAAGGAATATTTAACGACGAATTGCGTTTTCCCCGGTATGGTTCCGGCGACAGATAGGGACTGTCAGTCTCCAGCAGTATTTTTTCCAAAGGAATATAAACCACGGCTTCTTTTAACTTTTTGGCATTGGCAAACGTAATGACGCCGCCGATACCGAAATAAAAATCCATATCCAGATATTCCCGCGCGATCTCTTTCGTATAGGAAAAGCAATGGATCACGCCCCCCAATTTCTCCGCATGAAAATCTTTCAGGATATCCAGTGTATCTCTGGCCGCCTCTCTGGAATGGATGATGACCGGAAGGTTTACTTCTTCTGCCATCTCCAGCTGCCTTAGAAACCATTTTTTCTGAACAGGTACTTCCGGTTCCTTCCAGTGATAATCCAGGCCAATCTCCCCCACCGCCACTACTTTAGGCAGAGCGCAGCTTTCTTTCAGCCACGTAAGGCTCTCTTCCGACAATTCTCCCGTCTCGCTCGGATGCACACCGATCGCGCCGTACACAAACGGATATTTCTCCATCAGCGTCAGGGTATCTTTACAACTTCTTAAACTCGCACCCACATTAACAACTGTGCGGATACCGTTTTCCGGCAAAGAACACAGCAATTCGTCACGGTCTTTCTCAAAATCTTCATCATCATAATGCGCATGACTTTCAAATATCATATCTGCTCCTTAAAAAATTCTTAAAAAATTCTAAAAAATACTTGCAAACCAAAAAACATTATACTATAATATCCCATGTGTTGTAAAACAGATTATTGCAGAAGATAAGAAATACGCGCCTTTAGCTCAGTTGGTAGAGCACCTGACTCTTAATCAGGGTGTC
>JAMPIB010000041.1 GCA_023663085.1 Ruminococcus sp. | reverse complement strand
GATATGGAATACAGTTCCGCAGAGGATTTTCTGGAAAAATATTATCCCGACTGCCGCTCTGTGAAACAGGTCATGGAAGAAACGTTCGGAGCGGAAAATATTTTATATGCGCCGGGCTGCGGGATCAGAGAAGAAATTGCAGGAGGCATTGAAAAAGCAGTCGAATGTGCAGAGCAGGCGGATATCGTAATAGCTGTGATGGGCGGTCTGGAAAGTATGGTGGATGAGAAGGCTACCTGTGGAGAGAACCGCGATAATATCCATACGGATCTTGAAGAAAATCAGTTGAGATTAATGGAGGCGTTATTTGCTGCAGGCAAGCCGGTAGTGACGGTATTGATCGACGGCCGTCCCCTGTCGGTGGAAACCGTCAGTCAGAAAAGCAAGGCCTTGCTCCACGCATGGCTGCCGGCGGAACGCGGTGCGGAGGCAATCGTCAATGTGCTGACCGGCAAAGTCAATCCGAGTGGAAAACTGCCTGTAACAATCGTCAAAGAGGCGGCGCAAGTGCCGATGTATTATAACAGACTGCAATTGTTTACCGCACCGGAGACATGGGCGGAGTATATTCATGATGAGTCGAACGTGCCGCTGTATCCGTTTGGTTATGGATTAAGTTATACACAGTTTGCATACAGTGACTTTAAGATAGAGAAAGAAGTTCCGGCTGATGCAAGCGTCCACATGAGTTTTTGCGTAAAAAATACAGGAGAACGGGACGGGGAAGAAACTGCCCAGATTTATATACGGGATCTTTTAAGCAGCGTTGCCAGACCGTGTCTGCAACTAAGTGCCTTTGCAAAAGTGGCCTTAAAGGCAGGAGAAAGTAAGACGGTATCAGTGGAAATCAATTTAAGTCAACTGGCCTTCCATGATACTTCTATGGAACTGGTGGTAGAACCCGGAGAAATGGAAGTCTTCGTGGGAGCCTCCAGTGAAGATATCCGTTTAAAAGACCGCTTTTATATTACCGGGGAAACCTGTGCGGTGAAACGGCGTGCACATTCGGCAAAAGTAGAAATTATATAGTTTCATTAATTATTATTTTTAAACAGGAGGAAGGAGAATAAACATGGGATTTTCAAAAGATTTTTTATGGGGCGCAGCGACTGCGGCTTATCAGGTTGAAGGGGCATATGCGGATGACGGCAAAGGCCCCGGAATCTGGGATGCGTTATCCGAAGGGCATGTCGTACATGGAGACAATGGAAATGTTTCTACGGATCATTATCATCGCTATAAAGAGGATGTTGCCCTTATGAAGGAACTTGGTCTGAAAACATATCGCTTTTCTGTCAGTTGGCCGCGGGTAATACCGCAAGAAGGAGTGGTCAATGAAAAGGGACTGGCATTTTACTCAAATCTCGTGGATGAACTTCTGGCTGCCGGAATCGAGCCAATGGTCACGCTTTTCCACTGGAATCTGCCCATGTGGGCATATGAAAAGGGCGGCTGGCTCTGGGACGGCATTTCAGATGTTTTTGCCGACTATGTGAAGATTGTCGTGGATGCGCTTTCAGACCGTGTGCAGTACTGGATGACGATCAACGAACCGCAGGCATTCATTGGCGGCGGATATCTGGGCGGTATGCACGCACCTTTTTTGCGTGCCATAGATAAAGTACCGGAACTGACAAAAAATACGTTTTATGCCCATGGAAAAGCTGTTTCTGTCATTCGTACCAGTGCCAGAAAAAAGCCGCTTATTGGTTTTGCTCCCACAGGCTCTTATTTTACGCCCGAAGAAGATACTCCGGAGGCGATAGAAAAGGCAAAACAGTTGACCTATGAAGAAGTTATGCCATTTGGGACTGCCTGGTGGCTGGATCCGCTGCTTTTAGGGACGATTCCGCAGGGCGCGCAGAATATTCTTACAGCGGAGGACATGAAGATCATATATCAGCCGTTGGATTTCTGCGGATTTAATCTGTACAACTCAAATAATTATAATGATCCGTATGATGGAAGTAAGAATCCGCTGATACGTCCCGGCCTTCCGCGGACGGCGATGGGATGGCCGATCACGCCGGAGGCATTGTACTGGATTCCGCGTTTCCATTATGAGCGTTATCATCTGCCCATTCTGATCACGGAAAACGGAATGGCCAATGTTGATTTTATCATGAGCGACGGGCAGGTTCATGACCCGCAGCGTATCGACTATATGCGGCGTTATCTCAAGGAAGTCAGACGGGCAGTTGATGAAGGGATACCTGTCATAGGTTATCAATATTGGTCGTTTATGGACAATTTTGAATGGGCAGATGGATATGATAAACGTTTCGGTCTGATTTACGTAGACTATCAGACCCTGAAACGGACGCCTAAGGATTCTGCACGGTTTTATGCAGAGGTTATCCGGACGAATGGGGAAAATCTGTAGGCTATGGAAAATCTGAAATTGTTCTTAAACATATTCTGAGAAGGAGAGAGACGCATGAAAGTAAAGGAAAATTTATGGATTGGAGTATCGACAGCGGCGCATCAGGTAGAAGGAAACAATCGCAACAGTGACTGCTGGGTTTTGGAGAACATGGAAAACAGCATGTGGAAAGAACCTTCCGGCCTGGCCGTAGACCACTATAATCGTTATAGGGAAGATATCAGCAGTCTTGCAAGGGCCGGTTATCAGGCGTATCGCTTTTCCATAGAATGGGCCAGAATTGAACCGGAAAGAGGAAAGTATGATGAGAAAGAAATTGAGCATTATAAAGAAATGCTGTTGTGCTGTCAGGAAAACGGGATACTTCCAGTTGTAACCATGCATCATTTCTCCTCACCAGCCTGGTTGATGCAGTACGGCGGCTGGGAAAGTGAAGAGACACCGGCTCTGTTTGCGGCATATTGCGGAAGGGTGGCGGAGGCGCTGGGAGAATATATGCCATATGTCTGTACCATTAACGAGGCCAATATGGGTCTGCAGATTGCCAAACTGATGAAACATTATATGCCGGCCGAAGTGCAGGAAGCTGAAAAAGAGGAAGAAGAAAGGACTGTTCAGGTCGGACTGAATACGAGTTCTGAACAGTTTATGGAGGCTTATATGAGAAGTGTCGGGGAGGCATTTCATACCGACCCGCAGAATGTACAGACTTTTATTTCTCCAAGGAGTGCACGTGGAGACCAGTTGGTCATGGAAGCCCATGTAAAGGCCAGAGAAGCGATCCGCAAAGCCAGTCCGCAGACAAAGGTAGGAATTACCTTTTCATTATTCGATTATCAACCCCAGGAAGGGGCCGAAATGCAGGATGAAAAGGAATGGGATGATGATTTCCGGCATTATCTTCCTTATATTAAAGAGGATGATTTCTTTGGCGTACAGAATTATACCAGAAAACTGCTCGGAGCGGATGGAGAACTGCCGCCGGAGGAAGGCGCGAGGCTGACAATGGCAGGATACGAATTTTATCCCGAAGCGTTAGGGCATGTAATCCGCCGGGTGGCCAAAGATTGGAAAAAACCGATTTTTGTTACAGAAAACGGGATTGCCACAGCAGAGGATACGGAACGTGTGGAATTTATAAAGCGCGCTTTGTCCGGTGTGCAGGAATGTATCGAAGAAGGTATTGATGTGCAGGCCTATCTCCATTGGTCTTTTCTGGATAATTATGAATGGCAGGCAGGCTTCAGCCAGACTTTCGGACTGACTGCTGTGGACCGCCAGACAATGGAGCGGCATCCGAAACAGAGTTTTTATTATCTCGGCGATATTGCCCAAAACAGGGAGATTTCATGAATATACAGCAGAAACTTTGTCGCGGTACTGTTTTGGTGTCAGGCAGTATTTCTTCTTAAACACATTTTGAAAATAGGATTGGCTGGAAAAGCATAAGTAATTGCTGATCTCACTCAGAGTTTTATCGGAGTAGCGCAGCAGGCTCTTTGCTTCCTCCAGCCTGCACTGCATAATAAAGTCGCTGATATCGAAGCCGAGTTCTTTTTTGAATCGTCCGGAGAGATAAGAGCGGCTTTTTCCAATATGGTCTGCGACATCTTTCACGCGGATGACTTCGTTGATATGCTGCGTTATGAATTGGATACATTCGAATATCTCCGGTGACATCCCTTGCGGGATTTTACTTTGTGCCACGCGTTCAGAGAAATCTATGCACATTGAATATCCAAGATTGGATATATAGGAAATATCAGAACTGTTCTCACATTCCCGAATATAAACGTCAGCGAGATGGTATGCCTGCTCTGCGTCCATGCCGCCGGCGACTGCGCTGCGCATGATAAGGGCAATCGTTGAGATAAAGATATTCTTTTCCTGACGCAGAGCGTTGTTAGCCATGGAGCCTGCCGATAACGTAGAGGAATCCTGCAAAAGTTCTTTGAGCTTTTCCGTGTTTCCGCACTGAACCTGATGCATTAACAGGCGTTCAAAATGGTAAGTGTTGTGATAGTTTTGATTTTCCTTCGCCTTAAACATCTGATCGGAGTGAATGCCTGAGCGTGCATGGATGCTGCTTGTATCGTTTATATGAAAGTGCGCATTGATATCAAGAGACTGGTCATTGACACACAGATGCAGGTAGGCAAGCGTTTCCAGAAGGCGGTTGAAAGATAAGGTCGGTGCATTCAATAGAAGCGCTTCAATTTCATCTTTATGTTCCGGACTGATGGCATTTTCTTTCATAAAGCTGCGGAGCATAAAATCGGAATATGGTGTGCCGAACAGGGGGCCGACGTATAGATAATGTTCTCCGTTTAAGGATTTGACGTATCCAAAGTAGCTGAATGACGGGGAAATATAATAATCCGGGTTGGTGGAAAATTGCGTAAAAGCAGGCAGCATTTTCCGGAAAATACTATACTTTTCCCAATAAGTTGGAAAAGAGCAGATTTCATTTGTCGGAGCGTGGTAATACGTAAGCGGGATTAATGTGGTCGCATAAAATCGGCGGCAGAAGTCTTTGTAATCAGTTATCATGACAATTCCTCTTTGATATCATTCATTGTCTAAATTATATAAAAAAATTTCCGATAGCACAAGGACAAAATTACAAAAAGAAACTCAAAAATGCAATACCAGAATGGCTACATGTGATATTGTTTGTCTGAATAGTTTATGAGGAGGATATAAGGCGATATGATTCAGGATTTCCAAATTGAGTATAGGACAGACCCGCTGGGGATTGACAGTAAGCCGCGCTTTTCCTGGAAACTGGTCAGTGACCGGCAGGATGTCGTGCAGAAGTATTACCAGATACAGGTTATTACGCATGGCAGGCTGGTATGGGAGAGCGGCTGTGTGGAGAGCAGCCAGTCCGTTCTGGTGCCGTATGCCGGCGGAAAATTAGAGCCGATGACAGAATATCAGGTGCAGGTCAGTGTCTGGGACAATTATGGTGAACAGGGACAGGAGCAGGGCAGTTTTGAAACAGGTTTGCTGGGCGAGGAGAATTGGCGGGCGGACTGGATTACACACAATCTGCCGGACGAGGAGACAGCCTGCCCGGTTTATACGAAGAAGTTTACTGTGGTAAAAGATGTGGCGAAGGCCAGGCTTTATGCGACTGCCTGCGGTGTGTATGAAGTACGCATTAATGGACAGAAAGCGGGCGACGCATTCCTTGCGCCGGGCTGGACATCCTACCATAACCGTCTGCAATACCAGGCCTATAATATAACAGAACTGTTAAAAGAGGAAAATGAGATTAAGATTACTGTGGGGAACGGCTGGTACAAGGGCGAGCTTGGATTTAACGCCGCACCAAACCGCTACGGCGAGCGGACGGCGCTTCTGGCAATGCTATCCATCGAATATGAGGATGGTGAGAAGGTGTTTATCGGCACGGATACGAGCTGGAATGTGGAGACGGGAGCAATCCGTTTTTCAGAGATCTATCATGGAGAAACGCAGGATTTTACAATAGGGACAAAATCTGCGGGAACAGCAGAGCCGTTTGATAAAAAAGATGCTGTTGGGCAGATTATTGCCCAGGAATCCGAACCGGTACGCATGGTCAGGCGTTTTACCGTACCCGAAAAAATTGTCACGCCAAAGGGTGAACTCGTATTTGACTTCGGGCAGAATATGGCGGGATTTGTGGAGGTTACGCTGCCAAAACTGACCGGAGAAAAACTTGTGATCCGGCATGCGGAGACATTGGACAAGGACGGTAATTTCTATACCGAAAATCTGCGGACGGCGCGCTGTACGGATACTTATATCTACGGAGAGGAACAGGTTGGGATGACCGTAAGGCCGCATTTTACGTTTCACGGTTTCCGTTACATCTGCGTGGAAGGCGCGGCGGATGCAGAGGAGGAATGCTTTACAGCGTGCGCGCTGCATACGGACATGCGGCAGACCGGAAGTTTTACGTGTGATAATGCGCTGGTAAACCAACTGCAGAGCAATATCGAATGGGGGCAGCGCAGCAATTTCCTGGACATTCCGACTGACTGTCCGCAGCGTGACGAGCGTCTTGGCTGGACGGGCGATGCGCAGGTTTTCTGTGGTACGGCTTCCTACAATTTCCATACGGCGCTCTTTTTTGGGAAATGGCTCAGGGATATGGCGGCGGAGACGGCTAAGGAATGGGGCGTACCGCATACGGTACCCAATATTCTGGGCGAACAGACGGGAGCGGCGGCATGGAGCGATGCGGCGACGATCATTCCGTGGACGATTTATCGGATTTATGGGGATAAGAAGCTGCTTTCTGAGCAGTTTCCCTTAATGAAAAGCTGGGTAGATTACATCCGCTCGCATGTATCGGCAAACGGATTGTGGCAGACGGGTTTCCAGTATGGGGACTGGCTGGCGCTCGATATAGAATCGGGCAGCACCGACCGGAACGGCGGAACAGACAAATATCTTGTCGCCAACGCTTATTACGCTTATTCGACAAAACTTGTACGGGATGCTGCAGCGGTGCTGGGATATGCGGCGGAGGAAAAAGAATACGGTGAACTTCTCGAAGCAATTATAGATGCAATTCATCTGGAATTTGTCACGCAGACGGGAAGGCTGGTGAGCGAGACACAGACTGCCTGTGTGGTGATGTTGTATTTTGATATTGCCAGGCCGGAGTACCGGGAGCGGATTCTGGAGACGCTAAAGAATAATATTGCCATACATCACGGACATCTGACGACCGGCTTTGTAGGAACGCCGTATTTGTGCCACTGTCTTACGGAAAACGGACAGCATAAGCTGGCTGGTGAGATTTTTATGAAGGAGGATTTCCCAGGCTGGTTCTACGCGGTAAAGAAAGGAGCGACGACCATCTGGGAACGCTGGAATTCGGTTCTGCCGGACGGCAGCTTTGACGAGTCCGGCATGAATTCTCTCAACCACTACGCCTACGGTTCGATCGGGAGCTGGCTGTATGAGCGGGTGGCCGGCATCCGCGCCATGGAGCCGGGGTATAAGAAAATCCGTATTCAGCCGATGCTGACGAAAGGAATGACGGAAGTGTCAGCATCTTATGAGTCTGTATACGGGACGATCAAAAGCGCATGGAGCTGCCGGGATGGCAAAATTACAGTAGATATTCAGATTCCTGCCAATACGACGGCGATCATCTGCCTGCCGGAAAAAGAGGAGGAGTTTACGGTCGGTTCCGGAACATATCATTATGAATATGAGACGGATACCTGTCTGGAATTTGATAAATACAATTTTGATTCCACGCTTGGAGAACTGCTCGCAGAACAGGCGGCGCGGGACTTGTTTGAACAGACGGCGCCGGGGATGCTGGACAGTCAGATGATCAAGTTTGCTCTTGATATGACAATATCGGAGCTTATGGGGCACGCCCCGGAAACAAGGCCTTTATTTCAGGCGGCGGTCGATACGCTGAATGCACAGGTACGGGAGCAGAATAAAATGTAAAAACAAAAAACGACGAAATTACAATAATTTGAACAGGAATACAATATTTGTCAGATAGAAAATGTTATTGTGCTATCAGACAGTATAAATTAAGGCACATAAATTTATGGAAAGCATAGGAGGATATGAATGTGAAAAAGAGATGGAAGAAACTGATGGCCCTGTTGCTCAGTGCGACGTTTGTGGCGGCATCCCTTACTGCCTGCGGAGGCGGCGGAGCGGAAACCGGCAGTGAAACGGAAACCGGCGGCGGAGCAGAAAACGGTGATGGCGGAAGCGCTGCCAACGCAGCTGTCAATACCGTAGGAAAGTCAACCGACTTTACTCTTTTGACTGTTTCCGCAATTACACAGGGATATTATGATGACTATAACGATAACCCGATCGCGCAGTGGTGGCTGGATCAGGAATGGGATGCGAATGGTGACGGAACAATGACGAAATTGAACGTTGATTTCTGGTCACCGCCGGCAGGAGGGGAGCAGGATTATGTCAACAATTTAGTATCAACCGAGGAATATCCTGACGTTATGGCGCTTACCTATTCGAGCGAGCGTGCAGGCGCCCTGTACAATGAGGGTATGATCTTAGACCTTACCGATTACATTGACGCCTACATGCCGAATTATAAGGCATATATGGAAGCGCATCCGGAATTTCTGTACACGAATAAGGTGGATGGAGAGGATAAGTACCTGCAGATTTTCCAGGTGAATGAGGATTACTTGGAGAATCCTTGGGGCGGACTGCTGTACCGCCGCGACTGGATCGTGAATTATGGGACGAATCCTGAGACCGGCGAAGCGTTTACCGGTGAATGGCAGGATGGCGAGTGGGTAGATGATGTCGTATTCCCGTCCGGAAACACTGATCCTGTCTACATAAGCGACTGGGAATGGATGCTGGATATCTTCAAGACTGCCATAGACGCACAGGGCATGACGGATGGCTATGCGCTGCAGATCCCATATCAGGGCATCCATACGACCGGGGATATTTTATCCGGTTTTAATACAGGTTCCTTTTTGAGTTACGATAAAGATGGCAAGGTTGTTTTAAGTTCCGATTCGGAAGGTTTCCGCGCTTACACAGAATGTATGGCAAACTGGTTCGCGAAGGGATGGATCGATCCGGCGTTTGCGGAGCGTGCAGATGACATGTTCTTTATGATCGATATGCCGGCAGTATACAGCGGGCAGGTTGGTCTCTGGTACGGATTGGAGGCCCAGATGCTGGATGGACTCGCAGGAGATGGCAGTAATCCCTGGACTGCGAATGCCGTAGCCTTTGCAGCGGCGACGCCGATCAATGATATGTACGGCAGCGAGGCCTGCCAGAATGTAGAACCGACAGTTCTTTATCAGGATCCCTTACTCGGCGAGGCATTTGTCATAACAGATAAGGCCGCGGATAAGGATATTGCAACGCTGCTCACGGCAATTGATTATTTTTATTCTAGGGAAGGTGCTATCATACTTACATTTGGTTTAAGCGATACGATGATGGCTGAACTGGAAGGAACGCCGTCCTACGATTTCTATATGTCACTTGGTGCAGAAAATGGCGCCTATAAGATTGAGGACGGTTTGCTTGTCAGAGATCCGGTGATATTGGCGGATAATGATGTCGCAGAGGTGCTGTCCGGTGCAAGAATGCCGGGAATGCTCACAAGATCTGGTATTGACTTTGGCTATACCAATACAAAAGCGGCCTGCATGGCGCAGTGGGCGAAATACAAAAATACCGGCGGTCTTTTGGCGGATATTACAGGACAGCTCAGCGTGAATGACCAGAAAGCCTACAGTGCATTCCAGACAGAGGCTAATATCCGTATTGCACAGTGGATTCCGGACTTCATTACCGGCAAGAAGGATGTGACGGATGATGTAGACTGGAATAACTATGTAGATGAAATCCATGCATTAAATCCGGAGGCGGTTGTCGATGCCTTCAATGCGATTGTGGGTAAGTAACAGGAAATAATTAAAAAGAGTTGCATAAATAATCCGGAGCGGCCGGTAATCGGCCGCTCCAATAAATTGTATGGAGAGATGCGTATGGCTAAGAGAGAAAAACAAAGGGATATTTCAGACGCCCAAGTAGCGAAACGAGCGTCGTGGAAAAAGGATTTCCGGAAAAATAAAACGATTTATCTGCTCTTTCTTCCGATTTTTATCTATCTGTTTATTTTTAATTATGTGCCGATGACCGGACTTTTGATGGCCTTTGAGGATTATTCGGTAAGGAAGGGATGGTTTCACAGTACCTGGGTTGGAATGGAAAACTTTGTTACGCTGTTTTCCGGAAGCGCATTTTTAACTGCCTTCCGAAATACTGCGATCATGGCGGTCTTAAATCTGATCATGGGATTTTTTCCGCCGATCATACTGGCGATTTTGTTCTCGGAATGCAGGTGGATTCCTTTTAAGCGGTTTGCACAGTTAATTTCCTATATTCCGAACTTTATCTCCACAGTTGTTGTTTGTAATCTGGTGCAGCAGTTTGTGAACCGTGATGGCGCAGTGACGATTCTTCTGCATAAGCTGTTCGGATTACCGATACAGAACTGGCTGGCCGATTCCACGATACCGGTATTCTGGATTATCTATGTCGTTATGAATATCTGGATCGGCATGGGCTGGGGGTCGATCATACAGTCTACCACGATTGCCAACATCAATGGAGATTTGATGGAGGCAGCAGCCTTAGACGGCGCTAACCGCTGGCAGAGAGTCAGACATATTGTCATCCCGGCGCTCATCCCGATCTGTATGATGCAGCTGACGATGTCGGTCGGAACGATATTTATGACAGGGTGGGACAAAATACTGATCATGTATATGCCATCGACCTACTCGGTTGCGGATGTGCTTCACACCTACACTTACCGTATGGCGTTCGGATCGCAGATTGATTACGGGGTTGCGACAGCTTCCGGCCTTTTCCAGTCAGTGCTTGGAACGATATTGCTTCTGATTTCCAATAAACTGAATAAAAAAGCGACCGGATATGCTTTGTATTAAGGAGGGTTTGCAGTGATGACAATAGGAAAAGAGCGGAAAATGGCATTAAAATTAAGAAAAATAGAAGAAGAAAACGGCAAACCTTCTATGGTTGTACATCCAAGTGTCGGCGGATGGATTGCAGATATTATCATTGCGTTGATACTGGCACTGGTTGCCTTTGTCTGTATTATTCCCATATGGCATGTATTCATGGCGTCAATTTCAGACGGCTACAGCCTGCTGAGCCACGAGGGAACGGTGTGGATGCCGGTCGGTGAGGCAACACTTGCGGGTTACAGACTTCTGTTTTCAGATCCTTCTATTTTATTGGGATATTTGAATAGTATTATCTATGTTGTAGGCGGTACGGGACTTGGACTTCTCATGAATATTTTTGCGGGATATATTCTGAGCCGTCCCACCAAACTGCGTGGAGCGATGATTTTATTCTGTGTATTTACCACGATGTTCAACGGCGGTACGGTGCCGACCTACATGGTGATCAAAACGCTGCACATGACGGGAACCCGTTGGTCACTGATCATTCCCGGGTGCACGAATGCCATCTTTATGCTGTTGATGATGAACTCTTTTGCACAGGTGGACCGCTCCTATGTAGAGGCGGCAGAGATTGATGGCGCGGGACATCTGAGTATCATGTTCCGGGTTATGTGGCCGCAGTGTAGGGGCATGGCGCTTGTGACTGCGGTAAATACGGCAATCTTGAAATGGAACGCATGGTTTGAGGCGTCCATTTATGTGCCGAATCAGAAGGAACTCTGGCCATTGCAGCTCTGGGTTAAGAGCATTACGGCAAGTTCCCTGGATTTCATGAAGGCGACGAACCCGAACTATGATAAAAATCTGCTCCAATATACGGTCATTGTCGCCGCGACAGCGCCGATTCTGATAGCGTTCCCCTTCTTTATCAAGAAGCTGGAAAAAGGTATGGCGTTAGGCGGTGTGAAAGGATAACGAGGAATAGCAGCAGGATAGGAAAGAAAATGAAATGGATATAAAAACAAAAGCACGAGGAAGAAACCCGATTCTCCCTTTAAATTACCACATACCGGATTGTGAGGCAAGGGTCATGCCGGACGGGCGGCTTTATCTTTTTGGAAGCTGCGACACGGATTCGTCTTTTTATTGCAGTGAGGAATATCAGGTTTTTTCAACGGATGATATGATTCATTGGCAGGCTCATGGCCGTTCTTTTTGTCTGTCGGAGATTCCACAGAAGGAGCAGCAGACGGTATCGGAGGTGTCATGGTTATCTTCTGTGGATTCTTTTGAGGATCTTCCGTTACAGATGAGAAGTCAAATTCCGAATATTGTAAGTAAAATGCCTTTTAAATTGGTCAGGAAGCTGATCGCATCTGGGATGAAAGGTGGATCACAGTTGGTTTTATATGCGCCGGATGCGATTGAAAAGGATGGAAAATACTATCTGTACTATTGTCTTTCCAATGGGAGCGAGGGCGTTGCGATTGCTGAAAAACCGTCTGGGCCATATCAATTTTGCACGCAGTTTCCGATTGCCGGGATTGACCCATCTGTTTTTATAGATGATGATGGGCAGGCTTATCTTTACTGGGGACAGTTTGTGTCCTCTGCTGCAAGGCTTCTGCCGGATATGGTGACAATTGAGGAAAATTCTGTCGTTCACGGCCTTGTGACTGAAAAGGAGCATTTTTTCCACGAGGGTTCTTCTGTCCGGAAACGTGGGGATATCTATTATTACGTGTTTGCGGACAGTTCCTCTGGGAAACCTACGGCATTGGGTTATGCAATGGGAACATCTCCCCTGGGGCCGTTCCGGTATCAGGGAGTAATTATTGATAATATCGGATGTGACCCGGAATCATGGAACAATCATGGTTCTATAGAGGAATATCATGGACAGTGGTATGTGTTTTATCACCGTTCCTCGCGTGGGAGCAATTCCATGCGCCGGGTCTGCGCGGAGCCGATTACGTTCCGTGAAGATGGGACCATTGTGCCTGTGGAAATGACTTCTATGGGAGCAGGATCTGCATTCACGGTCAATGAATTTATTCCGGCTTATACGGCGTGCCGCCTTTCCGGAAAGGTACGTTTAATGCCGGATGAGGAATCTGGGCAATGTGAGCTTGCGGATGGGTTCGCAGATGGTGACGGTCTGTATTTTAAATATATCGACGTTGAAGAACAAAGGCAGGGTTCCGTGTTCCTGGAGGATAAAGGCAGTGCTGATGTCTGTGTTTATCTGGATGACATTTTGATATACGGAAGGGAAGTAACTGCTCCGGTTACGGTTCCGCCGGGACGTTACACAATCCGAATCCAGATAAATATGCCGGAAAAATATCAGCTATACGGATTAAAGGTTTCAGCATGATATTTCTGGAGAGGTATATGCGGATGACGGCAAAGGGAGCGGTATCTGGATTATCAGCCCTTGAAACGGACGCCTAAGGATTCCTCATGGAGCGATGCTGGTTCCGATACTGCATCGGCGTTATGCCAAATTTTTTCTTAAATACGTTCTGAAAGTAAGCCTGACTGGAAAAGCACAAATAAGTGCTGATCTCCAGCAGGCTTTTCGTACTGTGGGCCAACAGGCTCTTCGCCTCTTCTAGTTTGCATCTGGTGATATAGGCCCCGATATTGATGCCAAGGTTTTTCTTGAAAATCTGTATGGTATAAGAACTGCTTCTGTTCAGGTGTCTGGCGACGTCGGCGATATTGAGAGGTTCATTCGTGTGGGTGCGGATAAAATCCATAGCCACGAACAGGTCTGTCGGGATGCCCTCCGGAATCTTACTGTCATGGGCGCGGCGGCAGAAGTCAAGGAGCATGGTATATTGAAGCTGCTGGATCTCCTCAATAAAATTCATGCTTTCGGCCTCCTGAATATAAAGGTCTATCAATTCATAAACCTGTTCGATATCCACACCACCGGGGATCGCGCCCATCATTCCGGCCTTGGTGGCTGTTCCGATAAAAATATTTTTGGCCTGCCGCAGGGGCGTATTGGCAAGCGTACCTTCACGCAGACGGGTGTTGCTTTGCAGTAGAAAATCTTCTAAATCTGCAACATTTCCTTTCTGGATAAGGGCATACAGGTTCTGTTCATAAAAATAAGTATTGTGCAGGTTCAGATTTTCTTTATTGTTATAGGCATTTATTGTTTCTTCGGTAGAAAAGGATGTCACATGCTCCTGTTTAAAAAAATGATCTGCGATGGAAATCCGCTCCTGATTCAGTACATAATGCAGAAAAATAAGATGATATAAAAACTGCGACGACGTAAGCTGGGGGATATTTTTTAAAAAGGCGGTAACGGCAAGGCGGGATTCTTTGGGGATGGCATTATCGCGCAAAAAAAGATGACACATGGCATCGGTAATGGGAACTTCGGAAACAGGCCCGATATCCAGTGTATACATGCTATCGTTTGTACGGATTCTGCCGTATAGCATGTCGGCGTCGTCCGTATGAAAATCCGGGTTTTTGTCAGAATTATCAAAAACCGTGACCGGAAGAGGTTGTATATGCAATACGCTGTACATGGAAGAATAAACCACTTTGCCTTCATGGTAGCAGGTCAAGGGGATGTGATGTGATGCAAAACATGTTTCACAAAAATCAATAATATCTATGGGTATGTCCTCCAATTCATTATATTTTGAATTATTATATAATAATTTACAATATAAAACAAGATATTACATAAATGAAAGAAAGATATTTGCTAGCATAATATTTGCCAGTATAGCATTTGCTGGCAAATACTTTGCCATGTTATAAGAACAGGAAATATTTAAAGGAGGATATCATTTATGGGTAAAACAAAGGAACTGGGACTTGATGGCAATGGCGTACAAAAAGTCATGCGGGGGAAAGACTATGGCGCCGATATGCTAGGCCAGCTTGGTCTTGCCTTAATGAGCAATATCGTCGGACAGCTTACTTATTTTTATACGGATAAAGTAGGCGTTGCCGCCGGAGCGGTAGGCGTCGTTATGGCGATAGCGAAAGTCATTGATGCCTTTACAGACGTAATCTGCGGTCATATTGTGGATAATTCCGGGGGCGGCGACAAGAAGTATTACAGGTGGATGATCCGTATGGCGGTACCGGCCGCAGTCATTATGATCCTGCTCTTTACCGTACCGATTCAGGCGGGGCAGGTTCCGGCGCTGATTTATGTGCTGGTTACCAATGTGCTCTTGACGGCGGTACTTTATACCATGATCGCTACACCATATGCGGCAATCCAGATCGTCCGTTCAAAGAGCATGGAAGAACGGACAAAGATGGGTGTGTTCAGAGCGGTCGGCAGTTACGCTTCGGGTATGCTGGTTGTGCTGATGACTGTGCCGATCACCAATGCCCTGGGCGGAGCGCAGAGTGCATGGATTAAATACGGAGCGATGTTAGGTCTGGTTATTCTGTTGTGCTTTTTAGTTTGTTATAATAATGGTCGTAAGGCAAAAATGCAGAATAGTGAAGGCACTGTAGAGGAAACGGAAGACGCAGAAGAGGAGAAAGTTCCCTTTGGCGAAGCTATGGGAATGCTTTTTCATAATAAGTATTGGGTGATGGTCTTACTGTTCAATCTGATCGTGTCTGTTACCAGTACAATTTCCGGCAGTTCGGCTACTTATTATTGCAAATGGATTTTCGGAAATGATAATCTGGTGGCCGCGGCGGGAGCCTTCGGTATGCTCGGTACGGTTCTGGGATTTCTCATTTCACAGCCTATGATAAAAAAATTCGGTGCCCAGAAATCAATCCTTTTCGGACTTGCAGGAGCGGCGCTGTTTGCTGGGGTAAGATGTCTGGCGCCCTCCAGTTTCGTTATGTATGGGATAACCGGCGCGTTGGGGAGCTGTGTCCAGATTCCGCTTATGTGTCTGTATGGCGTTATCTTAGGTTATGCGGTTGATTACAATGAATACAAATATGATAAGAAGGTGGTTGCGGTTTCCTCCGGTGCGGTCAGCTTTGGTAATAAGGTCGGAAGTGGTGTGGGCTCTATCATATTGTCCGCGTGTCTGGCTCTCAGCGCTTATGATGCCACTTTAGAGGCAGCGACAGATTCCATGCGGGCAGGGATCTATGCTTTTTCCAATTATGTGCCGGTCATCATCAATGTGTTGATGTTCGTGATCTTCTTAAAATTTGATATTGAGAAGAAATTACCGCAGATCAGAAAAGAAATGGAAGAGAGGAAAAAAGCATGAAGTATACACTCAACAAAACGAATTATCACACTTTTCAGAAAATAGAAGTGAATAAATTGCCGCCGCGTAGTTATTTTATTCCTTATCCGGGACGTAAAGAGGCAGATGCGGTCTCTGCTAAAGAAAAAAGATATAAATCCGAAAAGGTTATCTGCCTGAATGGCGAGTGGGATTTTATGTTTTATCCGATTCCTGCCGAACTGCCAGATCATCTGGATACAGAGCAGGTGCAGTTTGAGAAACTGGATGTGCCTTCCTGCTGGCAGTTCCGCGGATATGGAAAGCCTTTTTATTTGAATGCCAGATATCAGTTCCCTTACAATCCGCCGCATATCCCGACGACGGAACAGGCGGGAAAGTCCTTCTGCTGGTTAGGTTCAGACTACGGGATCAAACCCAGATGGCAGGTTCCGCAGGAGGAATATAATTATGTGGGAGTGTACAGACGTTTCTTCACCATAGAAGATACGGATAAGAATTATGTCATATCCTTTCTGGGCGTGGCAAGCTGTCTTGATCTTTATATCAACGGGCAGTCTGTCGGTTATTCGGAAGGCTCGCACAATACGGCGGAATTTGATATTTCTGAGTATGTGCAGGCCGGGGAGAATGAAATCGTCGCCGTGGTACATCGCTGGTGTACCGGTACCTATCTGGAATGTCAGGATATGTTCAGGAACAACGGTATTTTCAGAGATGTCCTGCTCAGGATCAGTGAAAAAACAGATATCTGGGACGTGAATCTGAAACAGAAAAAGCAGGGAGACGGCACTTATCTTCTGCAAATGAAGGCGACAGTTTATGATGACACGGATGTCACTTTTACACTGAAAGGTCACGGAATCCAGGAAACGGTAACGGTTTCTTCTGCGGATAAAAAAGCCTCGGCTGCCTTCAAACAGCTTCAGGTGGAAGAATGGAATGCAGAGTATCCGATATTATATGATCTGTACATGGAAACCAAAACGGCCTGCATCAAGACCCGCATTGGCTTCAAAAGTATAGAGATCCGGGGAGACGTCTTTCTGATCAATGGAAAGAAAGTCAAACTGCACGGCGTGAATCACCATGACACCAACTGTAAAAACGGATATACGATGACGCCTGACGAAATCGAACAGGATATGAAACTGTGTAAAGAATACAATATTGATACCGTCAGAACATCCCATTACCCGCCCGATCCGCTGTTGTTAGAGTTTTGCGACGAACTGGGGATCTATGTCGTTGATGAAGCGGATGTAGAGACACACGGGACATTTGCCCATAAATTACCGCCAAGCTATAATCATCTAAGCCATGATCCGGCCTGGGAAGTATATTTTATGGACCGTATCCGCAGGCTGTATCAGCGTGATAAACTGCATCCGTCCATTATCATGTGGAGTCTGGGAAATGAATCCGGCGGTTACTGCAATCCGGACGCGATGTATCAGTATCTGAAAAAGCATACGGATATTCCGGTTCATTATGAAAGCGCCATCCATAGTAAACGCGTTGCCTATGATGTGGGCAGCGAGATGTACCCCGCCCCCGAAAAGGTTCATAAGACAGGCGAGAAGATGCGAAAGGAAAAACAGCTTTGCGACAGGCCGTATTTTTTGTGTGAGTATGCTCATGCCATGGGTGTAGGGCCGGGGGATGCCGAAGCCTATTGGCAGGAAATTTATCACTATGATAATCTGATGGGCGGATGCGTCTGGGAGATGATAGATCATGCCGTACTCCATGAAGATGGAAGTTATACCTACGGCGGCGACCACGGAGAATGGGAACATGACAGTAATTTCTGTGTGGATGGCATGTTCTATCCGGACAGGAAACCGTCTACCGGGGCAAAGATCATGCGTTTCATTTACCGGCCAATCCGTATTCGGCAGGTGTCCGGAGATACGTATGAGCTGTTTAATACAACTGCTTTTTCTCCCGGAAAAAGATACCGTCTGGAATGTCAGTGGAATGATGGCAGCAGCACACAGATCGTTCCGGAAGCAGAACCGCTCTCCAAGACGCAGGTGCAGATAGCGCCGCCGAAAACAGACAGCGGGGAACAGCTGCTGACGGTGATCACCTATGATACCGTGACAGAAAAAGAAGTATCCAGAGAGCAGATAGAAGTAAAGGCAAGCCTTCCGGCGGAAAAAACGCTTGCAAAAACCACAGCTTTTCCGGATAATTTCAGATATGAGAGCGCAGGGATACAATTCAGTCTTGGAAAAAGCAAAATGTTTCCGGGCGATCCTTATACGATTCTGTTCCGTGCACCGACGGACAATGATAAGGACTTTTTCTTGAAAAGCTGTATGGATCCCTTCATGGATCAAAAAGAAGAAGTGATTTCCGAAGACAGGAAAGAAGGAATCATAAAGCGGGTGACGAAGATTACCTGTGCAAAACATATATTTATCTGTACGGATTGCTATGAAGCCTGTGAGGATGGCATTCTGGTAACAAGTACGCTTCACTGTGAAAAAGGGAAAGGTTATGTCCCGCGGTTTGGAAAGGCATTCCGCTTAGATGAGAGTTTTGACGATGTCTTGTATGTGGGGAGGAACGGGGAATCTTATGCGGATATGAAAGAGCAGTTTCAGATCGAAGAGGTTTCCTGTAAGGTAACGGATATGACAGAACCCAATATCCGCCCGCAGGAGAGCGGAAACCGCTGCGACTGCAGGAAAGTATGCTTAAGTAATGGAGAATGGGATGTCACTTTCCAGGCCCTGGAAAAACCTTTTGAACTTGGCATAAAGCCATACAGCGACAGGCAGCTCCTTTCCATGAAACACCAGAAAGATGAAAAAAGGACGGGAACTTACGTGACGATTTCCGCCTTCCAAATGGGAATCGGCACGGGAATATGCGGGCCTAAGACGGCCAAAATGTACTGCTATCCGGTAAATAAAGACTATACTTTGAAATTTATCATCAAAACAAAAAGGAGAGGCTGAGACGTTTTGCAGGGGTGGAAGATATAAAAATTTTGAAATTTTTTCCTAAAACCCCTAATCATTTCCTGCCTATGGGACGATATACTATACAGAAAAGCGAGATCAGCAGATTTCGAGACATGATTTTTTATCATTTCCAAGGAGGGATAAGTTATGAGCGTAAAAGGAGTTACCGGTTCAACCAACACTTACGAGGCGTATCAGACAGGCCAGGCACCTGCTAAGGAGCAGACGACAGACACAACATCTACAGCGGAAGAGACTGGTGTTGTTTATGAGCCGTCAAAAGAGACAGTAAAGACTGATTCTACGAAGAAGACCTACACACAGAATACGGAATTGGTCAATAAACTGAAAGCGGATCAGGAAAGCAGACAGCAGCAGTTACAGAATATTGTAGAGCAGCTGATGAGCAAACAGGGCGACGCATATAATAAGGCGAACGGCATCTGGAGTATTTTATCAAGCGGGAACTTTACAGTAGACCCTGCTACCAAGGCGCAGGCGCAGAAAGATATCGCAGAAGATGGTTACTGGGGCGTAGAGCAGACATCCGATCGTATCATTGATTTCGCAACCGCATTAACAGGCGGTGATCCGGATAAGATCGAAGAGATGCGCGAAGCATTCAAAAAAGGTTACAAACAGGCTGAGAAGACTTGGGGCGGCGAACTGCCGGATATCTCCAAGAGAACATATGACGCTGTTATGACTAAGTTCGACAAAATGGCGGAAGACGCGGGCCTTACGGTAACAAAGAACTAAGAAACAGAAAACTTAAGACAAGGATGCCATGAGTCTTTAATGATTCGTGACATCCTTGTTTTTTGTTGCAGTAATGACATTTATCCGAGTCGGGCAGATCATAAAGCATCCAGTGCAGAAAAGACGACATTGCGTATCTTTCTTGTATAGACGGTCGTCCCGCTGTTTGTTTTCTGCTGCATGATGAGGATTGTCAGATCGTTGGCGGGATCGTTCATCATGTAGGTGCCAAGCCAGCCGTCCCAGCCGTATTCGCCGAGGCTGCTCACAGATATCGCCGCGCCCGGATCGGTCATGATGCGCAGCAGATTTGCGTAGGTAAAACCGGGCAGGCTCTCCCAGCCATTTACATAAACCTGTTGAGCGGGCGTTAAGTGCGCTCTGGTCATGAACTCTATGGTCTTAGGAGAAAGCACCGCAGCGCCGTGAAGCGTGCCGCCTCGTAAGAGCATCTGGGTAAAAGCGGCGTAATCATCTATTGTAGAGACAAGCCCCGCACCGCCCGATTCATAGGCGGGATCGCGCTGCATACGGTTCTGGATGCCAAGATGACAGGTATCTGTTTCCTGTAAGCCGTCCGGTGTTTCGTCATATACTTTGGCGAGTCGGGCCTGCTTGTCTGCCGGAACATAGAAGGCGGTGTCTTTCATGCCCAGCGGTTCAAATATCCTTTTAGCCAGAAATTCTCCAAAACGCATACCGGAGACCGCTTCTACAACGGCTCCGAGCACATCGGCCGAAAGACCGTACTGCCATTTCTCACCCGGCTGGAAAGCTAACGGGATATGACCGAGACGCTCCATGATCTCCATAGTGGAAAGCGGGTGTTCGGAATCCAGTCTGGCGATCACTTCTTCTATCAAAGCTCCTGTTCTGACTTCTGCGGCATTATTTTCACCAAGATAGACCAGACCGGAGGTCATATTTAGCAGGTTCTGTATCGTGACAGGCCGTGTTACAGGGATTACGGCGCCATCCTGCATCACGCACTGACCGGCAAAAGAGGGCAGATATTTAGAAACTGGGTCAAGCAGATCAATTTTGCCTTCTTCTAAGAGTATCATCACCGCCGCGGAAGTGACAGGCTTGGACATGGAATAAAGCCGGAAGATAGTGTCCCTCGTCATCGGCAGCCGGTTAGCGATATCGCGGTATCCGGCCTCGTAATAACATTGTTCGCTGCCACCCTGCAGTACCATGCAGGTAACGCCGGATACGAACTGCGTTTCTACCATTTCCTGTAAAATATTTTGTAAGCGGGATAATTTTTGTCTGTTCATGCGGATTTCCTTTCGTGTGAGGGGTTCGGAAACATCAAAGTTTCATAGATACTATATAAATTCATTATACATTGACAAATGCAGGCAGATTGTATAAAATTAAGTACAATCCATGCTTTGGATACAATGTACAAAAAATATACAAGAATATGCAGGAAGTGCAGAAGCAAATATATTCAGAAAGTGCAGAAACAAATGGAACGGATAGAACGAAACGCATATGCGAAGATCAATTTAGGACTGGATGTGCTGCGGCGCAGGGAGGACGGTTATCATGAGTTGAAGATGGTCATGCAGACGGTCGATATCTGCGATACGCTTACCTTTATGAAGAAAGAAGAACCCGGAGTCTTATTAAAAACCGACAGAGACGGTCTTTCTACAGGAAGTGATAATCTGATCTGCCGAGTAGCGGATATGCTGCTGGAAAAGGCGCATGTGACGCAGGGAGTAGAGATTTTCCTGCAAAAAAGGATCCCCATAGCGGCGGGCATGGCGGGCGGCAGTACGGACGCGGCAGCGGCGTTTCTGGGATTAAACGAACTGTTCGGGCTTGGATATTCTTTGGAAGAATTACAGGCGATGGGGGTAACTTTAGGAGCGGATATCCCTTACTGTCTTATGGGCGGGACGGCTCTGGCGGAAGGCATTGGCGAGGTGTTGAGCAGGCTGCCCGCGCCGCCGCAGAGTGTACTGTTGATCGCCAAGCCGGATTGTGGCGTGTCCTCGAAATTCGTATACGAGAATCTGCATGTGGATACGCTTACTTATCATCCGGATATCGACGGTATGGTAGAAGCGTTGAAAGCGGGCAGTTTAGACGGGATCACAGACAGGCTCGGCAATGTGTTAGAGACAGTCACGGTGAAAGAATATCCGGTCATTGAAAAGATAAAGAATCTTATGAAGGCGGCAGGGGCACAGGGCGCTTTGATGAGCGGCAGCGGGCCTACGGTGTTCGGGATTTTCAGGGAAGAAAAACCTGCCCGTGCGGCGGCGGAGCAGATCAAAGAACAGTCGTTGGCCGGGGAGGTATTTATAACAGGATTCAGGTAGGGGGGAGTATATGAGTATTCAGTTTCATGCGAATATGGATGAGTTTCTTCCTTTGCGGGATGTGGTCTTTAATACGCTCAGAAAAGCGATACTGACCGGGGAGTTAAAGCCGGGCGAGCGTCTGCTGGAAATCCATCTGGCCAATCAGCTTGGCGTCAGCAGAACGCCGATCAGAGAGGCCATCCGTAAACTGGAACTGGAAGGACTTGTCATCATGATTCCGCGCCGCGGCGCGGAAGTAGCGCAGATTACGGAAAAGAGTTTAAAAGACGTACTGGAAGTCAGAAGGGCGCTGGACGCGCTCTGTGCGGAACTTGCCTGCGAGCGGATCACGCAGGAAGAGACTGCGAGGTTGAAAAAAGCCTGTGAGAAGTTTGAAAAAGAGACCGGAACAGGCGATGCCACGACGATGGCGGCGGCGGACGTGGAACTGCATGATATCATCGTGGAGGCTACGGGCAATCAGAGACTGGTGCAGTTGATCAATAATCTTTCGGAACAGATGTATCGTTATCGGTTTGAATATATTAAGGATGAAAATCAGCATAATCGTCTGGTGGAAGAGCATAGGATGATTTATGAAAGTATCGCGCACCGTGACAAGGCGGCGGCAGCGCAGGCGGCCAAGGTGCATATTGATAATCAGGAGAAATCTATTATCAGGCAGATACGGATGGAGAACAGGTAGGGGTAGTGGTTGGGCGGCGTATTGGCGATTTCGCAACGTACCCGGCCCTTGATTTAGAAAAGATTATTGGATCATGGCGGTATATTCTCAAAGGTTAGAGGGAAGGCTCCTTGTAGGGATGGATTGCAGGAAAAATCCATAAAATAAGGAGTATAGGCATGAAAGAAATAAAAAAAGCGACTTTGAGAAATATAAAAACCGCTGTTATGAGTATCGCGGCGGGAGCGGCGGCGTTTGTATGGTGGGGCGTGTTGTATCCGGAGTTATGTTTTCCGCAGGACACATATGAGGTGATGTGGGAAGAGGCGGAGATAACGGCGGACGGTGGCGAGATTTTTTCGGAACTTTCAGAGGAAGAAATATGCGAGAGGCTATTGCAGGCAGAGGAAGAACAGGTTATAGTAAAGAGCAGACTGCTTGAGTGGATCGGGCAGCAGTTGAAAAGATGAATTTCGCAGACTGTGGATGCGGCAGGCTGCGGGAAGGATATGGATAGGAATGAAAGACAGGGAATCACTTTGTAATGCGCCGATCGGCGTGTTTGATTCGGGCGTGGGTGGACTTACGGTGGCGAGAGAGATCATGCGTCAGCTGCCCAATGAACGGATTGTTTATTTCGGGGATACGGCGCGGCTTCCATACGGAAGTAAGTCGCGTGAGACCATTACCAGATATTCCAGACAGATCGTGCGTTTTTTGCAGACACAGGAGGTCAAGGCCATCGTTATCGCCTGTAATTCGGCGAGCGCCTGCGCGCTGGATGTTCTGGAAGAAGAAGTACAGCTGCCGGTCATAGATGTGATAAGGCCAGGGGCCAAAACGGCGCTGGCGGCCACGCATAACGGGAAGATCGGCGTTATCGCCACAGAGGCGACGATCAGGAGCAACATGTATAAAAGGTACATAGAAGAACATGACACTAGCGTCAGCGTTATCGGAAAAGCCTGTCCGCTTTTCGTTCCTCTCGTGGAAGAGGGGCTGTGGGAAGACCCGGTCACGGACGAGATCGCCGGACGGTATCTGGCGGAACTGATCGACATTGATATCGACACGCTGATACTCGGCTGTACGCATTATCCCCTGATACGTTCCACGGTCGGTAAGATCATGGGCGAGAAAGTCACGTTAGTCAATCCGGCCTATGAGACGGCCAGAGAGTTAAAAGAAGTGTTGCAGAAGGAAGGGCTGGAGAGCGGCCATAAACCGGAACTTGGCACCCAGCGGTATCGCTTTTTTGTCAGTGATGCGGCCGATAAGTTCAGGGAATTTGCCAATTCCATTATTCCCTATGGTATCCTCTCGGCCAGAGAGATCAATATCGAGGACTACTAAAATGACCAAAGATGTATTAATATCCCTGCGTGGTCTGCAGTTTGACCAGAGCGAGACGGACACGGAGAAGATCGAAACGATAACGGCCGGTACATATTATGAGAAGAACGGCAAATATTATGTTCTTTATGACGAGGTCATGGAAGGATTTGAGGAAACGACAAAGAACAAGATCAAATTCGGGGAACATTTTCTGGAACTTTCCAGAAGCGGCCTTATCAATGTACATATGCTTTTTGAAGAAAACAAGAAAAATATGACCAGTTATCAGACGCCGTATGGCAATATCCTCATCGGCATCGACACCAAAAAAATCCACATCACGCAGGAAGCCGACAGGGTGCTGGTGAATGTGGATTATGCTCTGGATATTAACTATGAATATCTTGCGGACTGTCAGATCGTTATGGACGTCCGTTCCAAAGAAAACGCCGAGAATATCCTCGTATGAGGTTATTTGATCGGTGTTGCGCCGGCTTTTTCCTGTGCTTTTTCGAGAGCGCGTTTGAAAAAGCCTTTTTTCTTGGCTTCTACAGGAGCCAGCTTGCCGTGAAGCCCCTTGACGTCCGTGATGTAGATGCCGCTGACAACGGCTTTCACTTCTTTTTTGACGGGAATGGAATCAAATATCTTCTCGTCGGAGATAAGCGTCATGATCTGCGGGCCGACCTTGGCTTTTACAACCGGCAGTTTGGAATTTCTTAACATTTTAGGCGTCTGTTCAATGACAGCCTGCGGCAGACCCGATTCTTTCAGTTTCATCCTTTTTTTATCAATGATCAGCATGGAAACCGTCTGTTTCATGGCGTCGATCTGCGCCTGCTGTGCATCCTGCTTTTTCTGCATGTTCCGGCCCAGAAAATAGAGAGCGACCACGCAGACGATAAGAACAACTAAAATGCACAATAATACGATTGTTAATGTGCTCATAAAGATACCTCCAGAAAATTTGCAAAAATTTATTAAATTTATGATAAAGGTTTATTATAAAAAAATATAAAATATGATTCATGTAAAAAATATTTTAACATTGATTTCCACATTAAGCAAGAATTAAGCAAGATTTCCTGTGGATTTTCAAAAGAAAGTCTTTCAAGGGATGCCGATTTGTGGTATATTCTAGTATGGTGTATACTAATAAACAGATAAGACAACCGCGGATTATGACGCGGATATCAGAAAGGCATGGCTTTATCATGAAAAAGAAAACAGGATTACTGGCAGCGCTTGTGCTGCTTGCGGGAACTTTGTCCGCGTGCGGGCAGGATAAGAGTTTTTTGAGCGGAATTGAGGCTGCTGATTATGTGACGTTAGGCGAGTATAAGGGAGTCGAAGTAGTCGCTTCTGAGGAGTCCATCAGCGATGAGGATGTTGACAGTTATGTGGAATATATCCGTTCGATGAGCGCGTCAAAAGTGGAAGTGACAGACAGGGATACCGTGGAAAACGGCGATATCGTCAACATTGATTATATCGGATACCGTGACGGCGAGGCATTCGAGGGCGGTACGGATACGGGATATGATCTGACAATCGGTTCCGGCAGCTTCATACCGGGATTTGAGGATGGCCTGATCGGCGGCAAAGTAGGCGAGACCGTATCGATCGATCTGGCTTTTCCGGATGATTATACCCCCAATCCTGATCTGGCAGGCGTGGAAGTTACTTTCGAGGTAACGATCAACAGTATCTCGATTGCGCAGCTGCCGGAGCTTACGGATGAATATGTACAGGGTCTGGCACTGGCGGACTGTACGACCGTAGAGGAGTTCCGGGCATATATCAGACGGCTTTTTGAAGAAGATGCGGCGGCGACCTATAACGAAACGGTAGCCAGAAGCATTACGCAGACGCTGATGGCGAACTGTATTTTTGAAGAACCGCCGGAGGAAATGGTAGACCGTTATGTGGGTGTGCTGACAGAAAGCATGACAGCCAGAGCGGTATCTGCCGGCATGGACCTGAACACCTATATGTTGAACTATTATAATATGGATTCGACAGCTTATATGGAGGTGTTCAGAGAAGACGCCGTGACTATGGCCGAGCAGTATATCATGTTCCAGGCGATCGCCGATATAGAAGGTTTAAGCCCGGACAAGGAAGAAGTGGCTACGGCTATGGAAGAGAGTATGGCGGATTTCGGGTATACTTCTATGGAGGAGTTTAAGGAAAATGTCAGTGAAGACGAGTTTTATGAATATATCATGCCGGATGCGGTAATGAATTTTCTGATCGAAAATGCAGTTATCCGGGCAGAATAGTGTAAGAGAAAGCGAGGATTTCACATGGACTTGACAGACATCAAAGATTTGTATCGAAACGCAGATGAGTATGCAGAGAAAGAAGTGACGGTCGGCGGCTGGGTCAGAAGTATAAGGGATTCCAAGACTTTCGGCTTTATCGTAGTCAATGACGGTACTTTTTTTGAACCGCTGCAGGTCGTGTACAGCGACTCTTTGGAGAACTTTGAGACGATTTCTAAATTAAACGTAGGTTCTGCAATCGTGGCGAAGGGAAAGATCGTAGCGACTCCGCAGGCCAAACAGCCGTTTGAGATGCAGGCGCAGGAGATCATGATAGAAGGCGCTTCTACAGCAGATTATCCTTTGCAGAAAAAAAGACATACCTTTGAATATTTAAGGACTATCTCGCATTTAAGACCGAGGACGAATACCTTTCAGGCCACGTTCAGGGTACGTTCTTTGATTGCCTATGCAATCCATACCTTTTTTCAGGAAAGAGGGTTCGTATATGTGCATACGCCGCTCATCACCAGCAGTGACTGTGAGGGGGCCGGAGAGATGTTTCAGGTGACCACGCTCGATCTGGATAATATTCCCAGAAATGGAGACGGCAGCATAGACTATACGCAGGACTTTTTCGGCAAACCGACCAGTCTGACCGTGAGCGGGCAGCTTAACGTAGAAACGTATGCTTTTGCATTTAAAAACGTATATACATTCGGGCCGACCTTCCGCGCAGAAAATTCCAATACTACCAGACATGCAGCGGAGTTCTGGATGATCGAGCCGGAGATCGCCTTTGCCGACCTGACGGATGACATGATGCTGGCGGAGGCCATGTTAAAGCATATCATCCGCTATGTACTGGAAAACGCGCCGGAGGAGATGAACTTCTTTAACCAGTTCGTCGATAAGGGACTGATCGAGAGATTACAGCATGTATTAAATTCCGATTTTGCCCATGTGACCTACACCGAGGCGGTCAATATTCTGGAAAAGCATAATGATGAATTTGAATATAAAGTATCGTGGGGATGCGACCTGCAGACGGAGCACGAGCGCTATCTGACGGAGCAGGAATTTAAGCGCCCCGTGTTCGTGACGGATTATCCGAAGGAGATCAAGGCTTTTTATATGAAGCTGAATGAAGACGGTAAGACGGTGGCGGCCATGGACTGTCTGGTTCCGGGTATCGGCGAGATCATCGGCGGCAGCCAGAGGGAAGATGATCTGGCAACGTTGGAAAAGAGAATGGAAGAACTGGGACTGAACAGGGAAGACTATCAGTTCTATCTGGATCTGCGTAAGTACGGTTCGGCCAGACACGCGGGGTTTGGTCTTGGATTTGAAAGATGTGTGATGTATTTGACAGGTATGAGTAATATCAGGGACGTGATTCCTTTCCCAAGAACGGTAAACAATTGCGAATTGTAGTCGGAAGAGGCACATATGAAAAAAAGAGTAACGAGATTTGCAAGCGTACTGGCCATGATCGCGCTGACGGTGACGGTGGCGCAGTCCGTTCAGGCAACGACGATCTCCGAGATACAGCAGCAAAAGGCTGCGAATGAAGCACAGTTAAAAGATGTCAACCAGCAGATTGCCGATTATAAGGGGGCACAGGCTGATATCGGTACGGAGATCGAGGAACTTGATGCGGAAATGGTCGGACTGCTCACGGATATCAATCTGATTCAAGAGGCCATTAAGACCAAGGAAGAAGAGATCGTTGTAACGCAGGCGGATTATGACGCGGCTGTCATTGTCAAGGACGAGCAGTATGAGTCCATGAAGATCCGTATCCAGTTCATGTATGAAGAAGGAGAAACATCTTATATACAGCTTTTTACCGAATCCCTGAATATGGGCGATATGATAAACAAGGCGGAATATATCGAGCAGTTATATGCATATGACAGAAAACTTCTGGAAGAGTATCAGGCTACGGTGGAACAGGTGGCGCTTTTGCAGGAAACACTGGAAGAGGAAAAGTCCGAACTACAGACTTCACAGTATGAACTGGAAGAAGAACAGGCATATCTGGCGGAGGTTCTGGCCGAAAAACAGAAAGAATATGAGGATTATGATATCATGCTGGCCAGGGCCAAACAGGAGGCGGCGGCCTATACGACGAAGATCAAGCAGGAAACGGCCCAGATCAAGAAGTTAGAGGAAGAAGAAGCCAGACGCAGGGCCGAAGAAGAGGCCCGCAGAAAGGCTGAGGAAGAGGCAAGGCTTCTGGCGCAGGCGCAGGCTGAAAGCGCAAACAACGGGACGGGCACCTCGCAGAGTGGCCAGAACGCCTCTACGCAGACAAAACCGGTCGCGGCTTCTACCGGGAGCGCCAAAGGACAGGAGATTGCCAATTTTGCCTGCCAGTATGTCGGTTATCCGTATAAAGCAGGCGGTACGAGCCTGACAGAGGGTGCGGACTGTTCCGGTTTCGTATGGGCGGTCTATAAATCTTTCGGGTATTCGCTGCCGCGGAGTTCCTATGCGCAGTCCAGTGCGGGCACAAGCGTATCCTATGCGGATGCGCAGCCGGGAGATATCATTTATTATGGCGGACATGTCGGTATCTATATCGGCAATGGAAAGATCGTCCACGCCAGTACCGAAAGAACGGGTATCAAAACAGAATCGGCGACTTACCGGAGTATCATTACGGTACGGAGGATCATATAAGAAGGATTATCTAAAAAGACATATAATAAACAGCGAAATAAGAAAAGTGCAGGACTGCGGAGGGAACCGGGGGACTGCACTTTGCGTATGCGGGATGGCATACAGAGAAAAGGAAGGGGAAGTGTATACAAATGAAACGTATTTTTTTTGTAGAAGATGACTTAAGTCTGATAAATGGCCTTACTTTTGCAGTCAGGAAACAGGGATATGAAGTTGACGTGGCCCGTACCAGTCTGGAGGCGGAAAACATGTGGACAAAAGAAAAATACGATCTGGTGATCCTGGATGTATCGCTCCCCGACGGTTCCGGGTATGATCTTTGTA
Source organism: Ruminococcus sp. (assembly GCA_023663085.1). GTDB lineage: Bacteria > Bacillota > Clostridia > Lachnospirales > Lachnospiraceae > UBA3282. The sequence continues at coordinate 4,799 of JAMPIB010000041.1, read as the reverse complement.
AAAATATCCGTCAGGTTTCCAAGGTGCCGATCATGTTTCTGACAGCCGCCGATGAAGAATGCGATATCATCATGGGACTGGATATCGGTGCGGATGATTATATCACGAAGCCATTCAAACTGGCGGTTTTTCTTTCCCGTATCAATGCCCTGCTGCGCAGGAGCGATCATTTCAAACAGGATGATACACAGATGACATCTAATGGTATCACCCTGCATCTGTTACAGGGAGAAGGATATAAAAACGGACAGCCGTTAGAACTGACTGCCAGCGAGTATAAACTGCTCAGCCTTTTTATGCAGAATCCGAATACAGTACTTTCCCCTGAACAGATCCTGGGCAGACTGTGGGACTGTGAAGAGAGATATATAGATAGTAAGACACTCACCGTATATATCCGCAGGCTGCGTATGAAGATTGAAGATGATCCGGGAGAACCGGAGCGGATCGTGACCGTCCGCGGTATGGGGTATAAGTGGAACGAAGAAAGGCGCGGGTAGAGAGAAATGAAAGTATTGGCAGATCAGAAAGTAAAAGGACTTTTGCTAAGGATTTTATTGTGTGTATCGGCGCTTGTCCTGTGTCTGGCGGGAATGGCTTTTTTTCAGATAAAAGAGGCGGCTGTTTATGGAGTGTTTCTTGCTGCCGCTGCGGGAATTGTGATATCTATAGTCTGCTATCAATATTTCAGAAAGCAGAATGAAATGCTGGAGGCGGCGGCCGGACAGATCAGGGAATATATTGCCGGAGACAGGGAGGCCCGTATCGCCTGTGACGAAGAAGGGGAGATGTACAGACTCTTTCATGAGGTCAACTCGCTGGCGGCTATTTTAAATGCAAAAGCGGTAAAGGAAGAACAGACAAGACAGTTTCTGCAAAATACGATATCGGATATTTCCCATCAGTTAAAGACGCCGTTAGCCGCCCTGAATATCTATAACGGCATCCTACAGACAGAGGCTGAAAGCGGCGAGCTTACGACGATACAGGAATTTAGCGATCTGTCGGAACAGGAACTGGAGCGCATAGAAACGCTCGTGCAGAATCTTCTCAAGATCGCAAAGTTTGACGCCGGAACGATAGTGATAGAGAAAAAGCCGGAAAACGTTGCGGATATGATGGCGGAGGTAAAGAAACGTTTTGCTTTTCGGGCTAAGCAGGAGGGGAAAGAGATTCTTCTTGCGGGCAGCGGGGGACTTACTTTTCCATGCGATCGCAGCTGGATGATAGAAGCGCTTGATAATATTGTCAAAAATGCGCTTGACCATACGGGGCCGGAAGATAAGATCCAGATCACATGGGGAGAATCCGCGTCGGCTGTGCGTATTGTGATAAAAGATAGCGGTAGCGGCATCCATCCGGAAGATCTGCACCATATCTTCAAGAGATTTTACCGCAGCAGATATTCCAAGGACACACAGGGTATCGGATTGGGGCTGCCGTTAGCTAAATCCGTGGTAGAGGCGCATAACGGCACGATAGAAGTAGACAGCTCTCTGGGTGAGGGGACAGCGTTTATTATGAATTTTTTGCGTGAGACGGTAAGATGAGCCGTCTCTTTTGTTTATCATAAAAGAATATTACAAAAATGTAATCTAAACGAAGCCTGCCTGTAGGATATCCATGCTATTCTTTTTAGCATGAAGGTGGAGAAAGGTGTGATGATTATGATGAATTTACTGGAAGTCCAAAAAATCTGTAAAACATACGGGAGCGGCGAGGCGGCTGTACAGGCATTAAAAAATGTCAGTTTTTCCGTTCCCAGAGGGGAATATGTGGCGATCGTCGGCGAATCCGGTTCGGGTAAGAGTACGCTGCTTAATATGATCGGGGCGCTTGATACGCCAACGTCGGGAAAAGTATTGATAGATGGTAAAGATACTTTTTCCATGAAAGAAAAAAATCTTACCATATTCCGGCGAAGAAATATCGGTTTTATTTTTCAGGCTTTTAATCTGATACCGGAGTTGACCGTAGAGCAGAATATTATTTTCCCGATGTTACTTGATTATCAAAAACCGGATGAAAAATATCTGGAGGAACTGCTTGGCGTACTGAATCTGAAAGAACGACGGAAACACCTGCCGAACCAGCTTTCGGGCGGGCAGCAGCAGAGAGTGGCGATCGGGCGTGCGCTCATCACGAGACCGGCGCTCATTCTGGCCGACGAACCGACCGGCAATCTGGATACGCAAAACAGCAGCGAGGTGATAGCTCTTTTAAAAGACGCGTCCAAAAAATACGAACAGACCATCATTATGATAACTCATAACCGCAGTATCGCGCAGACGGCTGACCGGGTGCTGCAGGTATCGGACGGCGTGTTGACTGATCTGGGGAGGTGTTCGGCATGAAAAGTTATCTGAGTCTGATCCCAATCTCTGCGAAAACGCGCAGGAAACAGAATCGTCTGATTTTATTCTGCATCATACTGGCGGTATTTCTGGTGACATCTGCTTTTTCTCTGGCGGAAATTATGAGCAGGGGAGAAGAGGCGGCCATGATAAAGAAACACGGCAGCCATCATATTATCATAAGCGGCCTCTCGGAAGAAGATGCCGCCAGAATCGCCGGGCAGGATAACGTGTCTGCGCTGGCCGCGTATTATGCGCTTGGCGAGGCGACTTCCGGAGAATATGATATAAATGACATACGTGTCATTTTATATGGAACAGAGCCTTCTTATATCTATGCGATCAGAAATTATGAGACGGAAGGGGAATATCCACATGGCGCACAGGAAGTCATGCTGAGTATGTCCGCCAAGGAGAGGTTGGGTATTCATATCGGAGAGTCGGTTACTATCCATACGCCGGGAGGTGATTTTTCCTATGTAGTATCAGGGTTCTGTATAGATGAGAGGATGTTGTATGACACCAAATATGATGGCGTCTGTGCGTATATGAGTGTAGATGCCGGTGTTGACGACACAGGTGTCATTTATATGGATGCTGTCAGGCAGGAAGGTGTACAGATGGAATATTATGTTCGTTTTACCAAGGGAACAAACCTTCAGAAAGCGATTGCCGATATCAAAACGCAGTATGGACTCTCTGATGACGACATCAAGGAAAATACGGCGGCGCTTGCCATGTCGGGAGGCAGCAGCAGGCAGGATATGAACAGTTTGTATATGCTGGCGGCGGCAGTCTTTGTCATGATCCTGATCGCCGGAGTTTTGATGATCTCCAGCTGTATGAACAGCAATGTTTCCCAAAGGACACAATTTTTCGGCATGATGCGCTGTATCGGTGCGAGCAGAAAACAGGTGATGCACTTTGTACGGCTGGAGGCTCTGAACTGGTGTAAGAGCGCCGTGCCTGCCGGATTATGTCTGGGTGTTTTGTTTACTTATATTTTATGTGTTTTCCTGAAAAATAAAGTTGGCGGAGAGTTTTCAGAATGGTCGTTTCATGTAAGCGCCATAGCCATCGTGTGCGGTATTCTGGTCGGCGTCGTATCTGTGCTGCTGGCGGCTTATGCGCCGGCGAAGCGGGCGGCGGACGTTTCTCCCATGGCGGCGGTATCCGGTAATGCCGAAACAAAGAAAAGAGCCGTTCGTGCGGCCAATACCCGCCTGTTTAAGATAGAGAGCGCCCTTGGTGTGTATCATGCGGTATCGGTGAGGAAAAACCTGATCCTGATGTCATTGTCCTTTGCCTTTACAGTGGCGTTATTTCTGGTCTTTTTCGCCGGACTTGATTTTGTAAAAAAAATACTGCCGTCCGAAAGCGACTTAAATCCGGATATTTCCATTGCCGCCGCGGATAATACCAACTCTCTTGACAGAGAATTGAAGGAAGAAATGATTGCCCTGTCCGGTGTGGAGGCGGTTTTTGGCTGTGCATTCCGGCTGGATACCCCGGCACAGATCAACGACGCCGCAGGCAATGTCAATTTGATTTCTTATGATGACTATCTGTTCCAGTGGTCAGAAAAGTCTATCGTCAGCGGCGATATATCAAAAGTCGTTGGCGATACGGATTATGCGCTGACAATTTTTAATGCGGACAGCCGTTTAAACGTCGGCGATAAGATCAGGATAGCAGATACCGAACTGGAAATCGCCTGCGTTGTATCCGAAGGAATCGGAACGGAGAACTGTCCTTCGGTAGTCTGCACGGAAGAAACTTTCAGGCGTATCACGGGGGAGGAAGATTATGTGCTGCTCAATGTCCAGATGACAGAAGATGCGGCGGAAGAGACGGTCGATGAACTGCGCGCCCTGGCTGGTGAAAATGAGTTTGATGACCGCCGTGGCGATAACCAGCAGAACCATTCGACCTTCTGGGTAGCGCGTATCGGCGTTTATGGTTTTCTGGCAATTATTGCTCTGATCACTGTGTTCAATATCATGAACAGCATATCCATGAGCGTATCGGCGAGGATCAGGCAGTACGGAGCCATGCGCGCCGTCGGGATGAGTACGCGCCAGATGATAAAAATGATCGCGGCGGAGGCTGTAACGTATGCTGTCTGCGGCCTGATGATCGGATGCGCGGCGGGTCTTTTCCTGCACAGACGGTTGACGGATATACTGATCCTTCGACATTTCGGCGGTGAGTGGAAGATTCCCTTGGAACCGATCGTGATTATTGTGCTGATTTTTACATGCGCATGTGCGGCGGCGGTGTATGCGCCGGCCAAAAGAATCCGGGATATGGCGGTGGCGGAGACGATAAATGAGTTGTGAGGTGCGGGGAAGCCGCCCGTTAAGGGCGGTATTTCTCATCCAACCATATTCCCAATAGCTTCTTCAACAACGGCATTTAAACTTTTTCCATGTTCAATCGCATATA
>JAMPIB010000040.1 GCA_023663085.1 Ruminococcus sp. | reverse complement strand
TCCAGACTTCTTCCATCCAGTATGAGAACGACGATCTGATGAGAGTAACACACGGTGATGATTACGGTATCGCATGCTGCGTATCCTCTATGGTCATCGGTAAGGAAATGCAGTTCTTCGGTGCTCGTGCAAACGTTGCAAAATGTCTGCTTTATGCGTTGAACGGCGGTGTTGATGAAGTTACTAAGAAACAGGTCGGCCCGAAATATCGTCCGGTTACAGGCGATGTGCTTGACTATGATGATGTATATGACAAATTCATGGATATGCTGGAGTGGCAGGCGGATGTATATGTAAACACATTGAACATCATCCACTACATGCACGACAAATACTGCTATGAGAGAGCAGAGATGGCACTTCATGACAGAGACGTTAAACGTTACTTCGCAACAGGTGTTGCAGGTCTGTCTATCGTAGCTGACTCTTTATCAGCAATTAAATACGCTAAGGTTGAGCCGATCAGAGATGAAGACGGAATCATCGTTGACTTCAAGACAACCGGCGACTTCCCGAAATATGGTAATGATGACGACCGTGTTGACTCTATCGCACAGGATATCGTGCATAAGTTCATGACCGCGATCAGAAGACATCATACCTACCGTGAAGGTGTTCCGACAACTTCTATCCTTACCATTACATCTAATGTAACTTATGGTAAAGCAACCGGAAATACACCTGACGGACGTAGAAAAGGACAGCCTTTTGCTCCGGGCGCTAACCCGATGCACGGCCGTGATACGCATGGTGCAGTAGCTTCTTTATCTTCTGTATCCAAACTTCCGTTCAAGGATGCACAGGATGGTATCTCTAATACATTTACCATTATCCCTGGCGCTCTTGGTAAAGAAGACAAGGTATTCGCAGGCGATATCGAATTAGACTTAAACAAATAATAAGCCGAAAAGAAATTCTAAGGCTGCTAAAAAACGCAGCCTAAGAATTTCTAAGTTTCGGCTGGAAGAATCGCTGATAGCAATTCTTCCGGGCAAAGATGAATATGAGTAAAGGTGGATAGTATGGACGATAAACAGATGATTGACGACTTTGTGAAAATGTTGGATGCAGGTATGGCGCAGGGAGTCGGACACGTCAATGTAGACGTTGATTTAAATAACGAAGCGGCCGGTTCTAAGAAAGTACAGACTATGGGATGTACGGACTGTTCAAGAACCCCGTTGGCATGCAGCGTACCGACTTTGGAACAGGGTCTCGACGACTTCCACTAATGAATAAAAACATCTGAATAAAAATCTTTTTACAGTAAATATTAAAGGAGGAATGAAAAATGGCAGCAAATACAGCTCAGGTGGATAACCTGGTATCCTTATTGGACGGCTATGCAACCAAAGGTGGACATCACCTCAATGTAAACGTTCTCAACAGAGACACATTATTAGACGCTCAGAAACATCCGGAGAATTATCCTCAGTTGACGATCCGTGTTTCCGGTTATGCAGTAAACTTCATCAAATTAACACCGGAACAGCAGGCTGACGTTATTTCCCGTACTTTCCATGAGAGCATCTAAGCCTCTAAGCAGGAAGTGATCAGCTAAAGATAACAGGACTTTGAAAGCGATTTCAGAGTCCTGTTTTACTAATTACCAAGTGCGTCCGGCAGCGCACTTTTACCAAATACAGAAAGAAGGCGAACGATCATGCAGGGAAGAATCCATTCCTTAGAAAGTTTCGGTACGGTAGACGGCCCCGGCGTCAGATTTGTCGTTTTTGTGCAGGGCTGTCCCATGCGCTGCGCTTACTGCCATAATCCCGACACCTGGGAGATGAACGGCGGCACGTTAATGGAACCGGCTTATATCATTGAACAATATGAACGCAACATCAGTTTCTATAAAGGCGGCGGCATCACAGTGACCGGCGGCGAACCGCTTATGCAGGTCGATTTTCTGCTCGATCTGTTCACTCTGGCGAAAAAAAAGAACATCCACACCTGTATCGACTCTTCCGGTATTGCTTATAAAAAGAATGCCAATCCGGAATGGCTGGCCAAACTGGACAAACTAATGACTCTCACAGACCTTGTCATGCTCGATATCAAGCATATCGACCCGGAGAAGCATAAGGAACTCACCTCACAGCCTAATGAGGGCATTCTTGCTTTCGCCGAATATCTGAATGAGAAAAAAGTCGATATGTGGATCCGCCATGTCATCGTTCCGGGCATTACTGATGAGGATGAGTATCTGTTCCAACTTGGCTATTTTATCGGCCAGTTTACGAATTTAAAGGCTCTGGATGCCCTTCCTTACCATACAATGGGCGAGAGTAAATACCAGAAGTTAGGCATGGAATACAAATTAAAAGGCGTACCCGCCATGGATAAAGATAAACTAATTGAGAAAAAAGAAGTAATCTTAAACGGTATCCGCAAACGCCGTGCCGAACTGGAACAGAATTGACCAATGTAAAAAGATTTAACTTGTATAATCCCTATTTTTATATTAAAATATAGGTGGAAATGATATTCTATATCAACATGCTTTACATGATAAAAGGAGGATATGGTTATGGCTTATGCAATCGGTGATGCTTGTGTAGCTTGTGGTGCTTGTGAAGCACAGTGCCCGGTAGGTGCGATCAGCATGGGAGACGGTAAATTTGAGATCGATCCCGACAAATGTATTGATTGTGGTTCCTGCGCAGGAACATGCCCTACAGGCGCTATTTCTCAGGCTTAATCAAACACGCTTTGTGAGAAATTTCCTAATTTAAGAACAAAAGCATCCGGCCCGCGAAGCTGGATGCTTTTTTACCGTTTGGACATACTTATGGACATATTGATACGACCGCTGATTTTAGCGTTTGATAAATTTATTCGCTTTCTTTTCTTTTTTCGGGGGTTTTTCTTTGGAACGATAGCGCAGTCGCAGCATCTCATCCACTTTGCGGAAATGCTCTTCCTCTTTTTTCCAATGCTCTTCCTCCCGTTCTTCCCTTGTACGGAACTGATAGTCCAGTTCTTTTAAAATACTTTCCTTGATCTCCGTACAAAGTTCTTTGTTGGCGCTTTTAACACTCTCGGCGATCATGTGCTGTAACAGATACTGTAATCTGCCGGCTTTCTCTTCCCGGCTCTCCTTCTCCGACAGCGAAACGATGTATTTCTGCTTTTTACCGATCAGATAATCCATGGCTTTTTCTTCTCCGCTTTCCGCTGCCGGATCCTGTTTTTCTTTTTCCAGAATACTTTTGATAGCCTTTAACTGTAATCCCTGCTCCTTCAGCATCTTAATCTCCCTGAAGCGGCTTACATCCTCACTGGTATAGTAGCGATGACCCATATTATTACGCTTGATGGGCAGCTGTAATTCTTCTTCCCAGTATCTTAAAACATGCGTCTCCACCTCTACCTGCTTCGCCGCTTCTGAGATCAATAACGTTTCCTGCATCCTGTTCATTCCCCTTTCTAAAAAGCGCAAAAGAGACAAAACCTTCCTACGGCTTGTCTCTTTTGTAATGTTTATTTTGTATCCTGTTTCTGATCTTATTCTTAATCTTATTCTTATTCTTATTTTTTATCTTATTTTTATTTTTTATCTTATTTTTTAATCTTTTTTTCTTATTTCTGAAGATTTCCGAACTTGGTAAAATCCGGCAGCCAGACCAGTTCTACCGTACCGATCGGGCCGTTTCTCTGTTTGGCAATGATAATTTCCGAAATATTTTTCCGATCTGTGTCTTTATTATAATAATCGTCACGGTAGATGAACATCACAACGTCAGCGTCCTGCTCAATAGCGCCCGATTCGCGCAGATCGGAAAGCATCGGCCGATGATCCGGCCTCTGTTCCACCGCACGGCTAAGCTGTGACAAAGCGATAACAGGCACATTGAGTTCTCTGGCCAGAGCCTTTAACGAACGGGAAATATCGGATATCTCCTGCTGTCGGGAATCAGTATTACGTCCACTTCCTGACATCAACTGTAAATAGTCGATGATTATCATATCCAGCTGGTAATCCAGCTTATATTTCCGGCATTTGGAACGCAGTTCCGAAATACTGATACCCGGCGTATCGTCAATGATCAGATTTGATTTGCCTATCACACCCGCGCTTTCGATCAGTTTCTCCCACTCTTCATCAGAAAGATTTCCGGTACGCAGATGCTGGGAATCAACCTTGGATTCCATGGAGAAAAGCCTGTTCACCAGCTGTTCTTTGGACATTTCCAGACTAAAGATCGCTACCGTCTGATGCTGTCTGAAAGCCACATATTCGGCGATATTCAATACAAAGGCAGTCTTTCCCATGGACGGTCTGGCGGCCACCAGAATAAGGTCAGAAGGCTGCATTCCGGCAGTCCGGTAATCCAGATCAATAAATCCGGTTGCCACACCTGTTACATTGCCCTTATTATGGGAGGCTTTCTCAATCCTGTCCATGGCATTCATAACGATCTGTCTGATCGGTACGAACTCATCCATATTCCTGTGCTGTACAAGGTCGAAAACTTTTTTCTCAGTCTCTTCGAGGATCACTTCCAGGCTTTCTTTTCCCACATAACAGGTATTGGCGATCTCCTCATTTATTTTTATCAGTTTGCGCAGCGTCGATTTCTCCGCCACGATATTAGCATAATACTTGATATTGGCTGACGTCGGCACGGCTGTTATCAGCTCCCTGACAAATTCCAGACTGCTGACTTCCGGGGGTACGTCCTTCTCTTTCAGCCGATCCTGCAGCGTTACGAGATCTACCGGCCTGCCCTCGTCATTCAACTCCACCATAGTCTCAAAAAGAATACCGTACTGTCTGCTGTAAAAATCGTCTCCCACAATGATCTCCGAAGCAACCACGATTGCTTCTCTGTCCATTATCATGGAACCGATCACAGACTGTTCCGCTTCAATACTGTGCGGCAATATTCTTTTAAGTAATGCCTCTTCCACTAACTGCGGCATCTTTCGTCCTCATTTCTTTTCGTTATTCTTCGACAACTTTTACTTTCAGTTTTCCGGTCACTTTCGGGTGCAGCTTCACACTCACTTCATAAACGCCCAGCGCCTTGATCGGTTCCGGCAGGATGATTTTTTTCTTATCCAGTTCCAGTTTGCACTGTTTTTTCGTTTCCTGCGCAATCTCCTTGGAAGAAATTGAACCGAATGTTTTACCGCCCTCGCCCGTTCTCATAGTAACAACGACTTCTTTTGTCTCTAATACTCCGGCAAGCGCCTGTGCCGCTTCTAACTGCTCTTTAGCCACTTTTACCTCATTGGCCTTCTGTAATTTCAGATCATTGAGGTTTTTAGCATTGGCTTCTAATCCCAATCCCTTCGGCATTATGAAATTTCTGGCATATCCGTCGCTGACATTGACGATCTCGCCCTTTTTTCCCAATGACTTTACATCCTGTAATAATATCACTTTCATTTTGCTGCATATACCCCTTTCTTCCTCTGCGAATCTTACATCCTGCTATTCACGCATTCTCTTTTATCAGTCTAATTCGCCTTCCTCTATCATGGTGTCTAACGTTTTCTTGATCTGGGCAATACCTTCTTCCAGACTGCCATCCAACTGACAGCCGGCGACATTCATATGGCCGCCGCCGCCCATACGTTCCATGACCACCTGTACGTTGATATCATCCGTGGAGCGGGCCGAGACATAGATCACGCCGTTATATGCCGTCAGAACGAAACTGGCCTTGATACCTTTGATATTCAACAATTCATTGGCCGCCTGCGCACCTATCACGGTAGGACTCTGTACGCGTTCTCCTTTACAGATACTGATCGCATAAGCCTGTCTGTAGATCTCCGCCTGGCTGACTGCATCCGCTTTCGTCTTATATTCTTCAGCATCATCCCTAAACATCTTGTGCACTCTTGTCACATCCGCTCCGCTCCTTCGCAGGAAGGCCGCGGCTTCAAAAGTTCTGACACCTGTCTTAGTCATAAAATTATTGGTATCGATCATGATGCCCGCATATAAACAATCCGCCTCTTCCTGCCTGATCCGCAGCGTATCACTGACGTATTGCAGGATCTCGGAAACCATTTCACAGGTCGAAGAAGCGTATGCCTCTATATAGGATAACGTTGCATTCTCAATCACTTCCGAACCCTGTCTGTGGTGATCGAATACCACGACAGAATTACAATGCTTTAACAAATCAGGACACTCCGTGATACTCGGTTTATTGACATCCACAACGACCAGAACCGCATTGCTGCCGATCATTTCCATGGCCTGTACACCATTTATTATCATATCGTCTTCATATTCATCATTGTTTTTAAACATTTCCACCATCGGCTGCATGGAAGTTGTTACATTATCCAGAACGATATGCGCCTGTTTCTCCAACGACTTGGCGATCCGATAAATACCGACTGCCGCACCGAAACTGTCCGCATCTCCCAGACGGTGCCCCATGACGTATACTTCATCTTTTATGGAAATAATTTCTTTCAGCGCATGAGCCTTGACCCTTGCTTTTACACGCGTGCTCTTTTCCACCTGCTGGCTCTTGCCGCCAAAGTACATAACGCTCTCCGGCATCTTCATAACAGCCTGATCGCCGCCGCGTCCAAGCGCCAGGTCGATCGCATTTCTGGCAAACTCATAGTTCTGCGCATAAGTAAGTCCATTTAAACCGACACCGATACTGATGGTCACCGCCATTTCATTACCGATATTGACGGTCTTGACGTCCTCCAAAAGATCGAAGCGGTTCTCCTGCAATACAGCTATCGCTTTTTTACGCATAACGACCAGATATTTATCTTTTTCCATCTTCTTACAGATACCGTCAAGCGCCGCAATATATTTATTGACTTTCCGGTCGATCAGGGCGATCAGGAGCGACCTTCTTACTTCCTCAACGCTCTCCAATGCCTCTTCATAATTATCCAGATAAATAAGCCCGACTGCCAGACTCTGATCGTCCACTTCCTGTAAGGCGATCTTTAAAGCCGTCTCGTCAAACAGATACAGGGCTATCAGATAGCCGTCGTATCCCTTTGCCTCAATGATATCGCTGTTTTCCGCCATCTCTTTTAAAGAGATCTTCTTTAATTTGGCCAGATAATTACTCCCACCGTAATCTACTTCCAGTTCCACTTCGTTTTCGTCTGTATTCCCCGGCAGTTTGTCCTTTGTCAGTGCCGGAAAAAGCGAGGTTATGGACTTCCGGTAGCCTTTGTCCTTATCAACCGCTCTCTCAAAAGCTATGTTTGTCCAGATGATCTTGCCGCTCTCGTCAAGTAAGGCATGCGGCAGATCCAGATCCCGGAGCAGACGCCTCTGTATCTGTCCGTATTGGGTGGCAAAACTGATCAGTTCATTGATTATGATGGGTTTATTATAAAACATCAGCGACAGGACGATCACCAGATAAAAAATGATAAAACAGCTTAACACCAGCCCTGCACGATAATCTATAAAATAGATTAGAACATCTATCGCTATTAATAAAAATCCCAGATATAACGAAGATTGTAAATAGGACTTCAATCTTCCTTTTAATTTTACACTATTTTTCATCATAACCTCTTGTCCACATCTTTTATGAAAGATGTACACACTTTCCCAGTTTTATGATTACATAACATCATAAGTATAACATTTTTTGGATATTCATGCTACATCAATATATAGTTCTTTTTCTCCATAATATGACAGATATAGTGCCTGCGCAGATATCTAAAAAGGCGAAGCACACCGCTTCGCCCTTAAAGTTGATCTCTTATACATCTTATGAAACTGTTGCCAGTTCTTACTGCCTAGTCCTGAACATAAGGCATAAGCGCCACATGTCTTGCACGTTTAATGGCTACCGTCAGCGCTCTCTGATGCTTCGCACAGTTGCCGGTAATCCTTCTGGGAAGGATCTTGCCTCTTTCAGATACATATCTCTTTAATTTATTGACATCTTTATAATCAATCAGATTATCTTTGCCGCAAAATACACAGACTTTCTTTCTTCTGCGGATACCGCCTTTTCTCTTTGCAGGGAAATCCGGCTTTTCAGTCTTATTATAAGCCATAACTATTACCTCCTATCAAAATTTCTGTTAGTTGAAGGGCAGTTCCTCGTCTATTCCGTCCGGAATATTCATAAAACCATCGCCGGCTGCTGCCGGTTCCGGTCTGTTTCCTCCGGTAAATCCGCCTTCACCCGAAGAAGAACTGTTTTTGCTCTCGGCAAACTCCTGTTCCTCTACAACAACATCGGTCGTATATACTCTGACGCCATCCTTGTTGGTATAACTGCCTGTCTGGATACGCCCTGTTACTGCAATCTTGATACCCTTACGGAAATATTTCTCTGCAAATTCACCTGCCCTGCCAAAGGCAACACAGTTAATAAAATCTGCGGTGTTTTCATCTCCGTTACGGTTGAATCTACGGTCTACAGCTAATGTATATCTGGCAACTGCCGTTGCGCTTTCCCCCTGGGAATATCTTACTTCGGGATCTCTCGTTAAACGCCCCATAAGAATCACTTTATTCATTAAGTACCTCTTTCTACTTCTTCTCGTCTTGTCTCACGCACAAGTACCTGATCACATTGTCCATAATACGAACACGGCTTTCAATTTCCGCCGGGACAGTGCTCTCAGCGTCGAACTGGATAAAATAGTAGAATGCTTCTTTCATTTTCTGTACTTCGTAAGCTAATCTTCTCTTACCCCAGTCATCAACGTTCGTAACTTGTCCACCGAATCTTTCGATCAGAGCCTTGCATTTTTCTACAGTAGCAGCTCTCTCGTCGTCTTCGATCTTCGCACTAACAACAACGGCTAATTCATATTTGTTCATGCCTGTTACCTCCTTTTGGTCTCTGGCCCCTTTTTACGGGAGCAAGGATAATTTTGACTGTTTGTTATTAAAATACCACGGATAATCATATTATCATAATTTCCCTGATTTTTCAAGATTTTCTGTAAAATTTTTATATTTTCGGGAAAAAATTTTTCTGGAAAAATTATTATTATGCACCGTCCCCTGAATATATTATGTTCGCCGTTCTCTGGTTATCGTTGAACTTATGAGTTGTTCTGTTCTCTATGTCTGTATCATGATAAATGTCTGAATAGATATAAATATCCCCATAGGGATACCATATTCCGTTTCGCAACGTTTCCTTACCTGTTGAATTTACAGGTATGGTATGGAGATACTTTTCCGCTATTTTCCCATCCGTAGTCAAAAGATACATGCAAAAATGCTCTTTTGTGCAGTCCAAAACAATACTCTCTTTTGTCATCGTCAGACTGATGTCTTCTTCGTCAATTACCGCCTCTGTAACGCTCTCCTGCTCTCTCTTCCACTCATATGCGTCATACACTACCCGAAGGCCATTCCGCTCTATTACCTGATTTTTGGTATATTTTGCACTATCCTTTCCGTAATTACGTTGTAGAATCTCTTTTGACAAAACAGGCAGATTCTCACGCACAGCCGCCCTCCCCTCATAAAGTTCGTATTCTTCAGCAATATGATAAATGCTGATTTCGTACAGAGTCGGAAAGGGTGCGTCTCCTTTTATGATTTCCTGTGGAATATCCCCGCCTTTATATTGGATCATTATGGAAAAATAATATGCTTCTGCGTCTGTCAATACTTCCTGCAGCAAATCTTTTGCCGTCTCTCCCTCAGGAAACACGCAGAAAAAAGTACTTCTTTCAACATTTTTCTCCTTTAATCCTTTCCGATAATAAATCTCATAATTTATCACTTCCGCCTCACGGCTGTCAATTCCCAACTCCTGTATGAGCGCTTCCTTTAGCCCCTTTTGTATCTCATTCAGACAGACCGACGTATAGACCTCCCCTGTTTCGACACTGACTACAAAGGCATAGGTCTGTCCTTGCCAGCTAAACCACCCTCTGGCAAATTCTGTCAATACATATGCCGAATCCTCTACGCTTGTCTCCGCATTAATTTCTTTAATCACTGCACCGTCATATGCAGATTCCAAATAATCCGCTGCGATTTTCTCCGCTTCTTTTACAAGGGCATTTTCTTCTTCTCTGGTATAGTCATTGGGGATGCAGCCTGTGAAAATACAGAGTGAAGCAATAACGGTTACAGCAGCTATGATTACTCTCTTATACATTCTTTTATATTCTTCTCCACCTGCCTGCGCGCAATCATAATCTGATGCCCGCAGCCTGCGCACTTTAAGCGGAAATCTGCTCCGACCCGCAGAACTTCCCATTCTTTGGAACCGCAGGGATGCTGCTTCTTTAATTTCACGATATCGCCTACCTGTATTTCCATATTCCAAGTCCTTTTCTCATCTATGATAATTTCGAGAAAATCTCTCCGATGCTGCCCTGTACGACCAGATCCGCCGCACCATCACGCGGCGTCGGCGTCTTGTTGATAAGGATCAGCTTATTGCCGTTGTAATAGTCGATCAACCCTGCCGCCGGATAAACCGCCAGTGAAGTTCCCCCGATAATAAGGACATCCGCTTCGCTGATATAGCGCACCGCATCCTGCAATGTCTTCTGATTCAACCCCTCTTCATACAGAACAACGTCCGGCTTGATGCTGCCGCCGCATTCGCAGGCAGGAACGCCCTCGGAATGCAGGATATATTCCGCGTCGTAAGACTTTCCACAGTTTTCGCAGTAATTGCGCAGTACCGAACCGTGCAGTTCCAGAACGACCCTGCTACCGGCCGCCTGATGCAGTCCGTCGATATTCTGGGTGATGACCGCTTTTAATTTCCCGGCTTTCTCCCATTCGGCCAGTTTCAGATGCGCCGCATTCGGTTTCGCATCCAGACACAGCATCTTATCGCGGTAAAAACGATAAAACTCCGCCGTATTTCTCCGGTAGAAAGTATGACTCAATATCGTCTCCGGCGGATAATCATATTTCTGATTATATAGACCATCCACACTCCGGAAATCAGGAATGCCGCTCTCGGTGGAGACCCCCGCCCCGCCGAAAAAGACGATATTATTGCTGTTTTTGATGATCTCATCCAATTTTTCTATTTCATTTGCCATAGCCATGACCACACCTTTCTCTTTGCCTGATGCCGCTGTCAGCACAAGGCCAACTATTTTATTCAATCCGTTTACTTCCCGCCAATCTCCAGCCTGTTGATCGCTGAAAAGATTGCTCTTACGGACGCCCTCGTGATATTGGAACTTACGCCGACGCCGTAGGTGACTTTGCCGCTGTCCACATCCAGCAGATGGATATAGGCCGCCGCCTGCGAGTTGGAACCGCTCTGCAGCGCGTGCTCTTCATAATCCAGTATCTTGATATCCACAGAAAGTTCTTCCCGCAGACCTCTCTTGGCCGCGTCGATAGGGCCGTTACCGACCGCTTCAAATATTTTCTCCTCGCCATGATCCGTATAAGTAATCGTTACTTTAGTATCAAACTCTGATCTGGTACTGTCGCTTAAATCATCCACACGCAGTCTTCTGAAATGGATCGGCTCTTTTTTGTTCAGATACTCATTGCGGAAACTTTCCATGATCTCTTCGGGGGAAACCTCACCCTGTTTTTCGGAAATCTCCTGAATGACATTGGCAAATTCCTTGTGCATCCCCTTCGGCAGTTTGAATCCGAAATAAGTATCCATGATAAAGGCCACGCCGCCCTTACCGGACTGCGAATTAATTCTGACGATCGGTTCGTATTCCTTACCGATATCGGCCGGGTCGATCGGCAGATAGGGAACCTGCCATATCTTGCTCTGACGTTCCTTCATAGCCTTTACGCCTTTATTAATGGCATCCTGATGCGAACCGGAAAAAGCGGTAAAGACCATTTTCCCCGCGTAAGGATGTCTGGGATGGATCGGAATCTTACAGCATCTCTCATAAATCTCAATGCTTTCATTGATATGCTCGATCTGTAATTTGGGATCGATACCCTGCGAAAACATATTATAGGCAATGTTCAGAACATCCACATTACCGGTTCTTTCCCCGTTGCCAAAAAGTGTCCCTTCCACACGCTCCGCTCCGGCCAGAATAGCCAGTTCTGCGCTCGCTACGCCCGTTCCTCTGTCATTATGCGGATGCACGCTCAAAATAATGCTCTCACGGTTCTTAAAGTGTTTATTCATCCATTCGATCTGGTCTGCATAGACATTCGGCGTATTCATCTCTACCGTAGAAGGCAGATTGATGATGATAGGTTCCTCTTTGGTCGCTCCCCACGTTTCCTGTACCGCCGTACAGATCTCCAGCGCATAGTCAAGCTCTGTGCCTGTAAAACTCTCCGGAGAATATTCAAGGATTATTTTACCCGGAAAGTTTTTGGCGCGCTCTTTGACCATTTTCGTACCTTCTACAGCTATATTGGTAATCTGCTCTTTATCCATTCCGAATACCACATCTCTTTGCAGCGTGGAAGTCGAATTATATATATGCACAATGGCCTGTTTACAGCCCTCTATTGATTCAAATGTCCGGTCTATCAGTTCCTCGCGGCACTGTGTGAGCACCTGCACGACCACGTCGTCCGGTATCATCTTCCGGTCTATCAACTGCCGCAGAAAATCAAATTCAATCTGGCTGGCCGCCGGAAAACCTATTTCTATTTCCTTGAATCCTAATTTGACCAGATAATTAAAAAATTCAATCTTTTCATGCACGAGCATCGGATCGATCAATGCCTGATTTCCATCACGCAGATCGACGCTGCACCAGATAGGGGCTTTCTCGATCTCTTTATTCGGCCACTCCCGCTCCGGATAATCCACCACCGGATTCTTTCTATATCTTTGATAATTTAACATGTTCCCTTCCTCCCTCATCATATTAAAAAAAGCCCGTTAATACAACGGGCTTATCGGATAGTGTTATTCTCCAAGACCACTTTCGATCGCATTGATGAGTGACTTTAATGCTTCTTCTTCATCTTCCCCGTCACATACAAACTCGATCTCATCGCCACATTTGACACATGCACCCAAAACGCTTAATACACTTTTAGCATTCGCTGTATTTTCCTTAAACGAAAATGTAATCAATGACTTAAATTTCATTGCTTCTTTGCATAGGATACCTGCTGGTCTTAGATGTAACCCTGTTGGATTTTTGATGACTACTTTTTGACTTACCATACCCTCATACCCTCCAATTCATAGTCACAATTCACCTTTTTACTATACCATTATTCGCATAATATCTCAACCAAAAATTTATCGAAATAAGAAAACTTGAAATAAGAAACTGAAATAAGAAAACCGGTGTTGTCTGCAAAATATACTTCCCGAAAATAACTATAACATGCAGTTCTGTATCAGTTCCGCCAGCTTCTTTGCTTCTCCCTCTATCATTTTCTGATCCTTCCCTTCGATCATGACACGCACTAACGGCTCTGTCCCCGAAGGTCTGATCAGTACACGGCCTTCGCCGGCAAATTTCTGATCCAGCGCCGCAATGGCATCGGCGATCTCCGGATAGTCCATATATTTTTCTTTTTTATGATTCGGCACCTTGGCATTTACGAGTGCCTGCGGCATCACTTCCATGATCTTTGCCAGTTCTGATAAAGGTTTCTTCGTCTCCACAATGACCTGCAGCAGATGCAGGGCGCTTAAAAGGCCATCGCCCGTCGTATTCTCATCCAGAAAAATGACGTGTCCGGACTGTTCTCCTCCGAGGCTGGCATCAATCTCGCGCATTCTTTCCAATACATATCTGTCGCCTACTTTGGTCTGTTCGATATGCAGTCCGTTCTTTTCTCCCATCAGGAAAAAGCCAAGATTGCTCATAACCGTGGCCACGATCGTATCATGTTTTAATCTGCCCTGTTTTTTCATATGACAGCCGACAATCGCCATGATCTGATCGCCGTTGACGATATTTCCGGTTTCGTCTACTGCCAGCAGACGGTCGGCGTCTCCGTCAAAAGCAAGACCCAGATCGGCCTTTTCATAAACGACTCTGGCCTGTAATTCTTCCATATGCGTAGAACCGCAGTTGGCATTGATATTCGTTCCATCCGGATTATTATGGATGGCTACGATCTCCGCTCCCAGTTCCTTCAATGCCTCAACGGAAGTATAAAAAGATGCCCCTTCCGCACAGTCTACCACGATCTTCATTCCTTCCAGTTCTACCTTGACAGCCTGAATGGCATGATTGATATATTCTTCTCTGGCATCAGTACGATACTTGATCTTTCCTACGCCCGCACCGATCGGAAACTTGATGCCCTGCATACCGTTACGTATCAGTTCTTCAATCTCGTCTTCCAGAGAATCCGGCAGTTTATAGCCATTGCCGTCAAAGAACTTGATACCGTTAAATTCCACCGGGTTGTGCGATGCAGAAATAACAACGCCCGCATCCACTTTATATTTTCTCGTCAGATAAGCAACTGCCGGTGTAGGTACGACACCTACATACACCGCATTGGCGCCTACTGAACAGGCCCCTGCCATCAGAGCGTTCGCCAGCATATCTCCCGAAATACGGGTATCACAGCCGACCATGATCGTCGGCTTATGCTCATTTTCTCTGGAAAGCACATAAGCTCCCGCCTGACCAAGCTGCATGGCAAGCTGCGGCGTCAATTCCTCATTGGCAACCCCCCTGACGCCATCTGTACCAAATAGTCTACTCATACCAAAATACTGCTCCTTTCCTGTCTGTCAACCGTCCCGTAAAATCCGCATGTGAAAAATTTCTTTTACACATTATTCTCCTGTCCCTACCGCTGTCAGTTCCAACCGGATCCTGACGGCATCCTTTACGGTGATCGCATCATTTTCAAGCTGGAAGTCCACTCCCATAGCATAGATTCCTTCCTCTATCGTCTCCAGCCCCTCTTCCTCCATATACTCCGCAATATCTATAGAAGGACGCAGCGTACCGAGATCCAGTGCGTCAATATCCGTCTGCAGACCCACAAGCGTAATGGGATATGTCAGATTTTCTTCCGCCGTCTCTATCGTAAATCCTTCCGGTACATTCAGTACCTGTATCTGATTGACCGGCAGGTGTACGACTCTCTCAGAAACCGGTTCTATGGCTACGTTCACACGTACCTTGCCCTGGAAATCCTCTTCCGCCAGAATAACGCCATCGGGCAGATAATTGGTCAGATCTACTATTGTTTCAAAATTCTCCGTTGCACCGCTGATATCCAGAGCGCCCTCCGGAATCTCTATTGTCGTGATATCCGCTATCGTTTTAGAACGTCCCGCGATCATTACGCTGTTCCTGCCGGCTGTAACCTCGCCCGTAGCCAGATATCCGCCTGCCGGAACACCACTCACTTTCCAGTTGATATCCACCGTCTTGACCTCCAGAATCTCCACGGTAACACGTACTTTACTGATATTCTTCACAATACTTGAGGCATTGATGATCTTATCCTCTTCATCATACAGACGAATCTCCGCGTCCGTACCGATATTATTGGTAAAACCGGAAACATCCACTGTAGCAACCGCACGTTTTACCTGTGAAATAACAGATTCCGGCCCGGATATCGCTATCAGGTTCTGCTCGGCTGTAATATCACCGACTATATATCCTTCTTTCACGGTTCCTGTCGTTTCTGTACGGAGCTGCAGAGTCTTTGTCTTCTCAGTTTCAATGTTCAATTTGACATTATCTATATTCCCGCTGATGCTTTCCAGTCTGTCGTTGTATTTATTCGTGGAAAGTTTGATGGGAATGGTATTTAAACTTGTCAGGTCATTCATATCCGCAACGGCAATGACATTGCTCGCATCCAGTGCATCAATGATGGAACGCTTCGCGGAAATGGTAACTACATCCAGCGTGCCTGTATGGTCAAGCACCTCATAAACCTGCCCGTTGTTCGTGATCAGATCGGCATTCTGGATCGTGACCGGCACATTATAAACTCTGATCGTACCGATTGGATCGTTGATATTCGTTACGATAAGCCATAGAACTGCCGCAAACAGAAAAGAACCAATTTTCAGTCCCCAGTTCCGGGTTAATCTATTCTTCATTTCTGAACCTGCCTTTCCACAGCTTCCGCTTCTTCTCATCGCCCGTCCTGCCCTGGATGCTGTGCAGCATTTCCCGTAGTTCGTCCGCGCTCAATCCGCGTTTCAGTTTCCCCAGATAGGCAACGCTGATCTTTCCGGTTTCTTCGGAAACGATGACTGTCATGGAATCCGTTACTTCCGATATACCGACGCCAGCACGGTGTCTTGTACCGAGTTCCTTACTGAGCGCCATATTATCCGATAACGGCAGATAACAGGTCGCTGCGGTAACACGGTTATCTTTGACAATGACCGCGCCATCGTGTAAAGGCGTATTATGCTCAAAAATATTAATTAAAAGCTGACTGGAAACGATACCGTCCACGTCGATACCGGTACGTTCGTATTCATTCAATGGCTGTTCATTCTGGACAACGATAAGCGCACCGGTCTTTACTTTACCCATCTCTACAGAAGCCTTGACGATTTCGTTGATCGTGCGGTCAGAAAGGCTCTCGATATCCGATTTGGACGAACCGAGCGTCAGTATGGATGAAAACAGATTCTTTCGTCCAAGTTCTTCAAGCGCTTTTCGCAGCTCCGGCTGCAATACGACAACAATGGCGATCGCCGCAATACTGAACAGATTGGTGACGATCCACAGGATCGTATTCATATCAAATATGACCGCTATAAGTAAAAATGCGCCAATCACAAAAAGACCTTTTAACAGCGCCCATGCCCGCGTATTTTTTATCCAGAGCAGAACATGGTACACCACAAAAGTGATGATAAATATCTCCGCAATATCAGTCCAATGAAGGGTTGGCATATGCAATTTGGATAAATATTTTTCAATCAGAGTATTGATCTGCTGCATTTTCGTTCCTACCTGTTTTTACCTGACATTTCTGCTCTTTTTCTGTCCCGCGATCTGTTTCACCTGTTTCTCAGGCCGCGTTACAGTCACTTTCGGTACTGCTTTTACATAATAATAATATTCATCATCCTCAAATTGTACCTTTTCCGTCCTGCTGTAATCTACATGGAAAACAAAAAACTGTAATACGACCGTAAGCAGGAAAGATACGGTGGTGCCGATAATGACACCGCCCAAAGATACATTGGTATCAAACATCAGATCGCCGATCAGAATGACCATCACATTGACAAACGCTCCTGCCACCATGGCAATTGTCCAGGCATAATCAATACTCAGCCTGCGGATGATATATACCAGTATCAGAGTGACCGCAAAGGCCACAATCGTAACTACCATCTCTTTATTATTCAAGAGCCCGTCAATGACGATCTTAAATTTGGCCGCCGTCTCTTCCTCGGCCATTCCGCGCAGCAGCGTGGCATTTTCCGTCACATAATGGAGCACGTAATGCACGATGACACCGCAGGCTACCGATACTGCTGATGCCGGTGTACCGATCAGTCCCATGGAGATCGGAACCACATACGGTATCTTCAGGACAAAGCAGATCGGCGTCAGCACGACAACTGCCGTATCCTTCGGTGAAAATCTGAAATACAGGAGAAACATCAGCAGAAAGACCACACCGATCACGATCGTGCATTCCAGACTGAAAGCATACAAATGCAGTATGATAAATAACGCCGACATGACCACGATAAAATTCGTCGGCATAAAAGAACACATCAACGCTACGATCAGAACAACTGTCAGCCTGGTGATACCGGCCCTGTATCCCAGATGCGAATTGATCATCTGCAAAGCCGTAAACGCTAACAGGAACTTTAAAAACGGCATGATGTAAATTTCATATTTACTGTAAAACAGCTTCATATACTGTTTTGCAACAAGTAACGTTGTCATCGTTCATCCTCTCAAAATGTAAAGTTATTGCTTATTGCTGTACATACCCGATAATTTTCTCAGATTCAAATGATACAGTTTCAGGCTCTTGCGCGCCCTGCTGTACCGGTAAGCGTACACGGCATAAGATATCAGCGAGTATATGAGTACCGCACCGATATAATTCTTCAAAACGCTCTTACCGAATTCTAACAGATCCATCTTGTAAATATCCATCATAAAGACTTCAAAATCATAAAAAATGTACATGGCAAAAACCACTACAAATGCAATCGTTGCACTTATAATGGATTTTAATATCTGCCACCCTATATAATCGCTGCGAAAATAGCTGCCGATCGCTACATTCCGCTTTCCTTCATTAGCCTCATAGGAGGCCAGCTTGGTCATCAAGATCACACGTTCTTCATTCAGCATGGAATTCCTCCGCCCATGACTAATTCAGGAAACGCATCTTAGGATTTTCTTTAGGATCTTTCTTTTTCTGCGGTTTCGGCGCTTCCGGCTTCTTGATGCTGTCATTGAATTTATTAGCCATGGAACTTTTACATTTTTCACAGAACCGTCCTGAATAGATCGGCGCCTCGCAGTTTTCACAAAACAGCGTGATACCGGAACCCTCTGCGATCTCCAGACGTTCTTCACGCAGCCACTGTTGGATCTGGTTCGTGGAAACGTCGCAGGCTTCTGATACTTCGGGAATCGACGCATGACGGTTATCCTGGATATATTTCTTTACTTCCTGAAATTTTTCCTCCATCTTCTCCCTACACTGCATACAGATCGGCGGTCCGGATACATAGTTAAAAATTCTTCCACATTTCTTACAATTTCGTACATTCATAGCCTTTCCTCCTATCACATTCCATTTCCTATTGCCAGAGTTGCAAAATAAATTTTTTTGATACCTGCCTGCCGCAGCTCGTAAGCCATGGCATCCATCGTACTCCCTGTCGTATAAATATCATCGATAATTACAATCGTACTTAATTTTACATCATTATGACAGATTTTAAAAGCCCTTTTCAAATTATTTTGTCTTTCTTGTGCAGATAAATTTTTCATAGGGACGGTTTTACGCACCCTTTTAATCAGTGTAGTGTTGACCGGAATGTTTAAACGACTGCCGATCTCTTTTGCCAGCACTTCCGCCTGATTATATCCGCGTTCTCTTTTTTTAGAATCATGAATCGGTACGGGCACCAGTGCGTCCGGCTGCAGAGCCAGTATCCTTTCACCCAGAATACAAGCCATCCGCTCCCCGTAATAAGCCGCATATTCCTGCCTTCCCCGGTATTTGAAACGGTATATGGAATCCGCCACACCCGGATAGGCGAAAAGCGCCATCCCTCTGTCATAGATATGCTCTTTCTGTGCACAATCATGACAAAAATAAGCTCTCTTATCTTTTAATTCTTTGCCGCATTTTTGACAATACGGGCTCCTTATATATTTTATCTTACTTTTACATTCCTCACAGATGAGGTTTCCAAAAGGCCCGACGGCCTTATCACAGACAGGACATCTTCTTGGATAGAAAAGATCCAGAAGCGTCCCATAGAAAAACCTGAACGGATTTTGTCTCATATTGGTATCATTTCCTTTATTCTGTCTGCCAGACCCGTATAGCGCCTGTTCTGATAAGTGTTGGCGGTCATTTCCCGCAAAACGCTGCTGCTCCCTAAAATAGTAACACAATTTCTCGCTCTTGTCACACCCGTATAAAGCAGATTTCTGTTATAGAGCATCTTCGGGCCGGCCAGCAGCGGCATGATGACGGCCGGATACTCACTTCCCTGGGACTTATGTATGGTAATTGCGTAAGCAAGTTCTATTTCTTCCAGCTGCTCAAACGTATAAGTCACTCTTTTGTGCTCGTCATATTCTACGACCACATTTCGCACATACTCGTTTATCTCCGTTATCGTACCGATATCGCCGTTAAAAACGCCCAGCCCCTTGTCAATAGGTATCCCGTATCTGCTGACGACTTCCCACTCCAATTGGTAGTTATTTTTGATCTGCATGACCTTATCGTGTTCCCGGTACAGGGTATTGCCGCCCGTATATTCCTTTTTCTGATCGGAAGGCGGATTTAAATATCTTTGCAAAATGCCGTTTAAAGTCTCCACGCCGAGTTTCCCTTTGCGCATCGGCGTCAACACCTGGATAT
The DNA here is from genome assembly GCA_023663085.1 of Ruminococcus sp. Classification (GTDB taxonomy): domain Bacteria; phylum Bacillota; class Clostridia; order Lachnospirales; family Lachnospiraceae; genus UBA3282. The sequence goes on along the minus strand of JAMPIB010000040.1, from coordinate 15,792 downwards.
CGTAGGGCTGTGCCCCCACATACGGCGGAAGTTTCTCTAATATCAATTGTATCATATGTTTATAGATTACGTTCACGTCATTTCTTTCCAGAAAAAAGAAATCACGGCTCTTATTATCCAGTACGATATCCTCCCCCGCATGGATACGGTGCGCATTCAGTACGATATCACTCTCCCTCGCCTGTCTGAAAATTTTCTCCAGATGTACGACTGGAAAGCGCCCGCTTTGTAACAGATCATGCAGTACCTGTCCCGGCCCCACAGAAGGAAGCTGGTTCATATCGCCGACCATGATAAGGCGGGTGCCGACTGATACGGCTTTTAAGAGCGATTGAAAAAGAAAAATATCCACCATTGACATCTCATCAATGATGATGACATCCGCCTCCAGCGGGTTCTCCTCGTTTTTTTCAAAGCGCGCTGACTTTGTCCCCTCGGATACGACGCCGTTTAATTCCAGCAGCCTATGGATAGTCCTCGCTTCATAACCGGTCGTCTCCGTCATCCTTTTGGCCGCACGGCCAGTCGGTGCCGCCAGAAAAATATCCATTTCCTCTGATAAAAAATAGCGGATGATCACATTGATCGTTGTTGTCTTACCTGTTCCGGGGCCTCCGGACAGGATCAGGATACCGTTTCTTATACTTTCCATAACGGCTTTCTTTTGCAGATCGTCCAGTTCTATCTGCAATTCTTTCTCCAGACATTCTATCCTGCTTCGCAGTCTTTCTTCTTCGGAAGGCGGAAATTCATCTTCGCTGACCGAAATGTTCAGGTCATGCAACATTTTCGCACAGTTTAACTCCGTATAATAATAAGTCATACCATAGACTTTCCGCTCCTGCTCTCCCTCGCAGGGCATCTTGATAACGACTTTTTTATCCATGGCCAGATTTTGCAGCTGCGCTTCTAATAAAGACGGCTCCAACTCTAGCAGTTCGCCAGTCTTTTGCAGTAAGATATTCTCCGGCAGGTAACAATGCCCTTCGGAACCCGCCTGTAATAAAGTATATAACAGTCCGCTCCTGATCCGGTAATCGGAGTCGGTATGGATACCGATCCTGGCTGCAATCCCATCCGCGATGCGAAAACCGATGCCGTCAATATCCTCCGCCAGTTTATAGGGATTTTCTTTCATGATGCCGTACAGATCCATACCATACGCTTCATAGATGCGGATCGCCAGCGTATTGGATATCCCGTATTTTTGCAGAAAAGTCATCGCCGCTCTGGCATCTCTTTTCTCATAGACCTGCACGGCGATCTCGCGGGCCTTCCGCTCGCTGATGCCCTTTACTTCCGCCAGTCTTTCCGGCTCCTCCTCAATGATGCGAAATGTATCCTGAGCGAATTTTTTGACGATCCTGGCTGCCAGAGCCTCTCCTACGCCTTTGATGGCACCGGAACCAAGATAACGTTCCATGCTGACGACATCATCCGGCTCCACGATACGATACTGTTCTACCTTAAACTGTTCGCCATAAACTGGATGCGCCGTATAAGTCCCGTCGGCTTCTATCGTTTCGCCCTGATCGATCACTTTAAAAGTTCCCACACAGGTTATCTCTCCATCTTCATGGCGAAGATTGAAAACAGTATATCCATTATCGTTATTTCGATATATTATATGTTCAATATAACCTTTTATTTTTTCCATACCATTTCAGTACACAAATAGGCTGCCGGAATCAGCAGCCTATTTTATCCTCTTCTATCATAATGATCTCACCATACGCTTTTATAAATTCTCCGCGCTGTAAGTCCTCTTCATCTGCTCATACAGCGTCTGTGCAAGGGAATTGGCTCCCTGGCTCTCATCCGTCATCTGCGCGGCAATGTCCTGAACGAAGGTATCCATAAAAGTATCGACCATATTTCCTGCATAGCCTTCTTCTTCGTCATCATCACTGAACATCTTGGTCGTTTTCTGCATCTCTTTTAAGATCTGTTCCCACAGATATGCCTCAAACTGCTTACAGGCATCAAGCAGTTCAGCATCTGCCGTATCTGTCGCCGCGGCATTGTTTAATTTTTTCTCCAGCGCTTCTGTTGAATTTTTATTAGAGTCAACCAGATAATTGGTCAAACCGGACATTCCTGCTATATCCATATCCTATCCCCATGCCTTTCCTTTAGACTGCTTATTTTACTGATTCCGTTTTATGACTAACGTTTCAAGTTATTAGCTGTTTCCATCATGGAATCGGAAGTCGTAATGGCTTTGGAGTTCATCTCATAGGCACGCTGCGCCACGATCAGATTGACCATTTCATCCGCTACGGAAACATTGGAGCCTTCCAGATATCCCTGAATGACACGGCTCTTCTGTACATTGGCATTCGTATTTTCATTGATCGGATTTCCACTCGCTCCGGTCACTTCAAGCAGCGTATCTCCATGTCTCTCCAATCCGCTGGGATTGCTGAACTGGAACACGCCGATCCTCACGCCGATAGGCTGCGGATTATTATCCTCGTCCGGATACATGATATCGCCATCCTGTGAAATAGAAAGTCTGCTGGCAATATAGGTACGGTTCAAGGAAATCGGCCTGTTCGTAACGCTGAGTACCGGAAGACCATCCTGATTCGTCAGCACCATTCCGCCATTTTCTCCCATGGCCCAGATAAAATCACCGTTTCTCGTATAATAAGTTTCTCCGTCTTCACCCTGCAGCGCGAAGAAACCATCGCCTTCGATTGCAAAAGCAGTATCGCTGGAAGATTCCAGCAAACTTCCCTGTGTGTAAATATTATTAATAGATGAAGTCCTCACACCAAGTCCCACCTGAGAAGTTGTCGGCTTCGGGTCTCCGTTCGCTGTTGTCGTTGTTGTCTGTAATGTCTGATAAAGCAGCGACTTAAACTGTGCTTTCTGTGCTTTATATCCGGCAGAGTTGACATTCGCAAGATTGTTGGCGATCGTATCGACATTTACCTGCTGTGCATTCATGCCTGTTGCTGCTGACCATAAACTTCTGACCATCTTATTTATCCTCCTTTTTCACTTACACTTCCTCTTATACGCGGCCTGTCTGATTTACCGCATCATCCAGAGTTGAATCATATGTAGTGATCACTTTCTGATTGGCTTCATACTGTCTCTGGATGGTTATCATATTTACCATTTCCGTAACAACGGACATATTGGCAAGTTCCAGATATCCCGAATACACTTCCGTATCCGCAGGGATTTCTGTTGCACCTTCTATCGCGTCAAAGAAATTCTCGCCGTAGCGTTCCAGATAATCATAATCTTCAAAATCCGTTATCCGGATCGTCGCTGCCAGTCCCGCATCCTGATAAATATTACCCATTCTGTCAATATGGATATCCTGCGCCGTATTCAGACGGATCGGTCTGTTATTACGGCCCAATACAAAATCCCCGTCCTGTGTTACCAGATATCCTTCGGCTGTCATTGTAAAGTTACCATCTCTTGTATACTTGGTGGAAGTCTCTCCCGCCTTATTCGTATACTCTATCGTAAAAAATCCGTTGGACGAAAGCGCCAGATCCAGAACATTTCCCGTCTCCTTGATCGGCCCCTCGGAATAATCCACATAATTTTCACCGATCTTGACGCCCAGCGATACATTCCCCAGCTGTTTCGGCAGATTGCCCGCCTGAGAGGTATCCTTTATCTTGAAAGCCAGCACCTCATCAAATGCCTGGCTGGTCGCGCCCTCTTTCTTAAAACCGTTCGTATTGGCATTGGCCAGATTGTTCGTCATAACATCCATTCTGTGCTGTTCATGGATCATGCCTGTATAGGCGGTATACAAACCTTTAAGCATCTTTATCTCCCATCCTTATTATCCTTATTCTTCTCTGTATCCTGCCAGAAATTCTACATATTTACCGGTTCCTATCGCTACTGCCGTCATAGGATCTTCCGCCGTCATCGTATTGATACCCGTTTTCGCCGCGATCAGATCTTCCAGTCCCCGCAGAAGACTTCCGCCTCCGGTCAGGACAATACCCCTGTCGGCAATATCCGCTGCCAGTTCCGGCGGTGTTTTCTCCAAAACGCTGTGAATCGTTTCCACGATCTGTACCGTCGTTTCATGCAGCGCCTCTTCCGTCTCTTCCGATGATACCTTAACAGTCCTCGGCAGACCCGTTACCAGATTACGGCCTCTGACATCCATATAATCCACTTCCGGACGCTTATAAGCAGAACCTATTCTGATCTTTAAATCTTCCGCCGTTCTTTCACCGATCAGCAGATTATGTTTCTTACGCATATAGCGGACGATCGCTTCGTCAAAATCATCCCCCGCTATCTTAATGGAGGCGCTGACAACCGTACCGCCCAGTGAGATAACCGCGATATCAGACGTACCGCCGCCGATATCGACGATCATATTACCGCAGGGTTTGGAAATATCAATCCCTGCTCCGATCGCCGCCGCGATCGGTTCTTCTATAATGGATACTTCTCTGGCACCTGCCTGATAAGTAGCATCTTCAACTGCTTTCTTTTCAACTTCCGTAACACCACTTGGCACGCACACGGCGATACGCGGTTTCCGGAAGGTCTTCTTTCCGAGGGCCTTCTGGATGAAATATTTCATCATCTTCTCCGTTACCTGATAATCAGAAATAACCCCCTGCCGTAATGGTCTGACCGCCACGATATTCCCCGGTGTCCTTCCAAGCATCAACCGTGCATCTTCGCCGATTGCCTTGATCTTATTGGTATCTCTGTCAAAAGCTACAACGGAGGGCTCCTTTAAAACGACGCCCTTTCCTCTGATATATACTAAAATACTGGCTGTTCCCAGATCAATTCCGATATCCGTGTACTGCATTTTGTGTGAACCCCTTTCTTATGGCCTCTATAGTTACATAATTTCCAATTGTCCTTAATCTAAACATCTTACTTCTGTTCACTGGAATGAATAGCGCAATTCGCTTCTTATCATTATAACCTAAAGAAAGAGTTTTTCAAAGGGATTTCACAAATTTTTTACAAATATTAGCATATATTCCTCGCGAACCGCGTAAATACCGGCCATATACCGCAAGGCACAAAAACCAGAACAGTTCCTTCTGCTCTGGTTTCAGCTTCCATGCCTGTAGTGTTTATCGGCACATTGTTTTAATCTCTTAACCCCTGTCGGCAAATTTTTTACGAATTTTCTATAAAAATTTTATCCGGAACAATTAAGCCTTCCGTTTCCGCACTCTGCTCCGCCTCGATCTGCTCCTGCAACACATCCTGCAGATCTTCCTGCATTTCCGCAGTTCCCTCCTGTAATTCCTTCTGCATCTCTTCCTGTAACTCTTCCTGCATTTCCTCCTGCATCCGCGCCGCTTCTTCCAGAACCTCTTCCAGCATACCGCCGCCTTCTTCGATACCCATAGCTTCTTCCACAAGCTCTTCCAGCCTCTCCTCCGGCGTTTTAGGTTCCATTTTCTCTGCCGCTTTGGCAATCTTTTCGCTCATCTCGCGCGCTTCGTCCATGATATGCATCATCTGTTCATTATTATAAACCGCCTTCACCTGCGCGATACTGTCCTCATAAGAATGAAACATCTCCAATTTTTTGGCGATCTCTTCTACCGTATCACATTTCATATTTTTTAAATTTGCTTTCTGGTTTTCATAAAAAGCAATCTGGTTATCCCGCGTTTCCTGACGCTTTAATCTCTCTTCTGTACTTTTTAACCCGCGGTGTGATAACAGCATGCCACCCGAATAGGAATTTGCAATTCCGCGAAAATCTATATTCATGTTCTTTCCTCCCATTGTCTCTTTATATTGTATATCGGGAAACGAGGCACAAAATTAAGATGATATGAAAAATTTATAATAAAAACCTTTCGCAAAATATCTTCTTTTACGAAAGGTAAAAACCTATTTTAGGATACAACCTTTTTTTAAAAAAATCAATAAACTCATCCTACTTTATAATAGCTTTTATACAAGAACGGTCAAAAAGCTGCACATTATGCTGTCATGGCCGTCAAAAAGCACGTCAACTGAAAGGAGTTTTATATCATGGCTAAAAGAGGAGAAAATATTTACAAAAGAAAAGATGGACGCTGGGAGGGCCGGTTCAAAATAACAGTCATGCCGGGTGAACGAAGGAAATATCGTTCTGTTTATGGCAAAACCTACCGCGAAGTAAAAGAAAAAATAAATATTGCAAGACAGGCGCAAAGACACGAATCTATTACGCATTATCCGAATATGTCAGAAGCCGTACGCCTTTGGATGCAGGCAGAGAAAAACAACTGGAAAGACAGTACTCTGGCGGTTTATCATCAGATAACGGATAAATATATCATCCCCTGTCTGGGAAATATAAAAATAGACAGTTTTAATCATGAGATCATGGAGAATTTTGTCCGGCAGATCGCAGGTAATGCAGAAGAAAAGTCTCTTTCCAGAAACTATTTATCCCAGATCTGTCTCGTCGTCCGCAGGATCATTGTTTACATGAACCGCCGATATGATAACTGTTTTCCCATTCCCTGTAATCCCGTTACCAGAGAACATTCCCGCCAGATCATCCTTCCCGGAGAAAACACACTGGCCATACTGGAACGCTATTTATATGATAACCGCGAAAACGATACTTGTCTCGGTATCCTGCTCGCTCTACATACCGGAATTCGTATCGGAGAATTGAGCGCTTTGAAATGGGGTGATATTAATATAGAAGAAGGTGTTCTGTCTATTACACACAATATGCTGCGCGTCAAAGGAACTGTCCACGATCCGGCATATGACCAGAATATGACTCATATTATCGAGCAATCGCCCAAAACTTCCGATTCCGCGAGGATTATCCCGATACCGCCCTGTCTGCTCCCTTTGCTGCACACATATCAGAAAAAAGACTCCTGCTATATAATAAGCGGGCTGAAAAAACCATGGGCAGAACCACGCACGATCCAATATCGTTTTAAAAGCATTTTACAAAAATGTCATCTCGAATATTTTAATTTCCACATGCTACGTCATTCCTTTGCCAGTAGATGCGTTGCCATGGGACTGGATATCAAAAGTCTGAGCGAAATACTCGGACATAGCAATATCCGCATTACATTAAATTTATATGTCCATCCCTCCATGCAGCAGAAAAAAGAACTCATGAAACGGTATGATGTTCTCAGCAGACAGCATTTTTCCGCAATTCTTTAAACCGTCAAAAAGACCGTCCACTTAGTAAAAATATTGTGTTTTCCCGCTCTGACGCCTCCTTTTTACTGATTTCGTAAAAGAAGATATTTTGCGAAAAAAGGAGCGGACAACAATTGAAAACTAAGAAGAAGTTTTTTTACATAATCATTGCTGTTCCTGTTGTACTGTCTGTTCTTGTTTTCGGCGGCATCGGCGTAATTGCCGGTATCGGAAACAGCCGCCTGAAGAGCCGTATGGACAGACAGCCGGCCGCACAGATCAGATACCAGAATGAAATCTATGAATACAACGATGATATTATGACTTTTCTGATTATGGGAATTGACCAGGGCCGGGATCTTATCGACATAGAAACTTATGAAATAGATGACGAAGGCGGCGGACAGTCAGACGCTTTATTTTTGGCCGTTCTGAATCCCAGAGATAAGAGTATCAGGATCATTGCGATCAACCGGAATACCATGACCGATATCGACGTATACGCAGATGACGGTACCTGTTTGCAGACCGTGCGCGCCCAGATCAATCTACAACACGGTTTCGGTGATGGCCGCGAGCAAAGTTGCGAGTATCAGCTTAAAGCAGTTGAACATCTTTTTTATGATATTCCCATCCATGGCTATGCCGCAGTCAATTTAAGTGCCATTATGGCATTAAATGATACTGTTGGCGGCGTTGACGTCACAGTTTTGGATGATATCACTTTACGTGACCCTTCTCTGGTAAAAGGCAGCCAGGTTCATCTTATGGGTGAAAGTGCCTTCTGGTATGTCAAATACAGGAATACCGACATCTTCGCTTCGGCGGATATGCGTCTGGCGAGGCAGAAGCAGTATCTGACAGCCTTTCTTGATGTTGCCAGAGATGCTGTTAAAAAGAACCCCCGCACAGCCCTCGATCTCTATAAAGCGCTGGAACCGCATATGGTCACGGATATTTCTTTGATAGAAGCTGCCCGCTTACTGTCTCTTTACAGCCAGTATACATTTGACGAAAACAGTTTTTATACGCTGGAAGGCGAAACAGTCCTCGGAGAAAAATTTGAAGAATTTTATGTGGATGAAAATGCGCTATATGAAATGATACTTACAATATTTTACGAAAAAAAGGAGTCCTGACTTTATGCTTATAAAAAACAAAAACTTGTGTTTCTCATTTATATTTACCGGCCTTATTTTTATCTCTGTCTCGCTTTGCGGATGCGCCGGAAATACTGAGAAAGGAGCATCTTCCAAGATGCCACGTATCGAAGAGAGCGCACAGGACGCATATGTCGATTTTGCAACATTAAAAGAGATAAATCCTGATATTTTTGCCTGGCTTTATATTCCGGGCACGGATATCGACTGTCCCATCCTGCAAAACAGTGAATCGGATACTTTTTATGAAACCCATAATTTTTACGCGGAAGAGGACATGGCCGGAAGTGCTTATATAGAAATTGCCAATCTTACTAATATGTGTGATTTTAATACGGTGATACACGGCGATTCCACTGTCTCCGAAGAAGGCTTATTCGGGGATTTGTATCAGTTTCTGGATCTGGATTTTTTTGAAACGCATGAGCCGATTTATCTATATCTCGAAGATAATGTATTGACATATGAGATTTTTGCTGTTTATGAACGGGAAAATACAAGCCTGCTGCGCAGTTATGACTTTACCGATCCAGCCAGCTGCCAGACATTTCTGGATACGATATATGATACGCGCGATATGAATATGAAATTGCGTGAAGGGTGGAGTTTTGTCAATCCATATCATTTTCTGATCACCTTAACGACACAGAAGGAAAAAGATGCGGATACACAGCTTGTTGTCGTTGCCGTATTAATAAAAGATACCGCCGGCAATATCAACCGGATCATCTATGAATGATGCATCCGGATGGATATTTCCCAAAAATACACAATGATATTTTCGCCAGATGGCGTAAATATAACCACACTTAGTACAATAACAAATTAAGGAGGACTGGATTATCATGAAAATCAAAAAATTATTTGCATTATCATTGGCTGCTGCCATGATTGTTTCCGTACCTGTTATGGCTGCGGATTCACCGACCGTCAGCGCGATCAGCGATGCAGCTGTAACTGTAACTTTTGACCGTGAAGGCGAAGCGATAGCTCTTGCTGCACAGGCTTCCGGTATCCCTATGGCTACCACAGCCGCTGCTGCAAGCGAGAATAAAACTGTCGGTGAGTATATGAACAATGCCGTTACAGAGGTTCCCGGCCTGACAGATTCCACACCGATCGGACAGGGCGGCAAAGTTATCATCAACGGCGCTCCCAGCAATCAGGTATTTTCAACTTTAAAACCGTATCTGTCAGAGGTTAATTCCGCCAAAGATCAGGCTGCTGCTTTGGGCGGTACAGTATTGACTGTATCAAGAATAGGCGCATCCGTTTCTTTCGACACAGCAACCGTAAACTTCTACATGCCGGGTGTTAAAACCGGAAATAATGTTCAGGTTTATCAACTGGTTGATGGACAGTGGAACAGCCTCAACGTAGCAGAAGTCAGAGACGACCATGTTGTAGTAGATCTGACATCTCTTGGTACTTTCGCATTCATCGAGGTACCTGCCGCACAGTGATCATAAGCTATAAAATATTCTATATTTAATATTTATATTAAGTGTGGGAAAACGCGCTGCCGTATTGTAAATGGCAGCGCGTTTTGCGAAACACCTTTATTTATCCATTTCCCGTCACTCTTCTCCCGGATTTTTTCTGGCTCTTTCCAGCATTTTTTTGACATAAATTCCTGTATAAGAATCGGGGTTTTCAGCCACCTTCTCCGGCGTACCTTCCGCGATAAGAGTACCGCCGCCATCGCCGCCTTCCGGGCCCAAGTCAATGATATAGTCTGCCGTCTTGATCACGTCCAGATTGTGCTCAATGACTACTACTGTATTCCCGCCTTCCACGAGTTTGTGAAGGATATCAACCAGTTTATGAACATCTGCAAAATGCAGTCCGGTCGTCGGTTCATCCAGAATATAAATAGTCTTTCCAGTACTGCGCCTGCTCAATTCCGTCGCCAGTTTGATACGCTGCGCCTCCCCGCCTGAAAGTGTTGTGGAAGGCTGTCCGAGTTTCACATAGGAAAGTCCTACATCATATAAAGTTTCAATCTTTCTGCGGATAGAAGGAAGATTCTCAAAAAAGGGCAGCGCCTCTTCCACCGTCATATCCAATACATCATAGATGCTCTTTCCTTTATATTTTACTTCCAGCGTCTCTCTGTTATAGCGTTTCCCGCCGCAGACTTCACAGGGCACATAAACATCAGGTAAAAAGTGCATTTCAATCTTGATGATACCGTCGCCGCTGCACGCTTCACAGCGCCCGCCCTTCACATTAAAACTGAAACGGCCTTTTTTGTATCCTCTGGCTTTGGCATCCGCCGTCGTCGAAAACAGCTCCCTGATCTGGTCAAATACGCCGGTGTATGTGGCCGGGTTGGAACGCGGCGTTCTGCCAATCGGTGACTGGTCGATGTTAATTACTTTATCGAGTTTATCAATCCCCAGAATGTTCTGGTGTTTTCCCGGTATAGTCCGCGCTCTGTTCAAATCTCTGGCCAGACGCTTATATAAGATTTCATTAATGAGTGAGCTCTTCCCCGAACCGGACACGCCAGTTATACAGGTCATAATACCTAAAGGAATCCTGACATTTATTTTTTTCAGGTTATTTTCCTCCGCCCCCTTGATGGTCAGATAACCCTGCGGTTTCTTTCTGACTGCCGGTACCGGGATCTGCAGTTTCCCGCTCAGATATTGCCCTGTCACAGATTCCTCCACCTGCATGATCTCTTCTGCGCTGCCTTCTGCAACAACTTCGCCGCCGTGCGAGCCCGCACCCGGCCCGATATCCACGATATGATCGGCCGCAAGCATGGTATCCTCATCATGTTCTACCACGATCAGCGTATTTCCCATATCCTTCAGATTCTTCAAGGCCGCTATCAGCTTATCGTTATCCCGCTGATGCAGGCCGATACTCGGTTCGTCCAGAATATAGCAGACACCCACCAGACCGGAGCCGATCTGCGTTGCCAGACGGATACGCTGCGCCTCTCCGCCGGATAATGTGGCGGTCGCTCTGGAAAGCGCCAGATACTCCAGGCCAACCTCAATCAAGAAACCTACTCTTGCCCGGATTTCCTTTAAAATCTGTTTTCCAATCAACTGCTGTTGTTTCGTCAACTGCATACCGCCGATAAACTCATGCAGATTTTTAATGGACATGGAGGTGACTTCATATATATTCTTATCGCATACGGTTACAGCCAGAGATTCTTTTTTCAGACGCATCCCCATACATTCCTTACAGGGTGTGATACGCATGAACGTTTCATATTCCTGTTTGGTGATATCGGACGCCGTCTCTCTGTATCTGCGTTCCACGTTTTTGATCAGACCCTCGAAGGCAATCGGATATACCCCCGACCCGCGCTGTCCTACGTAATGGACGTTCACTTTTCTGCCATCCGTTCCGTGGATGAGCATCCGCTGTATTGACTCCGGCAGTTCTCCAAAAGGCGTATCCAGACTGAACTTATATTCTTTGGCAAGCGCCTGTAAAAGCGCATTGGTAAAACTTCCATCGCTGCCGCTGGACTGCCAGCCTAAAACTACAATTGCGCCATCACGCAGACTGACGCTTTTATCCGGGATCATCAGATCCTCGTCAAACTCCATTTTATAGCCGAGACCGAAACATTCCGGACAGGCTCCAAAAGGATTATTAAAAGAAAAGCTTCTCGGCTCGATCTCCCCGATACTGACACCGCAGTCCGGACAGGAAAAACTTTCACTGAAAACAACAGGTTCTCCATCAATGACATCCACAATTAAAAGTCCATCCGACAATGCCAGTACATTCTCTATAGAATCTGTCAGGCGCCTTTCAATGCCCTCTTTTACCACAAGCCTGTCCACGATGATCTCGATATTATGTTTGATGTTTTTATCCAGTTTAATTTCTTCTGATAATTCATAAAGATTTCCATCGACTCTGACCCTGACATAGCCGCCTTTTCTGGCCCTGTCAAAGACTTTGGCATGTTCGCCTTTTCGTCCTCTGACTACCGGTGCGAGAAGCTGTATCTTCGTCCCCTGCGGCATGGAAAAGATCTGGTCTACCATCTGGTCTACGCTCTGTCTTCTGATCTCTTTTCCACAGTTTGGACAGTGCGGGATACCGATCCGGGCATACAAAAGCCGGAAATAATCATAGATTTCCGTAACCGTACCCACCGTGGAACGAGGATTGCGGTTCGTTGATTTCTGATCGATGGATATGGCCGGAGAAAGCCCTTCTATCTTATCTACATTCGGTTTCTCCATCTGTCCCAGAAACTGCCTTGCATATGATGAAAGGGACTCCATATATCTTCTCTGTCCTTCCGCATAAATCGTATCAAAGGCCAGTGAAGACTTACCGGAACCGGAAAGCCCCGTTAATACGACAAATTCATTACGCGGAATATCCACATCAATATGTTTCAGATTATGTTCATTTGCACCTCTTATCTTAATATATTCCCTTGGTCTCATTTTTATGGCGTCGCTCATCTGTGTCACACTACCCCTTTCTCTGTCAGTCGCTCACCTGTTTCTATTTTTCCCCTGTCTTTCTGTTAAGCATCCATATCATGAAGCATTTTTTTCAGACCCACCATCTGGTCGCGCAGCTCCGCCGCCGCCTCAAAGTTCAGATTGGCCGCCGCCTTCTTCATCTTCTTCTCTACATCCTTGACCAGTTTTTCAAGTTCCTGTCTGTTCATTGACTCAGGATCTTTCTCAAAACGCACTTCCTCTTTGGCGATCACTTTGGAAATACTGATCAGATCGCGCACCGCTTTCCTGATCGTCTGCGGCGTTATGCCATGCTCTTCATTATATTTCTGCTGGATCGTGCGCCTTCTGTTAGTCTCTGAAATCGCCCGTTCCATAGAATCTGTTATCATATCGGCATACATGATAACATGTCCATCAGCATTCCTCGCCGCACGTCCTATCGTCTGGATTAAAGACGTTTCCGAACGTAGAAATCCTTCCTTATCAGCATCCAGGATAGCTACCAGCGAAATCTCCGGAATATCCAGTCCTTCCCGCAATAGATTGATTCCCACGAGCACATCAAAAACATCCAGCCTCATATCCCGGATGATCTCGGCACGTTCCAGCGTATCAATATCAGAATGCAGATATTTTACACGGATGCCCACATCATTCATATAGTCCGTTAAGTCTTCGGCCATACGTTTTGTCAACGTTGTAACCAGCACTTTATGTTTTTTCTCAACTTCTTTATTCACTTCTGATATCAGATCGTCGATCTGCCCCTCCACCGGACGTACATCTACCTCCGGATCCAGAAGTCCCGTCGGCCTGATGATCTGCTCTGTGCGCATCAGTTCATGCGCCGCCTCATATTCCGAAGGGGTTGCCGACACGAATAACATCTGATCAATATGCTGTTCAAATTCCTCGAAATTAAGCGGACGGTTATCCAATGCAGAAGGCAGACGGAAACCATATTCCACCAGCGTTGTCTTGCGGGAACGGTCTCCCGAATACATTCCCCTGATCTGTGGTATCGTCATGTGGGATTCATCAATGATGATCAGATAATCATCCTTAAAATAATCCATTAAGGTAAGCGGTGTCGCTCCCGGCGCCATGCCGCTTAAATGTCTGGAATAATTCTCAATGCCGGAACAGAATCCCGTCTCACGTAACATCTCAATATCAAAATTCGTGCGCTCGGCAATCCGCTGCGCCTCTAAAAGTTTATCTTCACCCTTAAAATATTTTACACGCTCTTCCAGTTCTATCTCAATATTTTTACAGGCTGTATTAATCTTTTCCTGCGGTACTACATAATGTGAGGCCGGAAAAATAGCCACATGCTCCAATGTCGCATGAACCTGCCCCGTCAAAGGATCTGTCAGCGCGATACGATCTATCTCGTCTCCAAAAAATTCGATACGGATCAGATAATCGCCGCCTTCCGCCGGATACACTTCCAGTATATCCCCGTGCACACGAAAGCAGGATCTTTCCAGATCCATATCATTTCTGCTGTATTGTATATCTATCAGTTCACGGATGACCTGATCTCTGTCTTTCGTCATTCCGGGACGCAGGGATACGATCATTTCCTCATAATCATCCGGACTTCCCAGCCCGTAAATGCAGGAAACACTGGCCACCACCACGACATCATTCCGTTCTACCAGCGAGGCTGTAGCCGAAAGTCTGAGTTTCTCAATCTCGTCATTGATCGAAGAATCTTTGGCAATATAAGTATCTGTAGAAGGCACATAGGCTTCTGGCTGATAATAATCATAATAGGAGACAAAATACTCGACTGCGTTTTCAGGGAAAAATTCTTTAAATTCGCCGTATAATTGCCCGGCGAGGGTCTTATTGTGCGCTATTACCAAAGTGGGCTTATTAAGTGCCTGGATGATGTTTGCCATCGTGAAGGTCTTGCCGGAACCTGTTACACCCAGTAAAGTCTGGAATTGATTGCCTTCCTTGAACCCTTTCACAAGTGCTTCGATCGCCTGCGGCTGGTCGCCGGTGGGCTTGTATTCTGAATGAAGTTTGAAACAATTTTGTGTATTTTTCGCAGAAAAATTTTGCACGAATCCTTCACCTCCTATGCGAAGCCCTGCTCCGCATTTTTCATACCCAAAAATGATTACTATAAGCCCGTTTTTCGTCGTGGCGAGTATTCTGTTTTTTCTGAAATTTTCAAATTTTAGCTCCACGACGAATTTCGTTCACTCAAAGCCATTTCCCGGATGTCCTAAAACTGAATATTCTAAAATGGACAAAACAGGACGAAACATGCTTAATTATCTTATCACAAACCTCTGAATTTGTATAGATGCAAAATCGAACTTTTGTTCTCTTTCGTTGAATCTTCCTCTTGAAATAATATCGGAACTGTCCGGATAATGCTTTGCCGCCGTAATTAAGGTTGCTTTTCAGATCAAACTCATAATTCGTGATCGGCACAGGTCTATGGGTTGCCAATCCATAATCCAGAATATCCGGCAATCTGCCTTTCTCTTTCAGGATTCCTTGAATTTTCTCAAACAGTTCTTCCGTTGTCATTGGTTTTTTCATTGTCTTAGTTCCATATTTATTTTTTGCTTACCATACATCTCTTCCAGGCACAAATATCACCAGAACATTCTGATATGCTTCTAAATATTTCATCCCTGTATCTGGCTCTCCGTCAAATGTATTATCGACCGATGTACATAAATCGGCCTTCTGATCTGTCCTCGTTTTTCTTTGAAAAGAATAAAACGACAAAATCCCGCACGTTCCGAAGATCTATGATTCCCATTCCCTCTAACTGCAGATTGCTCCTTATCAGGTTACATTCTTCAACCGTGGCAACTCCAAAAGATTTTGGCGTATAGTTTTTCAGAAGTCCCCTAAGATTTTGAAAGTTGGTATTTCTCATATCACATAATCTCCTTTCTTTGCACAAAAATACCCAGAGGGGATTTCCCTCTGGGCTAAATTTCTCTACATCTTTTTAATTCGTTATCGCACTCTATTTACTTTTTTCCATCAATTCACAAAACTCTTCTGGC
>JAMPIB010000003.1 GCA_023663085.1 Ruminococcus sp. | reverse complement strand
AAAAAAGAAAGCGGGCGGGAGAGTTTAACCTGACAAGCGATCTATTTGCAGGAAAGGTGTTTGAGGACAGGGGAGCGTGTCAGGTTTTTTAAAGTACAGAATGAGGGGGTAAATATTATGTGTGAAATAGCGGATAGAATCAGGCGGGAAGGAAGACAGGAAGGAATAAAGGAAGGAATCAAAGAAGGGATAAAAGAGGGAATAAAGGAAGGCGAAAACCTGCTAGCCAAGCTGTTAAACAATCTGTTTGCCGATGGCAGGACAGAAGATGTACAGAGGGCAGTCGCAGATACCTCCGCCAGAAGTAAACTCTACAAAGAGTATGGAATTGGAGCCGGGAAAGACATGTATACCCTGGAAGTCTCGCGAAATTGATGAATTTGCGGGAACGGATATCCGGCTTCTGATGAATGGTTTTGAATATGAGAAGTTAGAAAAACAAGCGGAAAAAGAGAAATTTTCTGCTTGTTTTTTGGTGCTATATAATAAAAAAGGTGCCATACAGCCGTATGAAAACTTACATTTGTATATAGTACGATCTGTTTTTAACGGTAATTTTTGTTGTATTATAATCTGCTGGGAATATCTTAAGTATTTACGTATGAGAGTGGTCTGACGGATGAGAGAATCAGAGAGATGCCAGAGAAGGGAAATCCTGCCAGACAGCAGGTAGTTTTCAGGATTCCTCGTCATCGTACCGGATAATATCTCCCGGCGTACATTCCAGAACGAAACAGATGCGGGCGAGTATATCTGCGTCAATCTTTTCTACTTTTCCATTATACCATTTATTGATCACTTCAAAACGTGTATTAATGGCTCTGGCCAGCATGTTTCTGCTTATGCTTTTTTCATCCATGTATGTCTTGATGTCTATTGTGATCTTTCCGTATTGATTCATTGTAAATAACTCGTTTTTCATGATTTCATTACACCTCTGCTTACATACTATCTAAAAAATTATGTCTTGACGAATTACATATAAATAGTTACTATATATATAGTAACCACAAATAAGTGGACATCGGTATGGAAGGAAGGAAATATAATGCTGGAACTGACGGTTAATTCAGGAACAGAGTTGTGGATCGGGGATGATGTGAAGATTTTTTTCAGAGGTAGTAACGCGCCGGGACGTATGAAGATCGGCGTGGATGCGCCGAAAGAAAAAAGGATTGAAAGGGTAGCGCCGGAAACACCAGTTGTGAAGCAGACAGAACCGCAGATCGTCATAGTGAAGAATCGTAAACAGTGAAGTACTTGGTGGGAAAATACAGGAATATATAACGAGGCAGAGAGGGTAATTTCCATGAGAAAGGCACAGAAGCGGGAGATACTTGAGATTATCAACAGCCTGCATCAGCTTCATGAAGAAATAAAGAATATGTTAGAACAGAAAAACGTAGCAGCGGTGCAGAAGATGATAAGTGATGCACAGGAGACGGCCATATTCTTAGGAGAATATATTGAAAAAGCTGAAGGAGAAGGACATGCGACAGTTTCTGCTATAGAAGAGTATTGTGAGGCTTTGTTTTGTGTTTTTGAAGACGCTATTAAAAATGATTTTAATATAAATAAGGTAAATAAAGGATATAAGATACTGCGAAGGCAGCTTATCAAAGTAGAAAACAGCGTTAAAAATGACATTGCCGTCAGGCTGGAAATTGTTTTTCTTCCTTATAAGGCGTCTATGTGGGACAGCCTGGAGAGCATCTATCTGGCGGCTAAGGATGACCCGGACTGTGACGCATATTGTGTGCCAATCCCGTACTACGATCTGAACCCGGATCACAGTTTCGGACAGATGCATTATGAAGGCGGCGAATATCCAGAAGATATCGAGATAACAGACTGGCAGGAATATAACTTCGAGGAAAGAAAACCGGATGTGATCTATATTCACAATCCTTATGATATGTGGAATCTCGTGACGAGTGTGCATCCGAGATTTTATTCCTCAAATTTGAAGAAATATACGGATACTCTGGTATATGTACCCTATTATGTAACGTCGGGAACCATGATGGAGGCGCAGGGACTGCTGCCATCCTATCAGTATGTAGATTATATCGTGATACAGTCGCCGGAGTTCCGGAAGTATTTTGATGAAAGCATCCCGGATGAAAAGTTCCTGCCGTTTGGATCGCCGAAGATTGACAGGGTGATCAGAAAATGTCAGAATCCGCCGGAACCGCCGGAAGAGTGGGCAGAGAAGATGAAGAAGGAAGATGACGGACGGAAACGGGTGATATTTTATAATACCGGGATTAACGCTATGTTGGCGGATACCGGGGCATTTTTGAAAAAAATGGAGTATGTGTTCCGCTGTTTTATGGGCAGGGAAGATGTCTGCCTGTTGTGGCGGCCGCATCCGCTTTTAGAATCTACGTTTGATTCTTTGAGGCCGGAGTTCCGGCCGGTGTATGATGCGCTGAAGAGGGTGTTTTTGGAGAATAATCTGGGGATTTATGATACAACCGCGGATATAGAGGACTCGATTGCCTGGTCGGATGCCTATATCGGAGATGCAGGGACGAGTGTGGTTGCACTGTTTGGAGTGGCGGGAAAACCGATTTTTATTTTGGATAATCAGATCCATATACTCCCACGGGATGATGATTGGCGCGGAGAAAAGATATCTTTGTCGTTCGACCCGTGTGAGAATGATAAATATCAACTTACAGCGAATAATCAATTGTGGTTTTCTGAAAATAATGATTATCATTACAAATTTTATATGGATCTTGCCTGCGAGTATTCCGGTAATTATTATATGAGGGCAGTGGAAATCGGCGATAGTGTTTATGTAATTCCCTGCAATGCACAAAATTTATTGATTATTAAAGATAAAATAATCAGAAAAATAGAATTAAAGAAACAGGTTATGACAGCAGGCGCGTTTAGCGGCTGTCTTTATAATGACAGATATATTTTTTTACTTCCGGGGAAATATCCGCAAGTGATCCGGTTTGATATCAGAACAGAAGAGATTCGGTATATTGATGGAATTAAACAATTTTATATGAGAGAAATAAACGGAAACCAGCTTCAGAGCGGATGCCGCATATGTGGAAATGAAATTATTTTTGGCTCGCCGGCAGATTGTGAATTTATGTTTATGGACATTGATACTTTGGCAATAAGGTATCTTAAGAGCGGTTCAAAGCACAATTTAGGAACATTAGGAATTATACAGGATCCATACGGAAACGATTTATGGATCGTACCGTTAAAAGGTATGATCATCACTCGCTGGAATCCTGAAACGGGGGAAACGAGAGAGTATAGTGGCTTACCCGAAGACTTTAGGGCAATTAGAGGGCCGGAGGAAATAGAATGTGATGAACGACCATTCGGAATGCTTGCATTTTCCAGAGAAAGTGGTAAAGAAAATATTGTGATATCACCTGCGTGGGGAAATATGTATTTGTCGCTTGACAGGGAGAGCGGAAAAATAGAATCATGGGATTCACCGGTTGGCGCTGCGACGCGTGGAAAGAACGGCTATTTTCCAGCCGGCGGCGTAGGGGGATTTATAGTCTCGCGCCAACAGCAAGGAAAGGCAAAGTGCCGGTTGTGGCATGCCCCTGAGAGAAAACTGTATGAAATTAATATCGATACAAAAGAATATCGAGAGATAAAAATAGAATTTGATTATGATGAACTGAGAGAACATGAATCCGGATTTGCAGATAGAAGCGAATGGAGTCATTATTGTCTTGTTGAGAGTGCGTTTAATTCTTTAAAAGACTTTTTAGATAACAAAATAACGGGGAAAAATTTTGACAAAAAACGGCAAATAGATTCCTATGCAAAAATAAACGCAAATCTTGCAGGAACATGCGGGGAAATGATACATGGCTTTATAAAAAGTATGGAAAAATAGGAGATTGCTGTGATAAGAGTAATTACATACGGGACATTTGATCTTTTCCATGAAGGACATTACAACATATTGAAGCGGGCAAAACAACTGGGAGACTATTTAATAGTCGGTGTTACAACGGATGAGTATGATCAGGCAAGGGGAAAATTAAATGTAGTAGATTCCTTGATGACTCGAATTGAGAATGTAAAACAAACAGGATTTGCAGATGAGATTATTGTGGAAGCTTCATCGGGTCAGAAATTTAAAGATATCCAAAAATATGATATAGATATTTTTGCGATAGGGTCTGATTGGATGGGAATGTTTGATTATTTAGAAAACTATTGTAAGGTTGTGTATTTGGAACGTACAAAAAATATATCCAGTACATTACTGAGGCTGCGTGAAACGCCCATTCAAAGAATAGGAATTATTGGGACTGGACGTATTGCAGATCGTTTTATGCCGGAAGCAACATTGGTCAGCGGTGTGAATGCTCAGTGTGTATATAATCCGCATATGGAAAGCGCGGAGCGTTTTGCCAAGAGATGGGGAATAGACGCATGCAGAAGTCCCGAGGAATTTTATAAATTTGCGGATATCGTTTATATCGCATCACCGCATGAAACTCATTATTTTTATATTAAACAGGCGCTTGAACATGGAAAACATGTTTTATGTGAGAAACCATTATGTCTTCATCCGGCACAGGCACAGGAGTTGTTTCAATACGCAAAGGAGAAAGATCTTATTCTGGCAGAAGGGATCAAGACGGCGTATTGTCCCGGATTTATGAAACTTCTTGGGATTGCCTGCAGTGGGATTATAGGCAGTATCAGAAATATAGAGGCTTGTTTTACTAAGCTTGCGGATAGTAACAGCAGAGAACTTCAAGTTTCTGAGTTTAGCGGCAGTTTTATTGAACTTGGAAGTTATTGTCTGCTCCCGATTATAAAAATTTTCGGACAGAACTATGAAGAAATACGATTTGACATGATCAAAAACGAAGAAGGGGTGGATATATTTACGAAAGCTTATATCAAATATTCTTCCGGACTTGCAACGGCCACTTGTGGTCTCGGAGTGAAATCGGAAGGAAAACTTCTGATATCGGGCACTTTAGGATACATCGTAGTGGAAGCACCCTGGTGGAAGACGAGTTATTTTGAGGTTCATCATGAAGATCCGAATGATGTAGAGAGATTTTCTGAAAGGTTTCTTGGAGAGGGACTTAGATATGAATTATGTGATCTGCTTTCCATGATTAATGGAGATATCAGAAGAGACTTTAAACTGACAAAAGGCGATTCGGTAGCAATCGCGGGAATTATGGAAAAATTTATGAAGGAACAGAAAAGAATATAATAATTATGTACAATCATATATCTCAAGAACAGAGATGGGAGAGAGTATTGCGGAACTATGAGTAAAATACGGGTCATAATTTTCGGAGCAACAGAATTGTCAATAAGGACGGCACAGTGTGAACTGGATTTTGAGAATATTGATATAGTGGCTTTTTCGGATAACAATAGAAATAAATGCGGTGTATTCATAAATGATATTCCGATTATCCGTTCGGAGGAAATTACAAACTTTGATTATGAATATATATTGGTCAGTGCATGGCGTTCTTATAATCAAATAAAGGAACAGCTTCTTTTGTTGGGGATATCAGAAGAAAAGATAGATTTACTTTATACCGAAAAAATTCCATATTTGTATCCGGATGAGGCATATATACGTGATTGCGCAGTATTGCGCAGAATGTACAGAAATAGCGATTTGATCATAGAAAAGATACAAAAGACAAAAAGATATACCAAACTGTGGAAAGAATATGCCGACTGGGAACCAATGCGGTATGGAACAGCTGAATGGTGTTGTAAGGGTACCATGATAGCGCATGCGTGCGGCGGAATAGTGAACGGAAAGAAGCATATGTATTCGAATTCAAAGGAGGCCTTTGCAGATTCCTTGCAAAAAGGATTCCAATTGATAGAATGTGATGCGTATGGAATGATAAACGGAGAAGTGGTTTTAGCACATGATGACAGGAATTTCAATGACGGTCGTCAAGGAGTGTATACTTTGCAGACCTTTGCGGAATTTTACAAAAAACTCAGGCAGTATCCGGAAGTAAGTGCGTTGGTTGACATAAAGTGGGTAACACAACAGGATTACAGAGAAATTGTAGATGCAATCGATAAAGATGTCACTCATGAAGGAAAACAACAAATAATATTGGAAGTTTATGACGAGCAATCGATCATCTACGCAAGAAAAAAAGGATATGAGTGTTTTTACACACAGTATAGAAATCCGAAAGCGGAATTTTTTATTAAAACAGTTGCCATGTGTTATAAGTATGGTATTAAGGCAGTGGGATTTTCAAGGGAAACCGCCCTGGCACCGATCAGTAATTATTTTAAAATCTTTACGGATAAAAATATTAAAATTTTTATTTTCAGCACAGATTCCATAGATGAGTATGCAGAAGTAATGAGCAAGGGAGTTAGCGGAGTGTTTACAAATTACCTGCGTGAGAGGGCACAGTATGAATATAGCACTTATATTAGCGGCCGGAGTGGGTCAGAGGATGCGTAGCGGAGGTCTGCCGAAGCAATTCTTAAATATTATGGGTAAACCGATTATAATTTATACGTTAGAGAAATTTGATCAATGTGATGAAGTGGATCAGATTGTGGTCGTTTGCCATGGAAGCTATCTGGCATATATGGATGATCTGCTGAGTCTTTATAGGATAAAAAAGGCTCGAAAGGTGATCGTAGGCGGATGTGACAGACAGAGCAGTTTGAAAAAAGGATTGGAAGCGATAGTTGCAGATGGCGGGAAACAGCAGGATATCGTCATGATTCATGATGGAGTAAGGCCATTGGTGGGTCATGCGACGATTGTAGAAAATATTCGTGTTGCGAAACGGTATGGGTGTGCAATTACAACTCATCCGGTAACGGAATCTGTAGTGATTTCCGAAGGTGAATGTGCTGTGTTTGAAGATTTTAAGAAAAGGTCTGACACTTATTCTCTTACGTCGCCACAAACTTTTCGCTTAGGAGATATTTTGGATGCGTATAATCGGTATGAGGAATGTAAAGACGCTAAAATCCCGCTTTTGGACGCAGCCATGGTTTATAGCGAAATGGGAGGAGAGGTCCATTTGGTGAAAGAACTTAATACAAATCTAAAAATAACAACGCCGGAGGATGTTTATTATTTGAGAGCCATTTTGGACTTGGAAGAAAGCAAATACATATTTGGATTGTAGCATAAAATATATTTTTATAGATTTTAAAGCGGAGGAGAGAATGGTAGAAAGCAGGGATTTAGATATTATCTTGCGTAGTCCAATTGACTGGGATGTATTTAGGGACAAGACAATACTTGTCACGGGGGCAACCGGAAGATTGGGGATGTATCTTGTAGAAGCTGTCAGTAAGGCCAATATTGATTGGAACTTGAATATTCGGATTATAGCAGAGGCAAGAAGTGAAAAGAAACTAAAAGAAGTGTTCGATAAATCGTTAGAACTGCCTTATATAGATACGATTATTCAGGATATTACACAGCCTATTTCTTGGGAGCAGCCTATTGATTTTATATTTCATACTGCAGGGTTAGCAAGTCCGAAAGATTTTACGGATACTCCGGTAGACACTTTGTGGGGACATGTGCAGGGGACACATAATATGCTGGAACTTGCAAGGGAGAAAGGAACAAAAAAAATACTTTATATATCCACAGTAGAAATATATGGTGAATGGAAAAACGAGACCAATATAAAAGAATCGGATATGGGAGTCCTGCATTGTGATAACGCGCGGGCATGCTACCCGGAAGCAAAGAGATTGTGTGAAACAATGTTAGCAGCATATGAGGCCCAGTATGGGATCCAATATGTAGGAATTCGATTTTGCCATACTTTTGGCCCGGGAATATCGTTATATGATGGACGAGCTTTTTCAGAATTTATGAATAGTGCAATCAATAGCAAAGATATCGTATTGCGAACGGATGGCAGTGCTATGCGGACATATACATATGTCGCGGATGCGATAGGCGCGGCATTATTGGCATTTACCCAGGGAAAAGAGCATTATTATAATGTGGCTAACATAGATAATTTGATCAGTATACGGGATTTAGCAGAGCTGATAGCGGGAATGGATATTAGAAAAAGATCAAAAGTCACATATAGCTGCAGTAACAAAAGTAAGTTTCAATATTTACCTTTTAAACTGGGGGTAATGGATACCACTAAGATCACAGAGCTTGGCTGGAAACCGCAGGTGGGATTGAAAGAAGCGTTCCAATATACTTTTGATTCCTTTTTACAGAGGAGTTCGTCTGAAGTATGAATAGAGAAAAATGGTATCTCTATAAAAGGATTATTAAAAGCAAATTACAGAGCATACCCTTTTATATGTTTCGCATATTTCCCGTAAAGAAAAAGAAAATTGTGTTTTGCTGTATAGAAGGGAGTACAGGCTATAGCTGTAATCCTAAATACATTGCAGAAGAATTGATCAGGCGCAAGACAGAATGTGAACTTATATGGTTGGTGAATGATATCACAAAACAATTTCCGAGGGAAGTCAGAGGAGTGAGGAATACGCTGATGAACAGGGCGTATCATCTTACCACGGCAAAGATATGGATTGATAATAGCCGTAAACAGTTAGAAGTGAGAAAGCGAAAAGGACAATGTTATATCCAGACATGGCATGCAAAACTGGGGTTTAAGCCAACTTGTCTGGATAGGGGAAAGTCATTTACAAGAATTGCATATTTGATCAGTCACCACGATTCTCAAATGATAGATTACGTATTGTCTAATTCAAAATGGTATGACGATACACTTCCGACAGGAATGCTTTATAAGGGAGAAATATTGAGGTTCGGGTCACCACGATGCGACATATTGGTCAATGGGCTGGAAAGGGTGCGTGCAGGACTTAGAAAAACATATGGTTTACCAAAGAACGCACACATTATTATGTACGCTCCGACTTTTCGCGGAGGCAGCCAGAAAACGCAAAGAACGATACAACTGAATCAGGAAACCCTTGATTATGCCGGATTACTTAAAGCGCTGAGCAGCAGATTTCAGGGTCATTGGTATATTATGTTAAGGTTTCATCCGCAATTAGTGGCAAGACAGATGCATAGTGAAGTGAATGTTACATGTAATGACAGTATTATTGACGTGAGCAGGGCAGATGATATGTATGAGATTCTTGCCGGATGCGACGCTTTTTTAACGGATTATTCAAGCGCTGCATTTGATGCCGCAGTCATGAAGATACCGATATTTATCTACGCGGACGATTATAAGAATTATCAAAGCGAAAGAGGAAATCTTTTATGGGATTTGGATAAACTTCCGTTCGGTGTGGCATACAATAATGAAAGTTTACAAAAAGCAATAAAATCGTTTGAAGAAGATCAATATCAACAGAAACTTTTGAAACTTTTCAAGGAAACTGAAATGAAAGAAGATGGCAGGGCATCAGCCAGAGTGGTGGATTTCATATATAGCAGGGTGAAAGATGGGGAGCAGATATCAATCAGAAATAGATGAATTTCATAAGAATTTTGATAGATTCCTTGGGAAAAGAATTGTTTTATATGGGATTGGCAGATATACAGCGACATTGCTCCATAACGAAAAAAGACATAATTTTGTCGGTTTAATGGATAAAGATCCTGCGAATATCGGGAAAATTATGTTTGGTCTGCCTGTTTTGTCGAAGGATGAAGCAGAGAGAGCGGCGGATCTGGTGATAATTAATACGTCCGGGACCTATTGGAATGTTATCTTTCGGCGAATACAGAGCATTAAAATACCGGTGTACTTTCTGGACGGACAGCCGGCCAAAGAAGAGGAAACAGAGGTACTCAACATAAAATACTGGAACTATTCTATTGACGAGTTATATAGGCGAATAGAACGTGCGGATATTGTATCTTTTGATTTCTTTGACACATTGTTTTCCAGGAGCGTATGTAATCCGAGAGATGTATTTGAACTGTTGGAGTATGAAATTCATACGGAAATGAAATGCAATCTACCATATAGAGAACTTAGAAACAATGCGATACAAAAGCTTGGTAATGACTATACCTTGGAGGAACTTTACAAGGAGATTGAAAAACAATCCGAATTAGAAAATTATATCATCAACGAAATATACAGCAGAGAAATGCATCTGGAGGGGCGGCTGCTCTCCGGTAGAAAACGAATGTTAGAGTGTGTTGCCTATGCTGAATATTTCAAAAAAGAGATTTATATTATCAGCGATATGTATTTACCCAAGAACTTTTACAGCAGCATATTAAGAAAATATGGCTTAAATATAGGCAATGAGAATATTCTTATATCTTCAGAAAGAAAGAAAAGCAAACGGCAGGGTGATTTATGGAAATGGTATGCGGAAGAAATTGTAAAAGGGAAGAAGGCGCTGCATATAGGGGATGATCCTAAGGCAGATGTGGAAATTCCTCAAAAATATGGTATAACGGCTTATCATGCAGCATCTCAGATTGAATTGTTACGGTGGTCGAGTATAAGAGAAGTAGAATCGGGTATTGTTAATACAGATATTTCACAGATGACAGGAATCTTATTGAATAAAATTTTTAATGATCCGTTTGCAGTCAATGCGCAAAAGGGAAAGATCATGATAGAAGATGCATCGACAATGGGATATGTAGTGTTCGGACCGATTATTTTTATTTTTTTATCCTGGATCATGGAACAGGCAAAAGAAGATCAGATTAAGAAAATGGTTTTTATGTCCCGGGATGGATATTTCCTGCGAAAAGATTATGAGTATTATTGCACTCAGGTCCATAATGATGTGAAGAGTTGCTACATAGGCATATCAAGGCAGTTAGCAATGCTTGCTTCCATACAGTCGGATAGTGAGTTATGGAATTTCGTTAGTATGCCTTACAGCGGCAGTCCGGTACAACTCTTGGAAGATCGATTTAACATCAGAGCAAGTGCCGAAGAGCAGAATTTAGAATGGCCTGCGTTGTATGCAATCTATAAAAACAAAATATGGGAGTATGTGAGAAGCGTTAGAAAAAATTATTTAAACTATTTAAAGAATTGCAGACTTGATGATGATTGTGCAATGATTGATTTGGGATATTATGGTAATAACCAAAGATTTTTAAATAAACTTACATCTCTTCATATGAAAGGATATTATTTCAATGCAGATTTGTCTGAGCAAAACGGTAATTTCAAAAAAAATTTGATGAAGGCCTGTTTCCAAAATCATAAAGACAGCAAAGGAACAGAAAGTAAAATATTAAAAAATATGATAGTAATTGAAAGTTTTTTGACAGCACCTTACGGAATGGTAAAGGAGATTGATGAGTATGGAAATTGGATATGTGCGGAAAGCTGTGGGAATCAAAAGCGGTTTGCGATAAAGGAAAAGATTAATGAGGGAGTAAAGCAGTATATCAGAGACTGTTGTGCAGGCGGGATCAAGGTATCGGACAATCTTTCACGCGAGTTTGTAGATTATTGGTACGGACTTTGCCTGACTGGGAAAATGGAATTCTCAGAAGAAATTAAAAAAAGTTTTTATAATGATAACGCGATGATGAATCGGATTGAGTCGCTGGTGTTTTATTGAAAAATAGGAGAAAACATATGCAGAGTGATCTGGGAAAACTGTCTCAAGACTGGGAAAATATACAGAGTATTATTTTATATGGTGCAGGAACTGTTTCGAGAATATGCAGTCCTCTTTTTGAACGTGTAAATATAAAAGTTTCTCATGTGATCGATCAGGATCCGGAAAAACAGGGAAAACAATGGAATGGTATAACAATTTCAGCTTATGAGGATATACGGGATGATATAGCAGGACAAAAGATCGTTGTGCTGGCTGCACATGCCGCATATAATGAAATTTCCGATTTTCTAAGTAGCAGAGGACTCATTGAGTTTCGAGACTATTGCAGGATAGGCCAGTTTATATGTGAATGGTTTTGGACGAACAGAAGAATGAATTGCATTTATCATGTTGATATGACGGTGACAACGAAATGCACTTTTAATTGTAAATATTGCAATATGTTTATTCCGTATCATCAAGAGCATAGAAACTATTCATTTGAAGAATTAAAAGAAAATATAGATTTATTCTTTGAAAGAGTTGATTATGTCGCATACTTTGGACTGATCGGCGGGGAACCGATGCTCAATCCTATATTAAAGGACATTATTATTTATTTGGAACAAAATTATCGTGACCAATACGGAAAGATATCTTATGCATCCAATGGAAGTATCGTTCCGCCGGAAGACTTGCTTGCTGTAATGAAAAAGTATGAAGTCCATATTGTAGTAAGTGATTACTCTAAAGCAATCCCATACAAGGATAAATTAGGCCGGCTGATAGAAAAATTTGAACAATATGATATTCAGTATGATATCAAGCCAGATATACTTTGGTGTGATTTCGGATTCCCGGAAAATCCTTATAAGCGTAATGATCAACAGCTAAAGGAGCATCTGGCATATTGCAGGCCGGAGTGGAACGGATTAAATGAAGGCAAGTTCTATTACTGTAATTTATCATGGAGTGCGGAAAAAAGCGGATATTTCAAATTGAAGGAAGAAGACTATATTGTATTGAAAGAGATAGATCCGCGCGATAAGGAAGCATGCCGCCAATTGGTGGCATTAAGCCGCGGAACAAGCAGTTTTTGCAGAATATGCGGCGGATGCGGAAAAGATAATACAAATTACGTAAAAACAGGCATCCAGATCAAAAATAGTGAGTCATTATAAGCAGGGGAGAACAGAAAATTGCTCATAGAGAGAGTGAAAGAATTATATAAACAAAGGGAAAAGATATACATATATGGAGCGGGACTATACGGGCAAAGAGTATACAAACTTCTCAGAGAAAATGAACTGCCAGTACAAGGATTCATTGTTTCAAGCGATAGCCAGTGCAATAAAAAGATTTTTGATCTCAAAGTGCAATATGTCAAAGACATGGATTTGAAAGAGGCAGGGATCATCATAGGTGCAAACAGACGTAATTCGCTTGAAATATTAGATGTTCTTCATCGCATGAATGTTTGTGAAGATAGGATAATATGCGCATGTGAGTATTTGGATAAGCGAGAGATAGATAAAAAATATTATCAATTACCGTCAGTCGAAATTACAACGGTGATTGGGTGTAAAGTGAATTGCCAATATTGTCCACAGCCTCGGTTATTAAAGAATTATTTTAGAGATGATCCTGATAGAGAATCTGTTATGTCAATGGATACCTTTACCGCTTGTTTAGAGCATCTTCCCAAAGAGTGCCATATGATGTTTTGCGGTATGGCAGAACCTTTTTTAAATCCTATGTGTGTAGAAATGATCGAGCAAGCATACAGATCCGGAAGAGACATTGAATTATATACTACTCTTGTCGGCATAACAGAGAAAGACTTTGAGAAGATTTTAACAATCCCAGTAAATTACGTTAATATCCATGCGGCGGATAGGAATGGTTATGCGGATATCCCGGTTACGGAGAACTATTTTAAGTTATTCAAAACCATCATTAATCATAGAAGAGAAGACGGCAAAATGTTTGTTAATGCGTGCAATACGCAAGGAGAACCCCACCCCAGGATCAAAGAATTGTGTAATGGGAAAATAGACATTTCAACAATTCTTCATGATAGAGCCGGGAATCTGGAAGGAGAAGCATTAATCAGTAAACGAAATTCAGCAGGGATACTTTCCTGCACTTTATGTGGACAGGATTTAAATCACAATGTTTTACTGCCGGATGGAACATTATTGCTATGTTGTATGGATTATGGGATGAAACATGTATTGGGAAATTTAAAAGACGAAACCTATGAAGAAATCATGAGCGGAGATAGAATTGCGAAAATAAAAGAAGGTTTAATGGGAAACACAGAGATAGAGATCTTATGCAGAAACTGCTCCAATGCGGTGAAAATCGGTGATTAGGAGGGAAATATGGCAAAGGGAGCTGTACTGAACAGGCTGTCAGAAGATTGGTCGGGAATAACGGAGATTGTTATTTATGGATTCGGACGTGTAGCACAACGAAACATTAAAAAATTGTCTCAGGATTTTCATATAAAATATATTATTGATAATAACCCCAACATTCAAGAAAATGCAAAAACGCCAGATTACGAAGTTAAAAATTTTCAGCAGGTGAGACATGAATTGGGGCAGTATAAGATCATAGTAGCAACAGCGGAATTTGCATATGAGAGTATAAAGCGGGATTTAGAAAGCATACAGTTGAGAGAATATCAGGATTTCTGCAGAATAGAAGTTTTTTTTGCAGAATGGTATTGGAACAACAAAAATATGGTATGTCTATCTCAAGTGACTGCATCTGTAACGTCGGGATGCACATTTAACTGTAGACATTGCGTTTCCTTAATGCCGTATTTCAAAGAACAGTATACTTACGCTGCAGAGACAATTATTTCGGACTTAGCGGCATTATTCCATGGCGGAGTAGATTATCTTGCAAGTTATTATCTGGTAGGTGGGGAGCCTCTTCTAAATAAGGATTTGGGGAAGATAATCGAGACAGTTTATAAAAAATTTGGAGAGCGGATCGGCTGCATTCAGATCATATCAAACGGAAGCATAATACCGGACGAGCATACACTGGATATTTTAAAACAGTGCCACGTTGATGTACGGCTTAGTGATTATACGGAAACCGTTCCCTATCAGGAAAAATTTGAGCAGGCAGTTAAAACGTATCAAAGTGCGGGAATTGAATATATTATCAATAAATTTCCGTGGGTTGATCTGGGATTTCCGAATGATATCGACTGTGAGTGGAAAGACAGGCAGGAGTTAAAGGCACATATGCTGCATTGTTCTACAGGATGCCATGCTTTAAATGACCAGAAGTTTTATTATTGCGGAACCTTATTTTTTGCAGAAAAAAGCGGTTTATATGAACTGAAGGAAGACGACTTTGTTAATTTATCCGAATTATTAGGAAGTATGGCAGATAAGGAGCGGATCTTAAAATATTGTTTGGGTGAAACTGAGAAGGGATATATAAGTTTGTGTCAATATTGCCGAGGTTTCGGTTCAGACAATAAGAGATTTGTAAGAATGGGTGAACAGATGGAAAGGATATACAAATAGTAGAAGAGGGCATATGTATGCCAATACTATTTTCAGGTATAGATAAAATGAATTTTATAGAGCGGGTGAAGCAACTACAACAGGAATACGGAAAGATCTATTTATATGGAACAGGGCAGTATGGTGAGCGGACATACCACCTTCTTCAAAAAAATCAGATTGCTGTTTGCGGTTTTATAGTGACGCATAAGGAACAGTGTAATAAACAAATTTTTGATCTAAAGATAGAGTCTGTTGATCAGATTGATTTCATGCAGGGAGGAATTATAATCAGTGCGGGACGATACAATACGCTTGAAATTTTGAAACTGCTAAAAGAAAGAAATTGTGAAGAAGAGCGAATTGTCTGTGCATGTGAATATTTGGATAACAGAAAATTAGAAGAAGAATTTTACAGCATGCCCACAATTGATATTACAACAGTAGTCGGATGCAAAATTAACTGCAGATATTGTCCGCAGAAATTATTAATTAAAAATTATTATAAGGATAATGTGCAAAGAGACCGGATAATGTCAATGGAAACATTTACGACATGTTTAAAACATCTTCCTCCCCAATGCAATATGATGTTTTGCGGTATGGCGGAACCTTTTTTAAACCCTGCTTGCGCGGATATGATCATTATGGCATATAAGGCGGAAATTCATGTTGATCTGTATACAACATTGTCAGAAATTTCTATGGAAGAGCTGGAACGAATATGGGATATTCCAATGGGATTTGTGAATATTCATGTACCGGATGAAAACGGGTATGCTTCTATTCCGGTTTCAGAAGAATATTTTGAATTACTTGAAAAAGCGTTAAACCATAGAAGAAAGGATGGAAAATGGTTCGTGAATATGTGTAATGCACAGGGAGAACCACATTTTCGGGTAAAAGAATTATGTAAACAAAGGTATGAAATAGCAACCGCACTTCATGACAGAGCTGGTAACTTAGATGATGATAATTTATTACATAAGCGAAAACTTCAGGGAAAACTGTCATGCAGTCAGTGTGGACAGGCGTTAGACCATAATATATTACTGCCGGACGGAACCCTGTTATTATGCTGTATGGATTATGGTATGAAGCACATATTAGGAAATTTACGCGAGCAGACATATGAGGAAATCAGAAAAGGGAGAGCAGCAGAAAACGTATTTGAAGCATTGAAAGGAAATGAGCATATAGACCTTTTGTGCAGAAATTGTTCTTTCGCCAGGGAAGTAAATTAAAAGGAGAAATGCAGATGGCAAAAAGAAATATTGTTTCCGGACCATTACTTTCCGTCATTGTACCATTTTATAATACAGAAATTTTTTTACCAAAGTGCATTGAGAGTATTAGGCAGCAGACATATTCAAATTTGGAAATAATATTGGTAAATAACGGCTCTACAGATCATTCAAACAACGTATGTGAAAGATACCAAAAGTGTGATAGTCGTATTAAGGTGATCTATGAAAAGATGAGAGGGGCTGTTGCAGCCAGAAAAGCAGGAGTTAAAATAGCTGCCGGACAATATGCTGCATATGTGGATAGTGATGACTGGATTGAACCCGATATGTATAAGACTATGATGGATAGGATTGGGGATGCTGATATTATCGCATGTGGATTAAAGCAGGATATTAATGCAAAGTGTATCGGATATCAAACGAGTGCATTACCTCCCGGAGTTTATTGTGGAGAAGGACTCACGGAATTACATAAAAAAATGATATATACGGGACATTTTTACAGCTGGGGAGTTCAAAGCAGTGTTGTCAGTAAAATTTATAAAACAGAGCTTTTACGCCGGAATCAATTAAAGGTGCCTAATGAGATCAGGATGGGAGAGGATCCGGCCTGCTTATATCCGGCTTTACTTGAAATTCAAAAAATAATAATTATAGAGGAATGCTTTTACCATTATCAGATCAGAAATGATTCTGTTATGGGAATAAGTGATAAACAAGAATTAGAACGTTATAAGGTACTGTTTTCCTATTTAAAAAAATGTTTTTCACAACATTTACATTTGAAAGAAAACCTATTATTTCAGCTGAAGCATATGATGGTTTATTATTTGCTTTTTAAAAATATAGAAGTTTTTCAGAACGGAAAATTTCTGTTTCCATATAGCGGCGTTATGAGAGGCTCGAAAGTAGCGGTATATGGAGCGGGCAGATTTGGGAGTGAAGTTGTCAGATACCTTAATAATACGCAGGATTATACGTTCGTGGTATGGGTGGATAAAAATGTAAACGAGAATATCCAACCGATTACTATACTTAGAGAGATTGATTTTGACTTTATTCTTATAGCAGCTTTAAAAGAGGGACTTAAGGAGGAAATGTCCAGGCAGGCTGACGATATGGGAATATCCAGGGAAAAAATAAAGATAGCCGACATGGATCTGATAGAAAAAGCAAGTTTATCAATCGAAGATATTCTTGCCTGAAATATTATTTTAGAATATGGGGAAATCAAATGAAAAACGGCAGGAAAAAGGTAATTGTATATGGATTGGGAAAGGCATATGAAAATCAAAAGAGCTTAATTGAGAATGAATTTGACGTTGTAGGATATAGTGATAAACAGAAAAGAGATCATGATTCTTATGTGGCACCTGAAGAAATCGGTAAAAAAGATTTCGACTACATATATGTTACAAGCAAAAAGAATTTCAGAGAAATAAAAAGCGAGCTTTTAGAAACGGTACAGAATCGAGAGGATATTATTATTTCTGCGAATGATGTATGGGGAGCGTTTGAAAATGAGGAAATACGTACTAATTGGATTAAAAGAAAACTGGCAAAACTACCGGCTGGAATTACATTGCTCGATGCCGGAGCCGGGGAAATGCAGTATGCTCCGTATTGTGAGCGATTCCATTATATAGCACAGGATTTCGGAAAGTATGTTCCTGATAAAATGAATAAAGGACTGACGCCTGATAAATGGGATACGACAAGGGTGGCAATTACTTGTGATATTATTGATATGCCGTTAGAGGACGGATCAGTAGACGTCGTGTTATGTACAGAAGTGCTGGAGCACTTAAAAGATCCGATTTTGGCGTTGAAAGAATTTGCGCGCATTATAAAATCCGGCGGGAAGATGCTCTTGACAGCACCGTTCTGCAGTCTGACGCACATGGCGCCATATTATTTCTCTAATGGTTTCAGTGAATTTTGGTATTTAGAGAACTTAAAAGATTATGGATTTACAGTCGAAGAGATCGTGCCGTATGGTAATTATTTTGCTTGGATCGGGCAAGAGCTATATAGAGTAAACGAGATGGTAAAAAACTATTGTGATCTTGAGTTGAGCAGAGAAGAAACCGCGGCGTTGTCAGAAAGCATAAAGCTGATGTCGAAATTATCGGGGTATAATAACGGATCTGAAGATGTATTGTGCTTTGGTTATATGGTGTCGGCATATAAAGGATAACGAATCAAATTATGCAAGGGGCGTCAGATGAAATGCAGGGAAAACATTTAATCAGTATTATTGTACCTGTTTATAACGTTGAACAATATGTGGATGATTGTATCAAATCTATTATCGATCAAACATATACTAATTTAGAAATCCTATTAATTAATGATGGTTCAAATGATTGCTCAGAAGAAATATGTTTAAACTGGGCCAAGAAAGATGAGCGGATTCTATATGTCCGTAAGAAAAATGAAACGTTAGGACCAACCAGAAATTTGGGAATCCAAATGGCCAGAGGGGAATACATTGCGTTTGTAGATTCTGATGACTGGATTGACAGTATGTTTATTGAAAAACTTTATAGGTGTGCACGGGACGGTGATCAGGATTTTGTGAGATGCGATTATTACCGGGCAGGGAAAAACGGGAAAACAGCTGTAAATAATAATGAATATTATTCCTCGCAGCGATTTGACGTACATAAAATGATAGGCAGTGTACAGGCAATTACAATTTGGACAGGATTATATAAAAAGAGATTATGGACAGAGCATGCGATTAGAATGCCTGCGGGGCCACACCAGGATCTGGCAGTATTAGGTTTGATATTTATATATGCCCAAAGGGCAGGAGTTTGTCATGAATGTTTGTATTATTATCGAGAAGACCGGGCGGATAATACAACGCAAAAAGTTATGGGAGAGGGCAGTATCCTGGCGCCGCTAAAGCATCTCATGGAGGAATATAAAAGAAGAAATTTGTTTGATGAATACAGAGATGATTTGTTGCAAGTATGTATTGGACAACTAAATACCAGCATGGACAGATTTATGCAGAGTAAGAATACTATATCAAGGAAAGAGTATAATGCCGCCATAAAGACCTTTTTCAAAGAGGAATTTCAAGTGCAAGATACTTTCTTCAATAATAAAATAGCAGCGTTAGGCGGTTATGATCTGCAGAGAGTACTTAGTAAAGTACATTATAATGACCGCATTCAGGATTATAAATACCAGCATTCCAGTATTATTTCCGTTATGTCAAACTGTGTGGATTTTTCCATAGAAAATGCAGAGACTTACAGAGAAAAAATGATAGAAGCGGAATGCAGTAAAAAATTGAAAGAAGCTTTGATAAATAGAGACATAGATTACATTTTGATCGATTTTATGGAGGAACGGTATGATATTTTAGATTTTGGAGATCAAAGATATCTTACATACAGTGATGCATTAAAGGAAAAGGGTATCTCTATGGATAATGTGAAAATTTTGAAGAGGAATTCCGAAGAATGCATGCAAAAATGGAAAGACAGTTGTGATTGGTTTATCAAACTTTTGCGGGAAACTGTGTATCCTCAACATATTTTTTTAGTTAAATTTTTTTTGACAGAAGAATATGGTGAATATGGCAGAGAACATGAATATGAAAATTTAGCGGAAATAAAAAAAGTTAATGTTATATTGAATAGCTATTATGATTATTTCGAAAGCAATCTGAAAGGTATCAATATTATTGAATTGGATACAAAGTATTACTTTACGGATCAGGGAATGAGATACGGATGTTATCCTTGGCACTTAAACGCAAATGCACAGTATGATGTGCAAAATAAAGTAGCTGCAATTCTTAAGGTATAAGGGTGGATAAGAAATGTGCGGGATATGCGGTGTTATTTCACAAAGTAGCATAAACAGGGATGTGCTTATTAAAATGAATAATAAGCTGAGCCATAGAGGACCGGATGATCATGGAGAAGAGGTTTATCTCATATCAGGCGGTTGGTCCATCGGATTTGCACAGCGAAGGTTATCTATTTTAGATTTATCAGTTAACGGACATCAGCCGATGCATTCGCGGGATGGACGTATTACAGTGATATTTAACGGGGAAATTTATAATTTCAAAAAAATAAAAGAGGATATAGACCATTACTTGTATCAGACCCAATGTGATACGGAAATTATAATTGCGGCATATTTGCAATGGGGGATTGATTTTGTTGATAGATTAAACGGAATGTTCTCTATTGCATTACTTGATAGAGAAGATGATTCTGTATATTTTATCCGCGACAGAATAGGTAAAAAACCGTTTTATTATTTTAGAGATGAGGATAATACGATTATATTTGCCTCGGAATTAAAGGCAATCATGGAATATCCGACATTTAGGAAAGACATCAATAAGGAAGTAATCGGCAGATACCTGCATAAACAATATATTTCCGCACCGGATACAATCTTTAAGAATACATATAAGCTCGAAGCAGGAGGAATCCTCAAAATTAAAGAGGGGAAGATTTGTAAATGGAAATACTGGGATATTGCAGATCAGTATCAATCAGCATCAAAAGAAATGATTGAAGATTATGGGCAGGCAAAGTATGAGCTAAAAGAAATTTTAAAAAGGGCAGTTTCCGAAAGGCTTGTTGCAGACGTCCCGATAGGAGCGTTATTGAGCGGAGGCTATGATTCGACAGTGATTTGTGCGTTAGCCGCACAATTATTTGATAAACCGATCAAGACGTTTTGTATCGGGTTTCATAATGAGGATATTAATGAAGCACATAATGCAAAAAAAATTGCAGATTATTTGGGAACAGAGCATTACGAACTATATCTTAATGAAGATGACCTGCTTAGGATGGTAGCTGATATACCGATATATTTTGACGAACCGTTTGCCGATTCATCAGGGATAGCGACTATGCTTGTTTCAGAACTTGCAAAGAAACAGGTGTCGGTGGTTTTATCTGGTGATGGCGGTGATGAACTGTTTGGAGGATATAATATATATACGCAGCTTCAGAAGGCTCAGAAATTTGCAATGACGGGGAGAATGATTCAGTTAATGAGAAAAATCCCTTTCATTAACGAACTGGAGATGTGGTATAAAATGCCGCTATATCGTAGAATCGCATCAGATGAGGTACAGAAAGAGATTAAAACACAAACAGGGGTTTCGCAATATTTGCGGACTATTAATAGGTTACTCCTTGATCAGAGTGATGAGTTTTACTATAGAATTGAATCTAAATATGGAGAGAAAAGGTATGATATTACAAGAATGCTATTAGACCAAGAAACCTATTTGCCTGATGATATATTGGTGAAAGTGGATAGAGCTTCTATGAAATATGCTTTGGAATGTAGGTGCCCGATATTAGATAAAAATGTTATTGAGTATTCCTATCGAATTTCTCCGGAATTTAAAGACAATAAAGGAAATCAAAAAAGGATATTAAAGGATATAGCATACGAAATGGTCCCTAAAAAACTATTGGATCGCCCAAAAGCAGGATTTGGAATTCCGATGGGACAGTGGATGCAGGGAATCATGAAAGAACAGATACTGGATTGGTCAAATAGAAACTTCTTAGTGCGACAGGGAATATTTGATCCGGTTGCAACGAGTCAATTCCTGGAAACTTACTTAGCAAAAGGTGATGGCGGAAAAGGAAGCGGAAATAATTACTCGCAAATATGCTGGCCATATTTCATATTTCAGCAATGGTACACAACATATATGGCATAGAGAGGAAAGAACAGTATGGATATTGTCAGATTTGCAGGCGGCTTGGGAAATCAGATGTTTCAGTATGCTTTTATGGAAGCGCTGAAAAACAGAGGACGAGATGTACGAGCGAGTTTGGGGTACTATAGAAGACATCCTGATGCCAGACATTTTTCTTTAATAGATGTTTTTCCCAATCTGGAGTTGACGTATGTTTCTGATGTCGAGTTCGATGAAATTGATGAGAAATGGAAAAAGATAAGAGCTGGTAATTTGCAGGAAGAATTTTGCAAGAATTATTCTGACAGATTTTTCTGGGTAGAGGATGTAGAAAAAGAACCTGGTGTTTATCAGCCGAATGTTTTTCTGACGCAGAATTGTGTATTTGTTGGTTATTGGCAAACGGACAAATATTTTAAAAGTATTCAAAATGTCTTAAATCTTAAATTTAAATTTACCCATATAAACCAGGAATTGAAAGAATTTGGGGATAGGTTATCAGAAGAATCATATGTCAGTGTCCATGTTAGAAGAGGGGATTATTTACGAAATCCTGATATTTATGCTAGTATATGCACAAAAAGCTATTATGAAAAGGCGATAGAATATTTTCAAAATAAAGAAAAATACAGTAAATTTGTTTTCTTTTCAGATGACTTGAAGTGGGTAACGGAGAATTTGTTTGTTCCGAACGCCATTTATTGTAATAAAAAAATGTTTGCTTATTATGAAGACTGGTATGACATGTATTTGATGGCAAGATGCAGGCATAATATCATTGCCAACAGTAGTTTTAGCTGGTGGGGAGCATGGTTAAATCAGAATGAGGATAAAATAGTCATAGCTCCGAAAAAATGGTGCGGATATAGCGCGACACCTGATATTTGGTGTGAGGATTGGATAAAAATCTAAAAGAGCAGCAAAAAAGCCTCGGAATAATGAGAACTGGAGAATGTGATGCACAATGCAGTGGAACAAAGAGAAAAAATAGAGTGGCTAAATTATTGGATAGAGAGCGCGAATGAAAGGGAGAAAAAAAGAATTCTTATTCTTGGTGATTCGGTAGCAAGAGGTTATAGGCCGGTTTTAAATAGGATGGTGGAACAAGCAGGTTATGTGGTTGATTTATTAGCAATGTCATATAGCATTTTTGATCTTTCTTTGATTAATGAAATCAAGCATTTTATTGACAGTGTAGGATACCAATATTGTTTTATAATATTCAACTTAGGATCGCATCATGGTTATTCATTAAAAATAAAAGAAAATACAGATTTGCAAGAAGCTTACTATCGAAAACTGGATGATATATTGAGATTAATAACTAAAATGTCTCGTAAAATTATTACGGTATCGGGAACTCCGGAAAGAACATCAGATAAGGAAGCTCATAATGACGAGATACAGAGCAGAAATAGTATATTGAAGGCAATTTCTTATAAATATAAGTGTAATTATGTTGACTTATATAGTCAAATGTATAATAACAAAGATTTTCCCTTAATAGATCTGTTTCATTTTAGTGATAACGGATATGAATATATTGCTTATGAATTGAGTAAAGCATTAGGGATTCAGATTAAAAATATTAATGCAAATAGAATCAGTAGTCCAAGGACTTTTGCGAAGATCTTAAAGAAGGCGAAAAGGATTTACATATATGGGAATGGAGAAAAGGGAAAGCAGTTATACAAATATTTACATTTTTCAGATATCAACGTTATGGCACGCTATGTGGTATCAAATGAATTTTATGAAAAAGAAGATCAGCACTTAATTTTATTAGATGAAATAGAAAGAGAACTGGATATAGGCGATATTATCTTGGTGACGCCGGAGGACATTAGTGTATGGGAGAGGCTTGAAGGACTAAATTTTCATTATTATACACTCGGGAAAAAGGTTTATTCATTTATTTATGAATACATTGCCGTATATATAGATTTATGACAATTGAAAAGAGTAATTTGAGACTTTGGAATGGAGGAGATCAGTTTGGGGAAAAAACTACAGAACATAAATAGGGCGCTGATCGGATGGGCATCAGCTGCTGAGAGAACCAATATATATTATATCGATATAGTAGGAGGAAATAAAACAGGATTTTTTGCATTGCTAAGAACTGTTTTAGTTTACATGTGTTATGCTGATGAAATGGGTTTTATACCTTATATAATATATCGTGGAGAAACACTGTATTTGGAAGATAAGCCTGTCAAAGGGACAAGGAATGTGTATGAATACTATTTTAAGCAGATATTTGATCAAAAGAAGGTTTTGCTGCCATGGCGGATTAATTTAAGAAAGGCAAATTCCGATGATTTTGAAGAAACTGAATATAAATATAATGGGAGAGAGTTTTCCTATTTAGTAAAAAACGAATATATTGCTCGCATGTCGGAGATTTATAAAAGATATATCCGATTGACGGATGACACAGAACGATATATAAAGCAGGAGATCAGAAAAAAAATAAATAGAAAAAAGACATTGGGAATTCACATCAGGGGAACGGACTTTAATAAAGTATTTGATAATCATCCGATTCCCGTGACAGTTGAGGAGTATGTATCTGCTATAAATGAAATATTTGAAAAAGATCATTACGAGCAGTTATTTGTGGCAACTGATGATAAGCGATGCCTAAGTGATTTGGTACAGAGATTATCAGTACCGATAGTTTATTATGAAGACACGGCAAGGTCTGTTGATGATAAATCAGTTGCGTTTATAAGAAGTCAGAGAAAAAACGATAGATATCTTTTAGGCTTAGAAGTTCTCAGAGATGTATATACATTGGCGTATTGTACCGGCTTTATCGGATGCTTGTCGCAGGTTGATGTTTTTGTACAGATTATCAGAAAAAGCAGAGGGAAAGACTTTGTATATAAGAAGATAATCAATAAAGGAATTTCTTCCAATGGAAAAATGTGCTGGGAGCCAAGAGAATAAGTAAATAAAAAGGAGAATTCTTACTATGAAAGGATTAAAGATTGCAGCTTCTTTTTTGTGTGGTATTGGTATTGG
Source organism: Ruminococcus sp. (assembly GCA_023663085.1). Taxonomy (GTDB): domain Bacteria; phylum Bacillota; class Clostridia; order Lachnospirales; family Lachnospiraceae; genus UBA3282. The sequence goes on along the minus strand of JAMPIB010000003.1, from coordinate 114,638 downwards.
AATCGGAAGTTCCAGGGCGGTGGCTCTGCAGTATAAAGAAAAAACAGATAAATATGAAAGACTTTTCCGGTTATATGAAAGTTGGTTAACATTGAGCCAAAACGGTGAAAAGCTTGAACAATATTTTGATAAAAATTCGTTTCAAAATATTGCTGTCTATGGTTATGGAACTACCGGGAGGGCATTGGTGAATGACATAAAGCATTCCAACATCAATGTCAGATATATCGTAGATAAAAAGAAGGCAATGAAAACAGAAGGAATCAGCTTATACCATCCCAATGATGAACTTCCGGATGCGGATGCTATGGTAATAACACCGCTTAGTGAAGGCCGGGTGATCAAAGACATAATGGAAAATAGATTCAATGGAAGAATATTATTGATAGAAGATATTTTGTATGAATGCTTATAGGAATAAGGCTATGAAAATAATGTATTTTATGGATAATTATATTGTGCTGGGAGGAGCGGCTCAAACAATATTAAGACAGGCAGAACTTATGAAAGCGGCAGGACACGTTGTTGTTGTGGGACTAGATAACTCAGGAACGGAAATATGTAAGGCATATATCAGGTTTTGTGCTGAACGGAATATCGATACAATATATGTTCCGCTCAGTGTGTCAAATCAACCGGAGGACATCGATATTATTTATATTCTAGAGCATTATGATGAGATAAAGAAGATAGTGTTGGATGTAAAACCGGACATTTTACATTCTGTCCAACTGAATCCCATAGTGGAATTGGCGGCAAGAGAGCTGAATATTCCGCATGTGATGAATATATATTCGGCAATTTCTGATTTTTTTCAAATAGATTATATAGATATTTTTCCGAAATATCATATTTGTGATTCGAACTACTATGCCAGTGTTTGGAGAAAGCATTTTAATACATATTCTGTATGCATTAGGACGGTAGCTGACCGCGCGGAATCTGTGCCTGTACAAAAGACATATAAGGAAATACAATGTGTTTGTGTCGGAGGAGTGGATGAATATAAAAATCAGTTATCAGTTATCAAGGCATGCCATAAAGCGATAGAAAACGGACTAAAATTAAGACTGAATATTTACGGAAACTATAAGAAAAGCGGTTATGGTAAAGAATGCCTTACTTATATACAAAACAATAAATTAGATGGGAAGATCGTGTTAAAGGGATTCTGTGATGATATGTCCGGGCAATATTCTGAAAGCGATGTACTGATATGTGGCAGTATACTGGAATCTTACCCAAATGTTGTTTCCGAGGCATTGGCAAATGGTCTTGTGATCATATCCACGCCTGTAGCAGGAGTACCGGAGGTGATTGAGGACGGGAAAAACGGATATCTTTGCAGCGGCTATACGGCGGATGATATTTATGAAAAGATTATAGAGTTAAACAAAGATATTATGAGCGGCATGATCCAGGAAGTCAGGCGGAACGCACATAGTACATATGAGGCTGTCCACTCACCGGAAAAAGTTACCGCGGAATTGGAACAATACTATTTTTGGCTTAAGGAGAATTTTGAGTATAGAGATCAAATTGATGTCGGGTGTATGAAGAACTTGTTCGGAGAAATACTTCACATATATTATGAAAATATTGCGAAATTTTCTTATGAAAAAAGGATCGGTAAGAAGCTATGGTATTTATATCATATAAACGGCAAAATTAAAAAGCAGGTTGCACAAAGCAAATGTTTTTATATTTGGGGCACGGGAGAATATGGGAAGAGCGTATATGAATTGCTGGAAGTATACTTTCCGGATATGAACATGGCAGGTTATGTTGATTCCTATAAAACAGGTATCTATAGAAACAAACCAATCTATGAACCACAAGAAATCTTGGGCAGTGATAACAGCATCATATTAGTGGCTGTACTGAATGGGCAAAGTGAGATCATAAAAAAATTGAAAAGCTGTCATCGAGAATATACAGAAGATTATTATATTTTAGCACCAAGGTATTGGTAAAAACAGCGAAATGATTCGGAGGAGTTATGAACAGTCAGATAAATGTGTTGTATTATCATCGCGTTTATGCGATGGAGGATGATATTAATTTACTGTGTGTTACGCCAGCCAGGTTTGAACAGCAAATAAGATATTTAAAGCGGAATTATAATATTCTGCGATTTGAGGAAGACTGGAATAATTGTGATGGCAAGGGAGTAGTTATTACATTTGATGACGGGTACTTGGACAATTACCAATATGCACTTCCGATTTTGGAAAAACTGCAAGTTCCGGCAACGGTGTTTGTCAGTACGGGAGTAATAGAAAATAACAGAGGATTCTGGTGGGATGAATTAGATAGGCTCATATTGCATGGGAGCAATGCTTTGGGGATAGTCAATATATCGGATGAAAAATTCGGATGTTGTTGGGATATATCTACTTATGATCTGCGGCTAAATTGCTATTATGCAATTCATTATTTGATGAAAAATTTTATAGATGTTGAGACGAGGGAACAATGGTTTCGGCAGCTTAGAAAACAGCAGAAATTGGATTGCCAGACATGGGATGTTTTCAAAACACTGGATAAACACTCTTGCATGGAATTGGCCGGTTCTCAGTATATAACAATAGGTGCACATGCAACATCTCATATGCCTTTGGCAAAAATGAGTGAGAAAGAACAACGGGATGAAATTGTAAATTCGAAGGATTATCTGGAGACTCTGCTTGGCAGAAAGGTAGATATATTTTCATATCCCTTTGGCGGCAGGGGAGGCGATTACAGCGAGAAGACAGTACAGATCTGCAAACAGTGGGGAATTAAGAAGGCGGCGACGACTACTCCGGGGATATGGACGCCTAAATGCAGTAATTATGAGATCCCACGTAATGTTGTCAGAAATTGGAAAATAGCAGAGTTTCAATATATGATAGATCAATACTGGAAAATTAATACACAAAAATAAGGCTGTATGGAGAATGCGTATGAGGCAGATTTTGATATTTGGCACCGGAAGGTTTTTTCAAAATATGAAAGAGCAGATTAAGAAAAAATATGAGATTGCGGCGTTATTAGATAATAAGGCGGTCATGGGTGAGATGGAATATGATCAGAGCGCCTTGGTGCCGATATATCATCCGGCTGACGTAAGGGTACCACAAAAATACCCAATCCTTATTATGACAAGGCATTTTATTGACGTATGTGCCCAGCTGTTACAATTAGGGATTGATGAAAACCGCATCTTGTTTGGAGTTTCTTTGTTCCCGCAAAATTCCGTAGAACAAATCGCATTTTACGATGGGAATGGATTGAAGCTGGAAGATAAAAAGATTGTTCTTTATATCAACGATCAAAGAAAAAACGTGATCAGCAGTATGGAAGAGTATGAGAAAGCTGTAGTGGAGTGTGCCAGGGAAAAGGGAAGAAAACAGAATCACATGATAGAAAAGATAGCCGATATGCCGACGGTCCCGGCGAGCAGGTTATTTGGAACGGAAAGAGGAAAACCAATCGACCGCTATTATATAGAGATGTTCTTAGACAATCATAAAAAGTGGATCAGAGGAGATTCTCTGGAAATTGCAGAGACCACATACTCCGTAAAATATGGTGAGGACAGGCTCAAAAATGCTTATATGCTTCATGTGGATGGCTGGGGAGAAAATGCGCTCAAAGGAAATCTGGAAACCGGAGAAGGGATTGAGGAGAATAGATTCGATACCGTGATCATTACACAGACATTGATGTTTATTTATGATATCCAAAGTGCAGCGCGAAATACATACAGAATGTTAAAACCCGGCGGAACAGCACTGATTACGGTAGCGGGAATATCGCAGATTTCAAGATATGATGCGGATAACTGGGGGAGTTATTATAGCTTTCATGAGGATGCGGTAAGGCGTTTGTTTGAACCGCTATTTACCAAAGAAAAAACAGAGATCCTATCATATGGAAATGTTAAAACGGCTGTTTCATTATTGTATGGCTTATGTTGTGAAGATCTCAAAGTCAGTGATTTTCAAACAAATGATCCGGATTATCCGGTTATCATAGGAGCATTCTTGCAGAAATAACAGACATCATAAAATATGAGAAGGAAAAACGATGGAATACGTTGGAAATATAATTTACGATACCTATTTAAAACAGGATAACACGAAACTGGTAATTTTCGGAGCAGGCAGATCAGGTAGAAAAGTATATGATTTTCTGGAGCAGAATAACAAAGCACAGAACATAAAATATTTTTGCGACAACAATGATAAGTTATGTGGAAAAAAGATCGGAAACGTCGAAATAGTATGTCCTACACAGGTTATTCGGTCGGAAGTGGAATATCATTTTCTTGTCAGTGGAGATTACGCCGATGAAATAGTTATGTTTCTGATGAAAAACGGTATAAAGAAAATCCATATATTATTTTTATGATAAGAGGGTTAGGCAATGAGGATCGCGACTATTTTATTTACATATAACAGACCTTTTCATACGCAGAAGGTTTTAGAAGCACTATCTCATAATGATATGAAACCACAGAAACTGATCATTTTTCAAGATGGAATGAAACATTCAACAGATCAAAAGGATTGGGAAGCAGTTGGGGAAATTATAAAGAGTGTCAGATGGTGTGAGACAGAAATCCATATTTCCGAGAGAAATAAAGGACTTGCAGATTCAATTGTTGAGGGAATTGACTATGCATTCCAAACATATGATGCGGTGATCGTTTTGGAAGATGATTGTGTACCTCATCCAAAGTATATGTATTTTATGAATGCGTGTCTGAACAGATATTGGAATGAGGAAAAGGTATATTCCATCGGAGGATGCCCGGAGCCTATTGACATTGACAGAGAACCGGGAGCTGACATGTATTTTTGCGGTAGATTTTCCTCACATGGGTGGGGAACTTGGAAAGATCGCTGGGATAAATATGAGAGAGATTATGCAATTCTTAAGAGAATAAAGAATGATAAGGGATGTAGAGAACGCCTGCATGTGTGGGGGAGCGATCTGGAAAGCCATCTTTTGGGTAATATATCAGGAGAATGTGATTCCTGGGCGGTTTTCTGGGCGCTTAAGCTGATTGAAAAAGACGGATATTTTTTATGTCCTTATGAATCACTTATCAAAAATATCGGCTGGGATGGCAGTGGGGTGCATTGTGACAGCAGACGGGTTGACAGAGAATATAGGGTTATGGACAATATGGAAGATTTCTCATTTCCTGATGAAATACGGATATCCAGATCAGCACAGACAGGGTATATGGATATGCTGAATATAGCATCGCGTGAAGCGAGGGACAAGAGTTATAGAGAACTTTTGTGCAGGTGGATAGAGGAAAAGCAGCAAAACCGGATAATAAAATATGAATTTGACAATAAGAAGATCGCCTTTTGGGGAAAAGGCTGGTTACTGGATTTAATGCAGAAGGAGTTTGGGAAAAAAATGCAGGTACAATGCGTTATTGAGACATACCCTAATTGTGAGATATATAAAGGAATTCCGGTATACTCAGTAAATGAAATACCTGAGGAAATAGATACCATTATCGTTATTCCGTTTTGTGATATCGAGATTATCAGAAGAAAGATCATCAGAAGAAGGTCGGATATTAAAAGCATAGTCGGTGTTAACGAGCTGATCGGCTAGAGGGGGAAATATGGTATATTGCGGCGCAAAACAGAATCGACAGTTTAAAAGGTTGTTTATAGAGGATTTAAACGTTAATAATATTTTATTTGCCGATGCATCGACAGATAAATTCTGGTATGTACTTTATCAAGATGAAACACTTGCTGGCTGTATCGGCAGCAGAGAGTATGTTCAAATTTGTGAGACCAAGCGAATTGTGCTCAAAAAGGATTTTTTATATATTTATGCGGGAGAAGAAGAAAAGCAGACAGCAATTGAAATCTTTATGGCCAATAAAAAGATTAGAAAACTTCCGGTTTTGGATAAAAACCAAAAATTACTTTATGAATACGTAAGAAGTGCAGAAGCTTATTTTGAGGATCTGGATATACAATGCGGTATTAATAAGGAGAAAGAACAAAAAAATCTACAACAGGAAAAAATAATAGTATCCATGACAAGCTATGGAAGAAGATTAGATTTGGTACATATTGCGATAAAAAGTATTATGGTGCAGACGATGAAAGCTGACGAGATTGTTCTATATCTGGCAACAGAAGATTCACAAAGGAAAATAAAACAGGAGGAGGAACTCATAAAAGCAGGGTTAAGAATAGAACGAAATGTAGAAGATTTAAAGGCGCATAAGAAATATTTTTATGCCATGCAGGAGTACCAAGACGACCTTATTATTACAATAGATGATGATACAATATATGATGACAGATTATTAGAAGATTTATATAGCGGACACTTGAAATATCCGGATGCGGTCATATGCAGGCGTGGGCACAGAATGACGAAGAAAGACGGAAAGATTGCTTCATATAGCCAATGGGAAGGTTGTGTAGAGTCCGTAGCACCAGAGAAAGGTGTATGTGCCACAGGCGTTGGCGGCGTTTTATATCCATGTGGTAAATACAGGGAGGCATTTTTGGATGCGAAAGGTATCAGGGAAAGCGCCTTTTACGGAGATGATTTGTGGTTAAAAACAATAGAATTAATCTGGAAAATCAATACATATGCGATTGGAGAACTGCCTGTAAGAGTGATAGAGGGAAGCCAGAAAGATGCGCTTTATATGGAAAATGCGGATAACAAGAGAAATGATGAATATCTGCTTAAGCTAGAGCGTTATTTTCATATCAACCTTGCAGATTTATTCTGATAAACTGAAAAACGGAGGCGTTATACAGATGAATGAATGTTTGAAGTATGTAAGTGCAGATATAAAAAAGATATATTCCCGGATAGAGGATGATATTTCGAGGCAGATATTTGAAAGCAGGCTGTTAATGACTTTCTTAGATAATAATGGAAATAGCTGTGAAATAGGATCGTTAAGAAAAAAAAGAGACAATGATAAACGGCTTATGGAGTTATTTCGTAAAATAAAAGGGCTGGATGGAGATATTCTTATCTATGGTGCGGGTGAATGCGGCAAATATATCTGTGATAGTCATTTCATGAAAGATGTTCCAGTCCAGGGATTTATTGATAACAAAGAGTGGAATAAGAAATGCGTTCATAATCTGCCAGTATATCGATTTGAAGATGCGGTAAAACAATTTAAAAAAGCCAATATTATACTCAGTATGGAATCTTATGCGTCCAGATTACAGGTAAAAGGGCAGATTGCCAAAAGGGGAGTTGACTGGAATATAACAGATGCCGGGACAATATTACAGGAGATTGATAAAGAAACGCTTTTAGGAACACATAATTTTTACGACGAATATCTTTACGATTTGATAAATACAAATAATCTGGTTTCCGAATTGTTAGATAGAATAAGGAACGCGATGCGTCCGTCAGCCTACTGGCTTGTACTTGGGCAGGGAGATAATATTGGGAAATTAATGAAAGAAAAATGGGGTAACTATCCATGGAGCTGTTATATTACTGCTGATAAAAGGCAAGATGAATATAACGGTATTCCGGTCTATTCGTATGAGGAGGCAGTTGACAAATATGAACAGTTAGACGTTGTTATTGAACCAGAGGGAGAGAATGATATTATCAGTGAAAAAATTTCTTCTTTTAAAGCAATGGGAGAATGTATTAATCTGCATGATATAACTGAAATGTTGTCTAAAAACCAATATTTTGACTTTTTTGCGTACTCAGGCATAAGAGAAACATTTGTGGATGGTGGTGTATTTGATTTAAGTTCAACGGAAATGTTTATAAAATGGTGCAGAGGTAATTATGAGAAGGTGTTTGCCTTTGAACCAGAGAAAAGGAATTATGAATCTTGTAAGAAAAAAATAGGTAATCGGAATAATATCAGTCTGTTTTCCTGCGGGTTATATGATAAGCAAGGAAAGATAGGCTTTACATCAGGACTTGGAGGCGCATCACGGATTGAAAACCCGAAGCAGGATTTTTATGCAGATTACGATATTGAAGTTCAGGATTTAGATTCTGTCATAAAGGATGAAAAGATTACTTTTATTAAAATGGATATAGAAGGAGCAGAAGAAAAGGCACTACTTGGAGCGAAGCGTATTATTACTGCGCAAAAGCCGAAACTTGCGATTTGTGTTTACCATAAGCCGGAGGATATTTTGGAATTGCCCGCCCTTATTTTAAAAATGCGGCCGGATTATAAGATTGCGTTTCGGCATTATTCTTTAAGAGATACGGAAACGGTAATGTATGCATGGTAAATTAAATGAGAAAAGGTATCTTGAAGTGGTTGCAATGAAAGAAAAAATAAGTATTATCATTCCCGTATATAACTGCAAAGCATGGATTAAAAGGTGTCTGGATTCCGTTATAAAGCAGACATATCAGAACCTGGAAATATTGGTAATAGATGATGGTTCGGATGATGGTTCGGCGGAAATTATTGACAGTTTTGTACAGAAAGACAATCGTATACGTTTTTTTTCACAGACAAACCAGGGAGTGGCATCAGCCAGAAACCAGGGACTTTTACATGCGACTGGAAGCATTATTACATTCGTAGATGCGGATGATTACATTGAAAAAGAAATGTATGAAAAGATGTTGGTAACGATGGTGGAGCAGGAAACGGATATCGTGGAATGTTCTTGCAGGAGAGTAAATCCCGGCGGCAGGGTATTACAGAATATTGAGCTAAGAGAAGAAATCGTTGTGGGGAAAAAGCAGTGTGCAAAACAATATCTACGTCAGGCCAATGTCACTAATTATGTATGCAATAAGATATACAGGAGAAAATTGTTTGCTAGTTTAACATTTCCAAATTTAAAGTACAGCGAGGACTACTACGTTAATGCGAGAGTGCATGCGAGGGCAGAGAAAAAGGTCATTTTGCCGGATATTTTTTATAATTATGCGCTTTATGAAGGACAGGCTACTAATGCAAGTCATGTCAGTCTGTCAAATTTTGATGGGGTAAAATCGGGAAGGCTTGTCGCTGAATATTTCAGGAAGGACAAGGAATTGTGTACTTATGCCGCGGTTTATTCCTGTGAGTATGCAATTCATACAGCAAAACAATATTTGTACCGATTTCCAGAACAATGGGAGACAATCAGAAAGTATATCAGGGATGACTTTCTGTATTGTTGTTTTCATATGTGGTTAGTTAAAAATATCGATATAGATGTGCTTGCCAAAAGAAGACGGTATATGTGCTTCTTTTTTAAAGGAGAGATCAGCAGGGGGATTTTGGTACAGGCAATACCGGAGCTGGCACAAAAGGAAAAACAGCAAGAAAAGTGCAGCAGATTGTTGAAACTGACGTGTAGATGGATAATGAATGAACAGAAAGGCATTAAAGCAGCAGATTTTCTTATAAAGAGAGGCTGGCGCTCAATTGCAGTTTATGGTGCTGGAGATGTAGGGAAATGCCTGTTGGCTGAACTCTCCGGCACTGATATAGAGATACGGTATATGATTGACAGAAGACGGATAGAACTTAATCTGCCGGTATATTTGCCGGAAAATGATCTCCCGGCAGTAGATTGTGTGATTGTTACGGCAGTCATGGATTATGAGGAAGTGTGCAGAACTTTGAAAGATAAATTGAATTGCAGCATTATTTCGATTGAAGATATTATTTACCAGAATGATGCAAATAAATGATAGATATATGGACGATTGTGAAGCTGTGTGACAGAGATATAGTAAGAAAGAAGAACAGACATGCTGGGTGCAGGAGAAGAGATTATTTTATATGGAAGCGGTAGAAGATGTATCAGAATACTTCCACGACTAATCAAAGCAAGTATTGTTGTAAGGGCAATTATAGACAGCGAACGGACAAGATGGGGAAATACAATAGAAGGTATTGAAATCCAATCGCCAATAATGTTGCGAGAATGCAGGAATACAGTTTTGTGTATTACCGTTGCCAATCAAGCAGAGCAGAAGCAGATTAGGACGGCATTAGTGCGTGAGTATGGATATGATCTGACATATGAAGTTCAATATGATGACTTGGCAATAGACGCCGTACTGTTGAATCACAAAGCAAAGGTTGAGAAGATAGACTTTACAAAAGCAGGAAAACCGCATGTTGTATTTGACTGTCTTTCCGGCCTTGGCCTTGGCGGGATTGAAGAATGGACGAAAGGATTGTGTATTGAATTATTAGAGAAGGGCTTTGACAATATTCGCATTTTTACTGATACGGGGAAATATCAGGTTCAGGATGTTCTTTTGCCTATTGTGGATGGGGTATTGGAGAAAGGCCAGTACCAATTTAGGGAAGATATATTAGATCATATTATGGACTGTTTGGAGGAATTGTTACCGCTGACGGTAATCACAGGAAAACCAGAGTTTCTTATGGAAACGGCAGTTCTGTTAAAGCAGCTTACACCGGATAAGATCTGTATTATTTCAGTAATACATGGCCGAGAAGAACATCTATATAAGCTTTATGACAGGTATACCGCTTATATGGATTTTCTGGTAGCGGTAAGCGAGGATATTAAGAAGGATTTCCTTGAAAGGGGGATACCACAGGAAAAAATAGCTTCTATTACATGTCCTGTAGCGTGTGAGGAAAAGTTAGAACGTACCTACACAACTGATGAATGGCAGCCTGTCAGGATTGGATATGCGGGGAGGCTTGTCGTAACCCAAAAAAGAATGGATCTGATGCTCAATGTTATCGAAGAATTAGAGCAAGAGGGTGTGCCTTATGTTTTTGAGATAGCGGGGGATGGACCATATAAAGCGAAAATGGAAGAACAGATAAGAGATAATAAATGGAACGATCATGTTCGATTTGTGGGAGTATTAGAGAGAAAATACATTCCTGAATTTTGGAAAAGGCAGGATATTTATGTGAATATAGCGGATGCCGAAGGCAGGAGTATATCACAACTTGAGGCTATGGCCAATGGCGTCGTTCCGGTTGTGACATGCACCTCTGGTACAAGGGAAGATATTTGTGACAATGAGAACGGATATTTGGTGGAAATTGGGGACTATAGAGGAATAGCTGACAGAATAAGTTATCTTGCAGGACACAGAAAACTGTTGTCGGAATTTGGACAAAAGGCGCACGATGCAGTATATCCTAAGTGTCAGAAAGAAATACATACAAAGTTCTGGGAAACTTTACTAAGGAGCAGTTATGGACATAATTGACTATGCAATACAGCAAGAATTTTACATGACAGAAAAAGGAGCAATAAAAGAACAGACATGGGCGGATTTTGACCATGGGATAAGTGGAAAACATATTTTTTTATTTGGAACCGGGGCGGGCGCGGATTATTTTTTTAGAAAATACAAAGATAAATATTTCATCACAGGCATACTGGATAACGATGAGCGATGGCATGGATTTGTTGCAGGCGACATTTTTGCAGAGGCGTTTGAATCTCCTAATGAAAAAACGAAAATTATGCCTGTCAGCGTATTGGACGATTATGAAAAGGAAGAATGCGTTGTTCTTATCACAAGTACAAAATACTATAAAGCCATGGAAGAACAGCTTCTTGCTATGAATGTCAGTGGGTATTACGTATTGTTAATGTTGGAGGCCAATCAGAGAAAACAGTGTTCGGATATCTGTGAGGATATCAATCTTGATATTATGAAAAAAGAATATGTGGACGATTGCTGCAAAAGGCCAATTCAGCTGGATAAAATTGTATTTAAATCTTTTGACACCTATTCTGACCATGGGAAATATATTACGGAACAATTATTAAAAGGGGGTAAAAGACTTGATATTGTATGGGTGCTGAAAGATTTGCGGGAGAAAGTGCCGGCAGGTGTACGGACTGTCTGGGCAGGGAACTGGAAGAAATCTATCTATGAAATGGAAACAGCGCATATTTGGGTTATAAATACGTTAATGCCACCTGATATTATAAAGAGAGAAGGGCAGATTTACATTCACACGAAACATTGGGCGAGTATAACATTGAAAAAGTTTTATCTGGATGCTTCTACAATTACCGATGTGTCAGAGGACGTAGAGCGGTGGAGGCATAATGGGCAGTGTATAGATTATGTACTGACGGGGAGTTCTTTTGACACAGAATCTTTCAGGAGAGGATTTGCCTTTCAGAAAGAAGCGGTGCAAATAGGTTCACCGCGAACAGACGCAATGTTCTGGCCGGAAGAATGTAGACGGAAGGTGACTGCCAAGTATCATTTGGATCAAAAACATAAATTTCTGCTGTACGCCCCAACATACCGCTATAACCGTGAACGACAGGGAATACATGAGGCAGAGGTGAGAAATATCGGGTTGGATTATAATCTGATCAGAAATGTACTGGAAACTAAATTTGGCGGTAAGTGGGACATACTGCTCCGGCTGCATCCGAGTGTTGCAGCAGAGAGCAGAAGATTTGTAAGCAATGCCTGTGTAGTGGATGTAAGCGCATATCCGGACAGCGAAGAACTTGCGTCTGCGTGTGATATTATGATTTCCGATTATTCCAGTATCATGTTTGAACCTGCGTTTGTGAAAAAACCGGTATTTTTATTTGCAACAGATAAAAAGGAATATATTGACCATGAATATGATTTTTTACTGGATTACGAAGCGCTTCCATTTTCAATTGCGGAGACAAATGAGGAACTTGTGAAAAATATTATGGCGTTTGACCAATCATTATATGAAAATCGGGTGATGGATTTTTTAGAATACTATGGAGTGCGGGAAGATGGTCATGCCAGCAGGCGGGCGGCAGAGTTTATTCTTGGACTAGTTGGCGGGAATATACGGAGTACGCAAAATGAAGGAGAGATTGGGGAGTAAATGGTATGAAAAGAATGAATGAGCCTCTGGTATCGGTAATTATGCCTTCTTATAATGTTGGAGAGTACATAAGAGTCTGCATGGAAAGTGTGCTCGTACAGACATTGTCGGATATGGAGATTTTGGCGATTGATGCCGGTTCCGAAGACGGCACATTGGAAATTCTGCAGGAGTATGCGGACAAAGACGAGCGTATCCGGCTCATTCATTCTGAAAGAAAGAGCTATGGCTATCAGGTCAATATGGGAATCCGACAGGCCCGGGGAAAATATATCGGTATTGTGGAAACAGATGATTTTATTGAGCCGGATATGTATGCGACATTATATGAATGGATACAAAAAAGCGATGCCGACTATGCAAGGGGAAGGGGATTATTTTACAGGGAAATTGCGGAAGGAATGATTGCAGAACATCCGCTTCGGTCTCCTGTAGAAAATGAAAGTTCATTTGGAAAGGTCCTTAATCCTTATGAGCATCCGGAACTGGTTTACAGCGACAGGTTTTTATGGCTCGGATTGTATCGTGCTGCTTTTGTAAAGACACTGTGTCTTAATGAAACGCCGGGAGCAGCCTATCAGGATATCGGATTTATGCTGCAGGTTCACAGCAGAGCAAAAAAAGCAGTTTACGTGAATCGGTATATATATCATTACAGAATTGATAATACATCAGCGTCCGCATATGATGAAAATGCTTTCCGTTTTCTCGTGCAGGAGTGTGTGTATAAAGAAACTTTTTTGGAGGAACTGCCTGATATATGGAGAAAATATAGTGCACTTGAGCTTCTTGATCAGACACAGACCCGCTTTTACCAAATGGCTTTTTCACAGCATTTCTGGGAAAAAGCTTCTGAAGATATGGAGAATATCAGGGAATATCTGACTAATCTATATCATAAGGGCACGATACAGATGAAGGATATGGATGCAAAAACGTGGGCCGGATTACATCTTTTTTTGGAGGCTCCGAAATCGTTTTATGCATCTTGTCGATTTGATTATCTTTCAAGGGCATATGATGTTTATTTACTTAGGAATCAGATTGGAGAAAAGGATGTTATTATTTTTGGCTGCGGAAAACGAGGACAGTACTGCCATATGCTTCTGACAGTACAAAAAATCGGTAAGGTCAGACTTTTTTGCGATAATGATACCGGACTGCAGGAGATGATACGACAGGGACTTAGGGTAAGCAGTTTGGCCGATGCTTATGCAGAATATCCTGATGCGGTATTTGTAGTGCCGAGCGGACGGTATGCTGATGAGATGAGGAGGCAATTGGCGGAGTGCGGAATAGATGAAAAAGATTATATTTTATTTACTATAGAAGAGAATGATTCACTGTTGCGGAAATTAGAATAGCAATAGCTAGAGGGGGATAGGAATGACAGTGGAAGAAGTAGTTAGAAATCTTCCCAAAGCTTTGATCAACTGGTATGAGTTTGAAGCGGGCGCGGAATCACTCTTTATTTCAGGAGGTCATGCGGCTTGTGAAGCGCTTTATGAGGTATTGAAGGATAGCGGAGTAAAAGTGGCTAAAGTTGTGCTTGGTGAGCTGGAAGATGCAGATACAGAGAAGGCGGAAGACGTCAGAAGTTTACGGACGGAAAGGAAAAAATATGATTATATTGTAGCAGCAGGTATTCTTGAGAGAACCACAAATCCTGTGGAACTGCTTATGAGGCTGAAAACACTGCTTAAGGATTCCGGACGACTGTTGCTTGGAACTGAGAATCGTTTTGCAATCCGATATTTTTGTGGCGATAAGGATGTTTTTTCCGGTCATGTATTTGATGGGATAGATGGCTATGCTAAGGTAAGTGAGGAAAGGAAAAAGGTGGTAGGCGGACAGGCATATGCGAAGTCAGAACTGGAAAAAATGCTGCTGACTGCCGGTTTTGATAATCCGCAGTTTTATTCTGTCCTGCCTTGTCTCACACGTCCGCAGATGATCTTATCGGAAAATTATCTGCCGAAGGAACCAATCGAAGCGAGGATATTTCCACAATATAATAGTCCGGAGACGGTTTTTTTAGGAGAAGAGGGACTGTATCGGTCTCTGATGGATAACCATATGTTTCATCAAATGGCAAATGCTTTTTTAATAGAATGCTCAATGGACGGACAGGGTGCGGCGGTTGATCAGGTTACGGTTCAAGGAGACCGCAGCCGTGAGGAAGCAATGGCTACCATTATCCGATATAAGAAATCTGTGGTAAAAAAACCATTGTATCCGGAGGGGCAGAAAAAAATAGATGTTTTAGCAGAAAACGACAGTTATTTAAAGCAGCATAGAGTGCCGATGGTAGAAGCTCATCTGGAGAAAAATTCCTATGTTATGCCTTATATCGAAGCGGTAATTGCAACTGATTATTTTAGGGAATTGCTCAGGGATGATAGGGATACATTTATAAAAGAACTGACGCAGTTTCGTCAACTTATTCTGGATTCTTCAGAGCATGTTCCTTATGAGGATGTCAATTGGAAACAATTTGAACCGGGTTGGGAAAATAGAAAAAAGGATGATCCGAATATTGATAAATGGGAGAAATTGGCTTTTGGTACAGAGGAAGAACGGCAGAATATTGGCATCGTATTGGAAAGAGGTTATGTCGATATGGTGTCTCTTAATTGCTTTCATACAGAAAATGGATTTCTGTTTTTTGATCAGGAATTTTATCTGGAATCTTTTCCGGCCAATGCTATTTTTATTAGGACGATTGACTTTATATACAGGGACAGTCCGCAATTAGAAGAAATCTATCCAAGGGATGAACTTTTGAAATATTTTCAGTTATATGAATACAGGGATACATGGAGAAAGTTTGCCAATTCTTTTTTAATTGATTTGCGAAATGAAAAGAAACTGGCGGTGTACCATCGATTGCACAGAAGAAATGAGAAAACTGTCTGGGCGAACAGACACAGGATGGATTACAGTCAGGAAGAATATGAGCGGCTGTTTACTAATATTTTCAAAGGAACAGAAGGCAGAAGTATTTGGTTGTTTGGTTCGGGAAAGTACTCGGAACAGTTTATACGGCAGTTTGGAAGATATTGCGATATTGTGGGAATTGTTGATAACAGTCAGGAACGATGGGGAAATAACTTGTTAGGGGTAGAAATTTATTCTCCGGATGTTCTACTTAAGGCTGCAGTTCCGTTTAAAGTTTTTATCTGTATTAAATTTTTTGAAGATGTGTTGATGCAGTTAAAAAGCATGGGCATTAAGAATATTTCGGTGTATGATCCCCAGATAGATTATGAAAGACCTGTTCGACTGGAATGTAGACAGGAAAATACAAAGCTGAAAAAATATCACATCGGTTACGTTGCAGGTGTATTCGATCTGTTTCATATTGGGCATCTAAATCTTTTGCGGCGTGCGAAGGAACAGTGTGATTATCTGATCGTCGGAGTAGTGACAGATGAGCAGGTCATAAACGCAAAGAAGACGAGACCGTATATGGCGTTTGAGGAAAGACTGGCAATTGTGCAGGCATGCAGGTATGTGGATGAAGCTGTCGAAATACCTGCTGACCGGCCAAGTACGGAAGATGCCTATTACATGTATCATTTTGATGCGCAGTTTTCAGGGAGCGATTATGCAGATGATCCGTATTGGCATGCAAAAAAGGTGTTTTTGCAGCAGCATGGTTCTGATCTGGTGTTTTTCCCGTATACGGAGTCTACCAGTTCCACGCAGATCAAGGAATTGATTGGCAGGAAATTATTATAAGTGAAAATGGTAAGTTGAACTTGGACCTTGAAAATTTCATACTTTACATCAGAAAACAATAATGCTTAAATAAGAATAAAAGAAAACATATGTTCGATAACACCTTGACTTTTATTTGATGTTATGTTATCATATAATATATTTAAAGATATTTTGGAAATGAGGAGAATCAGCCGTATGTTAAAAATATTGGATGAAAAAAAGTTAAGGACAGACACAGAAATAAGAAAGCTGTATAAAGACTGTAAATATCTATATATTATAGACAGTTATGATAAAATTGTGGATGATAAGGGATACCTGTATTGTGTGAGTACATCTGAAGATTCTTTTAGCCAACTGTATGAGATGCGGGATAAGCTGCGGGATGAAGGAAGACTTTGCGTTGTAGGCGGAAGCTATAATAATGGAGGTGCAGTAGGTGTACAGTACGAATATAGAGGATGACAGATGTCTGGTAGATTGTTTAATGGTGTCAAATGACGTATCAATAGAGAAATTTGTTATTGACACAGGTGCAAAATTTACCTGTTGTAGTTATCAGGCGATTGATAGCCGTCTGAAGGAAGAACAGGTTAGTGATTCAGAGATAAAATTAATCGGTGGAATTGTAAAAGGTGAATATTTAAAGTTTTATAAGTTTCAACTGACTCAATTTACAATTGGAAATATTGATATGGGAATGCAGGACATATGGATAACTTTTGATAAACGAATTACAGATATTATTTTAGGAATGGATATTTTAAAACAGATTATTATGATAATGAATCCGTATAACCAGACCATTTGTTTCTGTAAGGATGTAGATGATTATAACAACTTCGAATTAGAAACAGTTTGAACCATAATGAAATAGAGTAAAATAAAAATCTGATGTTAAAGTATGGAATTGCCATATTTTGCATCAGATTTTTTGCCATATAGGGAATTTTTTGATACAGCGGAAGAATGAGGAGCATTCTTCTATGGAAATTAAGATTTGTCTTTGAGACAGAAATTTGTTTTTCCACATACAGAAGGGAGGCCGGATAATTGAACATTACATGTACCCCCACAGGCATTATAGGATTAGAACACCCTAAAAAAGGAATCCTGACCCTCAAAAAAAGCGGCTTTAGCAATATCTTGTTAGACCTGACAATGAGCTGTCCGTCGAGTGAGCTGGAGAATCTGGGAAAACCAGAAAAAACGAAAAAGAAGGAAAATGAAATAAAGAAAGAAAAAATCCTGGTATCCAGACAACCGGAAAGACTGTCAGAAAGCATTAATCCATTATTATCCCAGTGTCAGGAACAGCAGATGCACATATCGATCGCCCGTGCGCCCTATTTACCTTATAATACAAAGCGCATCGGTTTAACGGCATTGTTGTCAAAACTTGCAAAAGAAAGTATCAAAGCCTGTGGACTGGCTGGCTGTAAACAACTGATCGTACAGCCGCTTTTTGCAGGAATACTGCAGGAAGACGAATGGGAAGTCAACCGCGGATATTATCTTGATCTGGTCGATATCGCGCGGGAATATAATGTAACAATCCTGCTGGCAAATCAGTGCCGCGATTTCAACGGACATCTCCTCCGGGGAATCTGCGCCGACGCGGAAGAAGCGGCGGTATGGATAGACGGTCTGAACAAAGAAGCTGGTGAAGAAAGATTCGCTTTCTGCATGGATGTCGGCATATGCACGCTGTGCGGACAGGACACGCAGGAATTTGTCATGACACTTGGCAATCGTATAAAAGCGGTAATTATACGTGACTGCGATGGATATCATGAAACATCGATGCTACCGTTTACCTGTGTTGATCAGGGACAGTCACAGACAAACTGGCTTAATCTGATCCGCGGCCTGCGTGAAATCTGCTTTGATGGGACTCTGGTCATGGATTTTAGTAGTACCATAGAGACATTATCGCATCTGTTCCGTCCACAGATCATACAGTTGGCGAAAACAATAGCGGATTATTTCAAATGGCAGATCGGCATGAAAACGGTCATGCAAAAATATGACAAGCGTGTCCTCTTCGGTGCAGGCAACATGTGCCGCAATTATATGAAATGCTATGGCGAAGAATTTCCGCCGCTTTTTACATGTGATAATAACGCTGACCGCTGGGGAGATTGCTTTGAAGGATTGGAGATCAGGCCGCCGGAGGCGCTTAAGGAACTTCCCCCGGACTGCGCGGTCTTCATCTGTAATGTTTACTATCGGGAAATAGAAGAGCAGCTGCGTCAGATGGGGATCTGTAATCCGATCGAATATTTCAACGACGAATATATGCCGTCGTATTATTTTGACAGATTGGAATATTGGAAAGATGGAGAGTCATAAGGTGTACGTGTGATCATAGACTTGTGCCCACTTTTGGCGTGTCGCATAAGAGATTGCTCGATGATGAAAGTAACATGAAAAACGAAAAATCAAATGGAAAGAATGAGAGATAATATGCTTAGAATCGGAGTCCAGACCAAAAATATCATCAATGACACATATCCGGAAGAAGGCTTCGCGCTGTTAAAGCGCGTCGGTTTTTCCTACGCGGATTTTAGTTTAAACGGGTACCTTACAAATCAATCCCTTTATCAGTCTGAATTGAATCATTTTTTTGATCAGTCAATCCCGGAGTTAGAACGTTTTTTTACCCCGCATAAGCTGGCAGCGGCCGCAGCCGGGATCGAGATCAATCAGATGCACATGCCATATCCGCTCTATGTGCCGCAGGCGGATGAAGAGATCAATGATTATCTGTGGAATCAGGTGGCGCCTAAAAGTATGGCGGTGTGTCAATTTTTTAATTGTCGGTATATCGTGGTACATGGCTTCAAACTGGCGCATTTTCTGGGTTCAGAAGAACAGGAATGGCAGGAAACGGAGAAAATGCTCGATGCGCTTGCACCAATGGCCAAAGAAATGGGGATAACAATATGTATCGAAAACCTGTACGACAGTATCGGCAGTCATCTTGTAGAAGGCCCATGCTGTAATGCCCGTAAGGCGGCGGAACGGATTGATGCCATGAATGAAAAATATCACGCGGAAGTACTTGGTTTTTGCTTTGACACAGGCCATGCGAATCTCATCGGACTGGACTTTGAAAAATTTATCATGACGTTAGGACCTCGTCTGAAGGTATTACATATTCATGATAATGACGGGATGAGCGATCTGCATCAGATACCGTTTACTTTTACAAAGACGCGGGAAAACAAGTCGTCTACCGACTGGGAAGGATTTATCAGGGGGTTGCGTAAGATCGGATATGATAAGGTCTTAAGTTTTGAGACTGCGCCTGTGTTATCGGCATTTCCGGAGGTTATGAAAGCTGATGTTCTGGGCTTTATCGCCAATATCGGAAATTATTTTTCAGGGATGTTGGAGGAAGAATTCAATTCTGTGGATAGTACCCCTGTATGCGGTGCTGAAGCATAGATGAAAATTTCCACATTTTCCAGATTCTTGACGCATATTTGCCGATATGCTACGATGTTAATATATTTGCAGATGTTAATAACAAAACGGCTGGAACATATCGCTTATCCGGTATTGCCGTGTGAAAGGACGAAGTGTTTATACTATGATTTATGATATCACAAAAGAACTGTTTACAACGGAAGTCTATCCGGGGGATCCGGTTCCGAAAATCGAAAGGGTTTCTTCGCTGGATCAGGATGTGTGTCAGCTTTCGGAAATAACTATAGGAAGCCATTCTGGAACCCACCTTGATGCACCGGCCCATTTTTGTGTGGGAGGGAAAGATGTTTCGGAAATCCCCTTGGAAAAATGTGCAGGGAAATGCAGAATTATCTCCCATAATGGTACAGTTAGGAAAGAGCAGATAGATCAGTGGACAATGGATGGAATGGATAAGATTCTAATACATGGCGATGTGGTGATTCATGCAGACAGCGCAGAGTATATGGCGGAGAAAAAAATAAACTGTCTGGGCGTCGAGATGGGTACGGTAGCATATGGAGATGATCAGATACCGGTACATAAAATTTTACTGGGGGCTGAAATTGTCATCATAGAAGGACTGACGTTGGAACAGGTGCCGGATGGAATCTATTTTCTCAGTGCCGCTCCCTTAAAAATGCAAGGATCAGATGGTTCGCCTGTGCGTGCCTTTGTATATACTTTATAGATTTATATAATGCCGGGCCAGAGTATAGCATATATTGTAAAAAGATATGCTGACTGTCGAAAATGCCCGGCATGTTGCTGTAAGCACTCTGCATGTGATTGCCAATGCTCTGCATGTTGTTGTAAACACTCTGCATGTGATTGCCAATGTCCTGCATGTTCTGGAAAACATCCTGCATGTACCGATAAAACATGCGGCAGAAACGGCAGAAACGGAGTGCATGCTGTGGATTCACAGAAATTTGAAAATATTTTAAATCTGGCTCTGGATACCGAAGAGGAGGTACGGGAGCGATCATTGGAACTGAATATTGGTTATGAAAAAGAGGACAATACTTGGGAACTGATCGTCAAATATCACGGCAGTCTGCAGCAGGGGTTGTCCCCTTTTTTTGACCTGCCGCAGGGGAGAGGGTTACAGATAGAAGAATTGATCGCAGGGTATGCGATACTGACTGTGCCGGAATCTTTCATAGAGGCACTTCCGGCGGTAGAGGAGATTGAGTATATTGAGAAGCCGAAAAGGCTTTTTTTTGAAATCTTACAGGGAAAAATTGCTTCGTGCATCGTACCGGGTTCTTCACTGGCGCTTTCTCTGCGTGGGGAGGGCGTTTTGGTGGCGGTCATTGATTCCGGCATCGCCTGGCGCAATCGGGATTTTTGCAATGCCGACGGAACGAGCAGGATACGTTTTCTATGGGATCAGACGCTGCAGGCGGAGCGGGTTTGGGAACGTATCGAAGAAAATGACCTGCTCTCTCCGGAAAGAGAAACAGAGTATGCGCCGCCGGAAGGCTTTTTGACAGGAGTGGAATTTACGCAGGCTCAGATCAACGAGGCTTTAAATACCGCTTCTGAAGTCGAAGGAAATCTGCTGGTGCCGAGTGTCGATACGTCGGGGCATGGGACGGCAGTGGCCGGTATTGCCGCCGGAAACGGCCTGACGTCCGGCGGTACGAACGCGGGCGTCGCGCCGCTAAGCGAACTGATTATCGTGAAACTCGGCACGCCCAGAGCGGAGTCTTTTCCCAGAACAACGGAACTGATGCGGGCGCTTACCTATGTGGTCAGGAAGTCTCTGGAACTGCAGAAACCTGTGGCGGTCAATTTAAGTTTCGGCAATACTTACGGTGCGCATAACGGGACTTCGCTGTTGGAGCGGTTTATTGATAACGTATCGGAGATCGGCAGGAATGTGATCTGTGTGGGGAGCGGTAACGAGGGCGCATCCGGCGGGCATACCGCGGGCAGCGTGGGACGTGTAGGCAGCAGGGCAGGCGGAACACAGACGGGAAGTGCAGGAGGGCTGTCAGGCGGCGTAAATACTTCGGGAGAGAGTACATCGTCGAGTGTGGAACTGATCGTCGGCAGTTATGAGAGCGGCCTCAATGTGCAGTTATGGAAAGACTACGTAGACCGATACAGGGTAAGAGTAATCTCTCCTATGGGGGAAGAGTTTACGGTGGATACGGGAAGGCCGGGGAAACAGACGTATCTTTTAGAGCAGACGAGGATTCTTTTATATAACGGAGAGCCTGCCCCTTATCTGACGAGCCAGGAGATTTATTTTGACTTTTTACCAGTGGTGGGTGGAAGTTATGTAAACAACGGTGTCTGGACTTTTGTGTTAGAAGCGATAGAGACAGTGACGGGAAACTATACTTTTTATCTGCCTTCGGAGACTGTGCGCTCCGAGCAGACGCGCTTCGTCCGACCGACGCCGCAGGTGACACTGACAATCCCTTCTACGGCGGCCAAAGTTATTACTGTAGGTGCTTATCAGATAGGACTGGAGGCATATGCAGATTTTTCCGGGCGGGGATATCTGTATCAGGACAGACTCGGCAGCAGGACGGAAGGTTCATTCATCAAGCCCGACCTTGCGGCGCCGGGAGTGGGGGTTCTGGCGCCTACCAGAGAAGGGACTTATGCGGCGGTCTCAGGGACTTCGTTTGCCACGCCGTTTGTGACGGGCGCGGCGGCTCTTCTGATGCAGTGGGGGATTGTGAATGGGAACGATCCCTATCTGTATGGGGAGAAGGTGAAGGCGTATCTGCGCAAAGGTGCGACGCCGATACGGGGGGAACGGGAGTATCCGAATGAGAGGGTTGGCTTTGGGGCGCTGTGTGTGGAGGGGAGTCTGCCGGGGGAGAATTTTTTTGATTGATTCAAATATTTAAAAACAACTTTTAAATTTTACAGAAAATGGTTACAATGGACTGTTAATTCTGTAATTGTAGTTGTATAATAAATATGATATTAACAGTACTATTTGGATAGAGTTTTAGTATGGATAAAAGAACCAAAGAATCGGAAAAGGAGAAACAAATGGATAAAGTAAACGCTGAAGAAGTCAAGCATATTATGGAGAAAGAGCCGCCAATGTTATTTCTAGGTGCAGGTTTTTCGCTAGGGGCAACAAATGAATATGGTGATATTCCGTTGGGAGATGGATTAAAACAAGAAATTATTGATAAATTTATTCGAGGTAATGTTGATGAAGAAGTAATAAGAGAAATTGAACAATACGAATTGCAGGATGTATGTGAATTTATAGATGATTCTTTAAAGCAGTATACAGATTTGCGTAGTTTTTTAGTGAAAAGATTAGGGAATGTGAAGCCTGCGAGTTTTCATTATAATTTGACAACATATCCATGGAAAAAGATTTATACAGTAAATATTGATAATCTGGTGGAAGTCATATACAGAAAGAGCCAGAATAAATTATTAGTGCAAAATCAGTCGAAACAGAAGACAGAATCTAATAGCTTGGAATATATGAAATTGCACGGATGTGTAAATGGTTCTACAGACGAATTGATATTTAGTCGGAAAGAATATAATAATCTAATTAGTGGAAGGATGAATTTTAAACTAAATGATTTAGGGCATGATATTCAGCGAGAGACTTTTATATTTATTGGAGCTAGCATGGATGAGGCTGATATAGATTCGTATATCATAAAATATGAGCAGGCAGGATACTTTCGCAAAGGCAGGATGATTTTTGTGGATCCGAAACCGTCAATGAAATTTCGAAATCGTGTTAATTCTTTTTCTGGAATATTGTTGGAATGGACAACAGAACAGTTTATGGAGTTTTTAAATACAATTCATTATAATCCGGATGAATTGGAAAAATGTATCAAACGTCTGAATTATTCTGGGATATATTTATATAAAGATATTGTAAATAATATTGAGCCAATGCAGACATATGAGAGTAAGTTGTATGAGGGATATAATTGTGAATGGCGGGATGTGCTGGATAACTGGTTGTTTGAAAGTCCTTATTTTGAAGATTTAAAAAGGCGTATAAACCAGATTGATTATGCAGATGGTAATACTTATTGTGTTGCATTATATGGTAAAGGATTAGTGGGAAAGGGGTGTTTGTTGAAACAGGCAGGCGCCTGGCTTAATAGACAGGGTTATACTGTTCTTGAATTTAAGGGTAAAAGTCTCGGATATAATGAATTGTTTGAATTTATGAAAAGTGATACAAAGAAGCGTTATGCGCTGTTGATAGAGGATGCCAGCTTTTATTATAAAATTATTGAGCAGATATTTGAGAAAAATGATACGAATAAAAAACTGTTGATACTCACAACATCTCGTAATTATTATCATATTAAGAAAAGGTATTATTTGGATGGAAACCCATATGAAGAATTGGAGGTTAAGGATAAACTAGATTATAAGTATGCACAAATTATATACAAAAAAATATGCGAAAAGGGGTATTTAGGGGAATTATCAAGAAATGAGACTCAAGGATGTGCTGAAATTACCAAATATAAAATATTATCAAATTTGTTTATTGCTATTACATATGGAGAAAATTTTCAAAAACGTGTGCAAGATTCTCTAAATGATTTATTAGAGGACTATAGTGAGCAAGGGATTAAATTATTTAAAGAACTGACACTCTTTGAAAAAGTAGACGTGCCATATTATCCGAATGAAATGCTTACAGCTCGTTATTCTATTGATTTTAATTGCTTCAATAAAGATGTAGAAAAAATATCTGCCAGTGAGGCTGCTATAGTTGACTTTGTTAGGATTGATGGGGAAGGAGTTTCTTTAAAAAATAAAATTATTCTGGAGCAAGTCTGGAGATTGACAGAAATCAGAGAAAAGAAGGAGATTGTATACGGAATTTTACAATATATTGCTCCGTATGTTTCTGAAAATAATAATAATTATTGGAGGGTTATTTTTGAAAGCCTTTTAAAGGTAGATATTTTAGAAAATAGGTTGCGTTTTAGGTTGAAAGATATTTTATCGCTGTTCTATCAGTTGAAAAAAGAATACGGTGAAATAAGTTATTATTGGTTACAGATGGGAATTGCGGAGCAGAAAAAAAAGGATTATGTGAAAGCATTGAATCATCTGAAAATGGCAAAGCGTATACGTCCTTATGCTTATCAGATACAGCATGCTATTGCCCGAAACTATTTAAAACAGGCAAATTATGTCAGGGACATTGCAGAAGCAGATGCTCTGTTTAAAATAGGCGAAGAGAAAATGTTTGAATTGATTAATAGCCATGAACATTATAAAGATAAGGCTAAGAATTTTTCTATACACTGCTATATTTTGGAAAAAATAAGTTTTTTGAATAAATATAATAGGATAATCAGTAATGATGAAATTAGGCGAATGAAAAGATGGATTGATTCCATTTTATATACCAATGATGATTATTTAAACGGGCTCTTGAAAGCATTCGTGCTGTTACTTAAGGATAACAACAAAGTAGACGTAATCAATTTTAAGCCGGGAGATCCATACTGGAATGCTTTAAATCAACAAAAAATGTTAGGAAATCAGGAAAAAGATGAAGATATTTTAGTTGAAAGCTATTAAGAAAAAGCAGTTTTTTGTTTTATTAAAATATCTTGCGACTGTATTTTTCACTTTTCTGATTTATGAGTAATGAAATTAGTCGTTCTATTTCTATAAATAACGAATCTATGGTTGATGTACAAAAATCGCAGATAGGGCTCTGAAAAACGGCTGAGTAAGAAAATGCAATAGAGGATTCAATGAGGCATGAAAATTTAATAATTAATAATTACAGTGAAAAAGTAAAATAGAATTGTAAGTATACTTTTTAAGTTGAATCAGCTATACTATAGGCATACGAAAGGAACTGGGAAGCATGGAAGCTGTTTTAAAGACAATAGATGAACTGAAGGAGAAGATGGTGGAGAAACTAATTTGTAGGTGAGGAGGATGAAATAGCAGAAGTGAGAGTGTATTTAGATAATTGCAGTTATAATCGTCCTTATGATGACCAGTCACAGATACGCATTCATTTGGAAACGCAGGCAAAGCTTCATATTCAGGATATGATAAGGCAAGAAAAGATTGAACTTGTAACATCATATATTCTTGATTTTGAAAATAGTAATAACAGATCAATACAAAAGAAGATGGCTATTGAAAAGTTTATGAAAGAGTACGCCACATTGTATGTCAGCAATAAGAGCGAAAAAGATATTGCAAAAATAGCAGATGCCATCATGGAAACGGGTATAAAGGAGAAAGATGCATATCACGTGGCTTGTGCTGTTATAGCTGAATGTAATTATTTTGTGACTACAGATGACAGATTATTAAAATATCAGTCTGAAAAGATTGAACTAGTCACGCCGGGAGAATTTATCAGAAGAATGGAGGCAGATAAATAATGGGAAATGCGGTAGAAATATTAGATCAGGGTTTTGCGTGCCTTGTAGACAATATGGGAGTTATTGATGCAGAGTATTTCATTTCTCTTATTAAAAGGGATGATTTTGATTATACAGTATGGCAACGGGAATATTTTGATAAACTAAGATTAGGAGAGTTTGCAACAAAGGCGTCTGCCTATGCCGATAGCCATCCATATACAGGAAAAGCCCAGGTTTTATAGTATCTGGAAATAATCTGGCGAGTGTAGAAAGGAACTGTAGATATTTTCATATAGTCTATGAATCAGGAAAATGGTTTGTTATTGTGCCGTTTTCCTGATTTTGCTATTTAGCAGTTATGTATTTTAATGCGGTAGAAATAACTTAGCACTAATTTACCACAAGCCCAACGAAGTTATGCGGCTTTCGGGGATTTTGCTTTAAAAAAGTTAAAAAAGTTCGTGACATTAACTTGACACAATCGGGCTTTGGGGCGCTGTGTGTGGAGGGGAGTATTCCTATGTAAAAGTGGGCCGGTTTTTGTTTAATACACTTTATTTGTCACAAAAGCGTGGAAATACGAAAAAACTGGACTGTTTTCAGGGAAAAATAGTTGTTAATCGGCATATTTCGTTTTACAATTTAAGAGTAATGGATACATCTTTTATATATAGTAAAAATGGGGCGGAAATAATGTCATATGTAATCACGTTATTAATAGCATATAAGGATTTGTTCTGGATAATATTTACATTAGCAGCAACTATTATTAGTATTTTAACTTATAGTAATGTTCGAAAGTCCATAAAACAATCATTATATGATAATATATTAAAAATTCAATTAGAGGCATATGAGGTTTTGCTACAGGAGTTGAAGGAAGATAACGGAGAGTATCTGTTTTCGTTAGATTTGGAAAACATGATGAAGTTTAATTTAATTAGCCATTTGGTAAGTAAAGGTGTTATACAGAACATAGAATTATGTGATAGTATTTATAATATTTATATGATGATGAAAGATGGCGAAGAGGGAGAAACTTTTTCGATAGAAGCGTTATATCAGTATTTGGAGGCGATAAATGAGATAACAGTTATTATCGGAGAGGACTTGGTAAGAGAGGAGGTTGTTGACGAGAGAGAAACCTGGAAAGAGAAAATCAAGAAGAAATTTCGAAAAGTTCATATAGGGAAATATATGCTTACTGATATTAGGGGATTACTGTTAAACACGCCAAAATCGGCGGAAACTTATCAAGTGATTTATAGGTACGTTCATAATGTGTATTTGCCCAGAAGGATATTAAGAAAGTTAAAAAATTTTGAAAAGGCATATATTGGTGTCATTCCTGCATCAATGCACAAAATAGTTTTGCAGGAGGAAGATAAGATATTTCAAGGTAAAGCTGGAGAAGAAATTATCATAGATTTCGATAAGATGTTCAATGAACTTATAGCAGATAAGTCAACAAAGAGATTATTTAGGAAATACAACAGTTTAAAACGGGAAATTAGAAAATCTTTAAGGATTGATGCTCGCTGGTGATAAGTTTGAATAGTTATCGCGGATATTGATACATAAAAAAGAGTTGGTGAATTATTGTAATACGCCTAACATTATGTAAACCAACCTGCAAATTATACCCCAAAAACGACAAATTATACCATGCCAGTTCCTATAAAAATAAAATTATTGTATACTGAACTTTGCACATTCAGTTCTGCATAAGGAGGATACCAAAGAGATGAAAACCAAGAAACTTAGCATTGCCTCACAGCTTTTTCTTTTCATTTTAGGGGCGTCTATTATTGTTGCCTTGATCGTAGGCGGTGTTGCTTATGTCAATATGGGCAATTTTCTGGAAAAGAAATGCAAAGATGACGTTATGGAGATCGCAGTGATCGCCGCAGAAAATGTGGATGGGGAGATCTTTGCTCAGGCATTGGAAGGCGACGAGGCGGCCCTTTTAGCGGTCAAGGAAAGTCTGGATTTCTTTCTGGTCGGGGATTCAGTCACTTATGTTTATACGCTGATGCCCAAAGATGCAGAGTGGTTTCAGTTTGTAGTGGATACTGATCCGGAGGATCCGGGGGAATATGCGGAGGACTATGAGGCGCAGGACGCCATGTTTGAAGCGATGCAGGGAAGTTCTTCCGTAACGGAGGAACCGTTCACCGATGAGTGGGGAACTTTTTACAGCGGATACGCACCAATCTCTCAGGGCGGGAAAGTGCTGGGGATCGTAGCGGTGGATTACGAGGCGTCTTCCATACAGACGTCGCTTGACAGTCTGATCCGCAATATTCTGCTGGCAGTAGGAGTGGCTGTGCTTTTTGCCATTGCCGCGGCTTTGCTTGTCGCAGTCAGGATGCGGCGTAATTTTATCAAGGTAAACGATAAGATCCTTGAGGTGGCATCTGATGACGGAGATATCACGAAGGTGTTAAATATTACGTCGGGAGATGAACTTGAGGTGATAGGAAACAGCCTGAACAAACTTCTGGAGAAGACCGGCAAAACGGTCAAGGAAGTAAAGAACGGGACAGGCAGTATCGAGACGAAAATGGGAAATATCAATACGCATGTGAAAGAGTCGGCGGCAAAGGTGAGTGGTATCAATGATACCATACACTCTATGGCGGTTTCTTCCAGGCAGGCCGCGGCGTCTGTCGGGACTGTGGGGGAACAGGTCGATTTTGTATATAAAGATATACGACATATCGTGGACATTGCTGTGGGTAATACGACCAGTCTGCAGGAGATCAACGCTGCTTCTGCCAATCTGCATGATACGGCGCAGGCATCTTTTGCCGGGATCGGGAAAAAAGTAGAGGAGATGTCACATTCCCTACAGGAGGAAAAAAAGAAGGCGGAGGCGGTTCTGCGGATCAAAGAACTTTCCGAGACGATCCTTGGAATATCCGGGCAGACGAATCTGTTGGCTTTGAATGCGTCCATTGAGGCGGCGAGAGCCGGAGAAGCAGGAAAAGGATTTGCGGTAGTGGCGGGAGAGATCGGTACGCTGGCAGGAAATACCAACGCCGCGGCCAATGAGATCCAGACGATGAGCCGGGAAGTGGTAGAAGCGATTCAGGGACTGGATGCGCTGGCCGATTGGATGCTGCGTTTCCTTCAGGATGAAGTCTCGACAGATTATCAGAAATTTGGGGATATTTCCAGTGGATTTATGGAAAAAGCCGATGAGATCCGGGCCTCTATGGAACAGCTTCTTAAAAATATGGAAGAATATGCCAAAGTATTGGAAGAAATCCGCAGCGCTATGGAATCTGTAGGTGCAGCGTCTGAGGAAAGCAGCGAAGAGATCATGCATCTTTCTGAACTGCTTACGGCCATAGATGAAGAAATGCGGGATATCGAGACTGCCGCAACAGAAACCTTTTCCGCGATTTCGGTCATGAATCATGAATTGAGCAGTTATCGCGTCTGAGGAAGACCATAGACCTTTCTTTTGAGCGGTTATATCCTAAAAAAGGAGCACCCCATGCCAAAACTCATCAAAAACACCATACTTACCATACTGTTCCTGACTCTGGCCGGTGCCGTCACATTTTTAGCGTATCTGCATTTTTTTGCGGCGGATGAAAGAGACCTTTCGGGGACATGGAGCACACAGCTGGACATGACGGGGCAGGCGTCCGCTGCGGCGCTTGGCTGGTTACAGGATATAGAAGCCGTTTCCATCACTCCAGAAGATATGGCATCTTATATGCAGGGATTGACCATACAGGTCAATCTAACTATGGAACAGACGGCGCGCTATGAAGGTACTTTTTACTGTAATGTCCTGCCGGAAAGTTATGAGGTCTGTAAACGTTCCGCTTATGAGGGCTTTGCCGCGGCTTTTAAAGATCTTCTGGCCGAAAGGCTGCATATGGCGGGCTATACGGGAACTGTGGATGCAGAAACCCTTGAGACGCTTGTGAACGAGACTTTCGGGATGTCCACGATTGATTATCTGCGCTCTGCCGTTCCCAATCTGCTGCCTTCCCTGGAAGAACTACAGGCGCAGTATGACGGCAGCGGTATCTACGGGGTGGAAGAAACCAAAGAGGCATGCATCCTGACCAGACAATTTGAGGCCGGGGGAATTATTACCATCAGAAGGGAAAACTATATCCGCAGGGGTGGGACGCTGATCCTCACAGGAGAAGCCGCTTTCGCCGGATTTGCTGATTCTGCCGGAACCGCTGATTCCGTTGGAACCGTCGAATCCGCCGGAGACGTGACGGGAGACGGTCTTCCGGATAATTATCCGCTCCTGTATACATTGTTAGCGGAGGAAGGAGAAAGCCAATGAAAAAAATCTTACATAAAATAAGCGTTCAGATAAACTTTCTCATAAGCCTTCCAATAAGCATCCCGGTCAGCGCACTTCTATTGTCCGCCATGCTGGTATGTTCCGTCCGGCCGTTAAAGGCCGCAGCCTATGAGATTCCCGGTACGTATCAGATACAGGCGGATGATGGGACTTCCTATGCGGTCAAAACACTGGATCATGATTATGATAATAATACCTACTTTTCCCTGCGGGATATCGCCATGCTTTTAAAAGATACGGAGAAAAGTTTTTCTCTGGAGATCACCAAAAATACGGTCACACTGATACCGGGAGGAGCCTATACACCTGTAGGCGCAGAGAATACGCCCTGGGAAGAAGACGAAAAACCGGAAGTTACTCTGCGAAGGAACGAATTTAAAGTAAACGAGCAGAAAGTATTTTACTATACCATGATCCGGCCCATGTCTTCCGGCGGTTATGACTGCTTTATGATGGCGGCTGATCTGGCGATGATCCTGGATATGGATATTACCGTCCCGGACGCCGGTTTTTTGCAGATCCATACGCAGACGCCTTTTAGCGTATCTCCCGCCGCACTGGAGGAGGCCGGTTATTTTTACGGGGTCAACAGTGTGCTCGTCGGCGATGCCACGACAGGCGAAGTGTATTACGCTTATCAGTCTGATATGTCCTATCCCATAGCCAGCACATCCAAGCTTATGACCTGCCTGCTTGCTCTGGAGGCGGTTTCAACAGGGCAGATCAGTCTGGATGAACAGGTCACAATTTCGGAGGCGGCGCAGGCTCTGGCTGTTTCCAGCGACGGTGTGCTCCCGTTGACGGCCGGAGAACAGATCACTGTGCAGGATCTTTTGACAGGGGCGCTCCTTCCTTCCAGTAACGAATGCGCGCTGTGTCTGGCGGAGGCCATTGCCGGGTCGGAAGAGGCTTTTGTGCAGTTGATGAGTCAGAAAGCGCAGGAACTGGGGCTTTCTCAGGCGGTCTTTTATAACAGCAACGGTCTGCCTTCCTACACGGAAGATTCCGTTCCCGCCAAACGGCAGAACAGCATGAGCGCGGAAGACATGTTCCGGCTGGTATCTTATCTTTTGAAAGTCTATCCGCAGATTACGGATATTACTTCTCTGGAAAAAGCCGATCTGCCCTCTTTGGGCATAGAAGTGAGTAATACCAACCCGCTTTTGCGCAATCTTTCCGGTGTGACCGGCCTAAAGACCGGAACGACCAACAAAGCCGGTGCCTGTCTGGTCACTTCTCTGACGGCGGAGGCCGCTGCCGGGGCGCACGATCTGGTGGTAATTGTTCTGGGAACCGAGGATTCCATAGAACGGGGACGTGTTTCGGGCCTTCTGGCCAGATATGCGCTGCATACTTTCTATGCAGGCATGGAAGATGCAGGAACAGGAATGCCGGAAACGGAAAATTCCGAACAGGTTTCCAAAAACCTGCCCATACATGCCGAAGCAGCAATAGATCAGATCCTCCGGACAGCCAGAAAAAATTAAAAAAGGCTTGTCTTCCTTTGTCAACCTGTTATAATCAAAATAGTATTAATAAATAATATGAATACAGTACAGTTACAGTTGTGTGGGGAAGAAAAAAAGTGCGAGGAACTGCTTGATGAAAGTATTAAAAGAGAAAAAAAAGTTACACGAGATAGGTTATGCTGTTTTTTTACTGGCAGCTATAATATTTTTATTTTTCTGGTTTACGAAGCAGGGCAGCAGACGGACGGAAGAAATCGTGTTGATCGTATTATTTGCTGCCTATATCGTTATCGTCCTGATCCGTACCAGGCATAAGCGGAAGGCGCTGGAAAAGGAAAATCGGGAGATGGGATATATCATAAGCGGCGTCAATACCCTGTTTTCACGGTTTGCCATGATGGATTTTGAACTGGATACCTATCAGTATCTGGCGGGAACCCAGCCGGAGGACGGTGGGATCGCTGATCACGGAGATTACCGGGATATCATGAACTATCTGGCGGCGCCTATGGAAGGAAACGAGCGTCAGGAACTGCTTGATTTTATGGATAAAGATTCCATTATTTCCGCGATGATGGAGCGTAACGACCTGCGCTTTGAACGTCATATAATCAAAAACGGACATTCAGAGTGGGAGCATATGAACGTAATCTGTCTGGAAAGAAAGGATGGTAAAGCATCCAAAGTCTTATTCACCCGCCAGAACATATCGGAATTAAAGGAAAGAGAACTGCGTATCCAGGCGGAGCGGGCGACGTCCAACCGTAAGGAGAGGCAGTATCAGATTGCCATTATGTCCAACGCCTTCAGCAGTTATGAGTTTAATCTGACACAGGATCTGATCGAGCAGGATGTTATCAGAGTTGTGGACGATCAGAAGATATCTTTCCTTGAGAGGATAGGAATGTCAGCCCCCTGCCGGGCTTCTGAATGTCTGGATAAATGGAAAGAGTTTGTTTCCGAAGAATCGCTGGAAAGTTATACGAATATCGTTAATATAGAGAACCTGCGCAGATGTTATGAGCAGGGAGAGCGGGAAGTGGTTGTCGAATATTGGGGCGGCACCTCCGAAGAGGATCAGATGTGCGTGCGGCAGTCCTTTGTCATGACGCCGGACGATAATACCGGCGATATCATGGTCATGGCGGTGTCCAAGGATATCACGCAGCAGGTAAGGAAACAGAGAGAACAGACACAGGCTCTGCAGGATGCACTGTTACAGGCGCAGCATGCCAATAAGGCCAAGACCACGTTTTTGTCCAATATGTCGCATGATATCCGCACACCTATGAATGCCATTATCGGTTTTACGACCATAGCCGTCAGCCATATCGAGAATAAAGATCAGGTGTTGGACTGCCTGCAGAAAGTCCTCTCATCCAGTAATCATCTGCTCAGTCTGATCAACGACGTACTGGATATGAGCAGGATCGAGAGCGGCAAAGTACAGATCAAAGAACAGGAATGCAATATCTCCGAACTGATCCACAATCTTGTCGATATCATTCAGCCGCAGGTCAAGGCCAAACAGTTGGAAATGTTTATTGATACCTTTGAAGTGGGCAACGAGGACGTCATTGCCGATCCTTTGAAATTAAATCAGGTATTTATCAATCTTTTGAGCAATGCTGTAAAATATACGCCGGCCGGCGGCATGATAACTTTCCGTATCATGCAGAAGACCACTTTCCGCCACGGATATGGCGATTATACATTTATCATCAAGGATAACGGTATCGGTATGTCGCCGGGATTTGTAGAACATATCTTTGAACCTTTTGAAAGGGAGTCCACCGTGACACAGAGCGGTATTCAGGGAACCGGACTGGGTATGGCCATTACCAGAAATATCGTGGAGATGATGAACGGCACCATCAGCGTAGAGAGCGAGATGGGCAAGGGCAGCACCTTTACGGTAGAACTGAGCTTAAAGTTACAGGATGTGGAAAAAGCCGAGCAGCAGATCAAAGAGTTGGAGGGCCTGCGTTCACTGGTTGTAGACGACGATCTGAATGTCTGCGACAGTGTCAGCAAGATGTTAAAGAAGATCGGTCTTCGTTCCGAGTGGACGACTACCGGCAGGGAGGCCGTATACCGTGCAAAGAGCGCTTACGAAGAAGGGGATGCCTACCATACTTTTATCATTGACTGGCAGATGCCGGGCTTAAGCGGTATAGAGACGGCCAGAAAGATACGGCAGGCAGTCGGCGCCGAAGCGCCTATCATCATCCTGACAGCCTATGACTGGACGGATATCGAGGAAGAGGCAAGGGCTGCGGGCGTCACGGCATTCTGTGCCAAACCGCTGTTCATGTCCGACTTAAAGGCGGTACTGCTTGCCTCCAATAATCTGGCGGAAAAACAGGAAAATATTCCGGAGTGGACGTTAGCCGATTTTCACGGCAAGCGCATCCTTCTGGTAGAAGATATTGAATTAAACCGCGAGATCGCACAGGTCATCTTGGAAGAAGCCGGATTTGTCGTGGATTCGGCGCCGGATGGAACGGATGCGGTAGCGATCATGGAGAAGGCGGAAGAAAATTATTATGATGCGATCCTGATGGACGTACAGATGCCTATCATGGATGGGTATGAAGCGACCAGAACCATCCGCAGACTGCCCAGAAAAGACGTGCAGACCCTGCCGATCATCGCCATGACGGCGAACGCCCTGGAAGAGGATAAGGAAGCGGCCTTAAAGAACGGCATGAACGCCCATATCGCCAAACCCATTGATATGGATATTTTTATATCCGTACTCAGTAAATTCATCCAGTAACTTAGGCGGATGACAGAATATACCGACAGAATGTGGATCAATAACGAATGAAAAAAGGAGGCACAATTTTCATGGAAGAGAATTTGCGCGTAGAAAGTGTTGATGGGGAAGAAAATCTGTTTGCGGAAAACGATGCCAGAGTGACCAGAACGGCAGTAAGGGTACTGCGATGGCTGATTCTGGTATTTCCACTTTTGACTATCCTTTCGGTGGTCGGCGTCTTTCAGATCACGATAAGTGAAATGATCCCGCTTACCCTCATTGGTATCGTGGTGACTATGGGGCCGGGCGTGGCTTATAAGATGAATGTCCCGGTAAAGATCATGAAATATGTCATCACCTTTGCTCTTGGCGGTCTGATAGCGCTTATGGGCACCAATGCCGCTATCGGCATCTATATGACCTATGCTTTTGCTATGGTGTTCAGTCTGTTTTTTTATGATAAAAAGTTTACAATACAGATTTCTGTCGTTTCGTTTGTTTTTCTGGTGATCTCGCTGTACTTCCGGTCATTGGATGTGGCGCAGATCGAGTATGAGACGAGCTTTATGTGGTTTGCCACCCGCTCGGTCGGCTTTTTGATAGAAACGGTCGTCATGAGTGCTATCTGCGTGAAGATTGCCGATCTTTCCCACCAGATGCTTGTTAAATTCGCGGATACCAAACAGACGGTGGCTTTGGTGGATGAATGTGAGAAATCCTCTGAGAAGCTGAATAACGTAGTAGAACAGTTAGAGACTTATATCCACGGTTTTGCGGATACCAATGAACGTATCACGGACTCTGCACAGGCCACCTTGAAAGACTGTAACGAGAATTTCCGTTTCGTGGATTCGGTACGCGAGTCAATTCATGAACTGAACCGGAATGCGGGAGATGTTGTGAGCAACATGGAGCAGATGCTGGAAATCTCCAAAGAAACGACGGATAAAGTGCATGGCTATATCGAACTGATGCAGAATATGACAAAAGAGGTAGAGATCATCGAAGATTCGGCCAAACAGACGGAGATGATGATAGGCAGTCTGGAATCGGGGATGAAAGATATATCCGAATTTGCCAATACGATAGCGGGTATCACCAGCCAGACCAACCTGTTGGCGTTAAACGCCTCCATAGAGGCGGCCAGAGCGGGAGAAATGGGCAAAGGATTCAGTGTGGTGGCTGAAGAAGTGCAGACACTGGCCTTTAATTCCAAGCAGGCGAGTGATGCCATCACCGGCATCATCCATAAAATATTCTCACTTCTGGAGGAAGTACGCAGCGCCAACCAGAAAAATATCGAGAACGTAACACAGGAAATCGAAAGACTGCACGAAGTGGAAAAAGAAGCCGAAAGGATAGGATCGCTGCAGGAAGAGTCCAAAGACAGAGCGCGTATCGCCGCGGATTCCAGTACGGATACGGTAGAACATGGCGAGCAGGTGCTGAATATGATGGAACAGATGGAGCAGCTTGTAAAAAGCACCATTGCGCAGGCCGATCAGATCGTGGAAGAAACGCAGACGCAGAAAAACGTGACCGGACAGGTGGAAGAATCGTTCGGTCAGGTCAACGATATCTCTGCGAATCTGTTAAAGATCAGCCAGATGGGCCAGAAAAAAGAGTAAAAAGCCGGGCCGGCGCAGGCCCGCTTTTTTGACTTTTACCTTTATTCTCTTGTGTTGACATCCTTTCGCGCGATTGTTAAAATAATATCATAGTACCATCAGGTGGATTTCTGGGTATACGAACTATAAACTACAGGGAGGAAACGGATATGTACCATTGCCGTATTCAGTTTTATTTTATTGGTCAAAAATGCAGTCTCTTTGATGTGATCAGGGAGACAGCCCCGCTTGCGCATTTTACGCATGAATTTACCAAAAGCGCCACCGTTTCGGAAGACCTGGCGGCTGATGCGGACGTGATATTTGTGAATGCACAGGATCTGGACGCGGCGCAGACCTTACAGGTTCTCTCATCCTGCCGGAAAGAAACGGCCGAGATCATTCTTTTGACTGTGGATGGCGGTTTTGCACATCTGGATGGTCTGGAAGATAAACTGGATGAGATAAGCGATATCTGGAACCTTTCCCTGTCAAAAGAAGAAATACGTTTCCGTTTTCTGCGCTGGCAGCAGGCTTACAAAAAAGACCGCGATCACTGGCAGACGAACCAGTATCTGGAAGAGACGATCAATCATATCCCCAATCTTGTCTGGTATAAGGATAAAGACGGCATCCACAGGAAAGTAAACGACAGTTTCTGCAGGACGGTCAATAAGACCAAAGAGCAGGTGGAAGGACAGGGACACGCTTATATATGGGATGTGGAAGAAGACGATCCGGCCTGTATCGAATCTGAAACGGAAGTCATGACGAAGAGAGAGACCTGTATCTCCGAGGAGATCATCAAGACCGGCGAAGGCATGAGGACGCTGGAGACTTATAAGTCGCCTCTGTATGATCTGGATGGCAGCGTGATGGGAACGGTGGGCGTAGCCATCGATGTCACGCAGGAACGCGCCTATGCGCAGGCGCTTATGCGTAAGAACCAGACGTTAGAGAAGATATTTACGACCATTGACTGCGGTATGATGCGTCATACGTTAGATGGCGCGCATGTGATCAACATCAACCGGGCGGCTTTAAAGATCCTCGGTTACGATTCGCAGGAAGAACTGGAGGCGGCAGGATTTGACCTGGTGGCGGACTCCGTTATGGACGAAGATAAAGAAAGATTCAGAGAATGTATCAGAGGACTGAAAACAGAGGGCGACAGCGTCGGCATAGAATACCGCGTGCAGCATAAAAACGGCGATATCCTGCATGTCATGGGCAACGTCAAACTGGTGGAGGAAAACGGCCAGCTTGTATACCAGCGTTTCCTTTTGGACTGCACACAACAGAAATTACAGGAGAAAAAGAGAGAAAGACGCCATACGGAACTGATCCGTGCACTGAGCATTGATTACAGTCTGGTATGCTTTGTTGACCTGCAGACGGGCATCGGCACCCCGATACAGAACAATGCCGGGAATGAAAAGGATTTGAATACTATTTTCAGCAAAGAAGCAGACTTTAAGGAAAGTATGGATCGCTACATAGAGGATTTTGTCTATGAAGATGATAAAGAAATGCTGCGGGAGGATATTTCTTTAGACAGATTGAAAGACGAACTGTCCGAGAAAAAGATACATTATGTGGCCTACCGTACATTTCGTAACGGTAAGATCAAATATTTCCAGTTAAAGGCCGTATATGCGGGAAATGAAAAAGGCAGCAGCGGCATTGTCTTAGGATTCCGCAGCGCGGATGAAGAGATCCGCAAGGAAAAAGAACAGAGAGCGCTGCTTGAGAATGCGCTTTCGCAGGCCAATCGGGCCAGCAAGGCCAAGAGCGTTTTCCTTTCCAATATGTCGCATGATATCCGTACGCCGATGAATGCCATCGTCGGTTTTACGAATCTGGCCATTACGCATATCAACCGCCGGGAAAAGGTGGAAGAATATCTGAATAAAATAAGTACGTCGGGCAATCATCTGTTGAATCTGATCAATGATGTATTGGATATGAGCCATATCGAGAGCGGCAAACTCCAACTGGAAGAAACGCCCTGTTCGCTGCCGGATATCATACAGGGACTGCGCAATATCTTACAGGCGGATGTCAACGCCAAACAGTTGTCCTTACAGGTCGAGATGGTCGATGTGAGCGACCAGTATATCTACTGCGATAAACTGCGCCTGAATCAGGTATTGTTAAACCTTATGAGCAATTCCGTCAAATATACGGAGGCGGGCGGCCGTATCGACGTGACG
This sequence comes from Ruminococcus sp., assembly GCA_023663085.1. GTDB lineage: Bacteria > Bacillota > Clostridia > Lachnospirales > Lachnospiraceae > UBA3282. The sequence goes on along the minus strand of JAMPIB010000003.1, from coordinate 75,861 downwards.
ATCACGGAGAAAGCGGGAGCGCCAGCCGGTTATGCCAATTATGAATTTGTCATCAGGGATAACGGTATCGGTATGAGCGAGGAGTTCGTACAGCATATCTTCGAGCCGTTCGAGCGGGAGAAAAATTCCACGACCAGCGGCATTCAGGGAACCGGACTCGGCATGGCCATTACCAAAAATATCGTGGAACTGATGAACGGTTCCGTTTCCGTGCAGAGTAAACTCGGAGAGGGTTCGCAGTTTACGGTTCTCTTTACCTTCCGCCTGCATACGGGGGCGGAAGAAGTACAGAAGACGCCGGCAGATTCTGCCAGCAAAAAAGGCGCAGAAGACGGGAAAACGGACAACGAAACGCACAGGCAGCATAAGGGACATATCCTGTTGGCGGAAGACGTCGATCTGAATCAGGAGATCGCCGTGGCAATCCTTGGCGATGCGGGATTCAGTACGGATGTAGCGGATAATGGCAAGATTGCCGTGGAGATGCTGGAGAACTCCGAACCCGGTTATTATTCGCTGGTGCTCATGGATGTACAGATGCCTGTGATGGACGGATATGAAGCGACCAGACTGATCAGAGGACTGGATAATAAAAAACTGGCCTCCATACCGATCATCGCCATGACGGCCAACGCTTTTGAAGAAGATAAAAAAGAAGCCTTACAGAGCGGCATGAACGGACATATCGCCAAGCCCATCGATATTGATAAACTGTTACAGACCTTAGAAGAAATCATGGAATAAAAATGTTGAAACAAAGACTGTGGTTCTGTATCGTCAAATTGCCAGAAATTTCTCTGACATTTTAGAGGCATATTATTGACAATCATAGTCAAAAAGTGGTATTTTAGTAGTGATTGAGAAGTTTTTGGCAAAAAATAAAGTGTAGGAGAGGATAAAGAGAGATGGAGATGGAAAACAAAAAACAACAGATCCTGATCGTTGATGATGAAGAGGTCAACAGAGAGATACTCAAAGAGATGTTCAGAGACGGTACATACGACCTGCTCGAAGCAGAAAACGGTGAAGACGCCATTGCCAGACTGTCGGAAAATGACAGGATTGTATTAGTACTTCTGGATATCGTCATGCCTGTCAAAGATGGTTTTGAGGTGCTTAAGTATATGCACAAACAGGAGATGTTGGAGCAGATCCCCGTTATACTGATCACAAGCGAAGATGCGCTTGACAGTGAAGATCAGGCTTATTCTTTCGGTGTTGCGGATGTTATACATAAACCTTTCTATCCTCATATCGTTAAAAGAAGAAGCCGTAATATCATCGATCTGTACCAGCATAAGCACAATATGGAAGTGCGTCTGAAAGAGCAGGAAGAAGAGATCAGGGAGCAGGAGAAGAAGATCCGTGAAAATTCCGAGTATATGATCGATACGCTCAGTTCAGTCGTAGAGGCGAGAAGCGCTGAGACAGGCGAGCATACGAGAAGGATCAAATATTTTACGAGGATCATGTTAAAATACCTTATGAAATATTATCCGAAATACGGCATCACGCAGGAGCAGATCGACGAGATCTGTAAAGCGTCGGCGCTGCATGACATCGGTAAGATTGGTATTCCTGATGCTATCTTATTGAAACCCGGACGACTGACATCGGAAGAGTTTGAAGTCATGAAGACGCATACGACGATCGGCTGCGAAATCCTTGAAAAGTCTTATAAAGACCAGACCAGCGAATTTTACCGTTATGCTTACGATATCTGCCGTTACCACCATGAAAGATGGGATGGCAAAGGATATCCCGACCATCTGACAGGGGATGAGATCCCGATCTATTCACAGGTAGTCGCTATTGCGGATGTATACGATGCGCTGGTAAGCCCCAGAGTCTATAAGAGCGCCTATGCCAACGGCATAGCTTATGAAATGATCATGAACGGGGAGTGCGGTCAGTTCTCACCGGATGTTCTGGAGTGTTTTGCGCTTGCTAAGGAAGATTTCTTCAATATTGTAGAAGTGATCAAGATGTTCGATTTTGCATAAAGAATCTGAAACAGGCAGCAAAGGAGTGCGTTTTTGCTGCCTGTTCAGTGATACATGACTGTAGGGGGGATATAATGGAATGGAGTGAGACCGGTGCATTTCCGATTGGCGATGCCCTGGAGATGATCTTTATTTTTGACCGGACAGGAATCATTTTTTATGCGAATGCCGCCGCAAAAGCGAAACTCGAATATGATGAAGAACTGTGCGGCAGACATATCAGCGACATTTTTCCGGGCACCTTTAAGGCGGCGGAAGATGGATTCAGCACAGAATATCCGTTTGGACACGAACTGCAGAAACTGGTGGCCTATCGTAAGAATCTTACCTGTTTCCCGGTGGAGACAAGGATTATAGAAAGCAAGGATCACAAGGAAAGCTATATCTGCATGGCCAATGATGTTCTGGAAAAAGAATACTTAAACCGTGAGATCACGCATGTCAAGCAGGAGGCGGAGCAGGCGCTCAAAGTAAAATCCGAGTTCGTGGCCAATGTGACGCATGAACTTCGTACACCGGTCAACGGTGTGCTCGGCAACACCAGAGAACTGCTCGATGAAGTAAAAGACGAACATATTTTAAAATCGCTGCGCCTGATAGAACGCTGCTGCGGTGATATGAATAAGATAATAAATAATATTCTGGATTTTTCCAAACTGGAGGCAGGCAAGTTCACCTTAGAACCTCGCAGGTTCCATTTCCGGAACATGCTGGATTATGTGAGGTCTCAGCATATCAATAAATTAACTGAAAAAGGACTCGGCTTTTTTATGACGGTGTCGCCGCAGATACCAGAATATATCATCGGGGACGAACTGCGTATTGTACAGATTTTGAACAATCTGCTTTCTAATGCACTCAAGTTTACGACGGTCGGCAAGATCACCGTGGAAGTGGTGAGAACGGCGAGGGTAAACGACAAGATAGAGCTGTTTTTTATTGTAAAAGATACCGGCATCGGTATCGACAAGGCCGATAAAGATAAGCTGTTCCAGAGTTTTTCACAGGTGGATGCCTCTATCTCCAGAAAGTACGGCGGTACGGGACTGGGTCTTAATATCTGTAAACAGCTTGCAGAACTGATGGGCGGCAAGATCGAAGTGGAAGGCGAAAAAAATAAGGGAAGTACATTTTCTTTCTCCATCTGGGTGGGCTTAAGCGAGGGAGAAGAGATGCCCGTATCCGCTGATGATGAGGCGGCGGCCCGCGCGAATCTCTTTGCCATGGCCCCGGCCGAGGAAGAGAACGACGATACGGAGAACATGATGCTCTATGGTACGCCGGAGAACAAAGAAGCCCTGAAGAAGAACCTTTCCAAGCTGATCCTCTGTGTGGAAATGGAGAACTGGGAAAAGGCGGAGATGTTCATGGAGACTATCAGACAGCTTACGCAGGGTGCGCCGCGTGAAGTGAGCCGCGTGATCCTGAAATTAAAAATGGCTGTCCAGAAAGAAAGTTATGAGAAAGTCAATGCCGGATATGAGGAGATCAATACCCTCTTATCATAAATACTTTTTATCAGGAAGAGAGGTGCATAGATGGGGAATGAGAACAGGCTTGCGGGCAAGGCGAAGATACTCATAGTAGATGATGTGGAGACCAACAGACTTGTTTTGGAAGAGATCATAAAAGATATGGGATGTCAGCCCATTCTGGCGCAGAGCGGGGAAGAGGCGCTCACAATGGCTAAAGAGCAGTTACCGGCGCTTGTGCTGAGCGATATTTCCATGCCGGGCATGGATGGCTATGAACTCTGCCGGACCCTGAAAAAAGATAAAAATACTAAAAACATTCCCATTATCTTTATCTCGGCATTTGACGATCCTATGGATATTGTGGAAGGCTTTCTGCTCGGCGGAGAAGATTATATCACCAAGCCGTTTATCCCGGAAGTCGTACAGGCGCGTGTCGGCGTGCACTTAAGCCTGCATGAAGCCAAGAGCGAACTGATGGAGATGAACAGGAGGCTGCAGATTTCTGTCAGCGAGCAGCTTAAGCAGATGGAACTTGAAAAAAAGAATATTTTATACGCACTGGCAAACATTGCCATACAAAATTCCGATTACGAAGGCGATTATATGGAGCGCCTGCGTAATAACTGCGGGATTCTGGCGCAGGGGATGCAGCTTTCGCCGATGTTTGAGGATAAGATATCCGATACGTATGTCGATACGATAGAACTGGCCACGCCCTTGTGCGATATTGGCAATATCGGCGTTCCGGTGGAACTGCTCAAGAAAAAGGGCGGACTATCCGCAGAAGAAGAGGAGACTGTCCGGGAGCATACCAATATCGGAGCCAGACTTTTGAGCGATCTGTATGTGAACAGTGATTATAACGAATTTATCAGTACGGCGATAGATATCGCCCGCTATCATCACGAAAACTGGGATGGCAGCGGCTATCCCGAAGGTCTTGCGAAAGAGAAGATACCGCTTGCGGCACAGATCGTTTCCATTATGGAACGCTATACGAATCTGACGGAGAAGGGAGCGCACAGCAGAGAGGAGGCGCTGACCGTCATGAAAGAAGAATCCGGGATCAGATTTAATCCGGATATCTATAATATATGCTGTAAGATTGCACGGCAGTTTAATTAAATTTTTTAAAAAATTAAATAAAATTTGTGATAGTAATTCGGGGGAATGAAGAAATGATGATTACAGATGATGAGCTGCAAAGAATCTCTGTCTTCATGAAGCAGCGCTATGGCATAGAATTGGGACAGAAAAAAGTCATTGTAAATGGCAGACTGCAAAATTACGTCAGAAAAAACGGTTTTAACAATTATCACGAATTTATGGATGCCGTAGAGCGTGATAAAACGGGAATGCAGGAAAAGATATTAGTCAATTTCCTGACAACGAATCATACCTATTTTATGAGGGAATTTGAACATTTTGATTATATGAGGAATGTGGTGCTGCCCTGGCTGCGGGTAAAGGAGGCAAATACGAAGGATCTGCGGATCTGGTGCGGCGCGGCCTCTACGGGAGAAGAGCCCTATATGATCGCCATGGTCTTAATGGACTTCTTCGGACTGGAGAAGGATCAGTGGGACAAAAAAATACTGGCCACCGACATATCGACCAAGGTTTTACAGCAGGCCATGTTAGGCGTTTACAGCGAGGAACAGTTGAAAAACCTGCCGGAACAGTGGAAAAGACATTTCTTCCACGCCGTCGCGGGAGGCAGCCAGTATCAGGTGACAGATGAACTCAAGCGGGAAGTGATCTTCAGACAGTTCAATCTGATGGATCCGCTGCCATTTAAAAAGAAGCTGCATGTTGTGTTTTTACGCAACGTAATGATATATTTCGACGACAATACCAAACGGGATCTGGTGCAGCGGATCTATGATGCAATGGTGCCGGGCGGTTACTTCTTCATCGGGACGACAGAAACGATAGACAGGAGCAGCACACCATTTCAGATCATTCAGCCGTCGATATTCAGAAAGAAGGAGGGAGTATAGAGTTATGCAGCCGATCAGAGTATTAATTGTAGAAGATTCTATTGTATTTAGAGAATTGCTGGTGCAGAATCTGAGCAAGGATCCTGCCATCAAGATCGTGGCGACAGCGAAAGATCCCTTTGAAGCAAGAGACCTTATTCTGGCGCACAAACCGGATGTAATGACTCTGGATGTAGAGCTTCCGAGGATGAACGGGATTGATTTTCTGCGTAAGCTGATACCGCAGTATCCTCTGCCGGTCGTTGTGATCAGCGCATTGAGCGATAAAGTATTCGATGCCATGAACGCCGGAGCCGTGGACTTTGTGGCCAAGCCGGCGGTATCCAACAGACAGCAGCTGGAAGATTTTATCAAGAACGAATTGTTAGTCAAGATCAAGATCGCATCGACAGCCAAGATCAGCAATATCAAAAAGACCGTGCTCATGCAGCATGAACAGCAGCAGAGCCTTTCTGTCAAGAAAAGCAATCTGGTCGTGGCGATCGGCGCTTCTACAGGCGGAACAGAAGCTATTTTCTCCGTTGTCAAGGACTTTGGAACGGATATTCCGGGTATCGTCTGTGTACAGCATATGCCGCCGAAATTCACGGAGATGTATGCCAAGAGATTAAACGACCAGTGCCGGATCTCGGTCAAAGAAGCGGAGCACGGCGACAGAGTGATGCCGGGGCACATGCTGATAGCCCCCGGAGGAGACAGACATATGAGGCTGATCAAGGTCAACGGATCCTATCAGGTAGAGGTGAAAGAGGGACCAAGAGTAAACGGCCATTGTCCTTCCGTGGAAGTTTTGTTTGAATCCGTAGCCAAAGCTGCGGGGCCTGATGCCGTAGGAATTATCCTCACCGGCATGGGCGGCGACGGCGGTAAGGGACTTTTGTCCATGCGCCGGGCGGGAGCAAGGACGATCGGACAGGATGAATCTACCTGCGTCGTATATGGAATGCCCAAAGTTGCTTATGATTTGGGGGCGGTGGAATATCAGGAAAAACTGAATGATATCGCCGGACGAACATACGCATTGTTAAATAAAATGTAAAGGAGAAAGGATATGAAGATTCTATTAGCCGAGGATGATTTTGTCACAAGGAAATTTATGGTCAATTTCCTGTCAAAGTACGGTGAATGCGACGTTACCGTGGACGGTATGGAAGCGGTGGACGCATTCATGATGGCTTTAGAGGACGGAGAACCCTATGATTTGATATGTCTTGATATCATGATGCCTGTCATGGATGGCTATCAGTCGCTTGTAGGTATCCGTAATCTCGAAAAGGAAAGAAACATTCCCGAAGATAAAGCGGTCAAAGTCATTATGACAACGGCGCTGAATGATGAGGCGAATGTTAAGATGGCATTTGAACTGGGATGCACCATATATTCCGGCAAACCGATCGATCAGGATAAATTTGAACAGGCACTTAAAAAACTCGGCCTGATCTGACCAAAGAACTTAATGAGAATATGCAGGAAAGGAGAAGTATATGGCGGAAGAATTTAGTACAGACGGCATGTTGGATATGTATCTGTTCGAGAATGGACAGTTGTTAGAGCAGCTGCAGGAAATGGTTCTTGACCAGAAAGATGCGGACAGTTTTGACGAAGACAGCATCAATGAGATATTCAGAACCATGCATACCATCAAAGGCTCATCCGGTATCATGATGTTCGATGAAATAACGGCTGTCGCGCATAAACTGGAAGATGTCTTCTACTTTTTAAGAGAATCTCATCCCGACAATGTGCCGCATCTGGAATTAGTGGATCATGTACTGGAAGTAGAAGATTTTATCTCTAACGAGATGGAAAAGATCCGCAACGGTGATCCGGCAGACGGTGAATCCGGTGAGATCGTAGCGGCACTTGATGAATTTCTGGAAAAGATCAAGGGCGGCGGTGGTAAAGGCGGTAAGAAAAAAGCAGAGGCGATTCCCGAAAATAAGCACGAGGAACCGAAACAGTTCTATATTGCGCCTGTTGCTACAAGCGCAAGCCGTTTTTACAGAATTTATGTTTCCTTTTTCCCGGAAACAGAGATGGCAAATGTACATGCCTATAAGGTAGTATATGCCCTCAAGGAAATTGCGGAGGATCTCTTATATTCTCCGGAGGATATTATTTCCGATCCTGACTGTGCGGAGATCATTTTAAAAGAAGGATTCAAGATACTCTTACAGGCACAGTGCAGCGAGGAAGAGATCCGTAAGATAGTCGGTGTCGGCTATGATATTGATAAAGTAGATGTTTATGAATGCAAGGCGGAAGAGTTCTTACAGGGATTCGATTTCGGAGAACATGATGATGTCGTACCGGCGGCGCCGGTCATTGATCTGGATTCAAGCGTAGAAGAAATCGATGCGCGGACGCAGGCGGCTGAGCTGCCCAAGGAAGAAAAGAAACCCGAAAAACCTGCGATCGCACCCGGTGATTTCGTTATCAAATCCAAAGAACCCGGTAAGCAGAAGAAACTCGCCAAAGATAAACCGAAAGGCGAGAAGGCTTCCTTTATCAGTGTCAATGTAAGCAAGATGGATCAGTTAATGGAACTGATCGGAGAGCTTGTTATTTCAGAATCGGTCGTATTACAGAATCCCGATCTGAAAGTGCCCGGACTCAATCTGGATAACTTTAACAAGGCGGCAGCGCAGTTGTCCAAGATATCCACCGACTTACAGAATGTTATCATGTCGATGCGAATGGTGCCTCTGGCCAATACCTTCCAGAAGATGAACCGTATCGTATTCGATGTATCAAGGAAACTTGGCAAGGATATCGAGTTCATTATGGTAGGGGAACAGACGGAAGTAGATAAGAATATCATCGAACATATTTCCGACCCGCTGATGCACATCGTCAGAAACTCTGTCGATCACGGTATCGAATCCAAAGAGGAACGTCGTGATGCCGGTAAGCCGGAGAAAGGCAAGGTCACGCTTTCTGCGAAGACCGAGGCCGGCAAGGTATGGATCAGCGTGGAAGATGACGGTGCGGGTCTTGACAGAGACAAGATCCTCTCCAAAGCCAGAAGACAGGGGCTTTTGGATGAGAATAAACCCGACAGCGCTTACTCGGATAAGGAAGTATACCAGTTTATCACTTTACCCGGTTTCTCTACCAACGAGGTTGTTACGGAGATATCCGGACGAGGCGTCGGCATGGATGTCGTAGTCCAGAATATCCAGGCAATCGGCGGTGCGCTGGAGATTGAGAGCAAGAAGGGCTTCGGCAGTATCATGAGCCTGAAGATACCGCTCACGCTGGCGATCATCGATGGTATCGTGATGGAGATCGGCCATTCCTCCTTCGTTATGGAAACGGGTGCGATCAAAGAATTTGTCCGTGTAACAGAGGATATGATGATCCATGAACCGAATGGAGAAGAGTACATCATGATCCGCGGCGAATGTTTCCCGGTATTGCGTCTTGGCCAATGGTATGGTCTGGCTGAATATAAAGAGTCGGTAGAAGAAGGCGTTATGCTGATCCTGGAGGTGGATGATAAGAAAGTCTGTCTTCTCGTCGATAAGCTGATCGGAGAGCAGGAGATCGTTGTTAAACCGATTCCCTCTTATATCAAGAAGGTAAAAGGTTTATCCGGCTGTACCCAGCTTGGCGACGGAAGTATCGCTTTGATATTGGATGCTCCCGGATTAATAGAATAAAATAAGCAGAAAGGAACGGTAATCACATGGAGGAAAAGAGCGAATTAAAAAGACAGGTTGAAGATGCTTCCAGCGAGAGTGATACACAAAAAGGGAAGTACATGACCTTCAAATCTGGTAATGAATACTTCGGACTGGCGATCCAGTATGTAAATGAGATCATTCAGCTTCAGGCCATCACTGCGATTCCTGAAACGGAAGATTATATCAAGGGTCTTATTAACTTACGTGGTAAAGTCATACCTGTCGTTGACGTCAGACTGCGCTTCAAGCAGGAGCCGTTTGAATACAATGACAGAACCTGTATTATTGTTATAAACATAAAGTCTATGATGGTCGGCCTGATCGTGGAGAAGATCGCAGAAGTTGTCGAGATCAAGGAAGACAACATACTGCCGCCTCCGAGCGTTGGCCGTGCCGACAAGGTACAGAATAAATATGTTTACGGTATCGGTAAAGTCGGCGATGCAGTCAAGTTGTTGTTAGACCCCGATAAGCTGTTAAATGACGAAGACTTATCGGTTGTTGAACAGGCACATGAAATGAATAATGATGAAGAATGAGAGGTATGAGAAGATGAAAAACATGAAGATGAAAACAAAAATGATCATAGGTTTTGCAGTACCGATTTTACTCTCGATACTCAACGTAGCAATGGGCATGTCTTCTATCAGCAGGATTAAGAGGGCGGTAGAAGATATGCAGCAAGAAGAGTATTATGCTGTACAGGAAACGATAGAACAGATTGGCGCAGATGAGACGAAAGCGAAGATCGTCACCGATACTCTGGCGGTGGAAATGCAGGAAGGCGTAGCAGCGATCGACCAGACGGCAGACCTTTCCAATATCGTCAGTCTGGCACTGATCACAGTTTCCGTTATTTTTTCCTTGATAATCGCCTTTATGCTGATAAAGATCATATCAAAATCAGTTTCCCAGTTATCCTCTGCGGCCAGCGATATCGCTATGGGGCGTGTGGATATTGAACTGGTGAAATACCACAATGATGAATTTGGCGAACTGGTAGATAAATATACGGAAGTAATTAACAATATCAAATATCAGTCTCAGATCGCAGAAGAAGTATCGAACGGCAATCTGACTATCAATGTAAAACCGGCTTCTGCTGACGACGTATTAGGCAATTCCTTAAAGAAACTGGTAGAAGACAACCTGCATACCTTATCCAATATCTCCGAGGCAGGTTCCCAGGTAACGATCAGCGCTTCACAGGTGGCAAGCGCAAGCCAGGCACTGGCACAGGGTTCTACCGAGCAGGCAAGCGCGATCGAAGAGATCACGGCATCTATCGACGAGATCGCAGAGAAGACCAAACAGAACGCAGAGCAGGCTAATGAAGCGGCATCCCTTGTTTCCAAGGCTATCGAAGAAGTACAGCTTGGTAACAGACAGATGCAGGATACCATGAGCGCTATGCAGGATATCAATAAATCCTCCGAAAATATTTCCAAGATCATCAAGACGATTGATGATATTGCATTCCAGACCAATATCCTGGCTCTGAACGCAGCAGTTGAAGCGGCAAGAGCAGGCGAGGCAGGTAAAGGTTTTGCGGTTGTTGCAGAAGAAGTCAGAAGCCTTGCGGCAAAGAGTGCTGCTGCGTCAGCGGAAACAGCAGATCTGATCGAAGATTCCATCGAGAAGGTAAACTCCGGTTCCAGGATCGTGGACACCACTTCCAAGGCTATGGAAGAGATTACCAAGGTTGTACAGGACAGCGAGATGATAATCAACGGTATCGCGGAATCCTCCAACTATCAGGCAACGGCAGTTGCACAGATCGAGCAGGCTATCACGCAGGTATCTCAGGTCGTACAGACCAACTCTGCTACCAGTGAAGAGTGTGCGGCAGCCAGTGAAGAACTGTCCAACCAGGCGTCCAGAATGAGAGAAATGATCTCCATTTACAATCTGGGTTCCGGAAGTTCAGGATCTTCTCTCAGAAGCGGCGGCGGTTCCTACTCAGCGCCTTCGGCGTCCATGAACGAGCAGGTTATCTCTCTCGGAGATGATTTCGGCAAGTATTGATCAGATTCATAGATAAGTTGACTCCGGCACAGGAACGGAAGTTTCTGTGCCGAATTCATCAATAAGAAATTAATCGTAGAAACATTTGTTTGGGAAAGGGGTGTTCCTTATGAGTTTATTTGAAGAGTTAAAAGAACTTGGAGTAGATGTTGACGGTGGTGTCAAACGTATCAACGGTAATGAGAAACTATATACGAAACTGCTCGGCTCCTTCGTGAAATCCGTCAATACCTATCGCGTAGACGCGGATTACGATGGAAATGAATACAATGATGTGATAGAAAAAACGCATGCGCTCAAAGGCGTATCGGGAAATCTTTCTATTACGCCTCTCTTTGAATCTTATACAAAGATTGTAGATTTACTGCGTGCCGGCAAGCCGGAAGAGGCAAGGCCGATCTTAAAGGAAATATTACCGTTGCAGGAGCAGATCGTAGAATGTATTGAGAAAAATATGGAATAGGATTTGACCATTCAGAGATTGGATGTTATAATGCTGTATTAACGGAATATAGCAACTTTTTGGAAAGCACACTGAAAAAGGAGAGAACGAATGAAGAACAAGGTAGTTACAGCGTTGTTAATGGCAACTGTAATGTTTGGTCTGACAGCTTGCGGAGGATCTGCGGTCCCCAGTGCGTCCGATCTGACGAACAGGGGAAGCGATACGCAGGAGGACGACACCGCACAGGAAGAGACAGAAGGGGAAGATACCGAAGAGGAAGAAACGGAAGTAAAAGAAGAGGTTGAGGAAGAGGAAGAAGTAAAAACGGCCTCCGGCATTGTTTTCGGTTCTGATGAAGCGAAAGGATATACAGGATTTGAATATCTGATGGAGGAACTTGTTTCCACATCCAATACCAAATCCGGCGATAAGGCAAGTTTTTCCGTTTTCGTTCCGGATGGCGATTATCCGAGTGTTTCCGGCGGTTCTGCAAGATGTGAGCGTATGGGCGTCACAGTAGAAGTTGACGTCGATCCTTATCTCCAGTATAAGTGGGAAGATTACACGATGCGTGAGAATCTGGAAGAATATGTAGACGGTGAGTTATATTCCGACTACTACGGTCTGGAGATCGGTGAGATAGAGGAACTCGGCGACGACTGTGCGATCTGTGAAGTGACTTATCTGGAGTACAGTTCCTATGACAGCACATATACACCTTATTATGAACTTTTCTGCTTAAGAGATATGGGTGATAATGTCATGGCGGTCATTGATATCCGTATAGAAGCAGAGGAGACGACGGGCAAGACACAGTCACTCTTAGACGAAGTTTCTTCATTCTATGAACTGGACATCAACTGGGATGAATCTTTTGCGGAAACAAAGAAAGCGGCCTTTGAGAACAGTGATGAATACAATGCAGACGCTTTCAATCTGGGTTATATCTCCTTTGAACTGCCGGATGGCTGGGATAAAGACGAGAGCGAGAGCACCTATGATGAAGATATTTTCGGGCCAAACGGCGACGCTTACGGTATCGGTTATATCTCCGTAGCCAAAGATTATGCGGGTGAACCCGACATGATCGACGATATGCTTTCTGATATAGACTATACGACAAGCTATTTTGAAGAGGCTTTCGGAGATGATGTCTCGAATGTCGTTGTAGAAGATGCCGGCGAGACTTTCCTTGGCAGAACGCTCAAAATAGAAATGCACCTGGAAGAAGAAGATGGTTACGATCTGGGTATTTTCTATCTGGCGCAGGATAACTACGTGCAGTATGCGATCTACGCGGTCGTATGGGCAGGAGAAGGCCCGGATGCGGAAACGGATGTAAGGGCGGCTCTTGATAAGCTCTTTGAGACAGGCGTATTAAGATAAGACAAGAGATCAATAGTAAATTACGGATGCCGGTTTTCTGAAATGCAGGAGACTGGCATCTGTCATAAAATGAGGAAATAAATGGCGATATGAAAAGAAAAATGACGATATTGTTCCTGTGCATCGCGATAATGTTACAAATGACAGCCTGCGGCGCCGCGCGTCCCGCAGCTTCGGATCTGGAAAGAAGAAAAGAACAGGCCAGAGAAGAACTGGATGCTAATCATAAAGAGAACACCGCGTCAAATGAGGCGGATACGGAAGGATCAGCAGAAGAAATGCCGGAAGAGACTGGGGAAGATGCCGCATTCAGAAGCGGTATCCGCTTCGGCTCGGCGGAGGCGCAGGGTTACAGGGGATTTCAGTATCTGGCGGAAGAACGCATTTCCACGAGCAGGAAGACTTCCAGACAGGAAACCGTATTCAGCGTTTATATCCCCAAAGAAGACCATCCGCGCATCTCCGGCACCTCGGCGCGGAGCGAATATGCAGGCGTTTATGTCAAGGTCGATCTGGAGCCTTACCTGCAATATAAGGCCAAAAACTATTCCCTGCAAAACAATCTGCAAAAGTATGTGGATGGGGAAATGGCTTATTATGACACCTATTATGATATCAACATCGGGAATATCCGGGAGATAGAGGACGGCGCGGTATGCGAAGTCAGCTATATGGAATATGACAGTTGGAACGAAGAGTATGTACCGCATTATTGCGCTTATGGACTTTACCGCTTCGGTGATGATGTGATGGCTTTAGTGACCGTTACGGTCAATGAAGAGGACGTGACGGAAGAAACAGAGGCACTGATAGCGGAACTGAATGATTTTTATGAACTGGAACTTGGCTGGAATCAGAGTTTTGCGCAGGATAAGCAGCAGGAATTTGAAGATAAATATAACAGAAATAATTTTGAAGTCTATTCATTGGCCTTTGCTCTGCCGGATGGCTGGGCCATTGATGAAGAGCTGACGGATGGGTATGAGACTGTTATTACGCCGGGAGGCGATTTGCAGACGGCCGCGGATTGTATCTACATCATGGAGCCGGAAGAAGCTTATGGTATCGTAGATATGTTTCTGGAAGACATGGAATCGCTGGAAGAACTCTGGGAGGAGGAGTTTGAGGATGAACTGGAGAGCCTGAAAATTGAGGATATCGGTATCACTTTCCTCGGACGTACCATCAGGATGACAGTGGTAGAGCACTATGATGATGAAGCGGACGCAGGGGTTATCTATATGGCGGAAGATGATGATAATCTGTATATGGTCTATGCTTACACCCACATTGATATGGAAAGCGGGCAGAAGGCTGTCATATCCGATTCTCTCACAGAGGCGCTGGAGCTGTTTTTTGAGACCGGGCGCATAGTGGACAGCATGATGTAAAAGCTGAATTACAAAAGGAGCTTGTGTGAAATGATGAAAAAAGAGATCCTATGGGAGATCCTGTGTATCCTGTGTAGTCTGTTCTGTTTCGGTTACTGTTTTCTGATATACAGCATCAAGTCGGGAACACGTTTTTATATGATATGGGGGCTGGGAGGCATCTGTTTCCTCGGCCTTACGTTTTTCATACATTTCCATTTGTGGAGCAGACTGCCCTCTTTTTTACAGAAAACCATAACGGTTGTTATTATAATCGGCATTCTGGCCTTCGTTATCGTGGAGGGCTGTGTCATCAGCGGTTTTAAGGCCAAGGGAAAGGCGGATTTAGACTATATTATCGTGCTCGGCGCACAGGTTAAGGAAAAAGGGCCTTCTGCGGCCTTAAAATTCCGGCTTGATGAGGCTTATGAGTATCTTGTGGAGAATGAGGATACCATCTGTATCGTTTCCGGCGGACAGGGGCCTAACGAGCCGTGCACAGAAGCGCAGGGCATGTATGACTATCTTGTGGGCAGAGGCATTGATGCAGAGCGTATTTTATTAGAAGATAAATCGACGGATACATCACAGAACATTGCTTTCAGCATGGCGTTTCTGGATGAAGAACACGACAGCGTGGGGATCGTGACCAACAATTTCCATGTCTTCCGGGGCGTTCATCTGGCCAGACATATGGGGATCAAAGACGTATGCGGCATTTCTGCGCCCTCCAATGTCTATTTTCAGCTGAATAACATGGTGCGGGAGTTTTTCGGGATCTTAAAAGACCTTTTCTGCGGGAACCTGATGTGAGAAGAACTTGCCTGTCGTATGATTTTGTTGCGGCCCATCTTGAATAGTTTCCTTTTTTTTGATAAGATGGATAAATAAGATGGATACAGGCGGATATGATACGGATAATATGACAACAGAGATAGATTAGGAAAACAAAATGAAGAGAAAAAAAGTACTTGCCCTAAGTATCGCGGCGATGGTGTCCCTTGCGGGATGCGGTATGGAGGATAAAACGGATAATGTGAGCGCGGGCATGGCGGCTGTGCAGAATCTGGAGTATGAAGAGGCTTTGCAGCTTTTTAATACAGCGCTTGCGGAGAATGAGGATGAACGGCAGATCTGCCGGGGAATGGGCATTGCCTATATGGGACTTTCCCAATATGAGAATGCCATTTCTTATTTTGAAAGGGCTCTGCAGTTAAGCGACGGGACTGTGCGGGATATTGATTTTGATATCAATTATTATCTGGCAGCGGCCTATTTTAGAAACGGGCAGGCGGAGGAGGCGATCCGTTCCTATGACGCTATTTTAGGACTGCGGCCCGGCGAGGCGGATGCTTATTATCTGCGGGGTTGCGTGAAACTTTATAACGGTGACTATGACAGTGCCAAACAGGACTTCGATGATACTATGAAGCTGGATGCGCAGGACTATGACCGTCTGATCCGGATCTATGAGGCGCTGGTCGATAACGGCTATAAGGAAGTCGGCAAAGAGTATTTACAGCAGGTCATCACCGATAATGAGAAAAGTATTTCTGATTATGATGTGGGACGCATTTATTATTATCTGGAAGATTATGAAAATGCCAGAGAGCATCTTCTGCGGGTAAAAGTAACCTCGGATTACGAAGTGTCGCTTTATCTGGGCAGGACGTATGAGGCGCTTGGCGATTATAATTACGCTTCCAGTATTTACAGCGATTATACTTTAAATGACCAGAGCAAGGCGGAGATCTATAACCAGCTGGGCCTCTGCCGTATGCAGATGGGAGAGTATGAACTGGCGCTGATGGCGTTTCAGGATGGTATGGCCATCGAAGGCAATGATATGATGCAGACATTAAAGTTCAATGAGATCGTGGCTTATGAATATATGGAGGATTATACGACCGCCGCGGTCCTTATGAACGATTATCTCAAATCCTATCCGGATGATGAGGTCGCCCGGCGGGAGAATCAGTTCTTAAAAACAAGATGATGATGTTTGTTGACAAGTTCTTGGGGCAATGATACTATATTTAGTAGGTCAAAGCAAAGAAAAGAAAGAATGAGGGCGCAATATGGAAAGTACTTTCTTACGAGTAAAAGGAATCATCAAAAAAGGTGATAAGTACCTGTTATTAAAACGCTGGGTGGACGACCGTATTCCGGAACCTTTTGTATGGGAGTTTGTCGATACGGAAGTCAATCACGGAGAAGCACCCGATGAAGCAGTCCTTCGTGCCATCCACGAACTGCTGTCTATAGACGGTAAAATTGAAAAAATAGAATATACGTGGTCAAGCGTGCTCGGTGATACGCACTGTGTCGGCATCGCTTATATCTGTTCCATTTCCGGGGATGATGAGAGTCATATCGTTCTGGCCGAAGATTACGGCGAATACGAATGGGTGAGAAGAGACCAGTTTGAACAGTATATCGAGAACCAGTTCGTACTGCAGGATCTGAAAGGCAAGACCTTATAATGTAAGCCTTTAGTGCGATAGAAGGAAAACGAAGGAGCAGACATATCCATGATAAACAGATTGATCCAGAATATCAAAAAGACCGGAGCACCGATCGTGGTCGGCTTAGATCCCATGTTAAAGTATGTGCCGGAACATTTACAGAAGAAGGCATTCGCAGAATATGGAGAAACCTTAAAAGGCGCCGCAGAGGCAGTCTGGTCATTTAATAAAGAAATTGTCGATGCCATTTACGATCTGATCCCGGCCGTGAAACCGCAGGTCGCCATGTACGAACAGTTTGGTATCGAAGGAATGGAAGTTTTCAAACGGACAGTGTCATACTGTAAGGAAAAAGGTCTGGTCGTTATCGGAGATGTCAAGCGCGGGGATATCGGTTCTACTTCCGAAGCCTATGCCGTAGGGCACCTTGGCGGCGTGACGGTCGGCGCTAACCTTTGCAGAGGATTTGATGAAGATTTTGTGACGGTCAATCCCTATCTTGGTTCGGATGGCGTGAAACCGTTCATTAAAGTATGTAAAGAAGAGAAAAAAGGCATTTTTGTGCTGGTAAAGACATCCAATCCCAGCAGCGGCGAGTTTCAGGATCGTCTCGTAAAAGAGGAAAACGGCGCCGGAGAAAGACCGCTTTATGAAATAGTCGGGGAGAAGGTTGCCGAGTGGGGCGCCGACTGTATGGGAGATGGCTATAGTTATGTAGGCGCGGTCGTAGGCGCAACCTATCCGGAGCAGGGTAAACTCCTGCGTAAGATCATGCCCAAAGCCTTTATTCTGGTACCGGGATACGGCGCACAGGGCGGTAAAGGCGCTGACCTTGTCCATTTCTTTAACGAAGATGGACTCGGCGCGATCGTCAATTCTTCCAGAGGCATTATCGCGGCTTATCAGCAGGAGGCATATGCAAAGTATGGCGCAGAGCATTTTGCACAGGCATCAAGGGAGGCGGTTCTGGCCATGAAAGAAGATATTGCCGGGGCGCTGGATAGAGCGCACTGAAAGGGCTGAGAGAAAGGTATTACAAAATGGAAAAATACAAGCAGGAATTTATTGAATTTATGGTAGACTGTCAGGTGCTCAAATTCGGCGATTTTACCTTAAAGAGCGGTAGAAAGTCCCCCTTTTTTATGAATGCGGGCGCTTATGTGACAGGTATACAGTTAAACAGGCTGGGAGAATACTATGCAAAGGCCATCCACGATCACTACGGGCTGGACTTTGACGTACTTTTTGGCCCGGCATATAAGGGAATCCCGCTGGCAGTAGCGACAGTAATGGCGCTCAGCAGCTTATACGGGAAAGAAGTGCGATACTGCTCCAACAGAAAAGAAGTAAAAGACCACGGCGATACGGGCATCCTTTTAGGCAGTAAATTAAAGGATGGCGATAAGGTAGTCATTATCGAGGATGTAACAACTTCCGGCAAATCCATCGAAGAGACTTTCCCCATCATCAAGGCACAGGCCGATGTGGAGATCAAGGGACTTATGGTATCCTTAAACCGTATGGAGAGAGGTCTGACGAGCACGAAGAGCGCACTCGATGAGATCAGGGAAAAATACGGTTTTGAGGCAAATGCTATCGTGACTATGGATGATGTGGTAACATGTCTGTATAATAAACCCTGTAAGGGGAAAGTCTACATTGATGATACATTGAAAGCTGCGATTGATGCCTACTATGAGCAGTATGGCGTAAAATGATGCGGATGATAACGATTGTGGAAAGGGATGGTGTCAGAAATGGAAGAAAAAACATATAAAACAATGAGCGGCACAGGCGCAATGAATATTGCGGTCGGAGTCGTAGCGCTGGTTCTGGGGATCACAAGCGGTATCCTGCTCATTATCGGCGGCGCAAAACTTCTGGCCGGCAGGAACAAGATTATATTTTAAAAATGAACAGGTATTTCCGATGGAAATACCTGTTTTGCGATTGAGGTATCCATATGAGTCATAAAAACAGCTATATGTTTACGAATAAGAGCCATTCGGGGCGGGGGATCATGGCTACGATACTGGGTATCATTTCCCTGACAACGCTTGCCTATACGCTCATCATGAGTTACAAAAATGCCGGGGACATTCCGGGACAGTATGGCGCGGCGGCGCTTCTGGTGACAATTTTTGCGTTTGTCGGCGTGGCGCTGGGGCTGATCTCCAAAACGGAACGGGACAGATACTATTTTTTCTCTTATCTGGGAATCTTATTAAATGTGCTGGCCCTGCTTGTGGTGAGCGCAATTTTGTATGCGGGTGCCTACGAGATCGGCGGTTAATGGTAATATAGAAAGATTAATTTAAATAACATGTGTTATGGAGGGCGGTCATGCAGGAATTGATATCAGCGGAAGAAAAGGCGGAGTTGGAACAGGAGCGCTTTAACCTGGCTCTGGAGAGGATAGCGCAGATACCGGGAGAAAAAGAATGCGGCGGTGCATATGAGGATTACTTTGCGGGGATGGCAAAGTTCGTATTATTTATGAAAGAAACATGGGATTTTGTGGCGGAGGGCAGACTTTATACGGCTTCAATGGAAGAACTGCAGGCGCACAATAAGGCGCTTTATGAAGATATCCTGCCGGAAAATTATGCCAAAAGTTATGCCGATCCGGCTTATGCCGCGGCTTGTTTTGGCACCGATATGGGCAGGCTTTTAGCCTTTCTGTATGCGGAACTGCGCTATATGATCGTGGCGGCTTATGAGCAGTCCAGGTTCAATATGCTCATCCGTATGGAGCTTTTACTGGAAATCTATCAGCTTTTTACGGGCGCGGAAGAAGGTGTTACCAAAGAGGCTCTGACAGAAGAGATAAAACAGGCGATATACTGGTATATCAGCGATTACTATGAAGAAGAAAGCGCAGAGAAGATAGGCGATATCCTCCTGCCGGAGAAAGATTTTGCATGCCGTATCATTATGGAGAAGGACTTGACGGATCTGCGGTATCTGTACTATTTTGGCGAATATATTTCAGAGAATGAATTGCAGACTGCCAGACATATGAACGAACTGCCGGAGGAGACGATACGTCTGATGGCGGACACGTATACGGAAGGCTATCGCATTGGTTTTGAGACGGGGAATAAAGATATTTCCATCAAAAAAACTGTCAATATCCGTTATGCGCTCGGTTTTGAGCGTATGATAAGGGCGGCGGTGGACAATTTTGACGCCATTGGTCTGAAACCGACCATTTACCGGAACGCGCAGAATATCTTCCGCGGGTTCGGCGTCAATAAGGTCGGTTATTATGGGGCGGACCCCAATAAACAGTTCGATTACGACCATAAGGAGGATCTGGCCCTTTTTCTGGATAAACAGTTGTCGGAAAGACGGCTGGAATGCCTGCAGAACGTGTGGGAGCGCTTTAAAAAAGAAGCGGGCGTCTTCGGCGGTCCGGCCTGTCAGGATACGTTCGGCGAAACGCCGTTTGTACCGCAAAATAAGGAAGCGGCCGCGCGCCTTAGCGATAAACAGCAGAAGATGACAGTGGAATTTGTTTCCAAAGCAGGTGTTATGCAAAACCGCTATATGAAAGGGGAGGAGACCAGCTTTACGATCATCGCCTTTCCCATACCGGATATCGGCGAGAAATATGACGAGATCTTTGATGAGATCATCCGTATCAATACGCTGGATTATAAGCTGTACCGCAGGATACAGCAGACGATCATCGACACGCTCGATCAGGGTGACTATGTGTTGATAAAAGGGATGGGGAACAACCGCACGGACTTGAAGGTGAACCTCCATACGCTGGCTCATCCGGAGAAAGAAACAAACTTTGAAAACTGTGTGGCGGATGTCAATATCCCGGTCGGAGAAGTATTTACCTCTCCGCTGCTTGCGGGAACAGAAGGCGTCCTGCATGTGACGAGGGTTTTTCTGCATGGACTCGAATATAAGGATTTCTCGCTGCGTTTTGCAGATGGTATGGTCAGAGACTATTCCTGTGCGAATTTCCAGACGGAAGAAGAAAACCGCAAATATATCAAAGATAACGTACTGCATCATCATGAGAGCCTGCCGATCGGCGAATTTGCCATCGGTACGAATACGACCGCTTATGTGGCGGCCAGAAAATATGGCATAGAAGATAAACTGCCTATCCTTATCGCGGAAAAGACCGGCCCGCATTTTGCAGTTGGCGATACCTGTTATTCCCATGCCGAGGAAGTCCGGGTCTATAATCCGGATGGCAAGGAGATCGTGGCCAAAGATAACGAGATTTCCCTGTTGCGTGATGAAGATATGACCAAAGCTTATTTTAACTGCCATACGGATGTGACGATTCCCTACGACGAATTGGGAGAGTTGTCGGTCGTTGCGAAAAGCGGCGAAGTCATACCCATTATCATAGAGGGCAGATTCGTTCTGGCGGGCACGGAAACATTAAACGAGGCTTTTTCATAAAAGATATTGCGTATTGACAGAAAATCTAGTACACTATAGGAAGAAATATATTGTTCTTCCACAAGATGTTGTAGAGAAGAGACGGATATAAAACAGGATACAGAGGATCGATAGAATAGTATAGATAGTATAGAAGGGACAAAAAGATGGCACAGGTAGGAATCGTAATGGGAAGTGATTCGGATATGCCCGTTATGGCAAAAGCGGCGGACATTCTGGAACAGTTGGGTATTTCTTATGAAATGAAGATCATATCCGCACACAGGGAACCGGATGTTTTCTTTGAATATGCCAGGGGCGCGGAGGCAAAAGGCTTTAAGGTCATCATAGCCGGAGCGGGCAAGGCGGCGCATCTGCCGGGTATGTGCGCGGCGATCTTTCCGCTGCCTGTTATTGGCATTCCCATGAAGACGTCAGATCTGGGCGGCGTGGACTCTTTATATTCCATCGTCCAGATGCCTTCCGGTATCCCGGTAGCGACCGTGGCCATTAACGGCGGGCAGAATGCGGGCATTCTGGCGGCGAAAATTCTGGCGGCATCTGACGAGACGCTTTTACAGAAGTTAAAGGACTATACGCAGTCCTTAAAAGAGAGCGTACAGGCCAAAGACGCCAGATTGCAGGAGACAGGATACAAAAATTACAACGCATAAAAGGTGAAGAGGAAAAGTTATATGGACTATAAGACAGCAGGCGTCGATATCGAAGCCGGTTACAGATCAGTGGAACTTATGAAAAAATATGTCAAAGAGACGGCCAGACCGGAAGTACTCGGCGGGATTGGCGGATTTTCGGGCGCCTTTTCCCTTGCAAAGATGAAAGATATGGAAAAGCCGACGCTGGTTTCCGGCACGGATGGCGTGGGAACCAAGTTAAAACTGGCCTTTTTAATGGATAAACATGATACCGTGGGCATTGACTGTGTGGCCATGTGCGTCAACGATATTGCCTGCGCGGGCGGAGAACCCTTATTTTTTCTGGACTATATCGCCTGCGGCAAGAATTTCCCCGAAAAGATAGCGACTATCGTAAAGGGCGTATCCGACGGCTGTATCCAGTCCGGAGCGGCGCTGATCGGCGGCGAGACGGCGGAAATGCCGGGCTTTTATCCGGAGGATGAATACGATCTGGCGGGATTTGCGGTCGGCATCGTGGACGAGAAAGACCTCATCACAGGTAAGCAGATCAGACCGGGCGATGCGCTTATTGGTATCGCTTCTTCCGGCGTACACAGCAACGGCTTTTCCCTGGTCAGAAAAGTCTTTGAGATGACGAAGGAAAGTCTGGATACTTATTATGAGGAGCTGGGAACGACGCTTGGCGAGGCTTTGATCGCGCCGACGAAGATTTATGTGAAAGCGCTGCGTTCCATAAAAGAAACAGGTGTTATCATAAAAGGATGCAGCCATATTACCGGCGGCGGCTTTTATGAAAATATTCCCAGAATGTTACCCGAAGGCGTCAATGCCAGAATTGAGAAGGGCAGTTATCCGGTCCTGCCAATCTTTCAGTTATTACAAAAGACCGGCGGTTTAGAAGAAAAGATGATGTATAATACCTATAATATGGGACTCGGTATGGTGCTCGCGGTAGAGAACGCGGATGTCGATAAGACGATGGAGGCTGTGCGCGCGGCGGGAGAGACGCCTTACCGGATCGGTGAGATCATTGCCGGAGAAAAAGGAGTGACCTTATGTTGAGAGTAGTCGTGTGCGTATCGGGCGGCGGTACGAATCTACAGGCTTTGCTGGATGGTATCGGCAAAGGGAAAGTGACTAACACACAGATTGTCCGTGTGATCAGTAACAACCGTGATGCTTATGCGCTGACGCGTGCGAAGATGGCGGGAATAGAGGAGTTTTACATATCGCCGAAGGATTACGTGGACAGAGAACAGTTTTATGAGAGTTTTTTAGAGGCGGTGGATGAGGCGGAACCGGATCTCATCGTACTGGCCGGATTTCTGGTAGTATTGCCGCCTAAGATGACAGAGAAATATCAGAACCGCATCATCAATATCCATCCGTCCCTGATCCCTTCTTTTTGCGGAAAAGGATTTTATGGGTTGAAAGTACATAAAGAAGCGTTAAAAAAGGGCGTGAAAGTGACCGGAGCCACTGTGCATTTCGTGGACGAGGGAACGGATACCGGGCCTATCATCTTACAAAAAGCGGTGTCTGTGCAAGAAGACGATACCCCGGAGAGCTTACAGCAGAGGGTCATGGAAGAGGCGGAATGGCAGATCCTGCCACAGGCTGTCAATCTGATCGCCAACGGCAGAGTAACGGTGCATGGCGGCAGAGTACGGATTGACCGCGGCCAGGAAGAAAGCGAAGATCTGCGGCTCTGACATGAGAAGACTGCGGGTAAAGAGAAAGGCATGGTATTAGTATGAAAGTATTGATCGTAGGCGGCGGGGGCAGGGAACATGCGATCGCTGTCAGTGTTGCCAGAAATAAAAATGTGGATAAAATATACTGTGCGCCGGGAAACGCGGGCATTGGACAGATAGCGGAGTGCGTACCCATCGGCGTCATGGAATTTGATAAAATAGTGGCTTTTGCCAGGGAAAAGGCCATAGACCTTACCATTGTAGGGCCGGACGACCCGTTGGCCGGCGGGCTGGTAGATGAACTGGAGGCTGCGGGACTGCGCGCTTTCGGGCCGAGAAAGAATGCGGCCATCTTAGAGGCCAGCAAGGCGTTTTCCAAAGACCTGATGAAGAAATACAACATTCCCACGGCGGCTTATGAAACGTTTGATGATCCGAAAGAAGCGCTCGCCTATTTAGAAACAGCTGTTATGCCTGTAGTATTAAAGGCTGACGGTCTGGCGCTCGGTAAGGGCGTGTTGATCTGCAATACACTGGAAGAGGCCAAAGATGGCGTCAAGACCATTATGGAAGATAAAAAGTTCGGTTCCGCGGGCAGCCGCATGGTAATTGAAGAGTTTCTGACCGGCAGGGAGGTTTCCGTTCTTTCGTTCGTGGATGGCAAGACCATCCGCATCATGACTTCCGCACAGGACCATAAGCGGGCGCACGATGGCGATACCGGTCTGAATACGGGCGGTATGGGAACCTTTTCCCCCAGTCCTTTTTATACGCAGGAGGTGGACGCGTTCTGTCAGAAATATATTTACCAGCCGACAGTCGATGCCATGGCGGCGGAAGGAAGACCTTTTAAGGGAGTCATCTTCTTCGGGCTGATGCTTACGCAGAAAGGTCCGCGGGTACTGGAATACAATGCCCGTTTTGGCGATCCGGAGGCGCAGGTCGTGCTGCCGAGGATGAAAAACGATATCATAGAAGTCATGGATGCCTGTATAGACGGCACGCTGGATCAGATCGGCCTGCAGTTTGAAGATAACGCGGCGGTCTGCGTGGTACTGGCTTCTGAGGGATATCCGGAATCCTATGAAAAGGGATTTCCCATTAAGTGGACGGGGCAGTTTGCGGATAAAGAAGGATATTACTATTTCCATGCAGGAACGAAACTGGAAGGCGATAAAATCGTTACAAACGGCGGCCGCGTGCTGGGTGTGACTGCTAAGGGAAAGACGCTTCGCGAAGCGCGGGAGAATGCTTATCAGGCGGCGGAATGGGTCATATTCGACAATAAATATATGAGGCATGATATTGGCAGGGCCATAGATGAAGCATAGAATATCTGTAGGGTGAAAAGGGGGAAGGAGTATGAATCACGTAAGAGATTTTCAAGACAGTGATGTGTATCACCGGCCTGTAAAATGCCCTGAATGCGGCGGTGATATGAAGTTTATGGGATGCGGCGAGTACAGATGCGCGAAATGTAAGTTTATTGCTTATGATGATTACGGCAAGGTACGCAACTATGTGGAGAAACATGGCGGCGCTACGGCGGCGCAGGTATCGGATGCAACAGGCGTCAAACAAAAGACCATCCGCACGATGTTAAAAGAATCGCGCTTAGAGATCGCGGAAGGTTCCAATTCCTTTATGAAATGTGAGATGTGCGGCGCGAGTATCCGCTCCGGAAGAGTCTGCCCACAGTGTGAAGTGAAATATAAACATGTTCTGGAAGAAAAGGCGCGTAAGAAACATGAGAAGACGATGGCCGGCTTTGGCATGGAGGATCGCAGCGGCGAGGAAGGCGCTAAACGATTCGTCCGCGATAAATAGTTACAGACAAAAGAAATCAAAGAAAGATACGGGGTATCAAAATGAAAAAATGGTGGAAACATAGTAAAGGAAGTCTGCTGAAAGGGACTATCATAATGGTGTGCGCTCTGCTTTTCTTTATGGCGCAGCCGACGCTCGGCCGGGTGCAGGCCACAGGAACCGCATCGGGAGCGGAAATTCCGGCGGAGACGCCAATGGATGCCCAGTATGCAGCCATTAAGGTGGAAGTGGCGAAGGTCAGAAGCGGCGCTTCTACCAGCAATGCTGTAGTAGACTCGCTGCCGCAGAACACAACTGTCATCATCAGCGGACAGACGGCAGGCAGCGATAAACCGTGGTATTATATTACTTTTACCGGGACAGATGGTACGGAGAAGACGGGGTATGTCCGCTCCGATCTGGTCAATTTAGGAGAAATGGTTCCCGCACCGGAACCGGTGGAAGAGCCGCAGCCGGAAGAGCCCGTGGAAACAGTGGAGCCGCAGCCGGAACCGGTACAGAATGCAGATTATGAACTTGTATATAAGATGAATGATGCGGGTGAGTATGTGTGGTATCTCTATGATCGTACATCAGGCGAGACTTATCAGCAGGAACTGGAGGCGGTTTTGAATGCAGCTCATGCGCAGAGTCTGAATAATGCGTTAGACGCCAAGACGGTCGTTAAACAGCGTATCGTCATCATCGTTCTGGCTGTCATCATCGTATTGTTAGGTATTGCCGTAGGTGTCATGATCTTCAAACTGCGGGATGTTTATTATGAGGACTATGAGGATGAGGATGACGAGGACGAAGAAGAGGAAGACGACAGAAGGCGTGAGAGCAGACGGCGTGAAGATAGAGGACGCGAAGACAGAGGCCGCGAGGAGAGAAGACGCGACGAAAGAGGACGTGAAGAGCGGGGGCGTGAGAGCAGGAGCCGTGAAGACGACAAAGACGCTCCGAGGCGTAAGAGCGCGCCGCGTGACGACAGACAGCCCGCGCCGCGTAAGAGAACGTCAGATTCTGGAAGGATGCCGGCAAGAGAAGTTTCTTATGAAGAAGACGATGCCCAGGTAAAGACGCAGCCGAAGAGAAAAGCCAAGAATTTCATGGTCGATGACGATTTTGAATTTGAGTTTCTGAATATGAAGGATGGCGGAAAAGACGCATAATGCGCAGCAGATGAAAGAACATGGCAAGAACACGAGCAAAGTAGCTACAGGGGACGGTTGCAAGGAAACCGTCTCCTTGTTATAATAAAAAAGATGAACTTGTGCTGAAACGGAGGCACTTATGATACTGGAAATTGATTTTAACAGTGATGAAGCAATCTATTTACAGCTTAGAAACCAGATTGTTTTAGGGATTGCGACTGCCAGACTCAGAGAGGGCGACGTACTTCCTTCGGTAAGGCAGCTTGCGGAGAATATCGGTATCAATATGCACACTGTCAATAAAGCATATTCCGTGCTCAGGCAGGAAGGCTTTGTGAAGGTAGACAGGAGAAAAGGCGCGGTGATCGCCATCGATATTGATAAGATGCAGGCTGTGGAAGAGATGAAGGGGGCTTTGCAGGTGATCCTGGCAAAAGCCTGGTGTAAGAATATTTCAAGAGAAGAAGTGCATTCTCTTATTGATGAAATATATGAGGATTATGGAGGAGTTTGATCATGCAGCCAAAATTTACGGACAAGGCGAGGATGGCGCTGGCGTTGGCTGAACGTGCCGCCAGAAGTTTGAGACAAAGCTATGTAGGAACTGAACATATCCTTCTCGGTCTTTTGAAAGAAAATACAGGAGTTGCAGCCACCGTGCTTACCGAGAGCGGTGTGGAGGAATACCGGTTAAGAGAGATGATACAGGATCTGATCGCTCCGGACAGTACTGTCATGCTGGCGGAGCGCGACGGGTATTCGCCAAGGGCGGAGAAAGTACTGGATGAAGCGCGCAGACAGGCGGAACGTTTTCACAGTGATAAGATAGGAACCGAGCATATCCTGCTCGCCTTATTAAAAGAGGGAGAAAACGTCGCCGTCAGACTGCTCAATACGATGGGGATATCCGTTCAGAAACTGTATGTGGAAGTACTGGCAGCCATGGGAGAAGATAAATCTCTGTATAAGGAAGACCTGGGGAAAAAACAGGGCCGGAAAAAAGGCGGAACTTCTACTCTGGAACAGTACAGCAGGGATCTGACGGCACTTGCAAGAGAAGGGAAACTCGATCCGGTCATCGGCAGGGAAGATGAGATACGCCGCGTGATACAGATCTTAAGCAGACGAACCAAGAATAACCCCTGTCTGATCGGGGAACCGGGTGTCGGCAAGACTGCGGTAGTAGAGGGACTGGCCATGCGCATCGTAGAGGGCGACGTTCCTTTTACCGTTATGGATAAACGTGTCATGACCCTCGATCTGTCGGGAATGGTAGCCGGCAGTAAATACCGCGGTGAATTTGAAGAGAGGATCAAAAAAGTGATCCGTGAAGTCATCGAGGATGGCAATATCGTTCTTTTTCTGGATGAGATACACACCATTATCGGCGCGGGAGGCGCAGAGGGCGCAATCGACGCCTCCAATATCTTAAAACCGTCTCTGGCCAGAGGGGAGATCCAGATGATCGGTGCGACAACCATTGCCGAGTACCGTAAATATATCGAAAGAGACGCAGCCTTAGAGCGCAGGTTCCAGCCTGTGACGATAGAAGAGCCTACGATAGAAGAAGCTCAGCGCATTCTGTTCGGTATTGCGCATAAATACGAAGATCATCATAAAGTGGTCATAGATCCGGCGGCGATCATGGCAGCAGTCAAATTATCGGCAAGATATATCAATGACAGGAATCTTCCGGACAAAGCCATAGATCTGATCGACGAAGCGGCAGCTGCAGCCAGACTGGACAGCGGCAAACAGCCGGAGAAATTGAAAACTCTGGCGATGGAGATCGAGCATATGGATCTGCAGATAGAACGCTCTATCCGCATAGAAGCCTTTACCCAGGCCGCAGAACTGAAAAAGAAACAGGATGAACTGATAAAGAAATACGAACGGGCATGGAGACGTTTTGAAAAAGAAGAACTGCTCAAAGACTATCGGATCGGAGAAAATGAGATTGCGGAAGTGGTCTCTCTCTGGACGAAGATCCCTGTGAAAAAGCTGGCTGAAAAAGAAAGTGAGAAACTGTTAAAACTGGAATCCATCCTGCATAAGCGTGTCATCGGGCAGGAAGAAGCGGTCAGTGCCGTGGCCAGAGCAATGCGCCGCGGGCGGGTGGGATTACAGGATCCCAACAGGCCGATTGGCTCGTTCCTGTTCTTAGGGCCTACCGGTGTCGGCAAGACGGAACTTTCCAAGGCGCTGGCAGAAGCGATGTTTGGTTCGGAAAACGCACTGATACGTGTCGATATGTCGGAATATATGGAAGGCCATTCGGTTTCCAAGATGATTGGTTCGCCTCCGGGATATGTGGGCTTTGAAGAAGGCGGACAGCTCAGCGAGAAGATCAGGAGAAATCCCTATTCCGTGGTCTTATTCGACGAGATAGAGAAGGCGCACCCGGATGTGTTCAACATTCTCTTACAGGTGCTGGACGACGGGCATATCACGGATTCCAAGGGCCGGAAGGTAAGCTTTAAAAATACCATTCTCATCATGACGTCCAATGCCGGAGCGCAGCGGATCATGGAACCGAAAAATCTCGGCTTTTTAGCCGGAGATTCCGAGAAGCAGGACTATGAAAAGATGAAGTCCAATGTGATGGAAGAAGTGAAAAAGATATTCAAACCGGAGTTCATCAACAGGATTGACGAAATTATGGTATTCCATCCGCTCAACCGCGATAATATGAAGGAGATCGTGACGCTGCTCTCCAAAAATCTGGCCAGACGCTGTAAGGAGCAGATGCGGATTGAACTGACGCTCACGCCGACATTAAAGGACTATATCATAGATAAATACATGGATGCCAAAATGGGTGCAAGGCCGATGAAAAGGGCGATCCAGACAGAAATTGAGGATATGCTCGCACAGGAGATACTTTCCGGTGCGATAGGAAACGGCGACAGAGTTTCGGCAGGACTGAAAAATAAAAAAGTAGTATTCAGAGTATTAGACGATTATGATGATGAATAAACACAAAAGGACGTAGGAGGAAGAACAATGGCTGTAGTAGAGGAATTGCTTCGGGCAGAAACAGATGGAACGATCAGTTTCGGTAATCACAAACTGGCGGCAAAGGCAAAGGTGGAGGATTTTGAGCATGAAGGTGATCTGTTGAAGGTGAAGACCTATAAGAGTATCACCAAACTGGAGAAAAACGGGATGTTTTCTTATGAATCCGTACCGGGTACCAGCGTCAGTCATTTCGTGGAGAAGGAAAATGGTGTGGAATTTAAGGTAGAAGGGGACGAAGACGCGCAGATCACCGTAGGACTCGAAGACGAGACAGAGTATGATGTATTTGTAAACGAGGCAAAGATCGGCAGGATGAAGACAAATCTGGGCGGAAAGCTGAATATCAGCGTAGAACTTTCCGGAGCAGGTGAAGTAAGCGTAAAGATTGTAAAATAAAAGCGCAGAATGGAATTTTTTTATGGCAAAAGCAAAAATAACAACTGTTTTTTATTGCCAGAACTGCGGTTATGAGTCTTCCAAATGGATGGGACAGTGTCCGGGGTGCCGGGAATGGAACAGTTTCGTGGAGGAAAAAGTAAGTACCAGAGGCTCCGGCGCTACCGCTACCGCTAAGGCGGCGCGGGAAAATGCGAAACCTTCCAGACTCTCTGAGATCACTTTACAGGAAGAGGAGAGAATGTCCACTCACATGGAGGAACTGGACAGGGTGCTTGGAGGCGGTATCGTACCCGGTTCTCTGATCCTTGTAGGCGGCGATCCGGGTATCGGCAAATCTACGCTGTTATTGCAGGTATGCCGTTATATGGCGATGGATCAGAAAAAAGTATTATATATTTCCGGAGAGGAATCCCTCAGACAGATCAAACTCAGAGCCAATCGTATCGGGGAGTTCGGGGAGAATCTGTATCTGTTGTGTGAAACGAATCTGGAAACGATAGAAGAGACCATACGGCACCTGATGCCGGATATCACGATCATTGATTCTATCCAGACAATGTATCAGGAAACTGTCTCGGCAGCGCCGGGCAGCGTATCCCAGGTCAGGGAGGCGACAGGTGTCTTCTTACAGCTTGCCAAAGGGCTCGGCACATCCATTTTTATCGTAGGGCATGTGACCAAAGAGGGGACTGTGGCAGGTCCGAGAGTGCTTGAGCATATGGTGGATACCGTGCTTTATTTTGAGGGGGACAGACATGCCTCTTACCGGATATTGCGCGGTGTGAAGAACCGGTTCGGCTCCACGAATGAAATAGGAGTCTTTGAGATGAAGGAAGAGGGGCTTACGGAAGTCGCCAACCCTTCGGAGTTTATGCTGGACGGCAAACCGGAAGGGGCGAGCGGTTCCATTGTTTCCTGTTCTATGGAAGGAACCAGACCTATTTTGTTCGAGATTCAGGCATTAGTCTGTCATACCAATTTCGGTTTTCCGAGAAGACAGGCCATCGGTACTGATTTTAACAGGGTCAACCTGCTCATGGCCGTTTTAGAAAAAAGGCTGGGACTGCAAATGTCCGATTGCGATGCTTACGTCAATCTGGCGGGCGGCATGAAGATCACAGAGCCGGCCATCGACCTGGGAATAGCAATGGCAGTTGCCTCCAGCTTTAAAAATCGTCCGATCGACGATCATATGGCGGCTTTTGGCGAGATTGGTCTAAGCGGGGAAGTGCGCGGTGTCAGCATGATAGAACAGCGCATTCAGGAGGCGGCCAAACTCGGCTTTTCCACCTGTGTCGTGCCGAAAGTATGTATCAGACAGATCCGGGAAAAAAGCGGTGTTAAGATCATAGGTGTATCTTCCGTACAGGATGCCATCGATCTTATCTAGGCATTGACAATATATGACAAAATTGTGATGTTTATTAACAAAGTGTGAACAAACACCTGTTATATATTTTCAAATATTGTGTAATGTGATAAGATGAATAAGATATGACAATGGCAAAAATAGAGGAGTCACTATGAGTGAACAGATGCAGGATTCTCAGATAGAGGAAAGCGTATCGTCTGAGAAGGCGGAGGAAAAAGCGGCTGTTAAGAAACGGCGCGGCTGGAACATTCCTCTGCTGATAATAGAAGTTCTGGTTTTATTGATAGCGATCGGCGTATTATATATTATCATTACGACAACAAACGAGATAGAAAGAACAGACATTGATACGGAAAAAATCGTCATCAATGAAGAAGTCGTAGAGACGAGGACGGAACGGGAAGAAGCTCCCGAATTTAAAGGATACAGGAATATCGCCCTATTCGGGGTGGATGCCAGAGATGGCGATCTGGGCAAAGGCACCAGAAGCGATACGATCATTATCGCCAGTATCAATCAGGATACTCACGAAATAAAACTCGTTTCCGTTTATCGCGACACTTATCTGAATCTGGGAAACGACAAATATAATAAATGTAACGGCGCTTATGCCAGCGGCGGGCCGGAGCAGGCGATAAATATGCTGAATATCAATCTGGATCTGGATATCACCGATTATGTAACGATAGGATTCAGCGGCCTGATCGAGGCGATTGATGCTCTCGGCGGTATCGAGATGGAGATTACCGAAGCGGAGATCAATCATCTGAACAACTACCAGCTTTGTATGGCGGAGGAAATGGGGGTCGATTATACCCCGGTGACCAGGACCGGCGTACAGACATTAAACGGAATGCAGGCTACGGCCTACTGCCGTATCCGCTATACCAAGGGTGATGATTTCAGACGGGCCGAGAGACAGAGGGATGTGCTGGGCGCCATGATGATAAAGGCAAAAGATGCTTCTCTTGCCACGTTAACCGAAGTAGTAACGGCGGTACTGCCTTCCGTCAATACGTCTCTGACAGTCAATGAGATCGTCAGCGTTCTGGGAACAGTCGCAGAATATGATGTGGTCGAGTCGGACGGATTTCCTTTTGAAAGCGAGCGAACCAATGCGACGATCGGCAGTAAGGGCGACTGCATCATACCGATGTCTTTAGAAGAGAATGTGAGGATGCTGCATGAACTTTTGTATGGGGATAAGATCTATAAACCTTCCAGACAGGTTACGGCCCTCAGCGAGGAAATAGCGCAGCAGACGGATGAATATACCAGATAGATACAGGATATAGATAAGATATAGAGAATGCCTTACAGCAGTTTGATGAAATGTTGAACTGCTGTTTTGATGTATAGAGCGAAAGGGTAACGTTTTTATGAAAAAATTGCTTGTTTTTTTGAAAGACTATAAAAAAGAGACCGTACTGGCGCCGCTTTTTAAAATGCTGGAGGCGGGCTTTGAACTGTTCGTACCGCTCGTGATGGCGGCGGTCATAGATACAGGCATAGCGCAGGGGGATATCCCGTATGTACTGCGCATGGGTCTTATCCTTATCCTGTTAGGACTGATCGGACTGACCTGTTCCATTACAGCGCAGTACTTTGCGGCCAAAGCGGCGGTAGGTTTTTCCACGCAGTTAAAACATGCATTATTTAAACATATCCAGAGTCTGTCCTTTACCGAGATGGATACGCTGGGGACTTCTACGATGATCACGCGTATGACTTCCGATGCCAATCAGGTACAAAACGGCGTCAACATGGTGCTGCGTCTGTTTCTGCGTTCGCCTTTTATCGTATTCGGCGCCATGGTCATGGCCTTTACCATTGATTTTAAGGCGGCGCTTGTCTTTGTAGTCACGATACCCGTTCTGTCCATCGTTGTGTTCGGCATCATGATGATCACCATGCCGCTTTATAAGAAAGTACAGGCCGGACTGGATAAGATACTCGGCAAGACGAGAGAGAATCTGACCGGCGTCAGGGTCATCCGCGCTTTTCATAAAGAAAAGCAGGAAATGGAAGAATTTGAGCAGAGCAATGCCGGGCTGACACATATGCAGCTATTCGTCGGTAAAATTTCTGCATTGACTAATCCGGTCACTTATATTGTAGTCAACGCAGCAACAATTGTACTGATCTATACGGGCGCCGTGCGGGTGGATAACGGCTATATCACACAGGGTGAAGTGGTGGCGCTCGTCAATTATATGTCGCAGATTCTCATCGAACTTGTCAAACTGGCCAATCTGATCATTACCATTACCAAGGCGCTGGCCTGTGCGAACCGTATCGAGAGCGTTTTTGAGATGCAGTCTTCTATGGAATGGAAGGAAAGTATACAGGATATGCCAATAGAGGAGGCGGACAGTCTCTATGCTGTGGAGTTCGATCATGTAGGGCTGACGTATCAGGGGGCAGGCGCCGAATCGTTGAGCGATATAGATTTTAAGGTAAAAAAAGGGGAGACAGTCGGTATTATCGGCGGTACAGGCTCCGGAAAATCTTCGCTCGTGCATCTGATCCCGCGTTTTTATGATGCGACGAGAGGCTGTGTGCGGATAAACGGACGCGATGTCAGGGAGTATAGCATGGAACAGCTTCGGGAAAAGGTCGGTATGGTCATGCAAAGAGCCGTTCTTTTTCAGGGGTCGATCCGGGAAAATCTGGCCTGGGGCAAAGGGGACGCTACGACGCAGGAAATGGATAGGGCGCTGGAGATTTCGCAGGCCAAAGAGTTTGTAGATGCCAAACCCGGCAAACTGGAAGAACAGATCGCGCAGGGCGGCAAAAACTTATCCGGCGGTCAGAGACAGCGGCTTACCATAGCGCGTGCTATCGTAAAAAACCCGGAGATACTGATCTTAGACGACAGCGCTTCGGCTCTCGATTATGCGACCGACGCCCGCCTGCGCAAGGCGATACGCGGGATGGAAGGCGATACGACAGTCTTTATCGTATCACAGAGGACTTCCTCTATCCAACATGCAGACCAGATCATCGTTCTGGAAGACGGCAAAGTGGCAGGGATCGGTACGCATGAAGAACTGCTTGCGGGCTGCGAGGTATATAAGGAGATATATTATTCGCAGGTTTAGATAAGGATTTAGCATGGAAAGGAATGGAAATAAATGGAAAAAGCGCATGGAAAACAGAAGGATACTCTGAAAAAAGTACTTCATTATATCAAAAAATACTGGATTTATCTGGCAGTCTCTATCATAGCGGCGGCGATCACTGTGGCGTTTACCCTGTATCTGCCTATTCTCACGGGGGAGGCGATAGACCTGATACTGGCTAAAGGATTGGTGGATTTTAGCGGTATCTTTGTTATCCTGCAAAAAATGGCAGTCGTTATTTTAATTACGGCCCTTGCCCAGTGGATCATGAATGTGTGCAATAACAAGATGGCTTACCGCATCGTACAGGATATCCGCAACGAGGCGTTTCGGAAAATAGAGATCTTACCTTTAAAATATATCGATGGGCATTCTTACGGTGAGATCGTAAGCCGTGTGATCGCCGACGTGGATCAGTTCGCGGATGGTCTTTTAATGGGATTTACGCAGTTTTTTACCGGTGTTATCACAATCCTGGGGACGCTTGGCTTCATGCTCAGCATCAATGTGGGCATTACTTTCGTGGTAGTGCTCATTACGCCGCTTTCTTTTCTGGTAGCGGGATTTATCGCCAAAAAGACTTTTCTGATGTTCAAATTACAGTCCGAGACAAGGGGAGAGCAGACGGCCTTTATCGACGAAATGATAGGCAGTCAGAAGATCGTGCAGGCTTTTTCCCATGAGGATGAATCATTGAAGAAATTCGATGAGATCAACGGCAGATTACAGGATGCTTCCCTAAAGGCTATCTTTTTTTCCTCCATTACGAATCCCTCGACCAGATTCGTCAATAACCTTGTTTATGCGGGGGTGGCCATTA
This sequence comes from Ruminococcus sp., assembly GCA_023663085.1. Classification (GTDB taxonomy): domain Bacteria; phylum Bacillota; class Clostridia; order Lachnospirales; family Lachnospiraceae; genus UBA3282. Next base: position 40,549 of record JAMPIB010000003.1, on the reverse strand, counting down.
CCGGCGCCATTTATGCCATTCGCGGCGGTATCAGCGTAGGACAGCTTTCCTGCTTTTTAAGCTATGCCAATCAGTATACGAAACCTTTTAACGAGATATCCGGCGTGGTGACGGAATTGCAGAACGCGCTGGCCTGTGCGGCGAGGATTTTCGATCTGATCGAGCAGGAACCGCAGATACCGGAAGTGGAAAATGCGGTTGTATTGGAGCATGTCGATGGCACGGTGGCCTTACAGGATGTCAGTTTTTCCTATGTGCCTGATAAAAAGCTGATCGAACATTTTAATCTGGCAGTAAAACCGGGACAGAGAATTGCCATCGTCGGGCCGACCGGCTGTGGAAAAACAACCGTTATCAATCTGCTCATGCGTTTCTATGATGTGGATGCAGGGGCAATCTGTGTGAGCGGCCATGATATCCGGGAAGTGACGAGAAAGAGTCTGCGGGAAAGTTATGGTATGGTATTGCAGGAAACCTGGTTAAAGAGCGGAACGATACGGGAGAACATCATCATGGGCAGGCCGGACGCTACAGAAGAGGAAGTCATTGCGGCCGCCAAAGCATCCCATGCGCACAGCTTTATCAAACGTCTGCCAAACGGTTATGATACCGTGATCACGGAAGATGGCGGCAGTCTTTCCCAGGGACAAAAACAGTTGTTATGTATTGCCAGAGTCATGCTCTGCCTCCCGCCTATGCTGATCCTCGACGAGGCGACTTCTTCTATTGATACAAGAACGGAGATTAAAATTCAGCAGGCTTTTGCCACCATGATGAAAGGGCGCACCAGTTTCATCGTAGCGCACAGGCTGTCTACGATCAAAGAGGCGGATGTGATACTGGTCATGAAAGATGGGAATATCATTGAACAGGGAAATCATGAGACGCTGTTAGCCATGAACGGCTTCTATGCGAATCTGTATCAGAGTCAGTTTTCGGTTTCCGGTTCCCCGGTTTCCAGTTCTTCTTTTTCCAGTTCTTCATAGTAAGAAGCATCTTCGTTGTAGTCCATGTACTCCGAGCGGATATCTGTGATGACGCCGTTCTCCCAGCTGAAGACTATGTAATGATAAGTTACAGTATGATCCTGCAGATATTCCTCGGAACTGAGAAGCGGTAATAATTCCAGCCGCTGGATTCCATTTTCTTCGCATATCTGTTCAATCGTTGCGGGGACTCCATTAATGAAGAAAGTAGGCAATATTGTCTTGATGGGTTCCTCAAAGGGAATCTCATCATCCGGCAGGGCCTGATAGGAGCCGCCGTTTTTCGTCGTCTCGATATTATAACCGCTATAGGCTTCTAAAAACGCCTCTGGCGTATCACCGATACCGATGCCTTTACTTGTCGTATTTGATTGCAGATTCAGCGCGTAATCAGCCTCTGTCAGAAGCAATGTCTCCTTGCCGCAGCCGGTCATCATAAGCGCCGAAAGTAATAGGATGATAAATGATCTTTTCATAACAGGGGCAGTAGGAATCGAACCCACATCGATGGTTTTGGAGACCACTGTTCTACCTTTGAACTATGCCCCTATGCGTGGTAAATAACGAACCACCGAGAGATATTATAGCATAGGTGGATGGGGTTAGGCAAGAACTTTTTATGATATAAAATAAGTTGTAGGCAGGCAGGAAGATATGGTAAACTGAAAATATCATTTCGGGAAGTAAAAATTTATCTGTTTCAGATGAAAGGGAGGGTTTGATTTAACTATGAAAAAGAAATTAAATCATTATTTAACAATTCCTGCGATGTGCCTGATACTGGGGTTGACAGGCTGCGGCGGCGCAGAAAAAGCAGCTTCGGAGAATACGCAGGAAACAGAGAGCGGAATATCGACGGATGAGAATGCAGCCGCTGATAATACGGGAGAGCAGGCCGGAGAAGATGCCGGAAATGAGGCGTCAGGAAGTCCGGCCAATATAATAACACCCATTATCTATGAACTGCCGGCAGAGGCGGAAGAAGCGGACGTATATGTAGAACCGATCGAGGGTCTGGCGGCGGATTTTATCAGAGGCGTGGATATTTCCAGTGTTATCGCGGAGGAAGAAAGCGGCGTTGTCTATTATAACGAAGAAGGACAGGAGCAGGATATATTTCAGACGCTGGCTCAGAATGGCGTGAACTATATCAGAGTGCGCGTATGGAACGATCCTTATGACGCGGAGGGCAACAGCTATGGCGGCGGTCATAATGATACGGATACGGCGGCCAAGATCGGCGTCAGGGCGGCGGCCTATGGCATGAAACTCTGCGTGGACTATCATTATTCCGATTTCTGGGCGGACCCATCGAAGCAACAGTGCCCGAAAGCCTGGGAAGGCATGTCTATTGAGGAAAAATCGGAGGCGCTTTATCAGTATACGAAAGAAAGTCTGACACAGATCATAGATGCGGGCGCGGTAGTCGGTATGGTGCAGATCGGTAACGAAATTAATAACGGAATGTCCGGAGAGAGCGAATGGGGTAAAAAAGGCCAGCTTCTGCGGGCGGGTTCTAAGGCTGTCCGGGAAGTAGCGCAGGAAAAGGGACAGGATATCCTGATCGCCGTTCATTTTACGGATATTTCCGATAAGGACGGGACGATTGCCAATGCGCAGAAATTATTGGAAAAAGAGGTCGATTATGATGTGTTTGCCGTCTCCTATTATCCGTTCTGGCATGGTACGTTGGAGAATCTGGCGGATGTGCTTCACACCATATCCGGAGAATATGGGAAAAAAGTAGTGGTAGCGGAAAATTCCTATCTTTATACGACAGGAGACGGTGACGGCTCCGGCAACAGCGTTGACGAGGGTGGTCTGGTACCGGAATATGCGGCGAACGAGCAGGGACAGGCCAATGAAGTCAGAGACGTCTGCGCGGCTGTTGCCAGCATCGGCGATGCAGGACTCGGTCTTTTTTACTGGGAACCGGCCTGGATTCCGGTCAATGTCTATGATGCCACGGCTGCAGGCGCTGCGGATGCACTGGCCGCCAATAAAGAAGCATGGGAGAGTAAAGGTTCCGGCTGGGCTTCCAGTTATGCGGGAGATTATGACCCCAAGGATGCGGGCAAAAATTACGGCGGTAGTTCCTGGGATAATCAGGCGCTCTTTGATTTTGAAGGGCATCCGCTGGAATCGTTGAAAGTCTTTAAATATCTGCATTGCGGTACGCTGGTAGAACAGAAAGTGGAGAGTATTCCTGTAGTAGAGGTCAACGTGCCGCTTGGCGGAGAACTGGAAATGCCCGAAAAAGCGACCGTTTTATTCAATGACAGAAGCAGCGCGCAAGTGAGCGTGGAATGGGATCAGGAGGCGCTTGCCGCAATCGACACTTCCGTAAGCGGAGAATATGAGGTGAACGGCATGTTTACGGATGAATCGGTTTCAGTGGACGGAACAGAAACGACGTCTACAACAATAGAACAGTTACCGGAAGAAAAAGTAACAGCTGTTATATATATAAATCAGCAGAATCTGCTGGCCAATAACAGTTTTGAAGAGGCAGATACCTCCATGTGGGAGATTGAGGGTAATGCAACGGATTTCCAGAATAAAGAGTCAGATGCCTACAGTGGCGTCATGTCGCTGCATTTCTGGTCGGAGAGCGCAGTCTCCTTTACCGTGGAGCAGACGGTCACGGGTCTGGAACCGGGAACATATGAATTCGGCCTCTATCTGCAGGGCGGCGATGCCGGTGCGGATGCGCAGATGTATATCTATGCGGATAACGGTACGGAGCAGTTGACGCAGGATACGGAAGTGGATGGCTGGTGTAACTGGAAGAATCCCGTTATCAGCGAGATCACGATAGGAGACGACGGTACGCTGACGGTCGGCGCCTCTATTAGCTGCGCGGCCAAAGGCTGGGGAACGCTGGATGATTTTTATCTGCATAAGAAATAGGCCAATGGCCTATTTCTCCAGCACAATAAAATCCCAGCAGGGCAGCGTTATGATATCGCCGTCATGGATTTCCTTATCCTGCATCAGCAGATGCGCGTCCCCGTCATGCCAGGCAATCTTCTGTTCATCATCCGAATAGTTAAAATAGTAGGTGATATTTTTACCAAGATCGTTTACGCCGCGTTTGATGATAACAGGAAATTGTTCTTCGGCAAGCGCTATGCCTGCTTCGGTACATAAAAAGCCCAGCAGTTCTTTTAACAGGGACTGCTCGAAATAACAGCCTGCGTAGGTGGCGGTTCCCTGGCCGTAATGATTGTGAGTAATGGCGCTGTAGGCATTCCAGTGCGGATGTTTGTAGGTGGCAAGGCTTCTGGCAGTCTGTGGCTGTAACAGTTCCATCCAGTAGTGGACGCAGTCTATGGATTCTTTGCCCACAGCGTTTGCAGAGTCCCTGTCTTCATCTTTTTCTATGGCCTTTTCCGGGCTGGATGGGATGAAAGAGATATTTTCCAGGCCGACATGTACGGCGTTCGTAAACTGGTCATAGGTCATGCCGAAAACTTCCGTCAGAGCGTGCGGCTGGTCGTCATGATAAATTTTTAACATAGGGTCACTGACCGCTGTTTTAAAAGTGGAAAACAGATGGCCGCCCTGCTTGACATAGGTGCGCAGAGCTTCTATTAAGGTATCAGAAGCACTGTAAAGAGCAGGTGTTATTAATAAAGAATATTGACTGAAACGGTCAGTATCGCTGTCACAGAGAATATCGCATTCCACGTTCATCTGATAAAGCGCGTCATAGATCCAGCGGACGATATCGTTATATTTCAGATCCTCGTGTATCGCGAACCATTGCAGGCCCGTAAGCGACTCGTTAGAGAGCAGGAGCGCGGCCTGCGCTTTCTTTTTCAGATTCTTTAAATGTGCGCCGTAAGCGGCAAATTCTTCCCCGATCCGGCAGACTTCCCGGTAGGTTGCATTTTCTTTCAGATTGTGGCTCAAGATACCCTTCCAGTAGGATTCAATAGCGTTGTGAATGGAATGCCAGTGCCAGTACATAACGGAATTGGCACCCGATGCAAGGTGGCTGAAAGCCTGTAATCTTAACTGACCGGGATAGTGGAGCCAGCCGAGATTGCCCTGCGCTTCGGTTTCCAGCAGCAGATAGTTGTCCTTTTTGACAGAGCGGGCGATGTCGCCGCCTATAGCGATTTCTGCACCGCTCAGATCCTGCGCGGAAGGATGATAGATATCGCATCCGGCAACGCTTACGAAAACGCCGGCTTTCCACTGATCGACTTCCGGCTGTAAACCGAAAGAATAGCCGCGCCAGTCATAGTCAAAATTCTGGGTGATGAACTGCTCCGGGCGGGCATATTCTTTGACGACAGCGCTCTGCCAGGCAAGAAAATCAGTGACAAGTTTACGTTGGAATTTCTGATATTCCGCTCCCAGACTGCCGTTGATAGTACCGCGCACATCAGGAAAGTCTTCCCAGGCGTTGATGCGGTTGCTCCAGTAATCCAGACCGAACGCATGGTTCAGGGCATCCAGATCATTGTGGAAAATTTCCTTTAAATACTCGACAAATTTAGCCTGCGCATAGCGGCTGCAGGTATCATAAGACTTGGTTTCATTGTCTAACTGAAAGCCGATCACATGCGTATAAGGTCTGACTTCTTCCATCAATCTGCGGATAAGGCGTTCGGCATATTTTAAATACATGGGATGCGTAATATCCATATTCTGCCTGCGGCCGTAACGCTCCGGCCCGTAGTGCGTTTCCGTGAGGATATCGGGATATCTGGCCACAAGCCAGGTCGGCACCGCATAAGTGGGCGTACCCACGATGACCTGAATGCCATGCGCCTGTGATGCCTTTAACATACGGTGTAAGTGCGTAAAATCAAAGACGCCGTCCTGGACTTCCCAGGTGCTCCATGTGGATTCCGCAATACGGATCACGTTGATATGCGCCTTTTCCATAAGTTCCATATCTGTTTCAATTCTGTCATAAGGCAGGTATTCGTCATAATATGCCGCCCCGAATAATAGTTTGTCTACGTTCATTGTCTGTTTTCCTTTCTTTTTTCCTTTTTTCTATTGGATTGATGCCGGATCAGTGCTATGCAACCGCTTGCGCGGTGTTGTATGAAAATTCTAGCATGAAAAGGGCGAAAGGTAAATATGTTGATGAAATGTTCGTGAAATGTTCAAAATGTTCAAAATAACAAAAACCAGTTGAAAATACGCCCGGTCATGTTATAATAAACACATATGATACCATAATATCAAAAAGGCAATGAAGAGAAGAGTAAGCGGTTAGATACGTCACAGAGAGTCTGGAAGGGTGAGAACAGATACGGAAGGAACCGTCGAAAATGGTCTCGGAGCCGCGCACCGAAGTTCGGATCGCCAGTACCTGTAACAAACGATCCGGCCAAGGCTGCGACGGGTTCACCCGTTATCGTGATAGACTATCGAGGAGTCATTTCTCGTCCGTAGTTGATAAGGCCCATATCGTGAGGTATGGGTGAATTTGGGGTGGTAACACGAAGCAACAGCTCTCGTCCCTGAAAAAGAAATTTTTCAGAGAGGAGGGTTTTTTTATTATATAGGCGAAAATAATCAGAAAAGAGGAATAAGACCATGAAAAAGAGAACTATTTTGATCGGCGGAGCGTGGCCGTATGCTAACGGCTCGCTCCATATAGGCCACATCGCGGGGTTACTGCCCGGAGATGTGCTGGCCAGATATCATAGAGCGCTGGGAGATAACGTGTGTTTTGTATCGGGGAGCGACTGTCATGGAACGCCGGTAGCCATCCGTGCAAAACAGGAGAAGCGGACGCCGCAGGAGATCAGCGATCATTATCATGAAGAGTTTTGCGACTGTTTTGCCAGACTGGGTTTCAGTTACGACGTTTATGGGAAAACATCATCTACGGAGCATAAAACTTTCGTACAGGAATTTCACAGAGAATTATATAACAGCTGCTATGTATATGAAAGGGAGGCTCCGGCGGCATATTGCGAAAACTGCGGTACTTTTTTGGCGGATCGTTTCGTATTGGGGAAATGCCCGAAGTGCGGGCAGGATGCCAGAGGGGATCAGTGTGATGCCTGTGGTGCGGTGCTGGATGCGGAAAATCTGTCAGAGCCGGTCTGCACCATATGTGGAAAGCCAGTCAGTTTCAGAAATTCCAGACATTTATATATCGCAGTCAGCGCGCTGGAAAAGGAATTAAAAGAGCTGGCGGCCGCACATCCGGAGTGGAGAAAAAATGCGATCGCTTTTACGAAAAAGTATATAAACGAGGGGCTGCGGGACCGTGCGCTGACCAGAGATCTGGAGTGGGGGATAAAAGTGCCGCGGGAAGGATACGAAGATAAGACCATCTATATCTGGGCGGAAAATGTTCTGGGTTATCTGTCAGCCAGCAAAGAAGCGGCCCAAAAAGGCGGCCCCGGTTTTGAAAAGCTTTGGGGGAAGGATGCCCTTCACTATTATGTACACGGCAAAGATAACATCCCTTTTCATACAATTATACTGCCCGCACTTTTGTCAGCGCATGGCAAAGGCTGGCATCTGCCCGACCGTATCATATCCAGCGAATATATGACGCTGGAAGGAAGAAAGATTTCGACGAGCCGGAATTATGCGATATGGGTCAAAGACCTTCTGGCGCACTACGAGGCGGATTCCATTCGTTATTTTTTTCTGGTCAACGGCCCGGAGAAGAAGGATGCGGATTTTTCCTGGAGAGAATATGTTCACAGTCATAACGGGGAATTGCTGGGAGCTTATGGAAATTATGTAAACCACTGTCTGACCTTTATCACAAAGTATCTGGGCGGGGTCGTGCCGGAAGGAACACTTGATACAGCGCTGGATAAGCAGATCGAAGCGCTTTTTGTAAGCGTCGGCGGACAGATAGAAGCCGGGGCCTTCAAAGATGCCCTCGATGAGATCTTTGATTTCGTAAGGGCCGCCAACAAACTTTTTGATACAAATGCGCCGTGGATCACCAGAACAACTGATGAGACTGCCTGCAGGGAAACATTGTACCAGTGCGTGCAGATCATCGCCAATCTGGCGCTACTGTTATATCCCTTTCTGCCTTTTTCTTCGGAAAAAGTCTGTAAGTGGCTGGATATTCCCAACATCTGGCAGAAACAGTCCGTTCCCGCCGGATACCCTGTCCCCGAAGTGTATATACTGTTCCAGAGGATTGATAAAAAGGTCATCGAAACAGAATCGGAAAAACTGAAAGCAGTCTTGGCAAAGAGTGAGGTCGGGGAAAAATAGAAGACAGGAGACAGCGGGGTGAGGGTGGAGGGGATTGCGTTCCCCCTAAATATCCGCTATATTATGTATAGATAGAACTTGGGAGATATTTACCTGTATTTATCTGCCGCTCACACGAAAGGAGTCTTTCTTTTACCATGTCAGAAGACAAAAACCTTACCATTAACGATATCGCCGAAGAACTTGGCGTATCCAAAACCACCGTTTCCCGTGCCATTTCCGGCAAGGGCCGTATCGGTGCGGAGACGCGGGAGAAGGTCCTCCGCTATATTGAGGAACATGATTACCGGCCGAATGTGATAGCCAAAGGACTGGCTCAGTCCAGAACTTACAATATCGGACTGGTGATACCGGGGAATTATAACCTTGTGGAACTGCCCTTTTTCCAGAACTGTATGCTCGGTATCAGTAAGACGGCTTCTCTGCTGGACTATGATGTTTTAATATCAGTTGTTATGCCAGAGGATATTTCCAGACTGCACCGGGTGGTGATCAATCATAAAGTAGACGGTGTTATTTTAACGCGGACGCTGGTTGAGGATGCTTCGGTGGCTTATTTAAAAGAGACGGGGATCCCCTTTGTGACCATCGGCAGTACGAAAGATGAGGAGGCAGTCCAGATTGACAACGATCACTACAGCGCCTGCAGGGAACTGACGGAGAGGCTGCTGGCGCAGGGACTTGAGAAAATAGCTCTGATCGGCGGCAGCCGGGACTATATCGTCAACAGCAATCGTTTAGGCGGTTTTCTGGAGGCTTACCGGAAACAGGGGAAAGAGCCTGCGGAGGGACATGTCTTCATGGATGTGGAAGATGAGGCGAAAGCGGCGGCTATCGTGGAAAAAATGTTGAAGGAACAGGCAGAGTGTATCGTTACTATGGATGATTATCTGTGTAACTGTGTGTTAAATACGCTGCGGAAATGGAAAGTGGAAGTGCCCGCACAGATCAAGGTTGCTTCTTTCTACGACAGTTCGCTCTTAGCCAATCATATGCCTTCCATCACGTCAATCCAGTTCGACGTGGAGGAACTTGGAGAGATGACCTGCAGGAGTCTTCTGAAAATGATAGAAGGGGAGACCGTGCAGAAGCGCACGCTGCTCGGCTATCAGATCTCCATGCGGGAATCGACTGCGCCGTAGATGATAAATCTGCCGGGAAAGTGTCAAATTTGCCAGAAATTTATCAAATCTGCCAAAAAAGTGTCAAATTTGCCAGAAATTTACCAAATTTGCCAAAATGTGTCAAATTTGCCAGAAATTTACCAATTTTGCCATTTGTGCAAATTATATAATTTTCAACATGTGAAATAGGCAAATATACACATTGACAACAATAATACACTTTGGTATCCTAAGCACATGAACAACCGATTGCGCATCGGTAAAATCAAGGGAAAACAGCAAAAGGAGGGCAATATGGAGAACAAGTTTATTGTAAACATTATCCATCGTCCGGAAATGGTTCCTGAGTATGCGGAGAAAGTAACCGGACACGGAAAAGAGGAAGATATCAGCAGAAAAGCCCTGTTGACAGAATCTCTGGACATTTTTAAGACACAGCAGGCCATTGCACATAAGAACGGTTTGAAAACGACGATCCAGATGACATACGCTTCTTTGTTCAATGATGAGGCGGTCGAACTGGCCAAGGCGGATCATGAAAAGTACGGAGACGAGATTGCCTTATCCTTATTGGGACTGCCCTGCAAGGAGTTCCGTGAGAAATATAAAACGAAAGATTTCTGTATCTGGATGTTTTCCATGGAAGACAAAATCTCTATCGTAGAGGATGTTTTCGGAAAATTCCATGAGCGTTTCGGCTTCTATCCGGAGTCTACAGGCTCTTATTATATGGATGCAGAACTGATCAATTATATCAAAGAGAAATATCCGATGGTGAAATGTGCCGTTGCGACCTGCTGGGAAGAAGGCCCCAAAGCATATCATACATGCAATAACTCCTGGTATACCTTCATGGATGGCGGCCCGTGGGCGCCGTGGATCCCCAGTAAGCAGAACGTCCATGCACCGGCGGCTAATGAAGAAGAAGACAGCGGCATCGTAGCAATCCCGCACTTATCGCGCGACCTGCTTGCCTGCTATGACGGTAACGGCTCCAATTTCGGTACGCATCCGCAGAATGTTCTGCGCAGTATGAGTTATGACAGCAAGACATGGGAATATCCGTATCTGTATAACCTGATCGACCAGTATCGCGATCTGGCAAAATATAACAATGGTTATGCTTACAATATGATGTTCGTAGGCCCCGGCTGGATGAATAAGATGGGACGCTGGGAGGCGCCGTATGAACTGTTATTGAAATCCTATGAAGACGGCATGGCTTATTATGGACAGCTGAAAAAAGAAGGGAAACTGGACGATATGACCATGGCGGAATTTGCAGATTATTACCGTGGCAAAAAGACGCTTACCGAGCCGGAATGCGCTCTTTGGAGAGATATCTTATACGGTTCGGACAAACAGTTATTCTGGTACTGCGACCCTTACATGAGAGTCTGCGCCAATATGGATCAGGGCGGCGCTATCGTTGATCTGCGTCCTTATGCGGCGAAACTGGAATGGCCGGTAGGAATCGGTACCAAGCATATAACGGATGCTTCTTATCCTTTCCTCATTCAGGAAAAATACAGAGCGGGTTATTTTACGCATTATGCGGGCGAAGGTACGGTTAGAAGCGCCAAGCTGACATATAAAGGCGAGGAAGTGGATCTGTGCCTGTGCAGGACGAAGGCGCATTTTTCGGAAGAGGAGAATGCTTCGGGAACTGGGAAAACGAGAATCTTAACGCTTGACCCTGTGGATATCGAATTCTATGACCTGACCGTAAAACTACAGACGAAGATGTACTTTGAAGAGGGCAGCTCCGCGATCAAGATCGAGAGAAATATTCTGGAGATGAGCGATCCCAGCGCAGAAGTAGAGATCAACGAATATATGGTTGCCTGCTATGGTACGACGGAATATTCCGAGGATATGAGCAATATCACTCTTACCTGCACGAACGGTACGGATTCTAAGAACATCAAATACGAATATAAATGCCGCGAGGAGCAGATGGAGGGCGCGACGGAAGTCATTTCCGTGATCCCGGATATTGAGACAAGGGTTTCCTTAAGCTGTGAAAAGAAAGACGCTGTCGGTTATATCAAGGAAGGCTACGCTTTCTCACCGATGTTTACGTTAGGTTATACGACCAAGTTGAAAGATAAGGAGGTATTTGCGACATGGCTCAATCTGGCAAAGGCAAATTAAATTACAGGTGTCCCTCCTGCTTTATGAGAGATCTGGATATCGACATGTTTTATGATAAGGATAAAAAAGAATACCACTGTATCCGCTGTCAGTATGTGGGAACGGAAGAAGATGTTCTGGAGAAGAATGAACTGGTCAGATTCCGTTATAAGGATGCACAAAAACGCTTTACCAAATTTGATTTCGATTAAATCCGGAATGGAGATAAATAACACATGAAATTTATAAAGGGAATGGATATCTCTTCATTAAAAGAAGTGGAGAGTCTGGGCGGGCGTTTTTTTGACCACGGTCAGGAGAAGGATGTGTTCGACATTCTGCAAAGCTATGATGTGAACGCTGTCCGGCTCCGCCTGTGGAATGACCCGTATACGGAGGCCGGGGAACCTTACGGGGCAGGGACAAACGACCTGCCGACCACGATAGAACTGGCGAAGCGGGCGCTGGCAAAGGATATGGAAGTGCTGCTTGACTTTCACTACAGCGATTTCTGGGCGGATCCCGGCAAGCAGCGTGTTCCCAAGGCCTGGCAGGGCATGGGTCTGGAACAGTTGGAAGACGCGGTGTATCGTTATACGAAAGAGACGTTAGAGACGATGAAACAGGAAAACGCTTTTCCGACGCTGGTACAGGTGGGTAACGAGGTCACAGGCGGTATCCTCTGGCCGTACGGACAGGTGCCGGACTATGACAATCTGGCCAGGCTTTTGAATGCGGGTATCCGGGGCGTCAGGGCTGTGGACGATAAAATACCAATTGTTATCCATCTGGATAATGGCGGCAACAATGCTCTTTACCGGGAATGGTTCGATCATTTCATGGAAAAAGGCGAGGATTTCCAGATCATCGGCCTGTCTTATTATCCGTTCTGGCACGGGACGATGGACGATCTGCGCAACAATATGAACGATATCGCGCTCCGCTACGGCAAAGAGTTGATGGTCGTGGAAGTGTCCATGGGACATACGATGGAGGATTATGCTTCTTATGAAAAATTAGGGCCGGAGGAACGAAAAGGAATGGCCACCAAACCCGAACTTGTGGAGAAGATAGATTATCCGATGACCAAAGAGGGTCAGAAACATTTCATGGAAGATTTCTGTAAGTTGTTAAAAGAAGTACCGGAGCAGAAAGGATGCGGCTTCTTTTACTGGGAGGCGGCCTGGATCCCGGTAGCCGGGTCGGGCTGGGCTTCTAAAGAAGCGATAGCCTATATGAATGAAAAAGGCCCCGGCGGCAACGAGTGGGCCAATCAGGCACTGTTTGACTACGAGGGCAATGCGCTGCCGGCACTTGCGGCAATCCGGGACTTTCACTGAAAAATATGGCTCCTGTCCGGGAGCCATATAATGGAAAACTGTTTTGGAAAACTGTTTTACGAAAGCTGTTTAGCCGGCCCGGTAGAATTTCTGACGATAAGCTGCGGCCGTAACAGGTTTTTGCTGACAGACACATGATTGATCGCTGAATGCAGGGTATAAAAACCGCATTTGCCGAGTTCGATCCGATCCTGCCTGATAGTCGTAAGAGGCGGATCAAGCTGTGCGGAGATCGGGATATCGTCGAAACCGATGATGCTGACGTCTTCCGGAACGCGGAAACTGTGCAGTCTGCATTCTTCCAGTACACCGGAGGCCAGCAGGTCGTTACCGCATACAATGGCGGTGACGCCGAGCGAGAGCAGGTTCATCACATGCGGTCTGGCGGCGGCCGCCACATAATAACCGTAGGGCATCCAGCGTTCGTCAATCGGAAGATCATGCGCGGCCATGCTTTCGATATAAGCCTGACGCCGCTGTTCGGTTATCATGGAATGAGAAGAGCCGCTGATCATGGCAATTTTGCTGTGTCCAAGGCCGATCAGATGCTCGATGGCGTCGTCGAGACCTTCAAAACTGTCCGTGCCGATATAACTGACATTAGGATTTTTACGGACATAATTATCGAATAAAGAGGTGGGGATGGCTGTCGTATTCAGCTGTTCCATCCAGGCGTCCTGTAGGGCAAAACCGACTAAGAACGCGCCGACATAACCGTTTTTTAGCATATAGGTATCATATTTTTCGGCGGATTGGAAAGCGGGACTGACAGGCACAACGGATACGTCATAGTCCGGATACGCGGCCTGTTTAAAGCCGAGGATGATATCATAACCGAACTGGTCGGATTCCTGATAGTCCATGTTTTCGATAAAAATACAGAGTTTTGGGTTTTCCTTTGTCCGCATCTGCCTGGTGGTATACCCCATTTCCACCGCGGTATCGAGTACGGTCTGTCTGAGCTGCTCGCTGATATCATTAGCGCCGTTCAGTCCCTTGGAGACAGTACTGACTGAGATGCCAAGCCTGCTTGCAATATCTTTGATAGTAGCCATAGAGAATTCTTCCTTACACACATGATAGTATCTTTTGTATTTTTATATAATTAGAAAATTCCTCGACGAGGCGGAAGAATGCGGAGCATTCTTCCCAAGATAATTGTGGAGCAATTTTCTTGTAATACAAAAAACTGAATATATAAATTAATATATAAAAAAATATCAGATTTTTCAAGAAAGAAGATAATGATTGTCAAAATATACAAAAATGTTACCTGAAAAACAGGATTAATTGACAAATTTACCATAAATGTCGAAAGAATGGTTGACAAATTGCTATGGTAGTGATACATTTATACTAGTACGAAAGTTTACGAAAAAATTATCGCGTAAGTTTCGTACCGCCCGCTTCGCCGTGACAGTTCCGGCGGCCGGCACAGATCGGTATAAGATGCGGCGACGCATTTTATATAAACAGAAAAAATAAGCAACAAAGAGAGAGAGGAAAAAGTTATGAAGAAAAAAGTATTAGCAACATTACTTGCAACAGCAATGGTTGCTGCGACTCTTGTTGGCTGTGGTGGAGGCTCTTCCGACACAACGGGGGGGGATACTTCGGCTGACAGCGCACCGGCGGCAGATGACTCTGCATCTACGGATACAGCAGCAGACAGCAGCGATGCGGCGGACAGCAGCGACGCAGCAGCAGACAGCGGCAGCGAGGCCGTTGAGTACGGTTCCGGCACCATTACGATCTGGGTGGCTGAGAACGTAGTTGATTTTACAAAGGAAAAAGCAGAAGAATTTTTAGCAGCAAATGCCGATATGTCAGGTTATACAGTAACTGTTGAGCCTGTAGGTGAAGGTGATGCGGCAGGTAACATGATCACTGACGTGGAAGGCGGCGCAGATATGTACGGCTTCGCACAGGATCAGATCACACGTCTTGTTTCAGCAGGCGCTCTTTGCCCGATCGTCAATGAGAATGCAGACTTTGTTACAGCTCAGAATGATGCAGGTGCGGCAAGCGCAGCAGTTGTTGGTGATATGACTTACGCATATCCGATGACATCCGATAACGGTTACTTCTTATATTATGACAGCAGCGTTGTAACAGATCCTACTTCTTTAGAAGCGATCGTTGCTGACTGTGAAGCAGCTGGTAAGAACTTCTACTTCGAGATCAACTCCGGATGGTATCAGCCGGCATTCTTCTTTGCGACAGGATGTACATTGACTTATGATACAGACAACGACGGTAACTTTACAGGATGCAACATCGACTATACATCAGACGCAGGTCTGGTTGCCTTAAAAGAGATCATCGAACTGGCTTCTTCTAAATCCTTCCAGAATGGTTCTTCCATTTCCAGCGGTACCAACATCGGCGCTATCGTTGACGGTACATGGGATTCAGATGCAGCAAAAGAAATCTTTGGTGACAACTATGCCTGTGCAAAACTGCCTACTTTTGAAGGTTCTGATGGTAAGACTTATCAGTTGAGCGGCTTCGGCGGATTCAAACTCTTAGGTATCAAACCGCAGGAAGACGCTGGCAAACTTGCAGTATGCCATGCGCTTGCTCAGTATCTGACAGGTTCTGAAGTACAGCTTGCACGTTATCAGGAAGCAGGCTGGGGTCCTTCTAACGTAACGGCTCAGCAGGATTCCGCAGTTCAGGCAGACGAGGCTCTTTCCGCACTGGCTGAACAGCTTGCAAACACGATCCCGCAGGGTAACTACCCTGGCGATTACTGGAATCTGGCAACGGCTCTTGGTGATGATATCATCTCCGGTACTTTAAGCACATCTTCAAGTGATGACGACTTAAAGGCAGCGCTGCAGAACTTCCAGGATACCTGTATTTCATATGCACAATAAAAAGTTGAAAAATTAAAAATTTTTCACAGACAAACTTGTTTGTCTTGCGGATATTGTTCCTTTCAGTCACAAATATCGCGGGCTGTGGGAAAGGCATAGTATTAACAACCGGCAGGGAGCATGCTCTCTGCCGGGTTATTAAATGAATCAAGTATGGCATTACTTAGTCGGGAGGGATTTGAATATGGGAAAAGATGCTGCAGGCAAGGCTAAAGCAAATCCGGTGGGCAGATTTTTCAGTGGATTGGGAAATGATATCAAAGAAATCGGCCTGACCTTTACAGAGGGGGACTGGAAGACCAAAGTATCCTATCTGATCATGGGATTTGGCCCGATCATGCGTAAGCAGTTTTTAAGGGGTATTGCCTATCTGGCGATAGAAGCGTTATTCGTGCTCTATATGGTTGGTTTTGGAGCACATTATCTGAAGGATATAGGAACTTTGGGAACCGTGGCCAGAGTCATGAATGATAATGGAACGTATTCCTATAATGATAACAGTTTCCTTATCCTGTTATACAGTATTTTGACAATTATTGTTATCTGTGCTTTTATTTTGGTATGGAGAATGAATATCCGGGAGAACCGCAACGAAGAGAAACTCCTTGCGGCAGGCAAAGAACTCTCTACCGTAAGTAAGGATCTGCATTCTCTGTTGGATTCCAATTTTGATAAAACATTGCTGGCATTGCCGGTTATGGGCATTTTTGTGTTTACCGTATTGCCGATCATCTTCATGATCTGCATCGCGTTTACGAATTATGACGCGAATCACCAGCCGCCGACGAATCTCTTTTCCTGGGTTGGTCTGGAAAACTTTAAAAATCTGTTCTCCTTCGGTACGGGCGGAATCGGTTCCACATTCTTTACAGTACTGAGCTGGACACTGATCTGGGCGTTTTTTGCAACATTCCTCACATACTTTGCAGGAATGGGCGTTGCAATTATGATAAATAAAAAGGGAATCAAGTTCAAGAAACTCTGGAGAACCATTCTCGTTATGACCATTGCGGTTCCGCAGTTTGTTTCCCTGTTATATGTTTACAAGATGTTTGCCAATGATGGTCTGATCAACACCTATCTGATGAAATGGGGCTGGATCAATTCGTATATCCCGTTCTGGTCAAACCCGACGCTGGCAAAGATAGTTATTATCGTAGTCAACCTGTGGATTGGTATTCCTTATACGATGCTTATCACGACAGGACTTTTGATGAACATTCCGGAAGACTTGTACGAGAGCGCAAGGATTGACGGCGCGAGCGGTTTCCAGATGTTTAGGAGCATCACCCTTCCTTATATGCTGTTCGTAACAGGCCCGTTCCTGTTGACACAGTTTACCGGAAACCTCAACAACTTCAACGTTATCTTCCTCTTGACACAGGGCGGGCCGCAGTCCATGGCGCTTTCCAACAAGGCGGGATATACGGATCTGCTCGTCACCTGGCTGTATAAGATGACGGTAAACGATACGAATTACCGGATGGCTGCCGTACTCGGTATCATGGTATTCGTTGTAACTGCTGTAATTTCTCTTGTTGTGTACGGCATGCTGCCGTCTGTTAAAGATGAGGAGGGATTCCAATAATGAAATCAATGAAGACAAAAAGAGCTGTTGGCAATGCCATTACTTATGCGGTATTGATCATTATCAGTATTATCTGGTTATTCCCGTTCGTATGTCTGTTTTTACAGAGCCTTCGTTCTTATAATGAAGGTGGCGGCGGTATGGTGGATTATCTGCTGCCGAAACAGTTTTCACTGGATTCCTATGCTTTCCTGTTGAGCAGCGAGAGCCAGTTCGTCCGCTGGTATGGCAATACGTTGATTATTGCCTGTTTCGTAGCAGTATTGCAGACAATCGTGGTATTGTGCGTAAGTTATGCCCTTTCCCGTATGCGTTTCAAAGGCCGTACTTTCCTGATGAGATTCTGGCTGATCCTGGGAATGTTCCCCGGATTCCTGACCATGATCTGTCTCTACTTCCTGTTAAAACAGTTCGGTCTGACACAGGAAGGCGCAATTCCGGGTTTGATACTGATCTCGGTAGCAAGTTCCGGTATGGGCTATTATGTAACAAAAGGTTATTTCGATACAATTCCCAAAGCGCTTGATGAAGCGGCGCGGATTGATGGCGCATCCAGAGCCAGAGTATTCTTTACAATGATCCTGCCGATGTCCAAACCGATCATCATTTATGCGGCGTTGGTTGCTTTCATGGCTCCCTGGTGTGATTACATCTTCGCATCTTATGTAGCATTCGGTTATTCCGACAGCTACAACGTGGCGGTAGCGATGCAGCGCTGGGTATGGACTAACGATTATCAGGGTTATTTTACAAGATTCTGTGCGGGCGGTATGATGATAGCCGTTCCGGTCACCATTCTCTTCATATGCTTGCAGAAGTACTATGTTGAAGGTGTTACCGGTGGTGCGGTCAAAGGTTAATGCACGACACAACGATGTAGATTTTATAATGCAGGCTGTCTTTCGGGGCGGTCTGCATTTTTCGGATTGGAGTTTCACCTTTGATTGGCGGAGTGTTATTGAAGAAGGAGTGTGGATATGAGGATAAGAAAATATATAGCGATGTTCTTGGTGTGTTGTATGGTCGGACTGACAGCCTGCGGGAATGGCGCGGCGCAGGGCGGTGAGGCAGAAGGTGAAGCAGGCAGGGATGCAGGAATCGGTGGCGGTGAGGCAGAAGGAATCGAAGGCGGTGCGGACGCAGAAGCGGGAGAGGCAGAGGTTGAAGAGGCCGGTGTGCCGGATGTGACGGATACGATCCCGCTGCAGGTTATCGACGATAATTACCGGACTTATTATGAGGTGTTCGTGTATTCTTTTTATGACAGTGATGGGGATGGGATCGGGGATCTGCAGGGACTTATTTCCAGACTGGATTATATCAATGACGGGGATGATGGCACGGACGATGATTTAGGGTGTAACGGGATCTGGCTGATGCCGGTGAATCCTTCGCCAACCTACCATAAATATGATGTGACGGATTATTACGGGATTGACGAAACCTACGGGACGCTGGAGGATTTTAAGGAACTGCTGGCGGCCTGTGAGGAAAGGGGCATCAAGGTCATCATGGATCTGGTGCTCAATCATTCTTCTTCCGAGCATCCGTGGTTTCAAGAGGCAGCGGCTTATTTGCGGGACTTAGGCGATGAAGAGCCTGACGCCTCGGAATGTCCGTATGTGGAGTATTATAATTTTTCCAGAGAACCCGCGACGGGCTATGAGAAGGTAGCGGGAGCAGACTGGTATTATGAGGCGCGTTTCTGGAGTGGGATGCCGGATCTGAATCTGGATTCACAAAAGCTGCGGGAAGAGATCGCGCAGATATGTAAATACTGGCTGGACATGGGAGTCGGCGGTTTCCGGCTCGATGCGGTGAAAGAATATTATACGGAAAGTATTCCGCAGAGCGTGGAGTTTTTAGGCTGGTTGACTGAAACAGTCAAATCGGAAAAAGAAGACGCCTATCTGGTCGGTGAAGCATGGATGGACATTAACAGTTATTCACAGTTTTATGCCAGCGGTATCGACAGTCTTTTCAACTTTGCCTTTGCAGATGCGGAAGGGCTGATCTGTAAAACGCTCAAGGGTTCTTCTACAGTACGATATGGAGAGACGGTGGCCTCTCTGGAGGAGACGTTCGGTGCCTATAATGAAAACTATATCGACGCGCCTTTTTATACCAATCACGATATGGCGAGGAGTTCGGGCTATTATGTGGGCGAAGATGCGTTTCGTCAGGTAAAGATGGCGGCGGCGATGAATCTTTTCATGAACGGGTCGGCTTTTATCTATTATGGAGAGGAACTTGGCATGAAAGGTTCCGGCAAGGATGAGAATAAGCGTGCGCCCATGTACTGGAGCCAGAATGCGGATGCGGAGGGTATGTGCGATGGCCCTGCGGATATGGATGATTTCGAGATGAAATATGAGAGCCTCGAAGAGCAGTCGCAGGATAAAGATTCCATTTGGCATTATTATAAGAAGGCCATCAAGATCAGGAACCAGAATCCGGAGATCGCCAGAGGCGAGGTGGAATATATAAAAGATTCTTCCGATGAGCATTTCTGTATTTTGAAAAAGACATGGGAAGGTTCCGAGGTAATCGTGATATTCCATACGGGAGCGGAGAGTGGAGAGATTGATATCAGCGGGCTTGGCGTAAACGGAAATGCTGTTACGGCTGAAAATATATGCGGAGAACTGCTGACAGGAGAAGAAAACAGTACAATAACAGACGGAAAGTTGACAATGCCGGGGTATTCTGTTCTTATCTTAAGATGATCTTAAGATCAGAAGGGTGAAAAGTGCTTCCGACTTGCAGAGCAGGTCCTGCTAACAGCAGAGGCTGTTTTGGATTCAGCAAAGGCTGCGTTGGTAAAGAGGAGAAACCGGGACAACAAAACCCCCGAAGATAACTTCGGGGGTTTCGTTGTGTAAAAGGGGAATTCTTCCGGAATTGCTATTACCCGACTTGACTTCCGTAATCAAGTCTATATTTATAATATCGTTAAAAAAGTGAAAAGTCTACGAATATATTGCAAAAAAATAGAACTATATTAGCTTTATTGTCGAAATATTACAATTAATGAATGAAATATAGAACAGAAAAAACAGAATTTTTTGTACTATATCATGAATGAATATGGTCGAAAAAATAAGATTGAAATTTGTACCTGTTTAGTGTAAAGTAGTATTAGTGTATTTATGGGAAAAACAAGAAAAATACACGACTATAAAATAAAAATGTAAAGGAAGATGAGTATGGGAGAAAATGCAAAAGATAAGGGAGGCTGGCGCACGAATAAGTGGATTCGGGCGGCTATTCCCGCGTTACTGCTGCATTGCAGTATCGGTACAGTTTATTGTTGGTCGATCTTCAGCCAGGAAATCGCTGATTACATCGGCTTTTCCAAGGGAGCGACAGAATGGGCATTCAGTTTTGCCATTTTTTTCCTTGGTATGTCGGCGGCCTTCCTCGGTAATGTTGTCGAAAAAGATATCCATAAGTCTTCTCTGATCGCAGCCATCTGTTTTGCGGCCGGAATGGCGGGCACAGGATTCTTTATTTATTACGGCGGTCTGCATAAGGGGAGCGCGTTAGCGTTGGTCGGAATTTACATATGTTATGGTTTTATCATGGGTATTGGTCTGGGAACCGGATATCTGTCTCCGGTCAAGACGCTGATGCTCTGGTTTAAGGACAGAAAAGGTCTGGCGACCGGTCTGGCCGTGGCAGGATTCGGTGCGGCGAAAGCGATTGCCAGCCCGATCATGCAGGGGATGTTAGATGGCCTCGGCGACGGTGGTATCTATAAGATGTTCCTGATCTTGGCAGTTGTATATTTTGTGATGATGTTTGTCGGACACCTTTTATTAAAGAAACCCGACGACTGGCACGAGCCGCAGAGCAAGGATGAGAGCCAGAGCATCATGGCAGTCTTAAAGACGAAACCGATGACCAATTATATCGGTATCTGGCTGATGTTTTATATCAATATCACCTGCGGTCTGGCACTGATCTCACAGGAAAAGATGATCGTGAAATGTATCGGTCTGGCAAGTTTTGCGGGCGTTATCTCTACAGTATCCGCAGTATTCAATGCCGGCGGACGTCTTGGTTTCTCCGCATGGGCGGACAGCATGAAAGACAGGAATACGATTTATAAACTGATCTTCATCCTCTCGATCGCTTTTACAGCCATCGTCATGGTAACAGGCGGTATCAAGAACGGAGAGGGCAATACGTTGTTGATCATTCTTGTTCTGGGACTTATTTTCGTTGTCAACGCAGGATACGGCGGCGGTTTCTCCAATGTACCGACTCTTCTTTCCGACCATTATGGTATGGGAAATATCAGTGCGATACACGGGATCACGCTTTCCGCATGGGCTTTCGCGGGACTGACGGGCAACCAGATGGCGACATGGATCGTTAATAAATTCGGTACACCGGTCGATATCGAACACGCGCTGGCGGATGGAAGTGTGGAGATCATTTCCGTCAACCCCACAGGATATCAGTGCGTACTGTATGCGACGATCGTACTTTATATCATTGCTCTGGTACTTTGTATGGTACTGGTAAAACCTACGAATAAAGAAAAAGCATAGAAGATTCAGTATATAGAAGGTTCAGTATAAAAGATTCAGTATAGAAGATTTGATTTCATAAGTAAAAAAATGGTGTAAAATAATAAAACAGGAGGAAATTGACCGTTTCCTCCTGTTTGTTTTAGTAATAGAAAAATTTTTATTTCATCAGATATTCTCTCTGTTTTGTGATTTCTTCCGGTATCTCCGAGCCCGAATTGCGTATCTTCTGGCAGAGGTTATCCATATGATGTATCTTCTGGGTCAGTTTGATATCGTAGCGGTCCATAGTGTCCTTATACAGCGGATTGACCTTGAGTTTATTACGGATCTCTTTAGAGAACGGACAATGTGCGAAAAGGATGCCGCGGGCTACTTTGTTCAGGCGGGGCGAACCTGCGCCTTCATAAATGATCCAGGATTCATAATCGCGGATGAACATTTCTTTGTAACTGTTCTTGGCCTTCTGCATACTGAGTTTGACTTTGTCTTTGGCGTCGGCCGACAGATCTCTGTTTTTCTTATAGAACTGGATGTAGTCGAAGTATTCGCTGGTGAGCGACGGTTCGGATACGTCGTTCCAGCGTGCGCCCTGGATACGTTTGCACATCTCCCAACGGTACTCCCCGGTCAGACGCACGAGGATGTTGCCGAGATCTTCCATCTGGAAAAGAGAAAGCATCATACGGGAAGGCGTTGTACGTTTCCGGCCTTCGATCTCCTGCCACATGACGCCGCGGATACCGACATTGGGCATCAGAATGACGTCGGGCAGCACCTCCACGCCGATGGCTTCTTTGGCAATGCCGATATCGGGCCTGCTGTACATGGTGTCTCTGTAGTAGGCGCTGAAATCAGTGGCGCGGATCTTTTCAAAACATGCCTTGACTTTATCTGCGGATACAAGGGAAGTATCCAGATCTTTTAAAACGTTGCTTTCTGAGAAAACGGGACAGAATATGCTGATACGTCCAAACGTTATTTTGTTGACGGATTGGAACATATTGTCGAGTTCAAACTGTACCTGCTTCTTCCGGTCGGAGAGCATAGGCGTCTCTTCGGCGGCGGAAATCTTACCGGTCACTTTCAGCTCATGTACATAGGCCGCATAATCGTTGTCAAATTCATTACGGCACGGCGCCTTTTGTCCTTCATAAACAGCCTTCAACCATTCATAAGCGGTATAAACGTTACGGGAAGGATCGCTGGGTATATTATCTACAATAGAATAAAGATAAGCGGCATTTTCCAGGCCGGCCAGTTTCTCATCCACATAGCCGAAGTTAAGGAACATCTTTACGATCTTAGGTACTTTGGGATCGGTAATGCTTTTGAAAAATACGTTAGTATACACTTTATAAAACAGTTTGGTGATCGTCAGGCGCAGTTTTCTGCTGGCGTCGTCGGTCGCACTTTTGTCTGTGAGTTTATTATATTTTTCAATGTTGGTCTTGAAGGATTCGTTCGTTTCCTCATCGCAGGCCGCATAAAGCAGGATTGTATGCAGAGAATCCGTCAGATCAGGGACTTCTTCGGTCGTAGAAGCGGCATCGGAGTCGGACATCTGGCTTAAGGACTCTAATTTTTCCTTATATTCTTTGACGCGGTCCTTATACATGTCACGGTCGATGGAAACCTGGCTTTCCAACTGGATCATCATGGTACCGAGCGCCGCGGTGATAGCGGTGGAATCTTCGCTGTGAACGCCGATCTTGTATAATGTACTCGTATATAGTTCAAAGAAATCGAGACGGTTTTCATTCATCAAAAGACTGGATATTTCCGCCTTGTAGTCATATAATTCACGACATACCGACATGATATCATAAACGTCCTGGCTTGCCTTTAAAAGCATACCGAGCACAAAATCGGCAATCTGCGCTTTGGCGGAGATGCTTTTCATGATGCGCTGTAACTGGCCGTAATACTGGTGGAGCCAGTCGGGAACGTCTTCTTCGAGCACCATCTCGGATATATCTTCCAGTCCCGGAAGGACTCTGGTAGCCAGTCCGTGTTTGGCCGTGAAGCGGCAGTATTCGGAATAACTTTTCATCAGATATTGATAAAAATTATCCGAGTCGAAACGCATCAGTTCATATTGATCGAGAATATCCTGTAACTGACGGAACAGTGAGGACACGATCAGATTGGACAAGTCGGATTTGGTACGCAGAAGCTCTATTAAATTCCCATTCGTGCACGAATAGGAGGCGAGCGCCGTATCTTCTACCGCGTGGTAGGTAATAAAATAGGAATCATAAAAAAGTTCGCATACGCCGATGACATCTCCTTTTTGCAGATAAAATTCACCGCCCGGATAGGTGGCGCGCACCGACCCTTTTGCGATTACGTATAGAGCGGTAAGAGCCTGTTCACTCTGGATGAGCAGACTTCCCGCGGTGTATTCTTTTACAGCCATGTCAGTAACCCCCATATATTAAAAATATTTTCTATTTTATTATAAGGCGTTTGTGCGATAAATACAAGAAAAAGTAAACCTTTATAAGCGTCTCTTTCTTACGCGTTTCTACTGATTTCTTACCAGTTCATGATCTCTTTGATCTTCTGGACAAGCATCCAGGCGGCCCCATGATGCGTCCTGACGCTGGGATGATAGTCAACGACATAGCCGTCGGCTTCTGTCTGTGTCCGGAACTCCATGCGGTATATGTTCGTATCGCCGCTTTGGTCTTTATAATCATTTACCGCTTTTTCAAGATAAGGATGCAGTCTGTCGTTCATGATGCCGTAGGAGCAGAGAAGGACGGCCTGCGGATTTTGGCTGCGTATTTCCTTTAAGAAAGCGGTATACTGTGATGCGAACTTTTCCTGTCGTTCTTTAATATCCTGACAATAACTGTCGTCATTTGTGCCGAGGTTCAATACGATCAGATCCGGTTGAAAGGCGTGGAAATCCCAGGCGCGTCTGGTAACAGCCTCGCCTTCATAGGTGCCTCTGGAAAAACCGACTAACGGATAAAAGGGCGGAACCAGTTCGTCCAGTAACGGTTCGTCGCTTTCCGTATAACCGGAGATGATACCGTGGCCGCTGTAGGAGACCATGCTGTAGTCGGCCTGGAGCGCGCGTGCGCTCAGATAGGCGTAGGCTTTGGTAACGTCTTCCGTGGCGGTGGAAAAGGTATGTTCTAAATTGTCATCATCAATGCCGTAGCCGCAGGTTATGGAGTCGCCGATAAATTCTATTTTGCGGGCGGCCTCCGGAGCAGGCGTAAGCTGCGCCCCGGCATCGGCCCAAAGGCCGCTGATACCGACGATGGACATGGGCGCTTCCGACAATTTCAGGATGCGGACGCGGTAAGAGGCCGTAAGATCATTGTCGATCAGGGTAAGCTGTGTCTTACTCTGGACGATCATTTCGTCCGCCACGCGGATATCGTTAATAAATACGGCCACGCGGGCCTTATCTTCCGTGACTGGTGTCGGAGCATTGTCGTCACCTTGCAGGAAAAGTTCCAGGCGGCGGCCCTTGAAATCAAATTCGACGCCGCTGCCGGAGAGAGCCAGCCAGAGGATGTTATCGTGAAAATAAGTTCTGCCGAGGTATTTGACATGCTGTCTGTCGGCATATAAGCTTTGCAGAGTATTCATAATATAGTAACCTTTCTTTTATTTAACATATTTAACAGGATTTAATAATATTGTAACATGTATTTAAAACAAGAGCAATTTTCTGCTGTACTTTTAACAAATATATGATAAAATATTTATGACATTGGTGTTTTTTTATGATTAAGAAGAAAGGCGCGGGGTTATATGGCGGTAGAGAAAGATGATATTGAATATAGAAGACGTATCGTACAGGAATATAAACCGGATGTGGAGTCGTTAGTCCGTTATCTGTCCTGGCTGGAAGAAAAGTCGGGCGGCGGCGGTAACGTATCGCAGACTTTCAGCGGTTCCGGTATCGAGGAACATTCTATTCCGTTTCCTGTCTATGATTCCACGCTGCTTAATTTTGTGAAGACAGTGCAGAGGACGAAACTGCTTGACAGAAACTACAGATATATCTATTCCAGACACGGCCTGCGCACGGTAAAGGACGAATTGCAGGCAATCTCGCGTTCGGATATTACACATATGGATGTCCTGCAGGGTATTTTATCCAAATATGTCATGGGCGGGATGACCAAGGGAACGATGTGGACCGAAGCGGTAAAAAACGGCGTTTTTCTGCATGTTGTGCGGAAAATGAAAGAAAATCTGGAATTTTGGGATAAACCGATGGTATAAGGCAAAAGCGAATGGTATAGGGCAAAAAACGATAGGAAGATCAGGAGCGGGGATAGTTATGGGAGAAAAATCATTACAAAAGAAACAGTTCATATTAGATACGGCACGCAGGGTATTCGTGGAGAAAGGCTATAAAAATGTGACGATGAAGGATATCGTGGCAGCCTGCGATATCAGCCGCGGCGGTCTGTACCTGTATTTTGGCAGTACGGAAGAAATCCTCTTAGCGGTGCTGGAACAGGAGGCAAACGAGACGGATGACATTTTTATGAAGAGCATCAGCGAGGACGATTCGGCGGCCAATATTCTCACGTTATTTTTGAAGGAGCAAAAAAAGGAACTCCTGCGTAAAAACAATAATCTGACCAAGGCCGTGTATGAGTATGCTTTTGAAAACAGGGAGCAGGGCGGGCTGATGCTTAAGAAACAGTTTGAAGCGGGATCGAGAGTCATTGAGAAGCTGATCCACACCGGTATCGCCTCCGGGGAATTTTATTGTGAGAATCCCAAGGGCGCCGCTGACAATATCATGTATGTTTTAGAAGGTATGAAAATTAATTCCCAGACAATGGGGATCACAGAAGCAATGGTAGACGAACAGCTGCTTTATATCATGGAAGGTCTGGTCATTGAATAAATACCGGAAAATAAAGACTGGAATGAAAAAACAGGAATTAAGAAAGCACGGGAGGAAACAGATTCATCATGGGAAATGTGAAGCGTATTTATGTAGAAAAGAAGCCCCCTTTTGCCGTCAAAGCGAAAGAACTGAAAGAAGAGATCGCCAGTTATCTGGGGATTACCTCAGTAGAGGATGTCAGGGTGCTGATCCGCTATGATGTGGAGAATATATCCGACGAGATTTTTGAAAAAGCCTGTAAGACGGTATTTTCCGAACCTCCGGTAGATATCTTATATAAGGAAGAAATTGAGATTCCTCCACAGGGAAGAGTCTTCGGTGTGGAATTTTTACCCGGACAATTCGATCAGCGTGCCGATTCGGCGCTGCAGTGTGTGCAGTTTCTGAAAGAAGATGAAGAACCGGTGATCCGGACTGCTGTCACATATTTGATTACAGGACAAATATCCGATGATGAATTTACCAGAATAAAAGCCTATTGTATCAATCCGGTTGACTCACGCGAGACAGATATGGTGAAGCCGGATACACTGATCGCCGTTTATGATGAGCCTGCGGATGTGGCCATCATGACGGGATTTTTTACGATGCCGGAAACAGAACTGCGTAAGCTGTACGATTCGCTGGGACTGGCCATGACGTTTAAGGATTTTTTGCATATCCAGAATTATTTTCAGAAAGAAGAGCACAGAGATCCGACGATGACGGAAATCCGTGTGTTAGATACTTACTGGTCCGATCATTGCCGGCATACGACGTTTTCCACGGAATTAAAGGATGTCACTTTCGCAGACGGCGATTACCGGGAACCGATAGAAGATACTTATAAAGACTATATGGCGGCGAGGGAAGAACTCTTTGCAGGCCGGGAGGATAAATTTGTCTGCCTGATGGATCTGGCGCTTTTGGCGATGCGTAAGTTAAAAAAGGACGGAAAACTGGAAGATATGGAGCAGTCGGAGGAAATCAACGCCTGTTCGGTCGTTGTTCCTGTGGAAATGGATTATGGAGACGGGCCGGTAAAAGAGGAATGGCTTGTCTTTTTCAAAAACGAGACGCACAACCACCCTACGGAAATAGAGCCTTTCGGTGGGGCGGCAACCTGTCTGGGCGGTGCGATCCGCGATCCGCTCTCCGGCAGAGGCTATGTGTATCAGGCCATGCGCGTAACAGGTGCGGCCGATCCGACAGTGCCCGTAGCGGAGACTTTAAAAGGGAAATTATCACAGAAGAAACTGGTGCGCGGCGCGGCCAGCGGTTATTCTTCCTATGGAAATCAGATCGGCTTAGCGACCGGACTGGTCAAGGAAATATATCATCCGGATTATGTGGCCAAGAGAATGGAGATCGGCGCGGTCATGGGCGCGGCGCCGCGAAAGAATGTCATCAGAGAGACGTCAGATCCCGGCGATATCATCATCCTTCTCGGCGGCAGGACAGGACGCGATGGCTGCGGAGGAGCGACGGGTTCTTCCAAAGTGCATACGGAAAGTTCTATCGAGACGTGCGGTGCGGAAGTACAGAAAGGAAATGCGCCCACAGAACGTAAGATACAGAGACTTTTCCGCAGGGAGGAAGTCAGCAGGCTTATTAAGAAATGCAACGATTTCGGCGCTGGCGGCGTGTCGGTAGCGATCGGTGAGCTGGCGGATGGTCTTATCGTCGATCTGGATAAGGTACCCAAGAAATATGCCGGGCTGGACGGCACGGAGTTAGCGATTTCGGAATCCCAGGAGAGAATGGCAGTCGTCGTTTCACCGAAGGATGTGGAGGAATTTTTGGGATATGCGGCACAGGAGAATCTGGAGGCCGTTGCGGTAGCGCATGTGACTAAAGAACCGAGACTGGTGTTATTATGGCGTGGTAAGGAAATCGTCAATATTTCACGGGCCTTCTTGGATACGAACGGCGCGCATCAGGAGACGACGGTGCATGTGGATATGCCGGCAGCAAAGGATAATTATCTGCGTAAAATTTCCGTTCCCGCAGTAGAAAAGGCCCTGCAGGAGGACGATGTGAAAAAAGCGTGGCTTACGCTGCTGGGCGATCTGAATGTGTGTTCCCAGAAGGGACTTGTGGAAATGTTCGACGCCTCGATCGGTGCGGGCAGCGTTTATATGCCTTACGGTGGTAAGTATCAGTTGACAGAGACACAGGCCATGATCGCCAAACTGCCGGTATTAAAAGGAAAGACGGATACGGTAACGATGATGAGTTATGGCTTTGATCCCTATCTGTCCAGCTGGAGTCCTTATCATGGCGCAATCTATGCGATAACGGAATCTATGGCGAAGATTGTGGCCAATGGCGGAGACTATAAGACTATCCGTTTCACGTTCCAGGAATATTTCAGACGCATGAGCGAAGACCCACAGCGCTGGAGCCAGCCTTTTGCGGCTCTGCTTGGCGCATATCGGGCGCAGATGGCTTATGGTCTGCCCTCTATCGGCGGTAAGGATTCCATGTCGGGAACCTTTAATGATATTGATGTTCCGCCGACACTGGTATCTTTTGCGGTGGATATTTCCAGACAGCAGAATATCATCAGCCCGGAACTGAAAAAGGCAGGCAATAAACTGGTATGTTTCCATATTGCAAAAGATGAGTACGACCTGCCCGTCTTTGCAGATGTCATGAAAGTCTATGATAATATACTGACACTCATGTCAGAAAAGAAAATAGTTTCCGCTTATGCGCTGGACGCTAAGGGTGCGGCGGCGGCCATCAGTAAAATGGCCTTTGGTAATAAGCTGGGCGTTATAATAGAAAAAGATCTGGCGAAAGAAAAATTATTCGCTAACGGGCTTGGCGATATCATTGTGGAGATGCCGGCGGAGGCAATTCCTGCACTGGCAAAGAGCATATTGCTGACAGACGAGGGAAAGGATTCAGCTTATACCCTGATCGGTACGGTGGTGGAAGAACCTCTCTTCGTATACGGCGATGTGAAAATTACCATAGAAGAGGCGTTAGAACCCTGGACGTCCAGATTGGACAAGGTCTTCCCGTATACGGCAGGAAAAGATAAGAGTGCGGTTGCCTCTGCTGTGTACCGGGAGCAGGAAGTCTATGTCTGCAAACATAAGACGGCGCGGCCGACCGTTTTTATTCCAGTCTTTCCGGGAACGAACTGTGAGTACGACAGCGCGAAGGCGTTTGAGAACGCCGGAGCGGATGTGATAACGAAAGTATTTAAAAACATGACAGCACAGGACATCCGGGAGAGTGTGGACGTATTTGAAAAAGCGATCAGACAGGCGCAGATCATCATGTTCCCCGGCGGTTTTTCAGCCGGCGATGAACCGGACGGTTCCGCGAAGTTCTTTGCCACGGCTTTCCAGAATGCGAAGATCAAAGAAGCGGTGATGGAACTTTTACAGAAGCGGGACGGTCTGGCACTCGGTATCTGCAACGGTTTTCAGGCGCTCATCAAGCTGGGGCTGGTGCCTTACGGAGAGATCCGGGGACAGAAAGAGGATTCGCCGACGCTGACCTTTAATACCATCAACCGCCATATTTCCAAGATGGCCTATCTGAAAGTGGTTTCCAACAAATCGCCCTGGTTACAGGGAGCCGTATTGGGAAATACTTATGTAAACCCGGCTTCGCATGGCGAGGGACGCTTCGTGGCCTCCAAAGAGTGGCTTGATAAACTTTTTGCAAACGGACAGGTCGCAACCCAGTATGCGGACGCGGACGGAAACGTATCTATGGATGAAAACTGGAATATCAACGGTTCTTATGCCTCTATTGAGGGTATTACCTCACCCGATGGCCGCTGCTTTGGCAAGATGGCGCACTCTGAAAGAAGAGGCGATGGCGTGGCAGTCAATATTTACGGAGAGCAGGACTTGAAGATATTTGAATCGGGCGTTGGGTATTTTAAATAAAGATTGTATATTTGGCTGTCTGACATGTTTCATTATCATAATGAACAGTTGCAGGCAGCTTTTTCATATGAGTCTGCATAAGCGGAGGAGGTTAAAATGGTTTTCAGTTCATCCATTTTTCTGTGGTGTTTTCTTCCATTAGTATTTGTTATTAATTATTTTATACAGGCCAAATGGTCAAACGCCTTTTTATTGATTGCCAGCCTGATTTTTTACGCATGGGGCGAACCCTATTTAGTTTTTTTAATGATCCTGATGATATTACTAAATTGGCTGGTTGGATTGGGGATTGACAGATTTGCATATAAAAAAGTGATATTGATCTTTGGGATAGTTTTTGATCTGGGTATCCTTGGATATTATAAATATGCGGCATTTGTTGTAGAAATATTAAATAATTTGATGCGGGGGGGGATGTTTCCGGCACCAGCCATCAGATTGCCGATAGGGATTTCTTTTTTTACTTTTCAGGCAATTTCCTATATTGTTGATGTATATCGAAAGGAAACAAAGGCGCAGAAGAAGATAGTAAACGTTGCGTTATACATCTCCTTTTTTCCCCAATTGATTGCCGGGCCGATCGTAAAGTATAGAGATATTAATGAGCAGATTGAGAACCGCATCATAACAGGCGAGGGCATTGCCGAAGGATTTAGAAGATTCATTTACGGATTATCTAAAAAGGTATTGATCTCTAATGTTCTTGGAAAAAGCGCTGACAGTATTTTTGCGCTGGATATTACTGCGGTCAATGGCGGATTGGCATGGGTCGCGGCCTTATTTTATACTTTCCAGATTTATTATGATTTTTCCGGTTATTCTGATATGGCAATCGGACTGGGGCGGATGTTTGGCTTTCATATTCCAGAGAATTTCAACTATCCGTATTTATCCCTGTCAATACAGGAATTTTGGAGAAGATGGCATATTTCGCTCAGTTCGTGGTTCAAAGAGTATATATACATTCCTTTAGGAGGTAATCGAAAGGGGAAAATACGTACTTATGTGAATTTATTTGTTGTTTTTTTCTTGACAGGTTTATGGCATGGCGCGAGTTATAGCTTTATTATATGGGGACTATATCATGGATTTTTCTCAATTATAGAAAGGCTGGGATTTAAAAAAATTTTAGACCGGAATAAATTTGTTTCCTGGATTTACTGTTTTCTGGTTGTAAATTTTGGCTGGGTCATTTTTCGCATGAATTATCTGAAAAAGGCGTTGAGATTTATTGTAAGGATGTTGATGCCATGGCGCTATTACGGGAAGGGCGCTTCTATATGGGAATATGTAAGTATACAGGCCGTATTTATTTTTATATGTGCGCTGGCAGGGAGCGGCCTTCTCCAAAAAGTTTTTTCAGGGAAAACGGCGGATTGGTGGAAATACTCAAAAACGGAATTTATCTACTGTGCGATCATGTTGATATTATGTATTGCGGCTATCGTAAGCGATACTTATAATCCGTTTATTTATTTTCAGTTTTAGCGAGGAATCTGGAATATGAAAGAAAAAAGTACTTATACAAAGCTTTATCTTGGTTTGTTTATTATTGTATTATGTCTGCCGTATTTTTTCTGGATATTGTTTGGAAAATTTTTTGATGCTGCGAATTATGAAAACAGAAATCTGGAAACAAAGCCTGCATTCAGTCTGGATACGTATGGGGAGTTTGCATCACATTATGAGGCTTATTTTGATGATAATCTGCCGTTTAAAAATGCGCTTATTTCTTTAAACAGCCGACTGGACTATTATTTATTTCATACTTCTTCCAGCGATAGAGTTATTATAGGAAAAGAAGGCTGGCTTTTTTATGCGGATGCCGCTGATGGCGATCCCATGAGTGATTATCAGGGAAAAAGAATTTATTCAGAAGAAGAATTGCAGGTTATAACGGAAAATTTGTTGGGAATTGAAAAAGAACTTGCTGCGCAGGGAGTAGAGTTTGTCATTTTTGTGGCGCCAAATAAAGAAAGAATGTATTCGGAAATGATGCCGGAGTTTTATGGAGAACCGGCGGATCGCTATGCAACATTACAAATTGTAGATTATATTAAAAATCATACGAATATCAGAATTGTATATCCTTATGAGGAATTGGCAAGGGCAAAGGTTGATTTGCCGGAAACGGATATCTATTATAAAACGGATACCCATTGGAATGATGTAGGCGGCTATGTAGGAAGTCGTGCCTTATTAAGCGAATTGGGAATTGATGTACCTGATATTACAAACGGAAACATAACGATTGAAAAAGAACCATGGGCAGGCGGCGATTTAGCCAATATTTTAAACATGAAGAGGGATTTTCAAGATAATTCATATAGTATTTCGGGTTATGAAGAGCATAATATGGTCAATGAAAAATGGGATTTTTCTACAGAGATCATCTATCATTGCCAAGGTGCGGATACAAGGAAACTGTTCGTTGTACGGGATTCTTTTTTTACAGCCATGACAATATATGTGGCATCTCAGTTTAATGACAGTTATATGATACACCGGAATGTTTATACTTATGAAAATTTGATAGAGCAGTCACCGGATATTTTCGTCTTTGAGGTGGTGGAACGCTATATAGAGGGACTTGGAAGTTTTTCTTTATATTAAATATATTTGCATAATAATTCTCTTTTGTAAGCCATTGAAATCCGACAAGTTCCTGTGCTATAATAAAACGATTACGCAAAAGAGTTACATTAAGAGAAAGGCATGGTTATTTTATGAAGGCATTCTTAATTTTGGAAGACGGCACTGTATTTACGGGAACGCATATCGGTGCGCAGAAAGAGATCATCAGTGAGATTGTGTTCAATACCTCCATGGCGGGGTATCTGGAAGTGCTGACAGATCCTTCATATGCGGGACAGGCTGTCTGCATGACATATCCGCTTATCGGGAATTACGGTATCTGCAAGGAAGACATGGAGTCGTTAAGACCGTGGCCGGATGGTTTTATCGTGCGGGAACTCAGCAGACTTCCCAGCAATTTCCGCTGTGATATGACGATTCAGGAATTTCTTGAGAAAAACGGTGTGCCGGGCATCGCGGGGATTGATACGAGAGCGCTGACCAGGATTTTACGCGAAAAGGGCACCATGAACGGTATGATCACCACGAACGAGGCGTATCAGTTAGAAGAAATCCTTCCAAAATTAAAAGAATATACGACGGGAAAAGTAGTAGAGGTCGTAAGCTGCAAAGATAAATATGAAGTAAAGGGGACAAGGGAGCTTTCGGAAAACGGGCCGATCTCAGGAAGTTCTCATTTTGATGCAGAAGGTTATAAGGCAGGTGCGCGTGAGAAAAAGCCAAGCATGGTGCGTAAGTTAAGCGGGCAGGGGTTAAAAGTGGCTTTGCTCGATTTCGGTGCCAAGGATAATATCATCCACTCGTTGGCGGCCAGAGGGTGCGATGTGACCGTTTATCCGGCGCTGACTGAAGCGGAGGAGGTCATTGCCGGGAATCCGGATGGCATCATGCTCACCAATGGGCCGGGTGACCCGAAAGAATGCGGGAGCATTATTGCCGAGATTAAAAAATTATATGATACGGACATTCCCATTTTCGCTATTTGTCTGGGACATCAGTTGATGGCTTTAGCGACTGGAGCGGATACGTTTAAGATGAAATACGGACACCGGGGCGGCAATCATCCCGTGAAAGATCTGGCAAGCGGAAGAGTCTATATTTCTTCGCAGAATCACGGATATGTCGTGGATATGGACAAATTGGATCCCAAAGTGGCTGTGCCGGCCTTTATTAATGTCAACGACGGTACGAACGAGGGACTTTCCTATACGGGCAAAAATATCTTTACCGTGCAGTTCCACCCGGAGGCATGTCCGGGACCGCAGGATTCGGGGGATTTGTTTGACCGCTTTATTACGATGATGACAACGGCGAAAAGATAAAAGATAGATGGAGGAAAGAAAATGCCTAAGAATCCGAATGTGAAGAGAGTGTTGGTGATTGGTTCCGGACCTATCGTGATCGGACAGGCGGCGGAATTTGATTATGCGGGTACGCAGGCGTGTCGTTCGTTGAAAGAAGAGGGCATGGAAGTCATCCTTGTCAATTCCAACCCGGCGACGATCATGACTGACGGCGATATTGCGGATAAAGTATATATTGAACCCCTGACGGCGAAAGTGTTAGAGCAGATCATTATCAAAGAAAAACCGGACAGCCTTTTACCGAATATGGGCGGACAGGCGGGGTTAAACCTCGGTATGGAACTGGATGAGTCGGGATTCTTAAAAGAGCACGGCGTGACGCTTTTAGGAACCACGGCCGCAACCATTAAGAAAGCGGAAGACCGTCTGGAATTTAAGGAAACGATGGAGAAGATTGGAGAGCCGTGTGCGCCCTCTCTGGTAGTGGAAAATATAGATGACGGCGTTGCTTTTGCCTCTAAGATCGGCTATCCGGTAGTCTTACGTCCTGCTTATACGCTCGGCGGTTCCGGCGGCGGTATCGCGAATAACCAGACGGAACTGGAAGAGATTCTGGCAAATGGCCTGCGTCTTTCCCGTGTGGGACAGGTTCTGGTGGAACGCTGTATCGCAGGCTGGAAAGAAATTGAATACGAAGTGATGCGCGACAGCGCGGGCAACTGTATCACTGTTTGTAATATGGAAAATATCGACCCGGTCGGCGTCCATACGGGCGACAGTATCGTTGTGGCGCCTTCCCAGACACTCGGCGATAAGGAGTATCAGATGCTCAGGAGTTCGGCGCTCAATATCATCAACGAGCTTCAGATCACGGGCGGTTGCAATGTGCAGTTCGCGCTGCATCCGACCAGTTTTGAATACTGTGTTATCGAGGTCAATCCCCGTGTGAGCCGTTCTTCAGCGCTTGCCTCCAAGGCGACAGGGTATCCGATCGCTAAAGTGGCGGCCAAGATCGCGCTCGGCTATACGTTAGATGAAATCAAAAACGCTATTACGGGTAAGACTTACGCGAGTTTTGAACCGACGCTCGATTACTGCGTGGTCAAGATTCCCAGACTGCCTTTCGATAAATTTATTACGGCTAAGCGCACATTAACAACGCAGATGAAAGCGACCGGCGAAGTCATGAGTATCTGCGATAACTTTGAAGGGGCGCTGATGAAAGCCATCCGTTCGCTGGAACAGCACGTAGACTGTCTGCGCAGCTATGATTTTACAGGGCTTTCTAAAGAAGAACTGATAGAACGCATGAAGATCGTGGATGACCAGAGAATCTATATCATAGCCGAGGCCATTAGAAAAGGCATCGACTACGAGACGATACATGATATTACCATGGTGGATGTCTGGTTTATTGATAAAATTGCTATTTTGACGGAAATGGAAGAAGCGCTCGAAAAAGGGCCGCTTACGATAGAACTGTTAAAAGAAGCGAAACGTCTGGAGTTTTCGGATAATGTCATTGCCAGACTGACTAAGAAAACAGAAGACGAGATTAAGAAGATGCGCTATGAAAACGGCATCACGGCGGCTTTTAAAATGGTAGATACCTGTGCGGCCGAATTTGAAGCCAGCACGCCTTATTACTATTCAGTATTCGGTTCGGAGACGGAAGTGGAAGAGACGCATCCGAAGAAAAAAGTACTGGTGCTTGGTTCCGGTCCGATCCGTATCGGTCAGGGTATCGAATTTGACTACTGTTCCGTCCATGCGACATGGGCGTTTGCCAAAGAAGGTTACGAGACGGTCATCATCAATAACAACCCGGAAACGGTCAGCACGGACTTTGATATTGCCGATAAACTCTATTTTGAGCCGCTGACCCCGGAAGATGTGGAAAATATTGTCAATATTGAAAAACCTGACGGCGCGGTCGTACAGTTTGGCGGCCAGACAGCCATTAAACTGACGGAAAGCCTGATGAAAATGGGTGTGCCGATACTCGGAACGAAGGCGGAAGATGTGGATGCGGCCGAAGACCGGGAACTTTTTGATAAGATTCTCGAAGAAACGGAGATTCCCAGAGCGGCAGGCGGTACGGTCTATACTGCCGAAGAAGCCAAGGAAGTGGCGAACAGACTCGGTTATCCGGTGCTGGTACGTCCTTCTTACGTGCTTGGCGGTCAAGGGATGCAGATTGCCATATCCGATAAGGAGATCGAGGAATTTATGGCGGTCATCAACCGCTATGAGCAGGATCATCCGATTCTGGTCGATAAATATCTGCAGGGAAAAGAACTGGAAGTTGATGCGGTCTGCGACGGCACGGATATTCTGATCCCCGGCATCATGGAACATATTGAAAGAACCGGCGTTCATTCCGGAGACAGTATTTCTGTCTATCCGGCGCCGACCGTCAGCGAAAAGGTCAAGGAGACTATTGCGGAGTATTCAAGGAGACTGGCCAGGGCACTTCACGTTATCGGTTTAATTAATATCCAGTTCATCGCGGTAAATGATGAAGTGTATGTAATCGAGGTCAATCCTCGTTCTTCCCGTACCGTGCCTTATATCAGCAAGGTAACGGGTATCCCTATCGTCGATCTGGCCACGGAAGTCATTATCGGCAAGAAGATACGTGATTTGGGATATGAACCGGGATTACAGCCTGCAGCGGATTATTTTGCCATCAAGATGCCCGTATTTTCCTTTGAAAAAATACGCGGGGCGGAGATCAGTTTAGGGCCGGAGATGAAATCCACGGGTGAATGCCTAGGTATCGCCAAAACCTTTAACGAAGCGCTTTATAAGGCGTTCCTTGGCGCAGGTGTCAATCTGCCCAAATATAAGAGAATGATAATTACCGTAAAAGACGCGGATAAAGGTGAAGCGATAGAAGTGGCGCGCCGTTTTGAGAAGCTGGGATATAAGATATATGCGACCAGAAGCACGGCGGACGCCCTCAATGATTCAGGGGTCAAAGCGAGGAAAGTCAATAAGATTTCTCAGGAATCCCCAACTGTCATGGATTTAATTTTAGGACATGAAATCGACCTGGTCATTGACACACCGACACAGGGACGCGACAAGAGCCGCGACGGTTTCCTGATCAGAAGAACGGCCATAGAGACAGGCGTTTATTGCATCACGGCTATGGATACGGCGACTGCGCTCGTATCGAGCCTGGAAAACGCGGCTTCACAGGGAGAACTGAATCTGGTGGATATTGCGACGATCGCCAGAAGAGCGTGAGTTTATCTGCCGTAAGATTATGAGATGCCGCGAGGCGGAATCATAGAAGTTAGAGTGGAAAATAAATGAACGTCGTAAGAAATTATCAGAAAGAACTGGATAAGATAATAGAGCAGATCGTAATGCGGCCTGATGCGCCGACATTATTTCTGCACAGCTGCTGTGCGCCGTGTTCGAGTTATGTGCTGGAATATCTGCGGCAGTATTTTCGGGTAACGGTGTTTTATTATAATCCCAATATTTCAAGCGATGTCGAATATCAGAAACGGGCCGCCGAGCAGAAAAGGCTGATAGCCGCATATAATGAAAGGGCGGACGGACAGGGATATCCTATCGGCATCATAGAAGGCGACTATGAACCGGAATGTTTTTACCGGATCGCCAAAGGGTTGGAACAGTGTCCCGAAGGCGGAGAGCGGTGTTTTGCCTGCTATGAGCTGCGGCTGCGGGAGACAGCGGAGCGGGCGAAAGCCGGAGATTATGACTATTTTGCAACGACATTGACAATAAGTCCGCTTAAAAACGCGGCTAAGTTAAATGAGATCGGCGAGAAGCTGGCCGCGGAATACGGCGTAGACTGGCTGCTCTCTGATTTTAAGAAACGGGGCGGTTATCAGCGTTCTATCGTGTTATCGAAAGAATATGACCTTTACCGACAGGATTACTGCGGGTGCGTTTATTCTGAACGGGCGCGGAACAGAGTGTAAGGGGAATTAAGATTCTGCGGAGCGGAATCTTAAGGATTAGTATGTGGGAAAGGCTTAGGTTTTTAAGATGAAAAAATTTTTGGATCTGATTTCAGAAGAGATGCAGAAAGCGTTTGTGGATGCGGGATATCAGGCGGAACTGGGGAAGGTGACCTTATCGAACAGACCCGACCTGTGCGAATATCAGTGCAACGGCGCTATGGCCGGGGCTAAACAATACCATAAGGCGCCGATCGCGATTGCGGACGAAGTGGCGGAAAAGTTAAAAGACAGTACGGTATTTTCCGAAGTTACGGCGGTGCCGCCGGGATTTTTGAATCTGAAAGTAACGGAAAATGTTGTAAAAGAATATTTACAGGAAATGTGCAAAGAGGAAAAATACGGCTTACAGATGCCAAAGCGGCCTAAGAAGATCATTGTTGATTACGGCGGGCCGAATGTGGCCAAGTCCCTGCATGTAGGACATCTGCGTCCGGCGATCATCGGTGAGAGTATCAAACGTATCTGCCGCTATGCGGGACATGAGGTACTCGGCGATATCCATATGGGGGACTGGGGTCTGCAAATGGGACTGATTATCACGGAATTAAAAAAACGACAGCCGGAACTGCTTTATTTTGATGAAAACTATCAGGGAGAATATCCGACGGAGGCTCCTTTTACCATCTCGGAATTAGAAGAAATTTATCCGACGGCAAGCGCAAAATCCAAA
Organism: Ruminococcus sp.; assembly: GCA_023663085.1. Taxonomy (GTDB): domain Bacteria; phylum Bacillota; class Clostridia; order Lachnospirales; family Lachnospiraceae; genus UBA3282. The sequence goes on along the minus strand of JAMPIB010000003.1, from coordinate 1,392 downwards.
GAGGACGCGGTCTATAAGGCAGAGGCGATGGAGGCGACTCATAAACTGCAGATTGGCGAGCGCGGTTACCGTGCGCTCTGGAAACATATCATGGATGTGTCCGTGGAAGATCTGAAGAAAAATTACAGCAATCTGGACGTGGAATTCGATCTCTGGAAAGGCGAGTCGGATGTGCAGGATATCATTCCGGATATGGTGGAGAAGATGAAAAAGGGCGGCTATGCTTATGAGAGCGACGGCGCGCTGGTCGTAGATGTAAAAGAAGAGACTGATACGAAGGAGATGCCCCCCTGCATTATCTTAAAGTCAGACGGAGCGGCTTTATATAATACGACCGATCTGGCGACTATCATGGACCGTATGGACAAATATCAGCCGGATAAAATGATCTATGTAACGGACAAGCGCCAGAACCTGTATTTTGAACAGATCTTCCGCTGTGCAAGAAAGACCGGACTGGTGAAGCCGGAAACGGAACTTCTGCATATCGGTTTCGGTACGATGAACGGCAAAGGCGGCAAGCCTTTTAAGACCAGGGAAGGCGGCGTTATGCGCTTAGAAAGTCTTATCCGTGAGATTAATGAGGAAATGTACCGCAAGATCACGGAAAACCGCTCCATGAGCGAAAAAGAGGCCAGGGAGATTTCCGGTATCGTGGCGCTCTCGGCCGTGAAATATGGCGATCTGTCCAATCAGGCATCGAAAGATTATATTTTTGATATTGACCGTTTTACTTCTTTTGAAGGAGATACCGGGCCGTATATTCTCTATACGATCGTCAGGATCAAGTCGATCTTGAATAAATACTTTGAGCAGGAGAACTGTGCAGATAATGCTGATTCTGCTGACGTTAAGGCGGGCGATGCGGATTTGGGCCGGACTGTCGGTATATTAAATGATGACAGAATTTTGGATACATCTGCCCTGCGGGAGGCGGAAAGTGAATCAGAAAAAGCGCTGATGCTGGAGATCACTGGTTTTAACGCTATGATAGAAGCGGCTTATGATGAGGCGGCGCCACATAAGATCTGTGCTTATATCTATGATCTGGCCAATGCTTTTAATCATTTCTATCATGAGACAAAGATTCTGGCACAGGAAGATAAAAAGAAACAGGCCGGCTGGATAGCGCTGCTTATGCTGACCAGAGATATTCTGGAAGTGTGCATCAAACTGCTTGGTTTTTCAGCGCCGGAGAGGATGTAGCTGATAAGTTTGCCAATGGGCTGGAAAAAAAGGAAAAAAGGACTGAAAAAAGAATAAGAAACCTCTTGACAAGACAGGGCGATTAATTGTATACTAGCAAAGCGGGTTGTGAAAACGGACAACCCGCTATCGAATGGGATCTTAGCTCAGCTGGGAGAGCATCTGCCTTACAAGCAGAGGGTCATA
>JAMPIB010000039.1 GCA_023663085.1 Ruminococcus sp. | reverse complement strand
GGAATTAAAATTACCACAGTTCAAGGCTGTCCTCTGCATCTACCTACATCTGCAAATTTCTGTCAAGTGCCAATCGGGCATATTCAAGCGGTTCGTCTATTGCCAACGCATCTAACGCACATTGGGAACAAGGAGTAGTCCGTAATCCTTCTTCTGCCACATTACAGTCAATCCGCAGGATATACCCGTCAAAGGTTGTTACATCAACGCTGTTGTACATACAATAGAATCATAGGGCAGATTCTATTGTCAAAGGGCTATTGTATTCTGCATATATGAATTGCATATCTTATCTGTCCTTTCTTTGTTAATCAAATTTCGGAGAAATTAAGAAAGCATTCCAATCAGTTCACTATACCTGTTTGTTTGGTGTTATAATGTTTTATGTGATTTTGTTTCCCTTAAAAAATGTCAGATCACAATCGGGATTTGCAGGGGGAATGATGATAGTTAGAAAATACCAACCATGTGATTGTAAAGAAATAACAGAACTATTTTATAATACGATTCATACAGTTAATGCAAAAGATTACACAGAAGAACAGCTAAACGCCTGGACAACAGGAAATGTCGATATTGAACAATGGAACAGGTCTTTGCAAGAACATTTTAGTTTGGTTGCTGTTGAGGCCAAAATAATTGTTGGTTTTGGTGATATAGACTTAACTGGTTATCTTGACCGCCTGTATGTTCACAAGGATTTTCAAAGAAAGGGTATCGCCACCGCTCTTTGCGAAGAATTAGAACGGGCAGTATCATGTAAGATTACAACCCATGCGTCTATTACAGCGAGACCGTTTTTTGAGAACAGAGATTATATTGTTATCACAGAGCAACAGGTCGTGAGACAGAATATCCTGCTTACAAATTTTATCATGAAGAAGGTAAGATAAATTCACATTTGTAAGTACAATTATAATCTGTTTTTAGAAAATTCAGAATCCCTAAAAGAGACCACAATAATTCCCCGCATTGTACTTTGGATTTCGTCTACTTTGATTGTACCATTTTTAAAAACTTCTTATCATTAAATTGTTCATTTGTAAGAAATTCCCCATTATAAAACATTGCATAAGATGTACATGGACTTGGTACTGTCTGCGCCTGTTCTTTACTTTGAATATGAATTGCCTTAAATGGAATATTATTCTCTAACGCAGTCTGTTTAATAATAGGAACATATTTACCATTAAAAGGACATTGGCTTGTATAATAAAGAATATATCCATTTTCTTCAACATGAGGGTGTCTTGCAGATTCTGTAAATTGTGGAATCACCGATTTTTCGTCAAAGGGAAAATACATTAGGTTGATGCCCGCATCTGATACATCAGCAACTTTAAATCCTTTATACAATAAGTGCTTGGGGTCGGATAAAAATGGTTTCTTCTTTGCCGAAGAAAGAATACAAAGTCCCGATTTACCTTTTTCTTTAGAATCCTTAATACACTCATTGAGTAAATCATTAGAGTACCCATGCCCTTTGAATGAACCTGATACCCAAAAACAGTCTATATACATATAGTTTTTTGCAATAACAGGAACCCACGCATTTTCTGCTGGAATATACTCAATAAAACATTTTCCTCTTTCTGTACTTTTAAGAAAAACAAGTCCGTCATCAAAACATTTTATCATCCAGTCTTTTTTAGATGAAACTTGTATATCTTTATTATTTGATATGGCACAACAAATATGTTCCTTATCAATATTTTCTTTTGTTACTCTGATATATTCCATTGTGATCTTCTCCATAATCGGGATTTGCAAGTATAATTATAATCTGTTTTTAACAGATATACAATTATTTTTTTCCCTTGTCCATGGCTGCATCCCTTGCAAAGTCAGACATTTCTTACTTTTCCATTGATTATTATTAAGATATTTTTGTTGCGGGACTGCCCTATATCATGTAAAATAATGCAGTATGGCAAAATTAGTATCCGGAGTGGAGCATTCATATGACAAAATGGAAAATGGCTGCAAAAGTAATTTGTTTCATCATTATTGCATTGATCGTGCTGCTGTTAATAACATATATCAATCATCATGTCCGTTTAAAAAAGGAAGAGGCATTGCGTTCGCCATTGGGACAGATAGTTGAAGTTGATGGTCACAAGATGAGCGTCTATATCGAGGGAACGGGCGATACAACGCTTGTTTTTATGTCTGGCGGCGGTACTTGTTCTCCAATCTTGGATTTCAAATCCCTCTATTCGCTTTTAAGCGATGAATATAAAATTGTTGTTGTAGAAAAATTCGGATATGGTTTCAGTGATATTGTTGATAAAAGCAGGGAAATTGACTCGATACTTGAGGATACAAGAACTGCGCTTGCGAATGCGGGACTGACTGCGCCGTATGTCCTTTGCCCGCACTCCATGTCGGGACTGGAAGCCTTGTATTGGGCGCAGAAATATCCTGATGAGGTATCCGCGATCATCGGACTTGATATGGCTGTACCGGAATATTATGAGGATATGAACATTAATATACCCCTTATGCGCCTTGCAGGCACAGCGGCAAGGATTGGAGTTACCCGTTTCATTCCGGGAATTTCAGACAGCGACGCTGTGAAATACGGTACATTATCGGATGAAGAAAAAGAGATATATAAAGCTGTTTTTTACAGTCGGACAGCAACCGTAACAATGATAAATGAAACCGAATGCGTAAAGGAAAATGCCGAAAAGGTAAATAATATGGGGGTGCCGCAGATTCCCATGCTGCTCTTCCTTTCGGACGGTTCAGGCGGAACCGGATTTGATAAGGAAACTTGGCGCAGAATACCAATAGAGTATCTTTCACAAGTGACAAATGGTAAATATGTGGAATTAGACTGTCCGCATTATGTCCATGACTATGAGTACAATACGATAAGCGAAAATATGAAAGCGTTTTTGTTGAGTTTATCACAAACAGAATATTGATAAACTTCGGCTTGGCAAAGGGGTTTAAGTTAAAATGAATAAAATAATAGCAGGTATGGGGGCTTTGACAGTAACGGTTTCAGTATTATTATTTGCTGTCTGTATGTTGATCTCCTTTAACTTTGGAAGTTATTTTGTATGTATGTTATTAGCGATTGGATACATAATGATGACCGCTGGTTTTTGCGAGGAAAGTGATGAAAAACATAGAGCGGCGGCCAATGTTGGCATGACATTTGCTGCGGTTTATGCTGTTTTGGTATTGCTTGTGTATTTTGCGCAGACTACTTCGGTCCGGTTAGACCCGCTGGATGAGCAGGCTGTGAGAATACTTGATTATGCAAGAGGCGGATTGTTTTTTAACTATGACTTGCTTGGATATGGCATGATGGCGCTTTCAACTTTTTTTGTGGGGCTTACAATAGACACAGAGACAAAAGCGGATAAGTGGTTAAAGTATCTGATGCTGGTTCATGGAGTGTTCTTTTTCTCCTGTTTGATTATGCCGATGACGGGAATATTCAGTTCTATGTCAGACGGGGAAAATAGCATGGGAGGAGTTATCGCCCTTGAATGTTGGTGTGTTTATTTTACCCCGATTGGTATTTTGTCATTTATACATTTCAGAAAAAGCAATAAATAACTTTTTTATCAAAAGGCATTTAAAAAGGGAGTTGTAGATAAATGGCTAAGCAGAATATATACGATAATGAAATTTTTTTTGAGGGATATAAGAAGATTCGGGATAATGCGTTGAATGCCAATAATTTGTTTGAAATACCGGCTCTCTTTTCCATGATGCCAGACCTGCATGAGAAAAAAGTGTTAGATTTAGGATGTGGTTTTGGGGAACATTGTGCACGGCTTATTCATGATGGCGCTGCACATGTGACAGGAATTGATATTTCTGAGAAAATGCTGGAAATTGCAAGAAAAGAAAATTGTGATGCTAAGATATCCTATATCAATATGCCGATGGAAGATATTGCACAGCTGCATGAGCGGTTTGATATAGTGATAAGTTCATTAGCATTTCACTATGTTGATGATTTTTCAGGTGTTGTGAAAAATATATATAAAATGTTGAATGAAGACGGACTGTTTATTTTTTCGCAGGAAAATCCTTTATGTACCTGTCACTCCGGAGCGGATCGATGGACAAGAGATGCAGATGGAAACAAACTTTATGTGAATCTGGCAAATTATGGTTTAGAGGGAGAACGGGAGTCCGTATGGTTTGTGGATAATGTAAAAAAGTATCACAGGACTTTTTCAACGATTGTAAATACGTTGATTGAGGCGGGATTTATGATTGAAAAGATGATTGAGCCGTTACCGACCGCTGAATTGCTTGAAAAATATCCGAAATATAAGGATTTATTCCATAAACCTGATTTTTTGTTGATCAAAGCGAAGAAACCGGCAGGGAGGTAATTGTGGAAATGTTCGAGTTTAAATGGACAAACGGTGATGATGAGGATTTTAAGAAATTTTATTTGATAACAGAAGAATACTACAGCAGGATTGTCGGCGGACTGGAAAACAGAAGGGCTTTTGTGCCGTATAATATTTCGGACAGCATTCAGGATGTGGTAATCGCGTATAAAGATAATAAAGCGGCAGGTTGCGCCGGATTAAAGGCGTATTCTCCGACGGATGCCGAGGTGAAAAGGGTATGGGTGGAACCTGATTATAGAGGACAAAGGCTGGCAACGAAATTAATGGAATGTATCGAAGCAAAGGCAAAAGAACAGAATTTTCAAAGGACAATTTTGCAGACGCGTGAGATCATGCAGGATGCAGTTTCATTGTATCGGAAACTCGGCTATCAGCAGATCGCGGATTATCCGCCGTATGATAAACTGGCAGGCGCCGTTTGTTTTGCCAAAAATCTATGTCAAAAAAGTTAGTCAAACAGATTGACAAATCAGATTTAAGGAGTATAATCATTGTTATATAACGATAATTATTGAATGAGAGGAAACTATTATGCCGCCAAAAGCAAAGATTACAAAAGAAATGGTGATAAACGCGGCTTTTGAAGTCATAAGAGCCGAGGGTGTGGAAAATGTCAACGCACGGACTGTTGCCCAAAAGCTGGGATGTTCCACACAGCCTGTCATGTATCATTTTGCGACGATTGAGGAAATGAAAAGAGCCGCTTATGAAAAAACGGACGAGTATCATACGGCATATCTGATGAATATTCCGGAAACACAGGGGAATGTCATGCTTGGAATCGGGATAAATTATATCCGCTTTGCGGTGGAAGAGCCTGATTTGTTCCGTTTTCTTTTTCAATCGGGCTTTGCCGTTGGAAACAGTCTGCTTGAAATGATAAATTCAGAAGGACTCACACCGGTTATTTCCGCTATGCAAAAAGCGATGGATATGAGTATGGAGCAGACAAAAGAAATTTTTGTGACGCTTGCGATGTTTGTTCATGGATATGCCAGTATCATTGCCAATAATTCATTGGAATATGATGAAAAACTTATTACAACCCATTTAGAGCGCGTCTATGCAGGCGCAGTATTAGCCCTGCAGAAGGAAATGAAATAAGTGCTTTTTTTAAGGCTGACTCAAAGCTTTCTGCCAGAGAGTCGAACCGTTTCATTGCCATACCCGTTCCAAATCCTATATTTTCTGCCTCTCGTTGAAAGGACGCTCTTTTAATATCATCTATGCGATATATTCCATCCACACTGACGGACATATCCCTTGTGCTGCTTTCATATATGGTTGTGCTGATCATATCATAGGCCGGTGCTAATCGGATTGATTTCAAATTTTCACCATAAATAAGTGATAAGTTTTTAATATGATTATCTGTATTCCCGATTAGATAATTGAATATCTCCATATCCCACAATTTCAGGTGATCTTCTATCGGGTTTGCAGAATAATGACGTAATAGTTGAAAGATTTTTTTTAAGTATCCCGCTCCATGATGTTCATATTTATCAAATGACGATATTCCCATAGCCTGTGCCAAATCCTCTATTGACTATAAAACTATCCGGAATATTTATTCCTAGATTTCGGGCAGTCATCATACATAACTGCTCATTCATCACAATCCCTTTCAGTCTTACATGGCTTTGTTTTACAATATGTGTACTTGGCGCATCTCCAATAGGCAGATACCATTGTCCGGCCGCTCCGTCTTTTGCAAGAGCCTGTACTTCCTCTATAGACAGATTCTGATAGACAGGTTCCACTTCTTTTGCATTTTGATCTATAATTTTTACAGCGCCTATACATTCAATCCCAAGTCCCGCCAGAATAGACAGATAATCCTTTTCATCCACATGCATCCACTCTGCCACGCATTTTCTGGTGAATCCCTCTGGCAGCAAACCTTCAAAAAAATTTCTTGTTTGCTCCGGGGTAAAAATTTCTTCTGAAAATGGAAGGCTTAATGATATGGGTCTGCTGTCTTGGTGATTTCTATATTCCGCAGCATAGGAGAATCTTGCACTATCCGGATGATTTCCCTGAATGCTTCCTACATAAATTTGTTCTCCGTTGATCTCAATAAATACCAGTAATTCTTTCATGCCTTACTCCCTTTTTATACAACAAACGTCCAATCCCAGTGTATTTGCAATATACAGTGCTTTACCCAGTTCTGCGGTTGCTTTTCCCCTTTCCAGATCAGAAATAAAGCTGACACTTAGACCGGTAAATTCCGCCAGATAAGCCTGCGTATAATGCAGTTCTTTTCGCCTTTGGCGAATCGCTCCACCAAAAGATTTTGCATCCGTTATTTTCATAAGCCTGCCTCTTAATCATTATGCCGAACGGCTAAGTCAACGATATTATCGAAGAATGGGAATCATATTGACGAACGTGCGCTGATATGATAATATTCTCATAAAGCATATATTCTTTGATGTCAAAACGTATTTTGCGTATCTTATTGTCTTAGTGTTATTTCAGAAAATCTATGCTTTTGAATCCGCAAATAAACAAAAGCAGGAGATTAGCTGACAAATGAACAGACTAAGAAATTCTCCTGCCAGAAAGGAGAATGGAATGATAGGGAAAGAGGAAATGAAAAAGATGTCTGGAAGAGAATATACGATCAGGGATATTGAGGCATTGCCGGCAGGCGTGCGTGCGGAATTGATCGATGGGCAGATGTATCTGATGGCGAGTCCGGGATATCGGCATCAGCAGATTTTGGGGAAATTATACAGGATCATTGCGGATCATATTGATAAAAAGGGAGGCCCCTGTGAAATTAATCTGGCGCCTTTGGCTGTGTATATCAATAATGATGAACATAACTATGTGGAGCCGGATCTTTTTGTCGTCTGTGACAGGGATAAAATGAACCGGAAAGGGTGTCACGGAGCGCCGGACTGGATCATTGAGATCGTATCGCCGGGAAGTGAGAAGATGGACCGGAAGATCAAGCTGTTTAAGTACCGGACGGCAGGCGTGCGGGAATATTGGATCGTTGATCCGGAATTGGAGACAGTTTCGGTACATAATTTTGAGAAGGGAATGGAGAAAGAATATTCATTCCAGGAGAAAGTACCGGCCGGGATTTATGAGGATTTTGCGGTGAAGCTGGCATGAGATTACGGACTTGGGAAGGCAGCATTCCCCCGGATTGAGAGAAAGGCATGGTTATTAAGATGCAATATACAAGTAGATATGAATCGCCTCTTGGCGGTATTTTGCTGGCGGCGGATGAGAGCGGTCTGACGGGACTATGGTTTGAGGGACAGAAATACTTTGCCCTCTATCTTGATAAAGAAAATGAGGAAAAAGAACTGCCGATATTTGAACAGGCCAGAAAATGGCTTGACACATATTTTTCGGGAGAAGAGCCTGGCTTTAAACTGCCGCTTCATTTTACGGGCAGCGCTTTTCAGAGGGAGGTATGGGAAATCCTTTATCAGATTCCCTACGGACAGACAGTTACTTATGGCGATATTGCCAGTCAGCTTGCGGAGAAAAAAGGACTGGACAGAATGTCTGCGCAGGCGGTCGGCGGCGCGGTGGCGCGCAATGCGATATCTATTATCGTGCCCTGCCACAGAGTGGTCGGCAGGAACGGGAGCCTTACCGGATATGCCGGCGGGATCGATAAAAAGATCGCCCTTTTAAAAATGGAAAAAGGGTATCAGGATACCTTTTTTGTTCCCAGGAGGAGCACGGCGCCATAAGGAGAATGTTTAAAAGTCCTTAAAAATTGGCCGTTCCCGTGGAAAAGGCAGCGCCCCATAACAATATGCGGATGAGGCCGCATATGACAAGGTGTAACGGATAGTAAATATAAAACAGTCTGCCGATCCCTTTCATGGAACCGCGCTGTCCGTTATAAAGATACAAAAGAGGGATAGTCAGGCATGTGCCTAGCTGGATGATTGCGTATAATTTGTCAATAAATATAAAATATACGATGGCATACATCAGGGTACACAGCATCATATGCGTCATCTGTTTTTTGAAATTGCCTCTGTTCATGCCGATCGCGAAAATGGCCATAGTTGCGATACAACTCCAGTCGGCCGGGAAAGTGATCAGGCAGATGATAATGGTAACTAAAAGTTTCTGCCACGCTTTCCAGGCTGCTTTATCATGTATGTACAATAAAACCAGTCCCCAGGCCAGGGACCAGACTACGCCGGTCTGGTTAAAGACCGATGTCTGAAAGGGAATAAAGGGTATGCCGAAGCAGAAATTGTAGGCAAAATGAGATATGGCGGCTAACAGGAACAGTCTGCCGGCGTATTTTTTGATATCATGCGTGTAATGGTATCCTTCGGCAATAAAAAACCACATGATAGGGGCGGTAAGTCTGCCGATTATATGAAAAAGAACGACGAACCATTCCGTAGAATAGCCGGGGAACAGCGTCCATGTTAAATGGTCAAGCGTCATGGCCGCAATGGCGATCAGTTTTAGCTGATTAGCATTTAAGCCTTTTTCTTTCAGTGTCTGTAACATCTTAGTTCTCCTTTGGAAATTCGCCAAATAGATCTTTAAAAACATCATCACCATATTTATCGTATAGTCTGGCGGCTAAATCATAGCATTGATCGTCATCCCGCTGTGAAATTACTATGATATTCATCAGCATTTTGTTGATCACTAAAGTATAGACAACTCTTATACCAATCCCGCGATATTTTATTTTAAAGAATCCGGTCAGATTATTACCGTTTTTATTTCCGAGTGGTTTTCCGTAGCCATTTGGACTCGGCAAAGGCGCTTTTGATACCTTTATAATTCCTGCTAAAACCTGTTTGCGAATACTGCCTTCAATTTTATTATAGTCCTTTTTGGCTTCATCAGTGATTCGTATATTCCATGCCATTATTCAAGTTCCACACTTTCAGACAATGTTTCCAGTTCTTCTATAGAAAATCCCTGTTCATTTACAAACGACTCAAAAGAAGAAGTTTTATTATCAACTCTGCTTTCTGCAAGTTTTAATAACCGGATATTTTCAATTTTTTCCAACAGCATTTCTAACTTGGCAACTTTTTCCTGCGTATCTCGATATTCTTTTACAGACATTAATACGGCGGTTGGCTGGTTATTTTTTAAGACAATATACTCATTATTATTTTTTGCGACATCATTAAAAATTTTTCCGGCCTTTCCCTGACTAAAATCTGATATTGGTACAAGTCTGCCTGCTAAATCCAATAAAGTGGCATCCATAGTAACTCACTCCCCTTGTTCAATTCATGGTGTTTCTGCTCTGATTATATATCACCTTTTTATTATATGCAATATTTTCATTAAAATTTGCATGAAATTCTTCGTAAAACGCAAATTTGCAGGAAAGTAAAAATTCTGCTATAATAAACGCAGGCTCAGCAGCCTGCGTTCTAAGAATTACTGCGTAATTCTTATTGAAGTGATTTACACAGTTGCTTCTGTGGATATGCTTCAATAAAAATGCTATAAGCAGGTATGTAAATCAGAAGCTGCAAAGGAGAACTTTATGGAAACGGGCAATAAAGATGATGGCTGGCTGACTGGAAGATTATATTTCAACAGAGAAGATAAAAGAGTGATTATCAAGAGACCGCGAAGTGGTTTTGGATATACAATGAATTTAGGAAATAAGTGGACATGGATATTCAGTATTCTTGTTGTCATTATTATAGTTATATTTCTCAGCGTTCTTTAAGATAATTCATTAGCAAAAGAAAAATTTGTTTTCGTCGGAAATTTCCACATATTTTCACAATGATATTAACGAGGAGAGGTATATGACAAAGTTTAAGGAGATCATCATCGCGCTTGACATGTACGGCTGTCCTAATCGGTGCAGGCATTGCTGGCTGGGAACGACGCCGAATGGAAACATGGACGTTTCAGAAATGGAATCTGCGGCCGGACAGTTTAAGCCTTTCACGGATTGTCTACAGATATATGACTGGTATCGTGAACCTGATTACAGAGATAACTATCAGGAACTTTTTGCTCTTTGTAACCGGCTTTCTGACAAGCCGATAGAACATTTTGAACTGATCAGTTTCTGGCGGCTTGTACGGGATGAAGACTATGTAAGATGGCTTTCTTCTATTGGACTGCAAAAAGCGCAATTAACTATTTTCGGCAGTAAAGAGACGACGGATTTTTATATCGGCAGAAAAGGCGCATACGCGGAAATACTGGAGGCGATGGAAATTCTGCTCAAGAATAAGATTTCCCCGCGTATCCAGACCTTCGTAAACAAAAATAATATAGGCGAACTGCAAGAGATAGAAAACCTGATAAAGCGTCTTGATCTGGAGAAGCGTTGTAAGTCTTTCGGTGGCGATTTTTCTTTTTTTCTGCATCAGGGTTCCTGTGATGGAGAAAATGAAAACTGGTATGATGTAAGGGTGACGCCGGATGATCTTCTGTATATTCCGAAATTGCTGGAAGACTATACGCTCAGACATTGCGGTAAAAGTGATATCAGGGAAGTCTTTGGAAAAACGGAGCAGGCGCTTTATGACGAACTGGCGGGGGAGCATTCGACAGCCGGTTATGTCAGTGATCGTCCTGTTTTCTATATAGATAAAGACTTTAATGTATATCCGAATATCACGTCGCCGGCGCCGTATTGGTGTCTGGGAAATCTGAAAAAACACGGAGTGGAGATAATACTTGAAAATTATATGAAAAGCAGCAGTATAGCACAGCAGACCCGTTTGACTGTTCCGCTCTGTGATATCGTCAAAGCACAGGGCGACAGGACAAGCCAGAGATTGTTCAGCAGGGATGATTATATCGTTTTTTTGTTGAATAAATATTGCAGGAGACGATTAGGAGGAGGGTGGAATGCTGATAAAACTTGATGTATTTTTCCTTCAAACCGATTTCCGCATCCAGATATGCGGGCACCCCTCGTCGTCTTCTATCTCTCCAAATTCAGCATACCCTGATTTCTTATAAAATCCGGCGGCCTGACATTGGGAATGCAGGATGAGCGTTTTCCCACCTTTTTCCCGTACATAATTTTCGGCTTCGGCTAACAGGGCGGAACCGATATGCTGGCCGCGATATTCCCGGATAACGGCAAGTCTGCCGAGCGTGTAGGCGTTCATCGCCGTATTCCAGAATATGCGGCAGGTGGCAACGGGCACGTTATTTTCATCAAAAGCCACGAGATGCGCGGCCTCATGGTCTGTTTCATCCAGTTCATTCTGAAATCCCTGCTCTTTTATGAATACGGTTTCCCTGATCTCTTTTGCACAATCAGGAAAGTTTTCATATACTGTAATCTTCATGGTCAGTCCTCCTCCGAATGGTCATGATTCGTCCATATTATACCTTAATCCGGACGATTTAACAAGGAACTGGACAATTACCGTCAACTGAACTTATAATAGTCTTATAGCAGAAAAAGATGATAAGATGACGAAGGAAAAAGGAGTGCATATATGTCTGATTTAGCATCTATGACCAATATCAGCCCCGAAACGGCCGGAAACAAAGACGATATAGAGATCAGATCAGCCAGCATAGAGGATGCGGAGGCCATTCTGGACATTTATGCTTATTATGTAAAAGAAACTGCGATCGCCTTTGAGTGCGAGGTGCCGACAGTAGAGGAATTTAGGAAAAGAATAGAGAAAACTCTGCGAAAATATCCTTATTTCGTAGCCGTGCGGAATGGAAAAATAACAGGCTATGCGTATGCAGGCGCTTTTGTCGGACGTGCGGCTTATGACTGGTCGGCGGAAATGACGATTTATCTGGCGGCGGATGAAAAAAAACGGGGACTCGGAAGGCTGTTATATGAGACACTGGAAAAGGCGCTTGCCCGGATGGGCATCACGAATCTTTATGCCTGCATCGGTTATCCGGAAGTGGAAGATGAATATCTGACCGCCAACAGCGCGCAGTTTCATGCGCATATGGGATATGTGAAGTGTGGTGAGTTCCATAATTGCGGCTATAAATTCGGGCGCTGGTATCATATGATCTGGATGGAGAAGATCATCGGAACATATGAAAAAGAGCAGCCGCCGGTGCGGTGTTTTGCAGAAGTAGCAGAGCGCGCTTAAGGCAATGGACGGTACAAGGAGAAATGTAAGGTTTTGGAGTTGAGATGATGAACAAGTCTGCCATAATGGTAGACTATGACAAAAAATTATTAATATAAAGGAGGACTTGCTATGAACACATTAGATGCAATCAGATCCCGTCGGAGTATCCGGCAATATGACCCGCAGACAAAAGTACCGCGGGAGCATGTCGTTCAGATGCTGGAGGCGGCCATGATGGCGCCGAGCGCCTGCAATACAAGACCGTGGGAATTTGTCGTTGTGGAGAGTCTGGAAGTGAAAGAAAAGATCATGAAAGCGATGCCTTATACGCAGATGCTCGCTACTGCGCCACTGGCCATTGTGATCTGCGGCAGACCGGATCTTCAGGAAAATATCTGTCAGGGTTTCTGGCCCCAGGACTGCGGCGCCGCGGCACAGAATATTCTGCTGGCGGCTAAGGAATTAGGATACGGGACTTGTTGGTGCGGCTGTTATCCGCTTACACAGCGGGTGGAAGAGATGCAGAAGATCCTTGCTGTAAACAGTACGCCGTTAGCCGTGATCGCGGTAGGAAAAGCCGAAGAATCGCCGGAGGCCAGAGGCTTTCTGGATGAGACAAGGGTAAAATATCTGTAGAGGAATATGATGAAAAAGAAAACTATATTTGCCATAACCGTGGCGGGTCTGGCGCTCTCCTGCGGCTGCAGCAGGCAGAAGATACAGGATGCGCCGGAGAATCCATCGGAAGGTGAAGCTGCTGAGGAGGTTACATCTGTCGAAAAAGACGCAGCTTCTTCTCCCAATTATTATCATCCCCTTTCCGATAGCGACGGCGATGTGATATATTTTGGCGGAGCAGGAAGGATTTATAAGGCCACATTGGAATCTGAGGTGCACTCGATTTACTGTACCCCGCATATAGCGGGAGCAGCGTTATATGGAGACTATATTTTTTCTCTTGCCTATCATGTGACGGACGATGGTATGACAGCAGATCTTATAAGGCTTAACAAAAATGGTCTGAATAAAGAGGTTTTGACGCAGGTCGATCCCGGCAGCTACGATCTGCGGATTGTCGAGAGTACGCTCGTCGTATCAGAAGATATTCTTACCGATTACGGACCCGTAAGGGAATTTCAGGCATATACGCTGGATTCGGAAGGGAATTTGCTATCGGATATGCCGCAGGGGACTTATGAGCGATTCGGGCCGCCGGAGGAAAGTGACGAGGGCCTGCGCTATCTCATAGATCCGTGGTTCAGTACAGAATATTATGGCTATACCTGCCTGATAAAACCGGAAGGAGTAATTGACATAAACAGTATATGGATAAAAGAAAGCAATGAAGAATCCGCCGAGGAGATACTGACATGCCGCGGAGAACCGCTCATAGCGAAAGATATCATCTTTTATTGCGACAGCGAGAGAGAAACTCCGGCGCTGATGCAGTATTTTCTGAAGGATGCAACGGAAAGAGAACTTTATAAAATACCCGGTGACTATAAGCCGAGGCTGTTTACTTATGACGACGAATGGGTTTATTTCCTGCAGGAACCCAATGTGGAAGAGCGCGGCGGACTTTCGTCATTCCTTACGAGGGTGAATCTGCAGGACGGGCAGATAGAGAATATCCGTGAATTGTCGGAGGATGAGTCTATCAGTAATTTTAATGTTTATGACAGTTATTGCTATTTTATTTTAAAGAGTGCGGAAAGTAGCGGAGAGTGGGAAATCCTTGGACTTGACAGCACATCTGCCGCTGAAGCAGAGGCACCCTCGAAGGAGGAAATCCTTGCCATGCGGGAGCAGGTTCTGGAGGGAATGTCCGAGGAAGAGATCGAGCGGTTAAAAGAAAATATCAAAGTGGCCAATCAGCAAATGGAATCGGCATATCTGGACGATAATCTTTTTGAAAAACTGGAAGATACAGAACATCTTTACTGGAATTATTTCGATCAGAAGGGCGATATCCAGATTAAGGAATATGGCGATTCCATAACCGTCTATAACCGTTTTGACGCGGAGAATTTTGCGGCGCTTCTGGAAGAAATGAAAGAAAGCGTACATAACGAAAAACTACGGGATGATCTGCAAAAGCTCATCGACGAAACGTTACTGGCGTCCGAAACGCATGAAGTAGAACATGTCGTTACAATTTATCAGATGCTGCACGATATGGATTATTATCTGCTGCGTTACGGATTGGAGGATGTAGGGAAATATGTGCAGGATATTTCTACGATCGCGAAATATTATGGTGTTCTATCTGTATATGAGTAAGTATAAATAAACATATAAGGAGGAGTTACAAGATGAAAGTATTGATGGTCAATGGAAGTCCCAGGGCGAATGGAAACACGTATACGGCATTGCATGAGATGGAGAAAGTGTTTGCCGAGGAAAATATTGAAACGGAGATCCTGCATATTGGCAACAAGGATATCCGCGGCTGTATCGCCTGCGGCAGTTGTGCGGGAAAAGGGCAATGTGTATTTGATGATATAGTGAACGAAGCGGCCCGAAAATTTGAAGAAAGCGATGGTCTCGTGGTCGGCAGTCCCGTATATTATGCGTCTGCCAACGCAACATTAGTCGCATTTCTGACGAGACTCTTTTACAGTACGCATTTTGATAAGTCCATGAAAGTAGGGGCGGCAGTCGCGGCGGCAAGACGGGGCGGACTTACGGCGACTTATGATGAACTGAATAAGTTTTTCGGCATTACGGGAATGCCGATCGCGTCCGGCCAGTATTGGAACGGGATCCATGGAACGCTGCCTGGTGAGGCCGAACAGGATGCGGAAGGTTTGCAGATGATGCGCACGCTGGCAAGAAATATGACGTTTTTGATGAAGAGTATCGCGTTGGGCAGGGAAACATATGGTCTGCCGGATAAGGAGCCGTTTGCGAGGACGAATTTTATCCGCTGAGAAATTAGATAACAGGAGGGAAAGTCATGTATTATTTTACAGATGATTGTTTACTTGGGGTGGAGATGATCGATAACGAACACCGCGAACTGTTCCGCATAATAGGAGAGATCCGGGAACTGCTGGAAAACGATATCATAGAGGATAAATATGATCGTATCCGCGGAATGTTAGGGCAGTTGAATCAGTATGCGGAGACGCATTTCAAACATGAAGAGGAATATATGAAAAGTATCGGGCATCCGGAACTGGAATTGCAGAAAAAGCAGCATGCAGTGTTCCGGGAGAAAATATGCGAAGCGGATATCACCATGCCGTCTGAAAGCAGCGCGCAGCAGGTATTTTTAGATGACTTGCTGCGGTATCTGGTGACATGGCTTTATCGTCATATCATCGGTTCGGATATGATGATCGGCAAGATGAAACCCGTAGAGGAGGCGGCAGGCCCCATACAATTTACAGATGAATATCTGACGGGGATTTCCCTGATCGATAAGGAGCACCGGGAACTGTTTCGCCTTATTGGAGAGGTGCACCGGCTGATAATGGATGAATTTATTCCCGATAAATATGATGAGATCGTGCATTTACTGGACGAGATGAAAGAGTATACGATATTTCATTTTGCGGATGAAGAAAAGTATATGGAAAATATTCAGTATGAAGGTCTGGAGGCACAGAAGCGGGCGCATGACGCGTTTGTGGAACGGCTGGAAAATATGGATCTGGAGCATATTGACGAGCACCAGCAGGAGACGCTGGAGGAACTGCTGGAGTTTTTGACACAGTGGCTGATAAACCATATTTTGAACAGTGACAAAAAAATAGGGGAAAAGTAAGCGGAAAGCAATCAAAAAAAGCAATCAAAAAAAGCAATCAAAAATAATGTCATATTTCCGCAAGGCCATTGAAAAAGGCTGGAAAAAGAGTATAATAAAAATGGTATAATAAAAAACAGTGATACTTTACATAGGGGGCACAGTGTGAAAAATGAATGAGACAGGTAAAACAAAAAGATCCAGTAGTATTGCAACGTTCCTTGTATTAATCATCTTTTGTATGCTGGCAGTCACGATAATCATTCTTGGTGTGGAAGGTATTTCTTTTCTGAATAAGTCCATGAATCAGAATCTCTCCACTTATGAGGAGACGGTAGGTCAGGGATACCAGCTGGAGATCAAATCGGAGATCCAGTCGGCGATCGCCATTGTTCAGGATTACTACAACCGCAGCCAGGCGGGAGAGATGACGGAAGAAGAGGCCAAAGAGATGGCTAAAGAAGTGATCCGCGGTATGCGCTACCGGGATGATGATTCGGGGTATATGTGGATCGACGATACGGACTATAATCTGGTCATGCACCCGATCCTGCCGGAGCAGGAAGGAGATAACCGTTATGACCTGACAGACCAGAACGGGGTAAAGATCATCCAGAATATCATGAAATCCGCAGAAGCGGGCGGCGGATATAACCAGTTCTATTTTACAAAAGCGGATGGTGTGACAGTCGCGCCGAAGCTGGCTTATTCCGAGAAATTCGAGCCCTGGAACTGGGTCATCACAACAGGAAACTACATTGATGATATAGAGGTTGAGGTCGGGGCCAAGGAAATGGAGATCAAGACCCAGTTTTATCATATGCTGTTAGCCTATGCGGGGAGTATTGTGACCATTCTTATCATCGTTATGGTGATATCGGTGCTCTTTGGCAGGAGACTTGCGCAGGGTATCCAGAAAGTGGAAGTCAATCTGCGTAAAATTGAAGAAGGAGATCTTTCGTTTGAACTTGATGGAAGGCTGCTTGCGCGTTCTGATGAGATCGGTAAGATCGCGCAGTCGCTTAATCAGGTGAAACTTTCTCTGGCGGGCATGATCGGAGAAGTGAGCAACGCCAGCGTACAGCTTAAGAAGAGCAGCGAGGATTTCAGTAATAAATTCGGCGATATCACGACCAGTATACATGATACGAACCGGGCAGTTGAGGAAATGGCCAAAGGCACGACCAGTCTGGCGCAGGAGACGGAGATCGTTAATGAGAAAGTTCAGAGACTGGGCGGCGTTATCGACGTCGAGAAGGATGAAATGGATAAACTGGGCGTATCGGTGGATACAATGATGAAGTTCTCGGATGGCGCTTCTGAAAGCATCAGGAAATTATATGAGATCACGGAAAACACCACTAATGTGATCCAGGTTGTATCGGAGCAGACGAAGCAGACCAGCGAGTCGGCGATCCATATCAATAAGATGGTAGAAGTCATCAAGAGCATGACATCGCAGACGAATCTGTTATCGCTCAACGCCAGCATTGAATCGGCGCGAGCTGGAGAAGCGGGCCGGGGATTCGCGGTCGTTGCCGAGGAAATTCGTGATCTGGCGGAGAAATCTGCCGAGAGTGCTGCCGGCATTGAGAACATAGTTAAGGAACTTACTACCAACATAGAGGTTTCCACGCAGAGAATGCAGGAAGTCATGGACAGTGTAACAGAACAGCAGAAGCAGCTGCAGGAAACACAGGATGCGTTTGATAATCTGTATAAAGAGATCAATATTGTGGATGAAGTCGCTACGACGATCGGCAAACAGACGGATATCTTAAACGAATTAAAAGTCGTAGTATCGGATTCTGTATCAAACCTCAGCAGCGTGGTAGAAGAGAATTCCGCATCGGCGGAAGAGACGAGCGCAGGTATGCAGGTAGTTGCGGATTCTATCAAAGAGTGTTACGAAGATACACAGACGCTGGTAGACCTCAGCGAAAAGCAAAACGAGAAGACGCAGAGATTTACTTTGTAAAAATTTTTCATAAAAATAAAAATTTTGCGTTTGGTCTTGACAGAACTGTAAAAAGAAGTTACAATAGCATTTGTTCGCAGGAATGGCGGAATTGGCAGACGCGCACGGTTCAGGTCCGTGTGATAGCAATATCATGAGGGTTCAAGTCCCTTTTCCTGCACTTATGTTATTGAAAAACACCGTCTTAGCGCGGTGTTTTTTGTTATGTTGCTTTTTTATGGACAGTATGATAGAATATACCTCGACTTGAGGAGAAGATCATGTAAAATCGGAGCAGTAGTGTGGAAAACGCTCCGGAATGGAGAGTATTATGAAAAATAGAAGCTGGCTCGTGCTTTTTCCACTGGTGATCGTATTGTCACTGGTATCCTGCGGCAGCAGGGCGGAAGAAGCTTCGGCAATGGAAGAAGTACCGGACGTATCGGCAAGCGATTTATTAGTAGATTCCCTGGAATATTTATTGGATGAAGAAGACGGTTTGGTTAAAGAAGAGGACATACAACTGATAGAAGTGGAAGAGATTCCGGAAGAGGAAGAAAAACCGCAGGTAGAGGTCATGATCTATTATGGTAACGGCGCCTCTGATGAACTGAATGCGGAAGTATCGACTATGGAGCAGGTTTCTGCGGAGAATCTGGTCGATGCGCTGGTGCGCCATAATATTGTTTCTTTAGGCACCAAAGTACTTTCTTTTGAGGAAAAAGAGGCCGATGGTGAGAAAATACTTTATCTGGATCTGTCCAAGACGTTTCGGGAGTATTTAAAGACGATGACGCAGAAGGGTGAGAACATTATTTTGTCTTCCGTAACGGCGACTTTTCTGGAGGCTTACGGCGCGGATAAAATTGTGATCACCATCGATGGCGAAGTTCTGGAAACGGAGCATGCGACGTATGCAGAACCTTTCAGCTGCGCACCGGGAGAACTTCTGGCTGAATAAAGCAGGAGCCTGCGGGAGGCTGGAGGAAATATCCTGCAACTGTGGAAAAGGGAGGGTTATCGTAATGGGAGAAATATCGGCAAGGGAACAGCTTATTTTTGATATCGCACAGGTGGAGTGGGACATGTTCCAGCATGTTTATAATACCGGAGGACGGGCTTCGTGTCAGGATGATCCGGAGACATTCTTCCGTATGCGGATGAGTCAGTGGATGGTCTATTCGGACGAACTGCTCGCAAGTTATATGGAGGACTGTAAGAAGGCTTATGAAGAGGGCAGGAACCTTATCTTTGAAAAGTACGGCAGGATGATGGAGAGTACTTTTCCTGAAGAATATGAGAAAGTAAAGACTTATCTGCCAGAGGTGGAAGAGAAAAAACAACTGGTAGAAGAAATTGTCAGGATACATCTGGAATGGGACGCCGGGATGGCAGTCGAATATCCGAATATCCGTAAGAGAGGCAGAACAGCCACTACGGCGGAAGATAACGCCGTGGATGGTTCTTCTATGGAGAGTTATCTGCGGGCGGAACTGCTCACCTATTCCATGAAGACCCTGACGCTTCTTCATAAGGAAACGAAAGAGGCTTATGAAAAAGGCGAGAGCCTGTTAAAACAGATCATCACCAATGAAACGCTGTTTTACGGTTATCAGTCCTTAGAAGAGGCCGAAGCGAAACACAGTTAGAAATGCAAACGTCTGCGTACTTCATTGCGCAGGCGTTTTTTGGCAATGATAGTGATCAGGGCGATATCAATGATGGTACATACTGTCAATACGACCGCTGACCAGGTGATATACATGGGATCGCCGCGAAAGTGCCGGATCAACAGTTCCAGAGTCACGCATAAAACAGGCGCTTCGATGAAGATATATAAAGAACCCGTTAAGACTGAAAAAGGCAGTTTGCGCGCTAAAAGTGTAAAAATTTCCAGTAAGATCGTGACCGTAACAACAATTGGCAGCGCGAGGCGCCAGAACCAGTCGGAAGATGCGGTCAGATAGGTGATCAGATACAGATAGACGCCTACGGCTACGCCATCGGCCAGTAAGGAGAGATAGATCGGCATTCTGGTATAGATGACTGCCGGGACAGCGAAGACAAACAGGCAGATACATACGCCGATAGCCAGAAAAGACCAGAGTGTACCCTTAAAAACAAGCAGATTGAGCAGCAGACAGGTGATGCTCGTAGCGGAGAGGACTACACCTAATAAAAGGCCCAGATCCTTTCTTTTTACCACTTCTACCTGCCCTCTGGAGGCCGGGTAGGGCGCGATATCATTTTCTTCCTGCAAGTGTTTGGGGTTGATGACGGGCGTATTACAAAGCGGGCAGACTTTTAAGGATGCCTCTAATTCTACGCCGCAGTTGACACAATATGACATGCGATGGTACTCCTTTCCATGGTTAATTTTTATAATTTGATCTCCCGGTTGCTCTCAATCTTTACGTGGATGCCATCGCGTACCAGTCTGCAAAAAAAGCCGCGTTCTACATCCGCTTCTGCGATACTGCTGGCGAAATTAACAGTCAGCGTGTCCTCGAAACTGATGATGGCGCAGTTGGTACGGGAAGAAAAAGGCTGTCCCATATAGATATCAAAGCGCTCGATATATGGCTTCATCTCATCCGGCACTTTTAAAGCGCCCATATTGGTGAGTCCCGCGGAGGAATTTTTATCCTGCACTTTGGTATAAAAAGTGCGTACCACGAAGTCTTTGATAAAAAGAGGCACCACGCGGATGAACGGGTTGCGTTGTGTGGAGGCGTTGGTCGTGATATCTCCGCGCAGGAATTTTTCGCTGATATAATACTGCATATAATGATGCACCTGCGCAACGATCTCTTCAAACGTATAATCGCCCAGACGCGGGTCTATGGAAGGATAGACCATAGTGATAAAATTGCGCAGCGTTCTGGACGGGAAAAAGCGCCGTAAGTTGACGGGCATGGCAATTTTTACGGGTCTTACATGCAGAGGAAAGTCGCTTTCCTGCTTTTGCAGCAGCGCATATAGTAAGACCGCGTTGAGATATTCGGTGATGGTGGCATCGTATTTTTTGGCAACGGCCATCACTTCTTTGACGGACATGATGCCATCGATGATATTTAAGGTATAAAAAGGCTCTTTCGTACCCCGGACGCGGTAGGTCTTTTCACCGGGACGGGGCGGACACACTCTGGCGTTGGCATAGCGCATATAAGCGTCTTCGAGCTCTCCCGGATCGGGCGTATCGTGGATATTGAGCACGAAGCCGGAAGGCGGGATGGGATGGCCCAGAAGCCCCAGATATACGGCGGTCAGTGTCTGCAGCACGCACATACCGCCCGTACCATCTCCGAGACAGTGATGCGCCTCTAAGGAAATTCTGCGGCCGTAATAATAGACGCGCAGCAGGTATCTGTTATTGGCTTTAAAGGGCATGGGCATACAGGGGTTTTTGATATCGGGCGTCACAAAAGGGCCGGGTCTGTTGTTCGGTTCCAGATAACGCCAGAAAAGCCCTTTCCGGATAGCCACTTTATAAGTCGGAAAACGGGGCAGCGTCATGTCCAGCGCTTTTTGCAATATATCGGGATCGACGTCTTCCGTAAGGACGACGGATAAACGGTACACGGAAGAAAAATCTTTCCGCTGTAAGGTCGGATAGACGATGGCGGATAAGTCAAGCTTGTACCAGATCTCTTTTTTCGATTTTGACGAGGTAATGCCTTTTTTCCCGGATGTGGACATAAGGTGTTCCTTTCCTTTGCAGCCGCTTGTTTTTCTTATGCGGTTATTATATCATAGTATGGAAATAAATACTAAAAATAAAATAAATACTTCGTAAAAAAATATTTAAATGAACAGGGAAAGAGGTCGGTCAGTATGGCTATTTTAGAAAAAAAGAACCAGAATCTTATGAATCTGATAAAAAAGGCGCATGGTCTGGTGGAGAACACGGATCTGGAGAAGCACAGGCTTTCACAGGATCATTTCGGCGTTCTGCTGGGGAACAACAAGGAGGTGGAGATAAAGGAGTTAGATATCGACGGCATCCGTGGTGAGTGGATCTCTGTCAACAGGGCGCATATGAAAAAATATGTGATTCTGTATTGCCATGGCGGCGGTTATTCGACGGGCAGCAGTATCTATGCCCGCACGCTGACAACAAAGCTGGCGACATCTACTTCTATGGACGTGTTGTGTTTTGATTACCGGCTGGCGCCGGAGAATCCCTATCCGGCGGCTGCGGATGACGCGATGAAGGTCTGGGACGATCTGATGCTATTAGGATATGGAGCCAGAGATGTCATTATAGCCGGGGATTCTGCGGGAGGAAATCTGGCCCTGTCTCTGGTATTAAAATTAAAACAGGAAAACAGACTTCTGCCGAGAGGATTGTGTCTGATGTCTCCCTGGACGGATCTGACAGCCTCCGGGAAGTCGCATACGACAAGAAAAGATATCGATCCGGTCTTAGACCCTGTTTATTTACAGCAGATGACGGATAATTATGCGGCGGGGCAGGATCTTAAGAACCCTCTGATCTCCCCCTTATTCGGTGATTATGACGGTTTTCCACCTACTTATATACAGGTAGGAGATAACGAAATGTTATTAAACGATTCGACTATGCTGCATAAGAAAATGGTCAAGGCCAATGTTTCGGCCAAGATCGACGTTTTCAAGGGCATGTGGCATGTATTTCAGATGTCGCCGTTTAAGACGGCTTATGAGGCGATGGATAAAAATGCGGAATTTATCTACGATATCTGTAGATAAAAAAGGATTTTGCGAAAAGAAACAGAATATTATAAACAGAGCGGTTTTTTCAAAAAGAAGGAAGGCGTCCTATGAATATACGGGAAAGTTTGGAACAGTGGGAGAAGGAATATCTAAGCCCCTATGCGATGCTCAGTATGGATTCCAAAGGAAGGGACAAGCCGGAGGAACAATGCGATATCAGACCTGTGTTTCAAAGAGACAGAGACCGGATCATACATAGTAAGTCCTTTAGACGGCTCAAAGATAAGACACAGGTATTTCTGACGCCGGAAGGGGATCATTACCGGACGAGACTGACGCATACGCTGGAAGTCAGTCAGAATGCCCGCACGATCGCCAAGGCATTGCAGCTTAACGAGGATCTGGTGGAGGCTATTGCCCTTGGACACGATCTGGGGCATACACCTTTTGGACATGCCGGCGAGCGTGCGCTGGGCAGGGTCTGTCCGTATGGATTTAAACATAACGAGCAGAGTGTCAGGACTGTGGATATCCTGGAAAAAGACGGTCAGGGCATCAATCTGACCTATGAAGTGAGAGACGGCATTCTGAATCATCAG
The DNA here is from genome assembly GCA_023663085.1 of Ruminococcus sp. Taxonomy (GTDB): domain Bacteria; phylum Bacillota; class Clostridia; order Lachnospirales; family Lachnospiraceae; genus UBA3282. Next base: position 13,173 of record JAMPIB010000039.1, on the reverse strand, counting down.
ACTTCCGGCACACCCTGTACGCTGGAAGGCAAGGTGGTCAGATTTTCCGATAAAATAGCCTATATCCATCATGATATGGATGATGCGATCAGAGGCGGTATCCTGAAAGAATCCGATGTGCCAAAAGAGATCGGAGAGGTCATCGGTTACAGCTGCGGGGCGCGTCTGGATTATTTTATCCATGATATCGTAACGGCCAGCCGCGGCAAAAACGACGTCTGCATGTCGCCGGAGGTGGCGGAGGCCATGCAGAAGTTACGCCAGTTCATGTTTGAGAGCGTCTATCAGAATCCGGTTGCCAAGAGTGAGGAAGGCAAGGCGGAAGAACTGATCGAGACATTATATGATTATTACAGGCACCATCTGGAAAAACTGCCGGGATTTTTGCGCCGTCTGTTAGAGGCGGGAGAACCTGCTGAGAAAATAGTGTGCGATTTTATCGGATCAATGACGGACAGATTCGCGATCGCCACATATCAGGAGATTTTTATTCCCAAGACATGGCACGGTTAGGAGAAAAGCTATGTATTATCCCGATGAAGTGATAGAAGAGGTAAGAACCAAAAATGATATAGTAGACGTGATCTCCGGTTATGTGCGCATTCAGAAAAAGGGCAGCAGCTATTTCGGATTGTGCCCTTTTCATAATGAAAAATCGCCGTCGTTTTCGGTTTCTCCGGGCAAGCAGATGTATTATTGCTTCGGCTGCGGAGCGGGCGGGAATGTTTTTACATTTCTGATGGCCTATGAGAACTGTACTTTTCCGGAGGCCATTAAGCAGCTGGCAGACAGAGCCGGCGTGCCGCTGCCGGAGGCGGAATATTCCGAAGAAGTGAAAAAAAGGGAGAGCAGGCGGGCGAGACTTTTAGAGATCAATAAAGAAGCGGCCAGATATTTTTATTATCTGCTGCGTTCTCCGAAAGGGGAGGCCGGATTTAAGTATCTTGCAGGCCGGCAGCTTGGTGAGGAGACGATGAAAAGATTCGGTCTTGGATTTGCCAATGTGACAAGTAACGATCTGGTAAATTATCTGCATTCCAAAGGATATGAGGACGAACTTGTCATAGAGGCGGGACTGGCCGGATTTGATGAAAAATATGGTATGCACGATAAGTTCTGGAATCGGGTGATGTTTCCGATACAGGATATCAATCATAAAGTGATCGGTTTCGGCGGCAGAGTCATGGGAGACGCCAAGCCGAAATATTTAAATTCGCCGGAGTCGATGATATTTGATAAGAGCAGGAACCTCTACGGTCTGAATTTTGCCAGAACCTCGCGGAAAAATAATATCATCCTCTGCGAAGGTTATATGGATGTGATCGCCATGCACCAGGCCGGATTTACACAGGCTGTGGCCTCTTTAGGAACCGCTTTTACGGTGGGACAGGCCAATCTGTTACGGCGTTATACGAAGGATGTGCTTTTAGCTTATGACAGCGACGGCGCGGGTATAAACGCCGCACTCCGGGCAATCGGTATTTTAAGAGAGAGCGGTCTGCGGGGCAAAGTCATCAATATGTCTCCGGCCAAAGATCCGGATGAATTTATCAAGGCTAACGGCGCAGAGGCTTTTCAGGAGAGGATTGATAAGGCGGAAAACAGCTTTTTCTTTGAACTGCGGATATTAGAGCGCGATTACGATCTAAGCGACCCCGATTCCAAGACCGGTTTTTATAAAGAGATAGCCAGAAAACTATGCAATTTTGAAGAAGAAGTAGAGCGGGAGAATTATATACAGTCCGTGGCGGAGAAATATCATATCGGTTATGAAGCGCTGCGCAAATTAGTAGCCTCTCACGCGGCTCAGACCGGTTTTGTCAAGCCCATAGAGCGGCCCAAACCGACAGTGACGCCGAAGAACACGCCGCAGGAAAACGCTAAAAAGAACCAGAAGCTCCTGCTGACATGGATTACGGATGAGCCGCAGGTTTACGCAAAGATTAAAAAATATATCGGTGTGGAAGACTTTACAGAAACACTGTATCAGCAGGTGGCGCAGAAACTTTTCACCGATCTGGAGGCCGGGAATTTTAATCCCGCATCGGTCATCAGCATGTTCCAGGATGAAGAAGAGCAAAGAGAAGTGGCGTCGTTATTTAATACCAAGCTAGAGGAAATCAATACGGATACGGAACGGGAAAAGGCGTTTCATGATATCGTATATCAGGTCAAAAGAAACAGCTTTGAATATTATTCGAGCAGGTCAGGCGCGGATATGAATGCGCTGAAACAGATAATATCGGGCAAAAATGCACTGGAAGAACTTAGCAAAACGCATATTTCCCTGCATTAGAGGAAAAAATAAAATTGTTTAACCCGGAAAAAGGAAGGATGGGCGAAGTAATGGACGAAAATGTACAGGCAAAATTTGAAGAGCGCTTGAAAGAACTCTTGAATGTTGCTAAGAAGAAAAAGAATGTTCTGGAATATCAGGAGATCAGCGATTTTTTTCATGATATGTCACTGGAAGAGGAGCAGTTTGATAAGATTCTGGAAACATTAGAACAAAATAACGTGGATATTCTGCGCATTACCGACGTGGATGATGTGGACGACGAAGAAATCATCTTAACGGAAGAGGATGATGTGGATGTGGAGAACATCGACCTGTCCGTTCCGGATGGCGTCAGTATAGAAGACCCTGTCAGAATGTATTTGAAAGAAATCGGTAAAGTGCCGCTTCTCAGTGCGGAAGAAGAAATTGAACTGGCCAAGAAGATGGAGATGGGGGATGAAGAGGCGAAAAAAAGACTGGCGGAGGCCAATCTTCGTCTGGTAGTCAGCATTGCCAAGAGATATGTCGGACGCGGTATGCTTTTTCTCGATCTGATCCAGGAGGGGAATCTGGGTCTGATCAAAGCGGTCGAAAAATTCGATTACCGTAAAGGGTATAAATTTTCCACGTATGCGACATGGTGGATCCGTCAGGCCATTACGCGGGCGATAGCCGATCAGGCAAGGACCATCCGCATTCCGGTGCATATGGTGGAAACCATTAATAAATTAATACGCGTGAGCAGACAGCTCTTACAGGAACTGGGCAGGGAGCCTACGCCGGAAGAGATCGCGGAAGAAATGAATATGCCGGTAGAAAGAGTCAGGGAAATCCTTAAGATATCTCAGGAACCGGTTTCTTTAGAGACGCCCATCGGCGAGGAAGAGGACAGCCATCTCGGTGATTTCATTCAGGATGATAACGTTCCGGTTCCGGCGGACGCCGCGGCCTTTACGCTGTTAAAGGAACAGCTTGTGGACGTACTTAGTACTTTGACAGACAGGGAACAGAAGGTACTGCGTCTGCGCTTCGGGTTAGATGACGGCCGTGCGAGAACGTTAGAGGAAGTCGGAAAAGAGTTCAGTGTAACCCGTGAGCGTATCAGGCAGATAGAAGCCAAAGCGCTCAGGAAACTCCGCCATCCGAGCAGAAGCCGTAAATTAAAGGATTATCTGGACTGATGAGCCAAAAGATAGTCCTTTCCCAAAGGATGCAGGCGGCAGCCTTGCTTGTAACAGGCGGAAACCGTGTGTGCGATGTGGGGTGCGATCATGCTTTTGTACCGATTTATCTGGTAGAACAGGGTATCGCTCCGAAGGCGCTGGCTATGGATATCAACGAAGGGCCGTTAAGGCAGGCCAGGGAGAATATCGCGGCGTTTGGGCTGGAGGCGTACATAGAAACGAGGATTTCCGATGGACTGGCCTCCTATCATCCGGGAGAAGCGGATTCCCTGATCTGTGCCGGAATGGGCGGCAGGCTGATGCAGCGCATCCTTGCGGAAGAGAAAGAGAAAACGGATTCTTTCCGGGAACTTATCCTACAGCCGCAGTCGGAGATACAAAAGTTACGTGCTTATCTGCGCAGGGAGGGACATCTGATCGTAGATGAGAATATGATAGAAGAGGATTCTAAATTCTATCCGCTGATGAAAGTCATAAAAAAAGACAAAACTCTGACAATAGGGAATAGTTTTGGGGCGGGTATGGATGAACAGACGCGGGAACATGAGTGGAAACATGAGTGGAAACAGCAGATGGAAGACCGCTATGGTCCTGTTTTATTAGCGCATAAAAACCCTGTACTCTACCGCTATCTGGAACGGGAGAAGCGTATCTTTACAGAAGTGCTTAACAATCTGCGAAAGAACGGGGCGGATAAAGAAGTGTGCGGGAAACGTTACCGGGAAGTAAAGAAAAAGTCAGAGGATTGTCAACGCGTCATGGAAGAATTAAACAAAAGGGAAGGAGCCGGGATATGGTAAAGATCAAAATTGACGGACAGGAAAAGTTGTATGAAGAGGGAATCAAGTACGAGATCATTGCCAAAGAGCATCAGCATCTTTATAACGAACCTATTGCACTTGTTATCGTGAATGGCAAGATCCGCGAAATGATGAAGAAAGTTGACAGGGACTGTGAACTGTCATTTGCCACATATGGCGATCCGATCGGACATAAGACCTATGTACGTACTGCGGTGATGCTTTTGATGAAAGCCATCAAGGATGTGACAGGTTATGAAGCGGCGGCGGCGACGAAAGTGGAATTTGCCATTGGAGCGGGATATTACTGCCGTTTCAGAAGCGGTGTTTCGCTGGATGATAAGCAGATATTACAGGTAAAAGAGCGGATGCAGGAACTGGTGGAGGCTGATCTGGCGATCACCAAGCGCTCTTATCCTTCGGAAGAGGCGATCCGTTTATTTGAAGAATACGGCATGATGGATAAAGTAAAATTGTTCCGCTATAGAAGAAGTTCTTCTATCAATGTCTATTGTATGGGGGATTATTATGATTATTATTACGGTTATATGCTGCCGAGTACGGGATATGTCAAACACTTTGATCTGATGAGTTACGAGGAGGGTGTGATATTATTGCTGCCCGAACAGTCTGCGCCGGAAGAACTTCCCGTATTTGAACCGAGAGTGAAACTGTTCAAAACATTACTACAGACCAGTAAATGGGGCGAGGATATCGGAATTGATACGGTCGGTGATCTAAACGACCAGATCTGCGGAAATAATATGGAAGATATGATACTCGTGCAGGAGGCGTTACAGGAAAGCCGGATCGGGGAGATTGCCAGAGATATCGTCAGAAGAGGCGGCGTGAAATTCGTTATGATAGCAGGCCCGTCTTCTTCCGGCAAGACGACTTTTTCCCACAGACTGTCCATCCAGCTTAGAACACATGGTATGAATCCACATCCAATTGGTCTGGATAATTATTATGTAAACCATGACAAGACGCCCAGAGATGAAGACGGGAACCCGGATTTTGAATGTATAGAGGCGCTTGATGTAGAGCAGTTTAATAAAGATATGGGAGAACTGCTGGCAGGAAAAAGTGTGGAACTGCCGACCTTCAATTTCAAAACGGGAAGACGCGAATATAACGGGAAGATCACCACGCTGGGCCCGGAAGATATTTTAGTAATAGAGGGTATCCACGGCCTCAATGAGAAAATGTCTTATTCCCTTCCGGCAGAGAGCAAGTATAAAATCTATATCAGTGCGCTTACCTGTCTGAATGTAGATGAGCACAACCGGATACCGACCACGGACAGCAGACTGCTGCGCCGTATGGTCAGAGACGCCAGAACAAGAGGCGCCAGCGCCAAAAAGACCATTGAGATGTGGCCTTCCGTCAGACGGGGAGAAGAGAAATATATCTTCCCCTATCAGGAGCAGGCGGACGCGATGTTCAATTCGGCGCTTATTTACGAACTGGCAGTCTTAAAACAGTATGCGGAACCTTTGTTATTCAGTATCAAAAAAGGCGAACCCGAATACCACGAGGCAAAAAGATTACTTAAATTCCTCGAATATTTTCTGGGTGTTACCAGTGAAAAGATACCGAATAATTCTCTTTGCCGGGAATTTATCGGGGGAAGTTGCTTTGATGTTTGACCGGAATCTTTTGCGGACATGGTCAGACATAAGTATTGCTATATGACAGCCAAGTAGAATAAATGGTCGCGCCCGCGTCCGCGGGTGAGGAAAGTCCGGGCTTCACAGGGCAGGATGCCGGATAACGTCCGGTGGAGGCGACTCCAAGGATAGTGCAACAGAAATGATACCGCCGTGCTGAATCTGCACCAGCAGATTCTGTCCGGTAAGGGTGGAATGGCAGTGTAAGAGACTACCGCTTCTCCGGTAACGGGGAAGGCTGTGTAAACCCCATCCGAAGCAAGACCAACAGAGAGCAAGAGGCTCGCCCGGCCTGCTTTCAGGTAGGTCGCTAGAGGCTGACGGCAACGTCAGTCCCAGACAGATGACCATTCGCGACATAACCCGGCTTATCGTTCTGCTTGGTTTAAACAAAATCTCTCCCATAAGGGGAGATTTTTGCTTATCTTGTTTGTTTATGGAGGCTTTTCGATGAAATACAGGATGGGATGCAGGACAAGGTGCGGGATAAACCATAAATGGCTGCTTTGTATTTTGGTTTTTATCATCACTGTCACTGTTGAAAGAATGCCTCTTCGGGCGGTTGGTGATTCAGAGCAGATACAGGCGGAGAATGAGCAGTCTGTGCAGTCCGGAGCATACCAGATTCCACCGCCGCATCTGATCCAGACGGTGACGGAACAGGATATCTATGAGGGTCTGCTCTGGCTTGGAGCGTTGGAGACTCCTGTACTGGAAAATGGAGACTGCGCGGCGGCTTATGAAAATGTGAAAGACAGCGTCGTACTTGTGCATATGGAAAACGCTTACGGGAGCGGTGTGATCTGGGAGATGACGCCGGAGAAAATTATCATTGCCAGCAGTAAACATGTTCTGGAATACTGGGATGAAGCGTTCAGTTATGTTCGTTTCCCGCAGGGATATACCGCAACAGGGAAAGTTCTTGGTATTTCGCAGGAATATGACATCGGTTTTCTGGCTATAGATAATACGGAATTTACCTATCCGGAGTTGGAGAAACTGCGCTGCGCGCATGGAGACATGCTTTTGTATCAGGCCATGCAGGCGGGGGATGAAATGTTCTGTGCCGGTGCGGGCGATGAAGCGCAGGAAGGAAGTGGGACTTATTATCCGGGAACGCTGGAAAGTATGTGGATGTATATAGAGGACTTCGGCGAATATATGATCTATGCGCACGGATATGCCGAGCCGGGAATGTCGGGCGGCGGCGTCTTTGATGCCAGAGGAAACCTGATCGGTATCCTGACCGGTGCGACAGCCGATGGCGAGACGGCAAGTCTGCCGCTGCCGGTCATGATAGAAGCTTATGAGGTATTGCGTTGAGGTGAAAAGAAGTGATCTTGCTGGTATGAACGGTCATTGGTACTATCATTGGTATTATTCCATGGAAAACTATGGATTATGTGAAAATTATGATATATAATAAACGCAAGCTCGGCAGCTTGCGTTCTAAGAATTACTACGTAATTCTTATTGAAATGATTTACACAATTGCTTCTATGAATATGATATAATGAAATGGAACTGTCTACGGACAGAAATATTACGGTAACAGCAGAATGGAGGAGACTATGGCACTATTCCAGATTGGAAATGATAAGATCACGATACAGGTTGACAGCATGGGTGCAGAACTGAAATCTTTAAAAAAGATTGACACAGGGACAGAGTTTATGTGGGAGGCTGATCCTGCCTATTGGAAACGGACTTCGCCGGTTTTATTCCCGCTCGTCGGCGGATTGAAAAACGGAGAATACCGTTCTAATGGGCAAAGCTATGCGTTAGGTCAGCACGGGTTTGCCAGAGATATGGAGTTTAGGTTAAAGAGTCAGACGGACAGAGGTATCTGGTTTAGCCTGACATCGGATGAAGAGACGTTAAAAAAATACCCGTATGCGTTTCTATTAGAACTTGGTTATGGATTACAGGGGAGCACGGTGATCGTAAAATGGAAAGTGACCAATCCCGCCGAAGAGGATATGTATTTTTCCATAGGCGGACATCCGGCTTTTCGCTGCCCGATTTTAGAGGATACGAAACAGAGCGATTATCAGATCCGCTTTGATACCGGCAGGGAAGTGATATCAAGTGTGATACGGGATGGACTGATGAGTGATAAAAAGGCTGTTTATCCGTTGCAGGATGGTTATCTGCCGGTCACGGAACATCTTTTTGACCAGGATGCGCTGGTGATCGAGAACGATCAGGCTCATCAGGTGTCGCTCATAAGACCGGATCGTACGCCGTACCTTACCGTGGATTTCGAGGCGCCGCTTTTCGGTATCTGGTCGCCGCCGGGGAAAAAGGCGCCGTTTATCTGTATCGAACCGTGGTACGGCCGGTGCGATGCGCATGACTTTACGGGAACATGGGAAGAGAGAGCGTGGGGACAGCATCTGAAGGCGGGGGAGAGTTTTGAAGCTTCTTACCGGATTCGCGTATAGGCTGTTAAGAGCAGCATATAACAAAAGAAAGGAATACAATTGAAATGATACCAATCGTACAATGTATGGGGTTGTCTAAAACGTATGGCGGGAAACCGGCCTTAAACCAGATCTATCTGAATCTGGAACGGGGCAGGATCATCGGACTTCTCGGACCGAACGGGAGCGGTAAGACAACGCTTATCAAGATTATGAACGACCTGTTGAAACCATCGGCTGGCGAGATACTGATCGATGGAGAAAGACCGGGAATCAATACGAAATACAGGATATCCTATCTGCCGGAGAGGACTTATCTGCATCCGGGTATGAAAGTGATGGAAATGGTGCAGTATTTTCAGGATTTTTATCCGGATTTCAGGATTGAAAAGGCCTATGATATGTTGCACAGATTACAGATTCCGCCGGATGAACGGCTGAAAAATCTTTCCAAAGGCACAAAGGAAAAAGTGCAGCTTATCCTTGTCATGAGCAGAGAGGCCGACCTTTATGTCCTGGATGAACCGATCGCGGGTGTCGATCCGGCGTCGAGAGATTATATCCTGCATACGATCGTCAGCAACTATAACAGAAACGCCTCTGTTTTGATCTCCACCCATCTGATCGCTGATGTGGAAAGCATTCTGGATGAAGTCGTATTCATAAAATATGGCAATATTATCTTACAGGCATCGGCTGAGCAGATCAGACAAAAGGAAGGAAAATCGGTAGACCGTTTCTTCCGGGAGGTGTTCGCATGTTAGGGAAATTGATGAAATATGAATGGAAGGCAACCTGGAAACTGCTTGCGCCGCTGAATCTGTTTATCGTGCTGACGTCGATACTTGCCTATATCACGGTGCAGCTTTCGTTCTTTGATACCGACAGTAATCTGGTGATCCTCACAGGAACGATGATCATGACGACCTATATACTCAGTATGATAGTGGTTTCGATAGGGACGACGATCTATCTGATCTATCGTTTTTATACATCGGTTTATGGTGACGAGGGGTATCTTCTGCATACGCTGCCGGTCGATAAGCATCATATCATTATAGCGAAAGTGCTGGTCAGTGTTTCATGGCTCCTGATCAACGCCGCTTTGATATATGTATCCATTATCGTGCTTTTCTCCACGCAGAGGGCGTTTGTGGATGCTATGGTAGATTCTTTTGAATTTTATGTGGAGATAGCCAATGATGCTGGTATCGAACTGATAGGGGGCTTTGATGTTTTGATGACATTGATCGCTTCGCTGGCTGCTGTGATAGCCAGAATCTTAAAGGTCACGGCCAGCGTATCGCTCGGACAGCTTGCGCCGAACCATAAAGTATTATCGGCCTTTGGAATTTACTGCGGATTGTATTTTGTACAGAATATCTTTTCCGTGTTCTATTCCATTATGGTAATGGTCAGGGCACTGGGCAAACCGGATGATCTTTTTTGGTTATTCAGTTCCTCCTGGGAATTTAATCTGATATCCAGTCTGCTCTACTGTGTGCTGTTTTATTTCCTGACATGGTATGTTATGGAAAAAAAGCTGAATCTGGACTGATCCGCACAGTTTCGTACAGTTTCGGGCAGGTAAGGTACAGTGTTGACAGAATAAAAAAACAGGCGCAAAATATAAAATATGTTTATAAATATTATATATAATATAGAAAGGCTAGGCGGTTAAAATGACAAAAATTGATATTGTGTCCGGCTTTTTGGGAGCCGGTAAAACGACTTTGATCAGGAAATTATTAAAAGAAGTTTTGGCAGACACAAAGGTCGTTTTGATTGAAAATGAATTCGGGGAGATCGGTATCGACGGCGGCTTTTTAAAAGAAGCGGGTATCGAGATCAAAGAGATGAATTCTGGCTGTATCTGCTGTTCTCTGGTTGGCGATTTTGCAACATCCTTACAGGAAGTGCTCACGACATACGCACCGGAGAGAGTGCTGATCGAGCCTTCAGGTGTGGGAAAACTTTCCGACGTCATGAAAGCGGTACAGGGTGCCATGCAGGATAAGGACGTCATACTAAACAGTGCTGTTGTGGTAGTAGATGCCTGCAAATGCAAGATGTATATGAAAAACTTCGGAGAGTTTTTCATCAACCAGATAGCATATGCAGGGACTATCATCCTCAGCAGGACGGATAAATTGAGCGAAGAAAAAGTGGCGGCCTGCGTTGCCATGTTAAGAGAACATAACGAAAAGGCAACGATCATCACGACACCCTGGGACGATCTGGAAGGTGCGGATATTCTGGAGACTATCGAGGGCGCTAAAGATCTGGAGGCGGAATTGATGAAGGAGGTCATGGCCAGAAAAGAAGAGGATGAGCATCACCATCATGACCACGACCACCACCATGATGAAGAGGGCCATGAGCATCATCATCACGACCATGACGGGGAAGAGCATGAGCATCATCACCACCACGATCATGACGGGGAAGAGCATGAGCATCATCACCACCACGATCATGGCGGGGAAGAGCACGAGCATCACCATGACCACGAGCATCATCACCATCACCACCATGCGGATGAAGTCTTCACCAGCTGGGGGATTGAGACGCCGGCTTCTTATACGCAGGGCGAGATAGCGCAGAAACTGAAAGAACTGGAAAAAGAAGAGCAGTATGGTATCGTGCTTCGCGCAAAGGGCATGGTGCCGGCAGGAGACGGGACATGGGTTTACTTTGATTATGTTCCGGAAGAATGCGATATCAGAAACGGCAAGCCGGATGTCACCGGTAAGATCTGCGTGATCGGTTCTAAGTTAAAAGAAGAAAATCTGGCAGCATTGTTTCAGAAATAACAGGGGAAAGGGAAACGGAGTGATGAGATTATGAAACCGGTATATGTAATTAACGGGTTTCTGGAGAGCGGTAAAACGGAATTTATTACCTATACGCTGGCACAGCCTTATTTTCAGGTAAAGGGAAAGACCCTGCTTCTTTTATGCGAGGAAGGCGAGATCGAATACGACGAGACGCTTTTAAAACAGAGCAGGACGGTCGTGGAACTGATCGAGGAAGAGGCGGATTTTAATTCGTCTCATCTGATCGAACTGGAAAAAAAGCATAAACCGGAACGTATCCTGATCGAATATAACGGCATGTGGAATTATAAAAATATGAAACTGCCGTGGCACTGGACGATAGAACAGCAGGTGACAACAATTGATGCCTCTACTTTTCCGATGTATTTTACCAATATGCGTTCTCTGCTTGCGGAGATGATACGAAAGTCAGAACTTATCATTTTTAACCGCTGTGATGATGTGGAGGATCTGAGCAGTTATAAGCGGAATGTAAAAGCCATTAATCCGAAAGCGGAACTCGTTTTTGAGGATGCAAACGGGGAAGTCAACCAGATCATGGAGGATGATCTTCCCTACGATCTGTCGGCGCCGATCATAGAGTTGGACAACGAGGGCTATGGTATCTGGTATCTGGATTCTTTAGACCATATCGGGCGCTATGAGGGCAAAACGATACAGTTTACGGCGATGGTGCTTGTGCCGAAAAATTTCCCGAAAGGATATTTTGTGCCGGGCAGGATGGCCATGACCTGCTGTGCCGACGATATGGCGTTTCTGGGGTTTGCCTGCGAGTATGATAAAGCGGGCACTCTGACGGATAAACAGTGGGTCAAAGTGACGGCCAGAGTGGCCAAAGAGTATTTTGCAGACTATAACGGAGAAGGCCCGGTGTTACATGCCATCAGCGTAGAGCAGACGAAGAAACCGAAAGAAGAGGTTATCAGTTTTACATGAGAAAAGAAGAGAAAAAGTCTCTGCCGGGAGTGGCGGCTGTCATAATCTTTGTGGCAGCCATCATAACGGCGGGATTTTTTATATTCAATATTATACAGGCGTTCAGTACAATATGAGTATGGCATCGGTGTCTGCCGGAGACATTCTTTTATCGGGATGATGTACGGAATGAGGGAGAGCCTGTAGAAATCACAGATGAAGAATTTGATGATTATTATATGGAATGCGGGGGGGGTCAATAACCGGGGGTTATGAGATAGAAGAGGTTCGGAAGTCCCTTGAAAAAGTTGTGAACAACACGATAGTTTGTCTGGGTATCTGTGTACCGCCTTATTTAAGCAAAATAGAACATGGTACTGTTTGTCCGAAAAAAGATTGACTAATTAAATGTGCCTAGTTTTATATTTTTCATTGCAAATATATATGATGCAAAAAAAACTGAAAATAAATAGAAGTATATTTAATTTAAAACTAAGTACATCTGTAACAAATAAAGACGAAAGGTTAAAAATCATATGAAATATATAACAAAAAAATGTTGTTTTTGTTTCTATTCTTAGTATAGCTAATATTATTCCAAAAACAAATGTATAAAGCATTTGTATTGGATATATGTGATATAACGCAAAAAGACTTGCTTGAATGAATATCGCTAAATAGATGTTATAATATTTCAGTAATCTATCAGTTAAAATCTTGCGAAATAGTAATTCTTCATAAATAGGAGACAAAAAACAAAGATTAAAGAAAATTGATATTGCATTTGTGTCTTCATGCATGCTTTGTAAATAAAGTTTATTTAATTGAGGGTATTTAAATAAAAAAAATCTTAAAATATAACTAATAGAATATTGCATGTTTACAGAACATAAAATCGTTAATACTAATATTGTTAAGTTTTTAATAGTGGGTTTACAAAAAATATGTATTTCCTTTCCTTTTAAATAAAATAATAAAAAAAATATATTTAAAAACAAACCAAAATATTGATAATTTAATGAGTAAGAAAGTAATTGAATAAAAAAAGATATAATTAATGGTAAAA
>JAMPIB010000038.1 GCA_023663085.1 Ruminococcus sp. | reverse complement strand
GCACACCCGGCTTTTCTCTGTGTTACTCATTGATTAAGCAATCGCTTTTTGCCTATTGGCATTATAGCATATGCAAATCCTGATTGCAATATTCCCATCAAAAAATTTTCACTTCCCAAAAGTGGTTTCAGGTTTTTATCGAATAAACATCGCATCCCCGAAACTAAAGAACCGATACCTTTCCCGAATCGCCTCTTCATAGGCATGCAGCACCTCTTCCCGTCCGGCCAGCGCGGATACGAGCATCACCAGCGTCGATTCCGGCAGATGAAAATTGGTGATCAGAGCATCGAGTACTTTGAAACGGTAGCCGGGATAAATAAAGATCTGCGTATTATCACAGCCTTCGCAGACTCTGCCGTTTTCATCCGCTGCGCTCTCTACCGTCCGGCAGCTTGTCGTTCCCACACAGATGACACGATGGCCGCTTTCTTTGGCATGATTTATCTTATCCGCCGCCTCCCTGCCCACCTGATAGTATTCCGAGTGCATATGATGTTCTAAGATATTTTCTGTTTTTACCGGACGAAAAGTACCGAGTCCTACATGCAGCGTCACATAGGCGATTTCCACGCCCTTTTCTTCTATGGCGCGCAGCAGTTCGTGTGTAAAATGCAACCCGGCGGTCGGCGCGGCGGCCGAGCCTTCATAGCGTGCATATACCGTCTGATATCTGCCCTTATCCTGTAATTTATGTGTGATATAAGGCGGCAGGGGCATCTCGCCGAGTCGGTCAAGTATCTCTTCAAAAATACCTTCATAAGAAAAGCGTATCAGCCTGTTGCCTTCTTCTACGACCTCTAATATTTCCGCCTGTAAAAGACCCTCTCCAAACACCAGTTTCATGCCCAGTCTGGCTTTTTTACCAGGTTTTACCAGCGTTTCCCAGATATCGTTTTCCCTGCGTTTTAAAAGCAGTACCTCAACAGAGGCGCCCGTATCTTCACGAACGCCCATAAGTCTTGCCGGGATCACTTTCGTATCATTTAACACCAGACAATCGCCTGGATATAAATAATTGATGATCTCATGAAAAATATGATGTTCCACCGCTCCGGTCTTTTTATTCAACAATAGAAGTCTGGAGGAGCTGCGGTCTTCTATCGGATCCTGTGCGATCAGTTCCGGCGGCAGGTCAAAATAAAAATCTGATTTTTTTAATTCTATTTTTTCCATAAAATTCGCCCGCGCTTATTATTCGTATACGCCATCTTTATCCGTCAAAAATCGTCAGATCGTATCCTATAGATCAGCATTTTTTAAAAAAGCGATATACCCTCTCTTTGTCTCGTATACGTCGGCCTTGCTCGTTGCCTCCCAGGGTGCGTGCATATTTAAGACTGCAACGCCGCTGTCAATGACGTTCATGCCATAGAGCGCAAGGATATAAGCAATCGTTCCGCCGCCGCCAAGGTCTACTTTACCAAGTTCCGCGGTCTGGAAATTGACGCTTTCTTTTTCAAAAATATTTCTGATATGGGCAATATATTCCGCGTTGGCGTCGTTAGAACCGGATTTGCCTCTTGAACCGGTAAATTTGTTAAATACCATACCGCCGCCGAGATAAGCTACGTTTTTCTTATCGAAGCTGGACGCATAAGAGGGATCATAAGCGCTGCTGACGTCCGAAGAAAGCATACAGGAGGCCGCGAGGCATCTTCTTACATTTAATTCGCTGTACTCTCCCGTGAGGTTCATCACTTCGGCCACGGCATTTTCAAAGAATTTTGACTGCATACCCGTTGCTCCGACGCTGCCGATCTCTTCTTTATCTACCAGGATACAGCAGGCCGTTCTCTCAGTCTGTCCAACTTCCAGCATAGCCTTTAAGGAAGAAAAAGCGCATACTCTGTCATCCTGTCCGTAAGATAAGATCATGCTTCTGTCAAATCCTGCTTCTCTGGCTTTTCCTGCCGGAACGACTTCCAGTTCGGCGGAGATAAAATCTTCCTCTTCGATATCGTAAGTCTCTTTCAAAATAGAAAGGATATTATTTTTAACTGCATCTTTTCCGGCCTTATCCTCTTCTTCGGCGTCCCCTTTTTTCTTCTTATCTTTTTTATCAATGACGAGCGGTTTGTTGCCGATGACGATATCTAACGCCTCGCCTTCGATGACTTTGGAGGCTTTTTTTTCAAGCTGCTCCTGCGCTAAGTGAATGAGCAGATCCGATACGAAAAATACGGGGTCGTCTTCGTTCTCGCCGATATTTACTTCTACGGTCGTGCCATCTTTTTTGACAATCACGCCATGAAGCGCCAGAGGAATGGTTACCCACTGATATTTCTTGACGCCGCCGTAATAATGCGTATCCAGATAAGCAAAACCGCCGTCTTCATATAACGGGTTCTGCTTTACATCCAAACGTGGTGAATCAATATGCGCGCCGAGAATGTTCATGCCCTGCGCCAGCGCTTTTTTACCGATCTGGAACATGACGATGGACTTGTTCATCCATACGGAATATACTTTATCGCCGCATTTTAAGCTGCTCTGGTTTTTCACCAGTCCGCCGAGTTCTTTGTACCCTTCTTTTTCGATCAGATTGACAATTTCGTCGATACATTCCCGCTCTGTCTTGCCGTTATCCAGAAAATCCATGTATTCTCCGGCAAAAGCGTCTACTTCTTTTAACTGTTTCGCATTATAGGTTTCCCAGGTATTTTTTGTTTCCATATTCAGCATCCTTTCCATTTTTGTTTTCTTCTTTTATGATTCTCTATTTTACTCTTTTCTGCGCCGGGCGGCAAGCATCAGCCTAACTTCTCAGTTCAATGCCCATACCTTCGAGACCGTTCAATATCTTCCGCATGGCTGCCGTAACATCCGCATCTTCCAACGTCCTGTCTTTGGCGCGGAAGGTAATGGAATAAGCCACCGACTTATAACCGTCCCTGATCTGCGTACCCTCGTAAATATCGAATAAATTATAGTCTTCCAGAATCTTCCCGCCGCGCTGTACGATCATGGCTTCTATCTCGCCGACCAGTATTTCTTTGGGCACGACCATGCTGATATCGCGGGATACAGCAGGAAATCTTGCCACGCCTGTATATTTTCTGTCAAAAGTTGCAAAAGGCAGTATCTCCGGCATATCGAGGACTGCAACGTATACTTTGGTCTTGATATCGTAATTGTCGCATACTTCCGGATGCACTTCGCCCAGATAACCGATTATCTTTTTATCATAGCAGATATTGGCCTGACGTCCCGGATGCAGGAAGTTTTTGCCCGCTTTCGGGTCGTAGGAAGGCTTCTTATCCATACCGATACTTTCCAGGAACTCTTCTACCACACCTTTCATGGTAAAGAAATCGCCTTCCCCATACATACCTAAAGTAAACTGCATCCTTTCATCCGGCAGTTCGCTAAGCGGCAGTTCCTTCGGCAGATATACGTTGCCAAGTTCGTATAAACGCACATCTTTATTTCTGCGGTTAAAATTCGTGGCCAGACTGGTCAGCATTCCGTTTAAGGAAATCGTCCGCATGATAGAGAAATCTTCCCCTAACGGATTGGCGATAGTGACAGCCTTCCGCAGGTCATCGTCAGCATCCAGCAACAGTTTATCAAATACTTTGGGACTTTCAAAAGAATAGCACATTCCCTGTGAAAAGCCGCAAAACTCCGCGATATCTCTCGCTTTCTGCTCAATCCTTAATTTAAAGGACAGCTTACCCGTCGTGGCCTCGCCGCTTGGCAGGGTCGTCGGAATCTTATCATAACCGTAAAAACGCGCTACTTCTTCCGCAATATCCGCAATCCCTTCCAAGTCCTGCCTGAAAGAAGGAATCGTCAATACTTTCGTACCATCATCCTGCGTTTCCAGTACGAGTTCCAGTCTGGCAAAAATTTCTTCCATTTCCTGCTCGGAAACATCAGTCCCTAAAAGTTCGTTGATACGCTGCGGGTCGAATCTGATCTTCCGCAGTTCGGGCAGAGGCACACAGACATCCACCATGCCGTCTACCACCTCGCCGCAGCCAAGTTCCTGTATGAGCTGGCACGCTCTGTCAATAGCCGCCTGCGCGTTGCGGGGGTCTAATCCTTTCTCAAAAATACTCGACGCGTCGGTACGCATTCCCAGCCTCTTGGCGGATTTTCTGATATTGGCGCCGTTAAAAGTTGCCGCCTCAAATAATACAGTCTTTACCTCCTCCGTGATCTTGGAGTTTTCACCGCCCATGATACCGGCGATACCGATTTCTTTCTCCGCGTCGCAGATCATCAGCATATCGGCATCCAGATTGCGCATCTGTCCGTCCAGAGTCTGGAAAACGTCTCCGTCTTTGGCGCGGCGCACGATAATTTTATGTCCCGCTACCGTATCCAGATCAAAAGCGTGCATCGGCTGGCCGTACTCTTCCATGACGTAGTTGGTGATATCGACCAGATTGTTGATGGGACGTATCCCGCTGGCCGCCAGCCGCAGCTGCATCCATTTAGGCGAAGGGCCAATCTTAATATTCGTGCAGACTCTCGCGCAGTAACGCGTGCAAAGTTCCGTATCCTCCACCTCTACACTGACATAATCTTCTACTCTCTCATGATTTGCTTTGACTTCCACTTTCGGGGCGATAAAAGGTTTCTTAAATGCCGCCGCCGCTTCTCTGGCCACGCCGAGAACGCTGTAGCAGTCCACTCTGTTAGAGGTGATTTCATATTCAAAAACCGTATCCCGCAGACCGAGCGCTTCTACGGCGTCCTCGCCGATCCTGGCATCCTCCGGGAAAATATAGATGCCCATTTCCGGCGCCTCCGGATACATCTCTCTGGAAGAGCCAAGTTCTTCTATGGAACACATCATGCCGTTAGAGGGAACGCCGCGCAGTTTTCCCGCTTTGATAACGATACCGTCCTCCGGTAACGGGCCGCCGTCGTGTCCGCCCGCTACTTTACCGCCGTCCAGCACGACGGGGACTTTATCCCCTTCTTTGACATTCGGCGCGCCTGTAACGATCTGGATGACTTCCGAACCGATATTTACCTGACAGACGATCAGCTTATCAGCATCGGGATGTTTCTCAATCTTCTCTATCTGACCGATAACGATTTTCTCCAGATTTTTATCGCGTCTTTCATAAGTTTCCACTTTGGTTCCCGTTAACGTCATGACGTCCGCGTATTCCTGATCCGTACAGGACAGTTCGGGTACATATGCTTTGATCCATGATAATGCTGTATTCATATATTCTGATTCCTTTCTTTTCTGATTATTCTCTGCATGATTCTGCGCTTATGCCGCGAATTACCCAGCTTTCACACCTGCTTTAAAACTGCTTTAAGAAGCGGATATCATTCTCGTACAACAGGCGCATATCGTCGATCTCATATTTTAAAAGAGCAATTCTCTCTAACCCGATACCGAAGGCAAAGCCCGTATATTCTTCCGGGTCAATCTTACTCATACGCAGTACGTTCGGATGCACCATACCACAGCCCAGAATTTCAATCCAGCCCGAACCTTTACAGAAACGGCAGCCGTTTCCGCCGCACTTAAAGCAGCTTACGTCCATCTCTGCGCTCGGCTCTGTGAAATTAAAATGATGCGGTCTGAATTTTACCTTCGTCTCTTCTCCGAACAGTTCTCTGGCAAACTCCGCCAGCGTCCCCTTTAAATCTGCAAAGGTGATATGCCTGTCAATAACGAGTCCTTCAACCTGATGGAAAGACGGTGAATGCGTAGCGTCCACTTCATCGGAACGGAACACTCTGCCGGGCGCGATCATACGGATCGGCAGTTTTCCTTTCTCCATCTCATGCACCTGCGTGCCGGAAGTCTGTGTGCGCAGCAGATAATCTCCGCTGATATAAAAAGTATCCTGCTCGTCTTTGGCCGGATGGTCGGCAGGAATATTTAACGCCTCGAAATTATAATAATCCGTCTCAATTTCCGGGCCTTCCACGACTTCATATCCCATACCGACGAAAATACGTTCCACTTCTTCTAAGGCAATCGTATTCGGATGGCGATGGCCTACCGTGCTCTTTTTGGCAGGCAGCGTCACATCAATTACTTCTGCTTTCAGCTGCGCTTCTCTGGCCGCTTTCTCCATTTTTTTAATGGCCTCTTCCAGAACCTTCTCGATCTGTTCTCTCGTGTCATTGACAAGCTGTCCGACTTTTGGCCGCTCCTCCGGCGCAACATCTTTCATTCCCTTTAATACGCTCGTCAGTTCTCCTTTTTTCCCAAGAAAACTGACACGCACCTCGTTCAGTTTTTCCAGTGCGTCGCTGGCCTCGATCTGGCGGAGCGCTTCTGCTTTTAACTGCTCTAATTTTTCTTTCATGCTTTCCTTCCTTTCTTTTCCTGGTTTCTTCACAACACAAAAAATCCCATATGCTATAATAAGCATATGGGACGAATAAACCGCGGTACCACCCAGTTTCCTGTTGTCCACAAGCCGCAGGCAGCATCTGACAAGTGCTGCTCTTCCCCTGATCTCTGGCGATTGGCATATAACAAACAGGCTCTCTTTACGCGTAACGTGCGTGATACGTCCCGGACTACTAAACTTTACAGTTCCTCTTCTGCACCGCAGCGGTTTCCGCATTTTGCAGACATCTCCTGTAAACTTTTCCCCCAAGCGGCTCCGGCGGGAATTTGGGGTCGTTATCTGAACTTAAGGAAACTCGCAGCCGATGATTTCCTCTCTCTGGAAGAAAATAATACCCTACTGACGCCTTCACAGCCTTTTTCTTATTCTATCCATGTCTCTATTCTTACCTTTATTCTTGTTTCAGTTTAATGAGTTTTCCCCGATTTGTCAAGCCGTCGGAAGAAAAATTTGTATACCGGCCCGAAATAGCGGTTGATGCACGCGCCGATCAGCAGAATATACATCATCATATAAAACCAGAACATCAAAATGACAATGGTCGTCAGACTTCCGTAAGTACCGAAACCGTTAAAATATTCGATATAGATAGAAAAAATATATGACGCGATACTCCAGACAACAGCCGCAAAAGCCGCTCCCGGCAGCTGCGTCCGGAATCTTAATTTGATACTCGGTATAAACGTATAGATCATCGCAAAAAAGATCGTCAGCACAAACCACGAAAACAAAAAACGGAATTTCATGATAAAATGAACGATTACCTGTAATTGCGGAAAATCTCTTAAAGCGAGATTGACGATAACATTACCGAATACCATGATAAAGACTGAAAGCAGGATGGCGATCAGTATGATGACCGTATAAAAAGAGGCAATGATACGCAGCACCAGATAATTTCTTTTCTCTTCAATGTCATTTACCTCATTTAAGCCCTGCACGAGCGCCAGCACAGCCTTAGCCGCAGACCAGATCGTCACGATGGCGAATACGGTGATCGTACCTGCCGTCCTTTCATATACGTCATAGACGACACTTTCCACAAAACCACCCATCGTTTCCGGTACGAACTTCATAAAAGCCATGATCAGATTATCCGCCGTCAGCGACGTATACGGCAGGATCGCACAGAGTGCCATTATTAAAGGCACCATGGATAAAAAGAGGAAAAACGCCGCACTCGCCGCGAAGGCGCTGATATTCTTGCGCGCTATCTGTCTGGAAAAATCATTTAAGATCATAATCAGTCTGGCAATCATCTTAATAACCATGCCTTTCTCTCACCGCACAGTCCGTGAAAAAACTTTTCAGGATATCCTGATAGCCGTAGCCCAGACTGCCCATCTCTTTTGCACCATTTTGCGACATACCTACGCCGTGGCCGTAGCCGCCGCCAGTCAATCTATATCCTACCACATCTTCCCCCGCATTTCCAGTTTCTATAATAAAAAAGGCGCTCGGAAGAAGTGTTCCCGGCACGGTGATACTCCCATCCTGTCTGATAATCCTGCTTTTCCCGTCGCACAGGATGTAGCGGATATTATATTCCGAAATGATTTTTATCACTTTTTTGGAGCCTGTAATGATCATTTCGTCCGCAATGCCTCCCACGCCTCTTCTGGTTATCTCGATCTCTTTGATCTCGCCGATATCATCTATTTTTTCCGAAACATAATAATAACTGCCCCCGCTGCCCGCACGGGTGAGTATGAAAGAAGCGTTCGCCTGATATCTGGCCTGTATCCTGGTAAGCAGCAAATCCGTATCCAGCTCTTTCACTTCATAACTCCAGCGATACCACGGCTCGCTGCTTTCAAAATCCGCTTCGTCCACGCCGCTTATAAAATCGGTGAAAATATCTTCCTGCATCATATCTTCTGCGCTGTAAGCACTTTCCGCCGCTTCTGCAGGCGCAAGTTTTCCTGCCCGGATATAAGGAACGGCCTCATCGCTTTCCGATTTCCAGATGCGCGTATCCGTACCGTAACCGCAGGAAGTGGAATAATAATAATTATCCGCCAGTTCGTCCCCGTAATAGAGCATCATCCCATCCGTTTCTTTGACCGCGGTCGTCGTCGCGGCCTGCTCCGCGATATTATGATAGACCTGATACGAAGTCGTATCATCCAGATGCGCGCCGTACTGCGCCAGTCCTGCATGTAAGATATAGCGGAAAGCGTAAGTTCTGGCACAGACCGCCTGCGCTTTTAATGCCTCCATAGGATAAGAGGCCGGCATCTCGCTGGGTACGACCGCATACAGATATTCTTCCAGAGGCAGTTCGTTGATGATGACCATGCCCTCATCCGTTTTATAAAATTCCAGCATACCTCTGTAAGTATCGTCTTCTTTGTTTATTCCTTCGATCTCCATTTTGACTTTATCGGTCAATGCTGCACAGCGAAAAGACAACCGCTCTCCCGTCTGCATCTTATCCGCCTCTACCAGAGTCTCCTGCCCATCGACTTTTACCAGAGCCTTTTCGTAAAAATAACTGCCATCCGAGGTGTTTTTTAGCAGCACACGTATCTGGTCAAGTTCTCCTTCCCTGGATACGAGCGCGGCGCAGATCTTATTATCTTTTACCACAAAATCCGTATAATCATAACCTATCATCAGATCCGCTTTCTTCTGTGCCTCCAGCGTCCCGCAAAGTTTATAGATCTCCATGCTCTCTTCTGTCTCATACGTGCCGTATCCTTCTATCTCCAAGGCGTCTTTGGATACGCTCAATAACTTCCCGCGAATCTTATCTTTCTTCTCCTGCGCGTCCGCCAGCCTGCCGTTTTCAAAGATCAGATCGGCCACCTGCTCGCGCTCTATGGCCTGCGGCAGCATGGCGTTAAAATCTATCTGGTGATAAAAACAGGCCAGTTCATAGCCGCCCGTACCTTCCGTGACCTCCATGACCCATACATTCTCCAAAATCGTCTTTTCATCCAGCACGCGTATGCTCGTCAGCAGTTCGTTCTCCCTGACATAGACTTCTTCTTTCGTAAACACAGAATCAGAAAAAGAGGAAGAACAATAGATATATTCACTGTTCTGCGTATATAACTTTTTCTCCTGCGCATCCACTTTCAAAATAAAGACCGTCGTTTTCCAGATCGTCGATTCCCTGTCAAAATAGGCTAACATAAGCTGATATGCCTGATACCAGTCCTCTTTTAAAAAAGCATGCCCGTCTTCGTATTTCCCGGCAAAATCAGGAATATTTTTCTCTGCGCCCGCTATCTGCTCGTAGATATATTTATATTGCGCGTAGGTGAGGACAGGCTGTTCTTCCTGCGGCTGACTGTCTTCTTCTGCATCCAGATCGATCTCCAGATTTATCGCCTGCAATAAGATATGTACGTCTTCGATACTGACCGGCTCTCCCTGCGGCGCCTCCAGTTCCTTATGCGTCTCCAGCCGGTGCAGCCACAGCCAGAATAAAAATGCCATGCCGGCTAAAATGGCTAACAACTTAAAGAGATTTTTCAGATTATCATTCTGTGCGCCGCTATATTTTAAACTTCTATCCATCTACCAGCTTCTCCCTGCTCCTCTCATATCCTGCTCCGCGCTCAGTTGTCCGCTCTTACCTGACCGCCGGCTGGCGCTTACACACCCTGCACGCCGGCCCTACAAAAGAAAAAGCAGCCATAATGACTGCTTCTTCTTTTGTATAAATCCCCAAAATGCCGGATCCTGTATTTTGACTCCTAGCGACAGCTAGGTGGGTAACCGCAACCATGCTTCTGCCTTCCACTGCACAATGTCCATAACAGACCGGAGGCCTGACATCTACATGACGATATAGGAATCCCGTTTAAAGTAACTGTAGGTTCAAAATAACAAGAATTATCGTGCATCTCAGGTTACTTCTATTATATCCAAGTGAGGGGGAAAATACAACTACTATTTCTATAAAATCTGCTATACAGATCTATGAAAATCTTCCCATATTATCATAATCCCCGACAAGCGGACTGTTCATGATCCTGAACTTTTTCTCTGTCCGCCAGATTTCGGTCAGTTTATCAAAATTTTCATCCGGTTCTGCTAAAAGATATGCCAGTTCATCCAGTTTTTTAAAATCTTCTTCCGTAAGCTGCTCAAATTTACCATCGATATAACAGGGTTGGAAAAGATAAGAAATCTCATCGTTCATCAGCGCATGAAAATCATAAAAAAGCGCTCTGATGACTGCCTTTAACGAACAGGTCCCAAGGCCGTCGGCATATAAGAATCTCTCCCCGTTTACTTTGCCTTCGCGGATATCCAGCCATGTCTTACCCGCATAATCAAACTTACCCGCCGCAATATCATATTGTCCAAGCCCCATACCATTTTCATCATAAAAACCATCTGCATCTATCGTCACCCAGCGGTCTTCTTTTTCATAATAATACTGATTGATCCAGTGATCCATGCTGATATCTGGCTGGAAATAGGGCGCAAACCCGGCCCGCGAACGACAGGGTATCCCTTTGGATTTTAAGATCGCACTCATTAACACCGACACGTAACGGCAGGTCACTACGATCTTATCCTCTGTCGCCCGCTCCAGCGTAAAACCCCTTTCATCCAGCCGGAAAAGTTCTGCGCTCATAGCGGCGGCCGTCATGAACATATCGTCTTCACAGCGCATCCGATACCACGGAAAACGCTCCATATCGCCATACTGCAATTTAGCATTGGCATTCGTATTGCCCTCGCGCAGGGTGACACGGTGGATGACCTGCGAACAGATTAGGCGTCCCAATTCGGAAATGTCCTCCGGCAGGGATCTAAAATAGTCTTTATAAGCGCCTGCATAGGTATAGGCGCCGGTCTGTAAATAGTGGTTTAATATGTCTTTTCTCATAGGGATTCTCCTTTTTATCAGACTCTGTTAAAAAGTAACAAGATCAGTATACTGTAATATTGAACTTTTGTCCTGTCATGGAGTGCTTTATTTTGTCCGGGAAATGAATATATGGTTGTCCACTCTTATGATACATGATAGAATAGGCATGATAATTCAGAAAATCAGAAAAGATAAGGAGCAATATACCAATGATGAAAAAATTTTTTGCAGAATTTAAAACTTTTATCAGTAAGGGAAACGTAATGGATATGGCGGTCGGCATCATTATCGGTGGTGCATTTACCAGTATTGTTTCCTCGCTTGTCAACGACATCATCAATCCGATACTCGGTCTGTTCGGCGGGACAAACTTCGACCAGCTTGCCTGGAATATCACCGGCGACGTCACGCTGTATTACGGGAAATTTATCACGGCTGTCGTCAACTTCCTAATTATGGCACTTATTGTATTCCTGATCGTAAAAGTCATGAACACAGCGGCCTCCCGCCTGCACAAAGAAGAACCGCCCAAGGCGCCGACTACTAAAACATGCCCGTTCTGTAAATCGGAAATTGCGATCGAAGCCAGCAGATGCCCGCACTGTACTTCACAGCTTGAAGAAAAAATATAAAAGAGCAGGCGCTCTGCATCGATGGAGATATCGGGGAGGTGTTGGGAAAACTATAGGTCCAGACTGTTCTCCTGCAAAAGAAAATCATAAATGCTCATCGTTGTGATTCCGTTTTCATCTCTGGTGATATTGACAACGTCTTTTACAACGATGATCTTTTTAAAAGAATCATTCACCTTAATAAGAGAGGACGTCTCCTGCTGTTTCTTTTCCTCCGTTGGCATACTGAAAGCAGACTGGATATAATAGCGCTTACTTCCCAGATTGGCTATAAAATCAATCTCTAACTGTATTCTTTCCTGATTCCTGCCTCTCTTCTCCACAACGCCCACATCCACGGAGTAACCTCTGCTGCGCAGTTCATTGTATATAACATTCTCCATGATATGTGTTTCTTCGATCTGCCTGAATCCCAATCTTGCATTCCTGAGTCCTATATCCTCAAAATAATACTTTACAGGCGTTCCAATATACTTCCTGCCTTTTACATCATAACGGCTCACCCTATTTATCACAAAAGCATCTTCCAGATATTCTATATACTGTCGAATGGTATTCGCACTGATATTTGACTGTATCACACTTTTAAAAGTCGCTTCGATCCTTGGCACATTCATAAGACTGCCGATAGCTGATGCCAAAACATTGACCAGATCTTCCAATTCCTGGGATTTTTCTATGTGATGTCTTTCGATGATATCCTTTAAATAGGTTTCGTCAAACAGCCTTGTTAAATATTGAACCTTCTGCTCTTCTGTTTTCATTGTGACAGTCAATGGCAGTCCGCCATAAACAGTATATTCCGCCCATCCATGATACATATCTCCAGCATAAACCTGCATAAATTCTTTAAAAGTCAGTGGGTAAACATGAATCTCATCACCCCGGCCTCTAAATTCCGTAATAACATCTTTCGATAAAAATTTAGAGTTACTTCCGGTCACATATATATCCGCATTCCTGAAATGAAGCAGGGAGTTTAACACTTCCTCAAATTCATGTAACATCTGCACTTCATCCAATAAAATATAATACTGTTTTTTATCCGCAATGCGCGCTTCTATATAATCCAATATAGCATCCGGGTCACGGAATCTCCTGTCTTTTCTCTGATCCAGTTCGATCGTAATGATATGCTGCTCCATAACACCCTGCTCTATCAGATAGTCTTTAAAGATATTGAAAAGCAGATAGGATTTTCCACATCTTCTGACGCCTGTCACCACTTTTATCATTCCGTTATGCATTCTGTTGATTAAGTCATGCAGATACTTATCTCTTCTAATATACATCCCGAATCTCCTTTATTGAATATTTTTGCCATATATGGCAATTTTATTCAATATAATTCTATCTCTTTTTATTCAGCGGTGCAAGTTATATATTTTACTACCTGCCCAGTCTTTGTATACGTCACAGGTTCTTTCGCAGCATCCACTTTTGCCTCTCCTGTTTCCGTCTGTACGGATTTCTGTACGAGTTTCCCACCACTCTCTGCAAGCGCCCTGCCTTCCTCACTGATCTCCACGATATCCGCATCATGAGTTTCCTTGCGGCCCTCTGCAAGCTGTTCTTCCAGTTTTTGGCGTTCCTGCCTGCGTTTTTCGACAGCCTCTTCCCGCTCTGCCTCCACTTTTTTCCGGTTTTCTTTTGCCTCCTCTTCCATTCCTTTATCGGCCTGCGCTTTATATTCCTCCGCTTTAGCCGCAAAATCACCGACATATCCCATAGCCCGTTCCATAGCCGCCGTATCCCCTCTGCGCCTTGCCTCCTTATAGACACGCATCGGCGTATCTAACAGATTCATATTGGTTCCTGCACCGATAAGACCTTCCATTGTTTTTGTGTTCATCATACCGCCTCCTTCTTTCAACGATCCCTTCCTTTATTCTTTCGACAGCCTGAACAGACCTTTTTATCTTCCTGCATCAAACAACCTCTTTGATGTCACGTGCGGCGTCGTATAACGGCAATAAAACAGAGATCATAAAAATCCCGTCTTCCATTTCCATATCTACGGCCCCATTATATCTATACACTACATCCCGGACGTTTAACAGACCGATACCGTGTCCCTGCGGATCCTTTTTCTGTGTAACGCCTTCTGCATATTCTTCCGCTTTGTCCATACTGTTTTTTACTTCCAGAAGAAAGCACTTTTTTACGATTCCCGCCCGGATATTGACAAAACGCTGTCTGACGCCGCACGTATCACTACGATACAGCCGCCCGCATGCCTCCAGCGCATTATCCAGCAGGTTCCCAAATAAAACGCACAGGTCAAATGTCTTGATAGAGCACGTTTCCGATATATGGACATCACATTCCCAGCCGATATTTTCCCGTTCGGCCCAATTCCTTTTCTGATACAGGAGGGCATCCAGTGCTTTATTGCCTGTCATATCGCCGCCTGCCTCTATGCCCTCACCCATATTTTTCAAGTATTCTCCCAGCTTCTCCCACTCTTTATTCTCATATAGACCCGACAAAACGATAACATGGTTTTTCATATCATGTCTTAAACGTTCCGACTGGCGATGCTGCTCTTCCAACATTTTATAAACTGCGATCTGCGCCTGATACTGACCGCTTTTGACCTGTTCCAGATAGAGTCGGTCCATGCCGGATATATAAACTCCTGCCGCAAATATGGATAAAAGCGATAAAACACAGCCTCCCGCATGACTGAATATCTGGTCATAATACACGCTCATACTGCCGCCGCTCCTGACCATGACGCCACGGCTCGCTCCCCAGGCCGCCACATCATCCACCGCTGTCATCATAAGCAGCGGAACCGCCAATATGAGATACCATTTCCCGTTCTTTTGATAAAAAACAGACGCAATACGCTTCGAAATCCAGTATACGGCTGCTATGATCAGACCATAGCCGATACAGACACACAGCCCCGATTCCCATTCATTCAAAAACGGCTCCGCCACTTTTCCGACCGTATGTCGTAAAAAAAGTAACAGGCACGATAACAGAGAAACAGAAAAATTACCCGTCAGCCTTCTCGCCAGTATGAGCAAAGACGCCGCCAGAATCTTCTTTTCCCACTCCGAATGAAAAAATAACATTACCAGACCTGTAAAAAATATCTGGTTTAAGATGATAAACAGGATATAAAAAGCCGGATACCTCATGTTTATAAATTCCAGACACAGGCAGCCGCCAAAGGCAGATATCACGAATAACAGTTCCTTCTTTCTGGATGTCCCCAGATATTTTTTACAGAATTTATCCGCCGCCCACAGATAGCCAAGATAGCCCGCTTCTGACAGCAAAATGTCCGCATATTTCATATATTCCATGACCTGTCCCCTCACATCAACTGCTGAATACCCTTTTCATGGCAGCTCACATTTCATGAATTTAAGTACTGCCTGACAGAATGTCTCGTATCTTCTTTTGGCGATCATGACGCTTTCTCCGTTATCCAGAACTGCCTCCTGTCTGCTATACATTTCAACATGCTTTAAATTGATAAGGTATCCTTTATGACACCGGAAAAAGCCTTTATCCCGCAGTTTATTCTCCAGTTCTCCAATCTGCCCGTAATATGTGAAAAGGCCATCCTTCCCATGCGCGTCGATGACTCTTCCTCTGATTTCAAAATAATAGATATCATCCAGAAACAGTTTCTTATTCTGCCGCTCTTTACTGACAATGATAAAATCCTGCGAACGTTTTTTTGTTTTGCGGATGGCGTTTTGCAGAATATTTTCCAGTTTTCTGTTATCAACCGGTTTTAACAGATAATGAAACGCCTCCACATCATAGGCTTCAAACACGTACTCTCTGCTGGAAGAGACAAAAACAAGTATCCCTTCAAATGATTTCTCACGAAAGATCTGCGCTGTTTTCATGCCATCCGGCTCATTCATCATGATATCCAGAAAAATAATGTCAAAACTCTCAGACGCCTGCAGCAGTTCCCTGCCGCCGTAAAACTGGCGGAGAATACAGGGCATTTTCATTTCTCTTAAAATTTCTTTGATCTGCTTTGCCATGTCAGCGCATTCTATGATCTCGTCATCACATACCGCTATTGAGAGCATGATAATCGCCTGCCTTTTGTGGGTATATCGTATATATCGGCGTAAGGCCCGGCAAAGTTTTGTTGATGTCATAAACGGGGGGTTGGGGGTAATGAGCGGTCAAGACAGAGCCATCACAAGCGTTGCCGCCGTCATCAGGCACAATCCGGTCAAAGCCTTCCTGCTCAGTTTTTCCTTAAATACCAGAAAAGAAAACAGCACGGTCACTAAGATGCTCATTTTATCAATCGGCACCACGATGCTGACAACGCCGTTCTGGATCGCATAGTAATAGCAGAGCCAGGAGGCGCCGGTCGCCAGACCGGATAACGATATAAAACACAACTCTCTGCGGTCGATCTGCCCGACCTGCCTCTGCTTGCCTTTCATAAAGACAATAAGCCAGGCCATTATAAGTACCACACCCGTGCGCAGAGCCGTGCCGAGGTTGGATTCTACTCCGGTGATCCCCAGTTTGGCAAGGATTGACGTGAGCGCCGCAAAAACTGCGGAAAGGATTGCATACGGCATCCATTTTCCGTTCACACTCTTTTTTTCCGTCTGCTCCTTTTCTACCTGCTTTTTTTCCACCATCAGAAAAATCCCCAGCGCAAGCAAAGCCGTACAGCTTAATTTTATTCCTAAATGTTCCGTCTCTCCGAAACAAACGATTGCCAGAAGAACTGTCAGGATCGTACTCGACTTATCAATAGGGACTACCTTATTCACATCCCCCATAGAAAGCGCCTTGAAATAGCAGATCCAGGACGCCCCGGTCGCTGCGCCCGATAATACCAGAAAAAAGAGCGGTCTTGCTTCAATTTCCATGATCTGGTCATACGAACCAGCGCAAAAGACCATCACCCATGAAAAGAACAAAACCACAATTGTCCGAATGGCCGTAGCCACGTCAGAGTCCGTTTTTTTTATGCCGCATTTGGCAAGGATAGAAGTCACTCCTGCGAAAAAAGCCGATAAAACCGCCATCACCAACCACATATCTGTCCTTCTCCTTTATATGCTTTGTGATCTATCTTTTACTTTTGTTTTAATATCTGCATGATCTTATCATAATTTTCCGGCTGATGCGGGAAAGTACAGTTCGTACAGACTTTTAACCTCCCGCCCTCTCTCTCCAGATATTCCGGCGCGCCCGGGCAATGCTCTTTCATATATAACGGGCAGTAACAGAACAGACAGTTAAAGTCCCCGTCCTTTTTGTGGCAGGGAAAATACTGGCAGTCTCTGTTTTCAAAAAAACGATAGGAATTTTCCATGCTGTCCCCCCTCTTATTCCCGCTTTACAAAAGTTCAAATCCCTATGAAAAATGTAGTGTCTGCTGTTGGTAACGGGCCGCCTTTTCCACAAAAGATCTGGCAAACGCAGGATTTGAAGGATAATACAGATGCGGAAACCCGATCCAGCGGTTTTCACTTTCTATAATACAGGAATATTGCTTTCCTGTCACCGGTTTTGAGGCAATAATATCTTCTCCGCACGTCGTACTGTCATAATAATGAAACTCATGCCCTTTGATACGCTCTCCTGCCGGTAAAAAAACGCTCCGTTTCTCCTGCATCTCAATATAGCCAAAACGCACAGACTTTCCGGTGTCAAAACAACGTCCCGGGACGACGCCCGCCATATCATAGGATATGCCATCTTTTCCTGTGAGCGTAGAATGCAGATAGAGAAATCCGCCGCATTCCGCCACCACGGGCATCCCTCTCTCCGCCGCCTCTCTTACCGCCTCCCGCATACTCTGATTACAGCTAAGTTCTCTGGCATATAATTCGGGATAGCCGCCGCCGAGTAACAGCGCATGGCACTCTCCGGGCAGACTTTCATCATGCAGAGGAGAAAAATATTGTATGTCGGCCCCGTATTCTTCCAGCAGTCGCAGATTGTCCGCATAGTAAAAGCAGAACGCCTCATCCTTTGCCACCGCGATCACGGGACGGGCTTTTGACACATTTTCCTTATCCTGTGCTGTTTTTTTGTCCTGTAAAATCTCTCTATCTGCTCCACACCATCTGTTGCCATCTAATCTATTGTTGTCTATTCCATTACCGCTTTCTACTCCTTTTATCGCCTCCGCGCCCGCCGCTGTTTCCATGATCTTTTCCAGAGAAACTGTCTGCACGAACGCTTTTGCCAGCTCCTGCAATTTTTCCTTCACGTTTTCCAGTTCGTCCGGCAGGACAAGTCCCAGGTGCCTGCTCTCGATACAAAATTCTTTCTTTTCCGGCAAAAACCCCAAAACAGGCAGATCTAACTCTTCTTCGATCAACGGCTTCACCGTCTCAAAATACCCTGCGGAGATTTTATTTAAGATAACGCCTTTTATCAGGTGTTCTGTATCGTATGCAAGAAATCCTGCAAGCAGAGGAATAACAGAACGGCCCATTCCTTTCCCATCAACGACAAGTATAACGGGCGTTTTCGTGACTTTGGCCAGATGATAGGACGACCCTTCCTCCCGGACGCCTCCCAGCCCGTCGTAAAGGCCCATTACCCCTTCCAAGACCGCCAGAGCGTCTTTATCTGTATTTTTAATAAAAAGTTCTCTGGTCTGTTTTTCATCTGTAAAAAAGGTATCCAGATTCCTTGCGGGGACACCCAATACTTTTTCATGAAAAAGCGGGTCGATATAATCGGGACCGCATTTATAAGAGACTGTCTGGTATCCTTTCTGGACAAGCGCCTGTAACAGCGCGCACACCGCCAACGTTTTCCCGCTCCCGCTCTTTGGCGCGGCGATCATGACTCTTTTATAATCCATGCTGTTTCTGTCTCCTTTCCTCCGGCTTCTGGCTGGCACCGGTGCAACCGGTACAGTCGGTACAGCCTGAATGTCCTGCTGCCGCTCTGTAAAAGCTACCTCTCTATAAAAGTAAACGCACAGATCCAGACCGGATTCTCCGCCTGCATCAGATGATGCTCTCCCGCCTGTTTCGCCCGGCTCACCTGTAACTGCACGATCTCCGCTTTATCATCCGCATAGAGAGAAACCGCCTCCCGTATCTCGCTTATCGTCTCCATACTGATGGCATTGATGACGATACGCATGGCAGGATTTATCTGATATAACTGTGCCAGGATCTCCGGTAATCTGCCGCCGCTGCCGCCGATAAAGGCATGTGTCGCCATCGGCAGGGCCATAAGTCCTTCCGGCGCCTGTGCCTCGACTACGGTTATATTCTGCAGGCCGAATCTTTCTTTATTTTTTTCGATCAGTGTAAGCGCCTCTTTTTTCCGCTCAACAGCGCAGACCTGTATATCGTCCGATAAGGAAGCGATTTCTATGGCAATAGAACCTGTCCCGCTGCCGATATCATAGACAACAGACTTTTCCTGCAGATGCAGTTTGCAGATACTGACTTCCCGCACTTCTTCTTTGGTCATGGGTACTTTATCACGTATAAATCCAGCATCCGCAATGCCGGGCGTCACTCTTTTTTCCATAGCATGAGGATTTTTGATAAAACAGGTATACAGGCCCTCTTCCTGCAAAGTTC
This sequence comes from Ruminococcus sp., assembly GCA_023663085.1. Classification (GTDB taxonomy): domain Bacteria; phylum Bacillota; class Clostridia; order Lachnospirales; family Lachnospiraceae; genus UBA3282. The sequence continues at coordinate 19,360 of JAMPIB010000038.1, read as the reverse complement.
GGCACTCTTCGGGTGTATACGTTTTCACCCGCTGCTCTTCATAGGATAACTGATAACCCGTCGTCACCTCGCACGCCTTCATACCTGCCTGACATAGAAGTTCTCCGAGACGTCTCACATCCGAAACGCCGGAAGTCAGCAGGAAAGTCTTCGGCGCATTCTGTATCCTGCGTACCAGATTGCAGACTTCTTTGCCGTGCATACTGTAAACAGCCGCGTCATGGTAACTTTCTCCGATGCAGGCGGCCAGCCAGGAAACCGACGATATCCCCGGCAGGATACGGACAGAAGCCTTAAGCCGCTCTTTTCGGATTTCCTTTTGCAGGGCTTCATATAAATCCTGACAGCCGCTGTAAAATCCGCTGTCCCCGGAAAAAAGGACGACTGCCCGTTTCTTTTCCAGGAAAAAATTTTCTTCCTGCCTTTTTTTCATACAGGGAATGATCTGCTCCGCCCGGTAAAAAGGATATTTTTCCCCTCTTGTCTGCAAACGGGAAAGCATTCTCTTCGCACCGAAAATGATATCCGCATCTTTTACGGCTTCGCGCACTTCCTGTGTCATACCGTTTTCCTGACCCATACCGATACCGGCCAGAATGATCTCTGTTTCGTCTTTAAAATCAATCTTTTTATGCAATATCTTTTCCAGTCTGCTGATGATCTCTGCAAAAGAACAGCCCTCGTCTTCTTGCGGGCATCCTATGATAAACACTTTTATCCCTGTCTTTTCCGCCGCCTCTAATTTCTCCCAAAAGCCGCCGGATATCCCGCTTTCCTTGGTGACCAGACAGGATATCTGGTACTGGCGGATCACCGCCTCGTTCATCTGCACGCCAAACGGACCCTGCATGGCGATGATCTGTTTTCCGCAGATTCCCTCTTCGATACAATGGGAAAGACTCTCCATACCGGGCAGTACCCGCACGTAGAGCCTGTTTTTCAGACTCTCCGACCTGCTGTATACGGCCAGTTCTTTACTGCCCGTCGTCAGCAGGATGTTTCCTTCTATCTGCGCTAAAGCCTCTGCACAGTCCTCGTTTGTCGCAAAATAAGCGACGCGCTTCAGCGCCTCCCGGTGACTGGTTTCTTTTTCCGCCTCATTTTTATCATTTTCTTCCCGTATCCTCCGCGGCCCCAGATCCCTTTGCAGGCGCAGATAAAGAATGTCCTGACGCCCGCTTATCCCGTTCAGCGTATCCAGCGCTTCTTTGATATTGCGCGTAACCTCCTTCGCGTAAGGATGCGTGGCGTCTACCACTACCGCAGTCTTTTCTTTTTGTAAAAAAAGCGTCATCTCTTCCCGGTCCATCCGGCCTCTGTGCACCTTTACCTCCGGATGTATATTTACCTCCGGGTTCGCATTTAACACAATTTCACCGTATTCCGTAGCAACACATATCGTATGAAAAACGCCTGCCGCCGCCAGCGCCTCTGAAAGTTTTCTGCCCTCGGTCGTTCCTGCGAATATTGCGATCTCTCCCGATATCTTTCCCACGTTTTTTTCAATCTTTTTATTCGTTATCCCGTTCAATCCGATACCCCCGTCTTGTCACTAATTTCCCGCCGATCACTGTCGTTTCGGAATTTCCGATAAACACTGTCGTAAACATATCTGCCTCTTTGTTTCTTAACTCCCATAAAGTGCAGATTTCTGCCTTTTCTGCGTCCCTTCCAATATTCCGGGCATAACCGCAGGGCCTCTGCTTATCCATGACAGAGAGCAGGATGTCACAGGCTCTCATCAGAAAATCTTTCCGCTTATGACTGGACGGATTATAGAGTACTACTACAAAATCGCCCTCTGCGGCCGCTTTTAGGCGCGCGGCTATCTTTTCCCACGGTGTGAGCAGGTCGCTCAGACTGACGATGCAAAGATCATGACCAAGCGGCGCGCCAAGAAGCGCCGCACCGCTGCAGGCCGCGGTTACGCCGGGGACCACGACAAGTTCAGTCTCCGGGTATGCCTGCCCAATCTCATACATCAAAGACGCCAGACCATAAATTCCGGCATCGCCGCTGCAGATGAGCGCTACCCGTTTTCCTTTTTCAGCCTCCGCAAAGCATACTCTGCACCGTTCTTTTTCTCCGCGCATGGGCGTAGATAATAGTTCTTTTTTTCGCAGGTCTTCCGAAAGCAGTTGCAGATACAAGGTATAACCGACGATCACATCCGCCTGTTCTAATACGGAATATGCCTCTTTTGTCATCATATCTTCTCTGCCCGGCCCTATTCCCACGATATATATTTTTTTATCCATAAACTGATGTCCTCTCTGACTAAATTTTCATGGCGTCCTGTATTTTCAGATTTTTCTGGCCAACGCAAATGTCATACCGTCTTTGGCATATTTCCCACATATCAGTTCCCCGTTTTCTCCACAGGCTCTTAACGCCGCCCTCTCGCATACATTATCCACTCCTACCATATCCGCTACAAAAGAAGAACCTGTAAAATTACCTTTTACTTCCTGCAGTTCCTCCGCCGTATAAGTCAGAAAGGGAATTTTTTCTTTTCTGCACCAGCCGAGTATCCCCTGTTCATCCTTTTTTTGTGAAATGGAAGCAAGCGCCAGTATCTGTGTCACAGATATGTCAGATTCCTGTAGTCTGTGTGAGAGAAACATTTCTATTTCTTCCGCCGTTTTCCCTCTTTTACAGCCAAGACCGATGATATATTCTTTAGGCCGCAGGCAGATGGCCGCCTCAAAGTCCTCCTTCCCGGAAGTTACCAGAATATCGACATACTGCTTAGGCGGATAAGGCACCATATACAGTCCATCCGGCAGGGCACCTTCTGACAAAGGCTGTCCCTGCCAGAAAAGCGTTTTCCCACAGTATCTGTTTTTTCCTTCACCTTTTTCTTCATTCCGGCTTTCGATAGCGATGCTTACTTTTTCCCCCGATAGTATTTTAGCTGAAACTCTGGCGATTCCGTCTTTATTCATCATGCCAAGCGCATTTTCCTCGGCAAAAAGATCGACTGCGAATTTCCCGTTTATATCCGTAGCCGTCGTGACCACAGGTTCGGCTCCCGTCCTCCTGCCGATATAGCAGGCAAGTTCATTCGCGCCGCCTACATGTCCCGATACGAGCGGGATCACATATTTTCCCGTTTCATCCATGACAAGCACCGGACTGTCGTGCAGTTTGTCCGTCAGATGCGGCGCTATGGCCCGGACGGCAATGCCGCAGGCGCCTATGAATAATAAAGCCTTTTTCTCCCGCATCTGTATTCCCGCCCACTCTGTAACGGAGATTTCCCGCTGGCTTATCTCCTGACAGCTTATTTCCCAATGCTCTGTTTTTCGCCGGCTCTGACCGGACAGGGACATATGTTCAATACTATTTATCACATCATCCCCGGCACAGTTTTGCATAATATACTCCGCCAGTTTTCTTCCGTTCTCTGTAAAAGAAACAATACTAAGTTCCATTAATGTCCTCACTGATTTATACTTATCGTTTTATTCGTGACTGTCGTTTTTATTTATGCCTGTCGTTTTTCTTCCGCCCGTTTTTGCCTCCCGGAATCCTGTCTGAAAATCGGCTGCATACAGCCGCGATCTCTCATAATGCCGATGCGCGACCACCTCTCCTACTAACACAACAGCCGTTTGGGAAATGCCGTGCTCCGCCGCTGTTTCATATAATGTAGCGACTGTACAGACATAAGCCTCTTCTTCCGGCCAGGTCGCTTTATAGACAAGCGCCGCCGGCGTATCTGCCTCGTATCCGCCCTGTAGTAAGCGCCTGCTCAGTTCTTTTAACATGCCCGCGCTTAAATAGATGGCCATAGACGCTCGGTGCGCCGCCAGCGCTTCGATGCTCTCTTTCTCCGGCACCTTCGTCCTGCCTTCCATTCTGGTGATGATAAGAGACTGCGAAACGCCCGGCAGAGTATATTCCAGATTCAAAGAAGCCGCCGCCCCGAAGCAGGCGCTGACGCCCGGACAGCTCTCGTAAGCAATCCCGCGCTTGTCCAGTTCATCCATCTGCTCTCTGACCGCCCCATAAATACTCGGCTCCCCCGTATGCAGGCGTACCGTTGTCTTCCCCTCCGCCTCCGCTCTTTGCATGATCGCCAGCACTTCTTCCAGCGTAAGCCTGGCGCTGTTATGTATCTCGCAATCCTTATCCGCATAGGAAAGCAATGCCGGATTGACCAAAGAACCGGCATATATGATAACGTCCGCTTTTTGCAAAAGCCGCATCCCCCTGACGGTGATCAGATCGGCCGCTCCTGTTCCTGCGCCAACAAAATAAACCATTCTTTCGCCCCCTTACTTTTCGCCAATTCTCCATAGCCGTTGGCATATAAAATACAATCTGTTTTCATCCGGCCTCCGGCGCGTTTTTCCATATAATAACAGATACGCTCTGCGATATGTTCCATGACAGGATACAGTTTCCCGCTTTCTTTTAAGAAAGGCAATGCCTCTTCGGTTGTCGCACATTCCAGTATCCGGCGGGCTGTTTCACCATCTATTCCTTCGCGGATGGCAAAAGCGGCCAGAAGTTCCATCCGGCAGTCCGCCTCTTTGGAATGCGTATTCATAATACCGCCCGCCACTTTTATCAGTTTCCCGATATGCCCTGTAAGCAGCATCCTTGCAAAGCCAAGTTCTACCGCCATATCAATAGTCTCGCCGATAAAATTACTGCATTTTACACTCCTGTCCAGATCATAGCCATACGTTTTTTTTATAAATTCCAGTCCGTAATTTCCCGGCGAGACTGCCACATAGGCAAATCCTTCTTCTTTTCTTTGACGCAGTTCCAGACGTATCGTCTCCAGAATTGCCCGGCTGCTCATAGGCTCCACGATACCGCTCGTTCCCAGAATGGATATCCCGCCTGTGATACCGAGTCTGGGATTGAACGTATGCGCCGCAATTTTTTCTCCTTCCGGCACCGATATTTCTATCAGAAGCGTTCCTGTATAATCTGTAAACCGGCACACTTCCCTGACTTCCTTACAAATCATCTCGCGCGGAACATGATTAATGGCCGCTTCTCCTACAGGCTGGTCGAGTCCTTTTCGGGTCACTCTTCCTACGCCGATACCGCCTTTTATGACCAGCCGCGCTTCACTCTGTCCGCACTGTCCGCACTGTTCATAAGAAACGCTGGCGTAGATCCACGCGCCGTTTGTAACATCCGGATCGTCGCCGCCATCTTTTTCCACCGCACAGCTGACTTCGTTTTCACCACGGCGGATATCCAGAATCTGCGCTGTATAGGGAATCCCCTTTGGCGTCTCAATGGTGATCTCTGTTTTCTTTCTGCCAGTAAGAAGCATATACGCGGCCGCTTTCGCCGCAGCCGCCGCGCAGCTCCCGGTCGTGAAACCGTATCGCATCGAACTTATCCCTCCCGTTTTTATTGTAACAGGTGAATGCGAGACAGCAGGGCGGGCAGGCAGAGGAAAAAGTTTCTGCTTCGAGGCACGCTTTCGCTCCGTGAAAAATCGTAGCGGTACTAAGTTCAAAAGCTGCTTTGCAACTTTTTCACTAAGTGCCGACGTTTTTCAAGGGCCTTTCAGCAGAATCCTTTTTCCTCTGCCTGCCCACCCTGCTGTTTCGCATTCCCCTGCCCGATCATGGTAATTGATATAAGACTGCATTACAGATGGCTGCCGCCACATTACTGCCGCCTTTTCTTCCCCGGTTGACGATATAGGGGATATCAGTCTCTATGATCAGTTCCTTGGCCGCCTCCACGTTGACAAATCCTACCGGAACGCCAATGATAAAGGCGGGCCGCCAGTCGCTCTTCTGCATCATCTCATATAATTTTATCAGTGCGGTCGGTGCGTTGCCGATCGCAAAGATGAGCGGTTTTTCGATGGCCGCCGCACGCTCCATACTGACAGCCGCCCGCGTGATATTTCTTTGTCTGGCGATCCGTATCGTCTCTTCCTGTGCCATGAAACAGCAGGCGCTCCCGCCATATTCCGCCAGCTTCTTTTTATTGATACCCGCTAAGGCCATGTTGGTATCCGTTACGATATCGGCTCCGTTTTTTATCAATTCTTTCATCACGGCCACCGCTCCTTTGGAAAAGCACAGCGTCCCGGCATAATCAAAATCCGCGCTCGTATGGATGACCCTTTTGATTATCAGTTCCTCCGCCGCCGGCAGATGGATGCCTCTCGCCGACAGTTCCCCATCGATGATCTCAAAACTTCTTTTTTCAATCTCCTCCGGCGGAAGATATTCTATTTCCTTCATCGTTTTTATTCCTTTCCATCTTTTCCTTTCCAAGCAGTTGCGAAACTCATTTCCCGCAGTAATCTCTCATTTTCTTCCCTGCTTTTTACTGCAATCCGGTAAAATCCCCGTCCGAGTCCCCTGAAATCCGCACAGTCCCTGATAAGTATCCCTTTTTCCAACAGTTTCGCATACAGCGGCTCTTCGCTGTAAAATAAGATGAAATCAGCCGCGGAAGGATAGACCCGGAACCCCAGCTTGTTTAGGCCCTCTTCCAGAAAAGCCCTCTCTTTTCTGACACAGGCTATTGTCCTGCACAAAAAATCCGTCTCTCCCGCACACGCACAGCCGGCCTCCTGCGCCAGAACAGAAAGGTTCCATTCCGGAAGTTGCCTTTTAATCTTTGTAAGAAGCGCGGTATCGCTGCATAGCAGATACCCCAGACGCACTCCGGGAATAGAAAATATCTTCGTAAAAGCGCCGACAAGCAGCAGATTCTCAAACCGCTCTATCTCCGAAAGCAGGGAAAACTCCCGGCCGCAAAACTCAATAAAACATTCGTCCAGCACGACCAGGATTTCTTTTTCCTTACAGTGCTGTAATAAATTTAGCAATGCCTTTTTTTCTAATAGTTTTCCGGTAGGATTATTAGGATTTGCCAGAAACAGCAGGTCGGTTTCCTCATTTAACATCATCTTCCCCGCATCTGCCATGGCAAAACCCTCTTCCGGTTTCATTTCCTGATAAACGATTTCTCCCCCCACGGCCTTTGCCGCATATTCATAACCGTAAAAAGATGGCACGGGTATGACTGTCTTTCGCGGCTTCACGGCATGTACAATAGCCAGAAAGAGTTCTGAAGCACCGTTTCCAAAAAGCAGATAGTCCTCCGGCGCCGACAGCATCTGTGCAACTGCCCGCTTTAAGCTTTCCGCCTCCCTATCGGGATACCTGTCGCAGTCCCCGACCGCCTTATACAGTGCCGCCTTTACCGTCTCCGGCATTCCGAGCGGATTAAGGTTTACGGAAAAATCTATTTCCACATGATTTCTATATATGTCACCGCCGTGCATTCTTTTCATCACGATTCCTTTCCTCAATCTTCATACTTGGGCAATTGCAAAACTCTATTTTCATAACCAGCGAATATGATCTCATCGGATGTATAAGATGACCAGCAGAGCAAGACATACTATTTCACACGACCACGCGCTCACATACAGCAGACGATCCGCCCGTCTGATATCCTCATATTCCACGTTCCGTCCGGCGTCCCCGATATACGGTTTAATTACTCTCTGGCCAAAATAAACGGCGTCCCCCGCCAGTCTGATACCCAGCGCGCCGGCACAGACCGATTCCGTCTGCGCAGAATTCGGACTGGCGTGTTTTCTGCGATCCCTCTTATATATAATGACCGCCCGTTTATAGGAAAAAACGCAAGCTCCGCAGTCTGGCGTTTTGGCGGATTTTTCGGCAAATATATTTTTTTCCAGTAAAAAAGTAGATGCTATCATAAAACAGGCGCTGATCCTGGCCGGGATAAAGTTCACCAGATCGTCCAGTCTGGCGGCCGCCCTGCCAAAATACAGATAGGTCTCGTTCTGATAGCCGATCATGGAGTCCATCGTATTGACCGCCTTGTAAAAAAAGCCAAGCACCGGCCCGCCAAGTGCGGTATAGAGCATCGGCGCGATCACACCATCCGAAGTATTCTCCGCCACCGTTTCGATCGCCGCTTTCGCGATACCCTCTTCATCCAGACTCTCCGTATCCCTGCCCACGATCATGGACACAGCCTCTCTGGCTTTCTCCGTATCCCCATCCCGTAAACACCGATAAACTTTCATGCTTTCGACTTTCAGACACTTTACCGCCAGAATCTGATACGTCATAACTGTTTCCACAATAAGTCCCATATAGGGATGCACCCGGTAGGAAAGAAATAAAAGCGCCCACGTCACGCTCACGACAGCCGCGAGCACGATAATAACAAGCCATATTCCCCGCCGGAACTGTATCCGCTTTTCAACTTTGCTCTGCCCTCCGCGCAGTCTTTTCTCCAGCCCCGTTATCAGTTTCCCGATCAGCCGTATCGGATGCGGCAGAAAATACGGATCGCCGAATAACAGATCCAGTATAAAACCAAAGAAAAACGCCAAAATATGATATTTCATCCATCCTCCTGCAATGCCTGTATTTCTTTCAGGCTGACTTTCTCCATCTGCCCCTCACTTTTCAGAACACACATCCGACATTGATATCCATCCCCCGGCCGCACCTGATAAGCAAAATACTCTTTTCCACCATAAAGACTCAACAATGCCATGATCGTACCGCCATGAACGATAAGCCCTGCCGCTCTTTCTTTCGCCTGCGGCCCGGTCAGGGCATCCTGCCGCGGCAGACACAGTCGCTCACACATCCTGCGAAAACCTTTTTCACACCGTATCAAAAACGCCTCTCTGCTTTCCCCCTCCGGAAAAGGCAATGTTCCATTACTGTCGATCCATGCCTGATAAGCCGCGTCGTTTTTTAACATCTCATAATTTTTATATTCAAAGCGGCCAAAGTCTATCTCTTCCCATTCCGGAATGATCTGCGCAGGCAGTTGCGGATATAAGATTTCCGCCGTCTGCAGACACCTCTTCATAGGGCTGACAAACAAAGCGTCAATCTTCGGATAAATCCCCTGCTCTTTATAAGAAAGCAGATCACGTATCCCTTTCTCTGAGAGCGGTTCGTCCGTTTTGCCCAGATACCGGCGCTCTTCATTGGCTCTGGTCTTTCCATGCCTGATAAAAGTCAATATCATTTGATCACCTGACCAATCCCGCACATGACCCGCTCCACACTCTGTGCCTGCGCGGCAAGCTGTATGAGCAGTCTCCCCATGCGTTCTCTGTACATTCTTTCCCCGGCGTCTATCGGCACGATACCGTTTCCAATCTCGTCGCTGATCAGGATACAGTTCTCACAATGCGCTAAGAACGCCTCTATTTCTTCCTCCGGACATCCGCCATCCAAAATACGTTTTTTCACCCATTGATGCAGATGATCCACCACTATCGTATCAGATGCCTCTCCCGGCTCTGACAGAGCAGGATTTTGCCCGGCCTCTCCCGGCTCAGGCAGGATACCGTCCCATACAGCCTCTTTTGTCAGACGGTATTTCGTCAATACATAATCTAATTTTCCCTGCGCATATCCGCCTATCACTAATCTCATTTGAAAAAATACCCTCCTGCCGCTGCCGCGACGATCATAACGCCTTCACACAGCAAAATAAAATACCCCGCCGTATCACCCGTGACCCCGCCAAATTCTTTTCTGCTCTGCCTGTCATAATAAAAAAAAGCCAAAAACGCCGCCACTGTAACAAGCGCTCCCACCGCCGGAGAACAGGACAGCATAAAAAGAATACAGAGACTGCTTTGCAGATATAAAGAACCTTTGACAATCCTTTTATGGGCACGGTCTGCAAACAGATAAAGCATTCCGCCTTTTCTGGCTAATGGAAAAGTAACCGCACTGATCCCGCAAAGACAGCGTGATAGGAAAAATCCCGCGCACACGATCTTAAGTAACGATATCTGCTTTATTTCCGACAAGGCTCCCAAAACAATCAGACCATACGCCGCCAGCATAATGACCGCAAACGCCCCGATATGGGAATCCTTTAAGATTTCCAGTTTTCTTTCCTTTTCCTGATACGAATGCAGGGCGTCCATCGTATCCATAAAACCATCGACATGAAAACCGCCCGTAATAAGGAGCGGGATTGCCAGCCCTATCGTCAGGCGGCATATCTCCCCAATCTGAAAGTATCCGCAGCAAACATTCCAAAAGTAAAAACAGATCCCTATCACCGCTCCGACCCAGGGGAAAAAACAATATATATATTTCATATTCTCCTCTTCCCAGCCAAAAACCGGCACTGGAATCTTCGAGTATGTGGAAAAGGCAATTAAAAAAGATTTTAGTATCCGCATGTCGGAACCTCTTTCTGTTTCTCAAGATAAATTTTTCTTTAATATAACAGGAATCCCGGCTGCCACCTCTATCACTTCGTCAGCCGCTATGGCAAGTTTCCGGTTGATATGTCCAAGCACACGGATATAAGACATCGTAGTTTCATCATAGAGGATTCCGTCTTCAAATACGTTATTGCCAACAACTACCAGATGCGTCATGCACTCTTTGATGACACTGATTTCCTGCACTATTTTTTCTGCAATTCTGATTTCAGAGTCTACGCCCGTCCGGACTGTTTCGTCTTCTTCCGTAAACATCTCATTGGCAGTCAGATTAGAAAGGCACTCTAACAATACCACGCCCGTACCTGCCTCCATCTTTTCAAGCGCTTTGGCAATATCTGTCGGCTGTTCGATCGTCAGAAACCCTTTGCCGGCGCGCATCTTTTGATGCCGCATTACTTTTTTTCTGCCTTCTTCGTCATAGACTTTCATGGTTGCCAGATAATATTTCCTTATTTCTGTATTTCTTCTCTCTTCTGTCTGCTGCCCCTCTTTTTCGGCAAGTGTAAGTGCGGTCTTTTCCGCATAAGATGATTTACCGCTCCCGCTGCCGCCGATTATCAAGATCATCATTTTCCCTTATACCTCTCATATTTTTTTCAGATATCTCTCATATGGCTCAATTTCCATATCTGAAAAAGATGTTTTTCCCTGATAAATACACAGCGCCATATCCAGCAGTGACAGCATCATAACGGCTCCTGTTCCTTCGCCGAGCGCCATATCCGCGTCTATGACAGGCTCTGAATGCAGGGCTTTTATCAGCTTTTCTACGGCCGGTTCCCTGCCTTTATGCGAGGGAATCAGATAACGCACCGTACCGGGCACTATCTTCTCGGCCAGAAGCGCGGCGCTCATACTGATCACGCCATCCAAAACGATTGGTATATGATATAACGCGCCGCCGATACAGACGCCTGTCAGCCCCGCAATGTCCAGCCCGCCGACCGTCTGCAGGATAAGAAGGGGGTCTGCTCCGGTCAGACGATATCTGGTGAGCGCTTCTGCGATAACCTGCCGTTTATGCAGTAATTTTTCATCGTCTAACCCGGCGCCTCTTCCTGTTACCGTCTCTACATCACACTGTAACAGGGCCGCCGTTACCGCGCTGCTCGTCGTCGTGTTGCCGATCCCCATTTCTCCTATGGCCAGTATCTGATAACCTTTTTCTTTACAGGCAAAGACCGTTTCTATTCCGGTAAAAATGGCCCGGACAGCCTCGCTTTCCGTCATGGCTGGTTCTTTCCTGAAATTTCTCGTGCCACGGCGTATCTTTTTGGCAAGCACACCCGGTATGGGGTCTGCACAGTTGATACCGATGTCGATCGGAACGGTATCGGCTCCCAGAAACGAGGCCATTCTACAGACAGAAGAGGCTCCTTTACCCATCTGTGCCGCTACCGCCCGCGTAACTTCCTGTCCGGACTGACTGACCCCTTCTTCCACGATACCGTTATCCGCGCACATGATAATGACTGCTTTTTTGACAAGATCAATATCCCCGGTTCCCAGAATTGCGCCTATCTGCGCCGTTATCCGCTCAAATTTTCCCATACCATCCAGAGGTTTCGCTATCCTGTCCCAATTATCCAGAACCTTTTGATAAACCGTCTGATCAGGGGCCTCTATCGTAAACTCCGCCAGCCTTCCGGCATGATATTCTCTTTCACAGCCGGCATCCTGACTGCATGAAACATGACTGCCCGGAATTTCCCTGTCAGGATTTCCGTTACCGGAACCGCGCTTCTGTGAGCATTCCATAGATTTCCTCCATATTCAGATATTCTGACAGGATATCCGCCAGTTTTTCATATTGACTTTCCTTAAAATCCTTATAATCTTTCACAACTCCACTCTCTGTACGGATGCCCTTTTTCTCAGCGAGCGCATCAACAAGCGCCGCCGCTGTCCTGCCTTTATCAAAGATTCCATGAACATATGTTCCATACACATTTTTATTTTCGCCGCATACAAAAACACTGTCTTTGTCCATCTGCCGCTGCCTCATCTGTGCTCCTGCCACCGCGCGATCCTTACCTGAGCATGACAAATCAGCCGGCACACTCTCTCCCATATGTATCTCATAGCCCTCAAACGCCAATCCTGCAAGCGGGGCCAGCACGCCCTCTATCCAACCGATTGTTCCCTGCACCTGACGGCGTACTTTTTCTTTTTGCAGCGTAGTCATCACGGGAAGCAGGCCCATTCCCGGCATCTTTCCCCCCGTTTCCAGTCCCTGCGGGTCGTTGATCTGCATCCCCAGCATCTGATAACCGCCGCAGATGCCGCAGACAGGAATCTTTTTAGCCAGTTCTTTTACCGCCTCTTCCAGACCGTTTTCACGCATCCAGCTAAGGTCGCTCATCGTATTCTTACTGCCGGGCAAAAAAACGATATCCGGAGAATCCAGTTTTTTCACAGAATCCACATAACGCACGGATACCCCCGCTATCTGCTCGAATATATTAAAATCCGTAAAATTCGATATCCGCGGATAACGGATCACAGCCATGTCTATCCTGCTTCTTTTATCCCTGTCAAAACGCTGCGTCAGGCTGTCCTCATCCTCTAAAGCGATCTCCATATAAGGAATTACGCCGCTTACCGGAACGCCGCCTTTTTGCTCTAACATAGCGATACCGGGATCGAGCAGCGACTTATCGCCGCGGAATTTATTGATGATAAGTCCTTTTACTCTTTTTTTCTCTTCTTTTGTAAGGAGCATCAGCGTCCCTAACAGCTGGGCAAACACGCCGCCTCTGTCGATATCGCCTGCTAAGAGCACAGGCGCATCCACCAGCTCGGCCATGCCCATATTGACGATATCATTTTCCCGCAGATTAATTTCCGCCGGACTTCCCGCGCCTTCTATAACGATAATGTCCGCCGTCTCTTCCAGTTTGTGAAATGCTTTTATAATATCGGGCACCAGCTTCTTTTTATAGGAAAAATATTCTCTGGCGCTCATATTCCCCAGGACCTCACCATTGACAATCACCTGTGAACCTATATGATTAGTTGGCTTTAACAAAATGGGATTCATACAGACCAGCGGTTCGATCCCGGCCGCCTCCGCCTGCATGACCTGCGCCCTTCCCATTTCCAGTCCTTCTTTGGTGATATAGGAATTGAGCGCCATATTCTGGGATTTAAAAGGCGCGGGATGGTAGCCGTCCCGTTTCATGATCCTGCACAGTCCCGCCGTAAGCAGGCTTTTTCCCGCGCCGGACATTGTTCCCTGTATCATGATGACCTTAGCCATGACCGCTTACCTCCCTATCTGCCTGACATAAGCCAGAAGTTTTTCATCCTGGATAAAGTCCTCTTGCGCGATATCAAAAAGCCTTTTGATAAAATCCGTCTCAAAAACTTCTTCCGGTCTGCCAAAGCGCTCCACATACGCGCCTTTCAGGCAGAGTATTTTATCGGAAACGAGTCTGGCCAGTTCCAGTTCATGCAGCGACATGATAACGGTAAGGCCCTTTTTATCCCGCATCTTCCTAAGTACGGCCAGAAACTCCAGTTTATGTCTGATATCCAGATAAGACGTCGGCTCGTCTAAGATCACGATCTCCGGCTCCTGACAGATGGCTCTTGCTAACATCACCCGCTGTTTCTGCCCGTCGCTTATCTTTTGAAAATCCAGCCCGGCAATTTCCGTGGTATGTGTAAGTTCCATCACCTCATCAACAATACGCTCATCCTCCCCGGACAATACGCCAAACCAGCCGGTATAAGGATAACGCCCCGTAGCGACGACATCCCGGCAGCTTTTCATCTCCGAACGCAGTCTCTCGGTAAATACCACCGACATCCTCCGGGCCAGTCTGTCTCTTTTCATTTCCGACAGATCATCTTCTCCCAGATACACCGTTCCGCCAAGCAGACGAAGCTGCCCGGCGATACTTTTTAAGACCGTGGATTTTCCCGCGCCGTTTGGCCCGATCAAGGTTAATATCTCGCCTTTTGGCAGGGTTATTTCTATTTCTTTGATAAGCGGCTTATCATCATATCCTACGCACATCTTTTTTGCCCTGAAAAAAATTTTTTCCATACCTTCACCTGCTCATACGTCTTCCCGCCATGATCCAGAGGACTACGGGCGCGCCGAATATGGCCGTCACCGTACTGATACTCAACTCCGTCGGCGCAAGCATCGTTCTGGCCAGCAAATCGCAGAACAGGCAGAAAACGCTGCCGCCTAAGAAGCAGGCCGGTATCATCCGGATCGGTTCTGTTGTATGCAGAAGTTTTTTTACCAGATGCGGCACCGCGATCCCCACGAAAGAAACCGGCCCGGCGAAAGCTACGATACAGGCCGATAAAATACTGGAAAAAACAACGATACACACCCGCAAAAACCGCAGATCGACACCGACATTCTGCGCATAGACGTCTCCCGTCTGATAGGCGCTGAGCGGTTTTGACATGCAAAAAACGACTGCAAAAGTGATAAACACCACCACCGACATGACTTTTACATTTTCCCAGGTCATGCCGGAGAAACTTCCCCGCGACCAGTTGTGGAGATTGACGATATCCGCATCATCGGCGAACGTTACAACCAGTTCTGTAACGGCCGAACAGATATATCCTATCATCACACCGCTCACCACTAACATCGACATATTACCAACTCTGCGGGATATCAGCAATACGAACCCCATCGAGAGCATGGCCCCGGCAAACGCGCCCAGGATCATGGCCAACGACGTCACCCGTATCGACCTGTCCATAAGGAATATCATCATCAGTGCCACCACCATTTTGGCACCCGAAGAAATCCCCAGAACGAACGGCCCGGCGATCGGGTTATTGAAAAAAGTCTGCAAAAGATACCCTGCCAGTGCCAGCGCGCCGCCCAGTACAAAGACTGCCGCCGCCCTTGGGAGCCTGATATCCCACAATATCCTCATAACTGTTTCCTCTGTTTTCTTTCCTGTAAAAGTGCTTATGATATCCGGCAGGGCAATGTTTACGCTCCCGATACAGATATTCAGGATAAAAAAGACGACCGTGCCTGCGCCCAATATGATAAAAGCCGCAATATATCTGTATTTTCTGTTTTCCCGCATCAGACCCACGCGCCTTTCTTCTTTCACAATTTTTTATTCCAGATGAAAAAGATAGTGCATATCCTCCGTTTCACCTGAAAGCATAGTATGGATGTCCTCAATCAGATAACCTGTCGAAAGCGACTGCTGGTACATATCGTTGGTCGTACACCAGACGTTTCCTTCCTGTACGGCCTTAAAATCCGCCAGCGGTTCACACTTATCCAGAAGTTCCTCCACGCTTACTATGCCGCCATCGATCGAACTGTTATAGATCAGAAAATCCGCGTCCTTTGCACCGGCATAAAATTCTTCTACCTGTATGTTCAGGGTAGAACGCTTTGTATCCGGATCGCCAAGATCTTTAAAGACATAGTTTCCGCCCGCCAGTTCTATCATCTTCGCTACATAATCATTGGACTGGCGCACCTGTATCATGCCGTTAGAGGTCACAAAAAAGAAGGCCACCGTCTTATCCGTATTTTCATCAGCCTGCACCTTTTCAAGGATCGCCGTCTGCTCTGCAAATATCTTCTCCGCTTCTTCCTCTTTTCCCAAAAGCGCGCCGTAGAATTTAATCCACTCCACTCTGCCAAGCGGATGCGATTCATAGCTTGAATACTCTATCATCACAGGAATCCCGAAACTTTCCAGTTTCTCCACCACTTCGGGCGAATGGGAGATCATCATGTTTTCGATCGCCAGCTTACAGCCGCCGGAAACGATAAGCTCATAATCCGGTTTGCTATACTTACCGGCATAGAGAATCTCACCTTTTTGCATGGCCTCTCTGGCCTCTTCTATATACCAGCCATCTTCTTTTTGCCCGGAAAAAGCGATAGTCCCCAGTCCGTCTAATTTACTAAAAAGATCCATCGCCGAGGACGCTACCAGATAAATATCCTCTATCGGCCTTTGTAAGATGATAATATCTTCCCTTAACGGCTCATCATCTATCTCTTCCGGTACCTGAGCATCCTCCGGCACGATCAGAAAACGCGCGCCATCCATTAGTGTCGTAAGCAGGGTATAGCCGCCTGCATAGTGATCTACTGTGAAATTTTCGGCATATTGCAATTCCATGCTGTTTTTATATACTAATGTCTGACCTGTTTCGGCGGTTTCTTCTGCCCCCGGCTCCGTGCCTGCTTCAATACCGGCTGTTTCCACTACCTTATTTTCATCCGTCCAAGCGGAACCTGCATGACTGTTTCCACAGCCGCACAAACCCAGCATCCCTGCCAGAAGCGCCAGATTAAACTGCATATATTTTTTCATCTTCCTGCTCTTCCTGCAAATTTTCCTATTGATCTTCCTGTTCCTTTAACGTCTCCGGACGAAAGGTGAGCGTATATTCTATTTCATGCGGCCTGCTCATGGCTACCGTATCGCCGATGACATCCAGCGGCTCGTCAAAACTCCTGACCGGGATTTCAAACGCCGAATCCCCCTCCGTATTGACCGGAAGGTATTTTTCTCCTCCGACTATCATATAGTCATAATTAGGACTGTTCCATTGCAATACCGCGATCATCTTTCCGTCCGCAGCCGTCACAGTCACAGGCGATAAGATTTCTGCTTTCCCGCTCCCGCCTGCAAAAGTCATCTCAATGCTGTATGTGCCATCTTTTAGCGCTTTAGCGCCTTTAGCCTGTGTATCCTCCAGCGGGACAGGATCGGAAACGCTTACTTTATGGTCATACCATGTCCCTTTTGTACCGATCAGCGCCAGATCAAATTCTGTCCCCAGCGCAGGCACAGGCACATCAAATCCGTACACTTCTTCCGTCAGACCATCGCTGTATGTGACCGTATCTTCGGTCGGTATAAGCAGAACGGCGCCCTCTTTGGCCGCATCTTTGGCCAGTCCGGGAAAAAGATTTAAGATTTTCTTAGAAGCAAGGGAAATATGTATTGTCATCTCCCCGTTTTTTACCGTCAGAGTCCCTTTTCCCTCACAGGCTTCACTCACATGGAACATACTGCTGTCCGTCTTAAACTGTGCCGTATAAGTGCCGTCAGGCAGCTCTGTGGCTGCCTGATCGGATGCATTTCCCATATTTTCCAGAGAAACGGCTGTATGCTCTACATAGATTTCCTGAATGGCCTCAATGGAACCAAGACCGCTTATCTGCGTATCCACGCTTTCAAAACTGCCAGAAGCAAGGAACATACTAAGCCAGGAATCCTCATCTTCACCTGCCATATCATTATTGGCATGATCGCCTGCCACGACCATCAGCGGACGCAGGATCACTTTTGTATAACCTGCCTGTGCAACGGCCTCAATAACGGCTTCGCAGGCTGTTTCCTCCGGTTCGCCCTCTACTGTACCGATAAACGCATTCGTACAGCCGATATCTGTCAGCTGCGTCTGCATCTGACTGTAACTCACCTTGGCCGTATGGGATGTACCATGTCCTAAAAATACGAACGCCGTGCCGTCTTCCTGCGCTTCTGCCAGACTTCCATAGCCGGCATCCACAACTGCCGCCGCCAGAATGGCATCCGCAACCGCCGCCTTATCTGCATTGACGACCGAGGCATCCGCTCCAACTTCTCCAAGAAGCGGTTCTGCAACGCTTACATTCTCAAACTGATCCCTGTAAGCCTCAACGGATTCCATCAACTCGTCATACTCGGCGCCGTGCATCAAATGAGTCGGCTGTATGAGCAGATTTTTCACGCCGTTGGCTACGGCACGTTCCAATGCCTGATCCACATTATCAATAGACTCGCCATCACGCGCCTGTATATGGTTAATGATGATCTGTGCGGTGAACGCTCTTCTGACTGACCAGTCGGGATTCGCTGCCTGTATCGCATCTTCAATCCCTTTGATATCCGCCGCACGGCTGTCATTAAAGGAAGTACCAAAGCTGACTACCAGAATTTCGTTTTCGCCGATGTCATCCTGATTGCGCGGATCGTCTTTAGAGGCGTCTCCGGTATCCCGTCCAAAATAATCCGGATCTGCATTCTCGCCTTCCACCAGTTCCTTCTGCGCATCTGTCAGCGCGTCCCACGCCGCTTTGGCCTGCGCGCACTGTTCGTCAGTATTTTCTGTTCTCTCCTGTACATAAATAGCGTCGATCAACGCTGCAACCTCATCTGCCGCTGCCTGATCATCCATCTCGCCGCCTTCCGGCACAGTTTCTTCTGCCGCTTCACTTTCCTGCGGCTGTGCCTCTTCTTCTGATGATGCCGTATCCTCTTCCCGTGTCTGCGATACAGTCTCTTCCGCTCCGTTTCCACAGCCTGTCATGCACAATGAAGCTACCAGAGCCGTCATCATAAGTACTGCTAATCGTTTCTTCATGTCTCCTCCTTTTCGACGTCTTCTGCCGATATCTGAACATATTATCAAATATGTAAAATACAGAATTTCCTGCTTATATTAAGAAACAATTTCAGGGTACACGAAACATACCAACAAGGCGATATGCGCACCTCTCGCCTCATCAAACTAAAAAATCCTCTACCACGACACATGAACGCGCCTCCGGTAAAGGATTTGTACACAAGAAAATTGCTTCGCAATTATCTTGGGAAGAATGCTTCGCATTCTTCCGCTGCATCGAGCAATTTCCTATATAATAAACAAATCTGCAGAATATTGTTAATGATAACAACCTTCCGCAAATCTACATGTACAACCAGTTACTCGTGGTCTGAAACAAACGTTTCCGTACTACATGCAGGCAGGTCTCCCGGCTTAAAGATCATCGCATCGGCCATCTTCCCAGTTTCCCAGTGATATAGCGGCTTCTGCTCCCTGATTACGGTGACGAGTTCGTACAGGATTTACACCTGTTTCCCTTTTCACCAAAACCAGCGCGGATTTTACTGCGCTGTTTTGACACCTGTATGTTACATATTCAATTCATCAAAAGTATATCATATTCCGGCTCAATGTCAATAGGGCGCCGAAACTGTATTCACTCAAATACAGGACAAAATTTTGTATCCAAAATCATGCTTGAAATTCTTCAATTTCTCCGCAATATATCCGTTTTTTGTCAAATATACCGGCTCTCCCGCATTTACAATTTTCTCAATA
>JAMPIB010000037.1 GCA_023663085.1 Ruminococcus sp. | reverse complement strand
AAAGGGATATCTGTACGCTACTGTTATACAGATATCCCTTTTGAGGAGAATTGATCCGCTTCTGGAATCCCTAATTATTATTATAAATGTGAAAAATGTGAAATGTGTGAAAGTTTTTAAAAATCATCATTTTTATTCATTCTCACCCAATTCATCTGCAAGACTTTCAAAATCCGCTTGAAGTTCTTCAAAAGTTATCCCCTCGGAATCACCTAAACATCCTGTATAAGAATACAGCTTTTCTCCATTTATCTTCATTCCATTTGTATATTTCATAATCCCGTCTCTCCATATATATAAGTAATTTCTAAAATCAAATCTCATCTACAATGCTATACGTATCAATCACGCTACCGCGCTCATCAACCTCAACTTCCGCAAGCCTGCACTCTACACCGTCAATTTTATAACCCTTCTCATTGCAGTATGCTATGCACTCGTCATAAGTTCCGTTAAATAAATCATCATTCCAACTATTTGCTTCATGTTCAACACTCCATGTTCTCATATCATTCACCATTCTTTCTCCCTATTTTGGGTTATTATCAGTATGTTTCTTCATCTGATAATATCACTATACACCTTTTTTTATATTTTGTAAATACTTTTTTATATATTTTTTTATATTTTATACACTTTTCTTTATATGATAGGTTCTCCGGTCTTCCGATCGACAAAAGATATTTGTAAATCTGCACCAAGTGCATCCGCAACCCTTTCCAATTCAGATATTTTAAATGTATTCCTTTTATATTTATTATTCATATTCTGCGGTGTTTGACCCGTTCTTCTTGCAAGTTCCGCTTCTGACATGTTTCCCCTTTTTACACAACAAAGTTTTATATATTCTCTCACATCCATCTTTTAACCCTTCCCCTTAATTTCTTTCTAATCATATAGTACACTTATTTTTATATTTTTTCAACTTAAAAATTTAAAAAATATAAAATTATTAAAAAGAGAGCGGTTTTTCCTGTTTCTAATTTTTTTCATTTTTATGAATTATAGTTTCATTAAACATTTTAATCTTTTTACTTATATAACTCCTGTCTATATGTATAATATTCCCGATATTTTTCTGACTATATCCTTCGATATAATACATTCTGAATATACGCCTTGTCAGACTGTCGGTAATTGATTCAATATAAATCTCTACTTCTTCGCATTCCCGCGCAAGCACTTCTATTCTTTTTTCGTATCTGCTGACTGTTCTGTCCACTTTTTCCCAATCAACACCTACTACTGCCTGGGGGACAGGATATCCTTTTCGGTAATCCAATATCGTATCGTAGCCGATCATAATATCACCTTCGTTCAGATTCTGCAATTTATATTGCAGTTCCTTGATTTCTTCTTTTTTGCTCCGATACGCCTCTAATGATTCTTTGGTCAAATCAATCACCCTTCCTTTTAAACTTTTATGCCTGCTGCCTCTTTGCTGTTCCACCTTCCGGCTTCTCACACCGCTCAAACTCTACAACCCACACCCAAGGATTAGCGTCCCAATCATAAGCCCCAATGTCATATCCTTTTATAGTTGAGTTCCATATTTTTTTAAATAACGGTATATAATTATCTGCATGTGCAGGGCAGTCTTTGCAGTCACCGCCACAGGCAGACATGCCGATACAGTCTTCCCCGGCACCTTCCTCTTTCGCCTCCCATGTTGTGATATCCTGTAGCTGCTCCACCTTCACATCTGTTACCTTTAGCCAGATGCGGGCCGCCTCTTTGGGCATGTGGACCGAGGGACGCCAGCATATCCGCTCCGGGTTTTTGCAGTCAGCCCGATAGACAAAACATCCGTCTGATATGCTGTCTCCATCATCATATTCAACGGCCTGCATATCATAACAAGCCATTCCGACACCGGGACGGGCGTACTCCCCATTGCAGCCTATACACGGCATAAATGCCCATGTTTCCCGAACATACAGGATATCTCCCGGCTGATAGGGCAATCTGCACTGTTTTTTCCAAAATTTCCCTCTGCCGGAAATATATCCTTTTGGAGTCTGTTCATTATATTCGAATACTGCATCGGCTGGTACGTATCCCTTTATCACTCTTCTGGTTACTGTCTTTTTCCCGTCCAGTATCGCCCGGACCGTATCGGTATTAAATAAAATTGATAATATTCTGCTCATTTCATGTCTCCTATCACCCCTGGATTGTCGCAGATGCTGCCAACAACCTCGACATCCGAGTGCCAAACGTCTAAATTTATATTTTTTAATTCTGCTGATTTTTTCCACGCAACAACAAATTTTCCACCGTTAAAAACAATATGACCTGTATCATTTTCGCATCTGACAATATCCCCTTCAAAAATTCTCCTGCCATTCGCATCATTTAAGTTTGTGTACTGACAGACAGTAGAAGGATCTACGGAATACGGCTGGCTAAGTTTCCGCTCTTCATCAATCGCAAAAATCATATAATTAACCTCGTTTCCTAGAGTTTCATAAAATTTAAGATAATACCCCTCAATCCATTCCCTATTTTTTTGCTGTTTCCCTTTAAATAAAATCTCTCTCATTTCCTTTTTCCTTTCTTGCCCTTTTCTGCTCAATCTTCTTCATCATAAATATGTATTCCTATTTTTTCCCCAAGCCAATCCAAGCCCTCTCTTGTTAAGTAGAATATATATCCTCCGTGCTGATTCTTTTCTTCGCTATGTTTAGCATATCCGGCAGATTTCATCATTTCCCAACATTCAAGGTCTTTTCCTCTGCCAGTAGCAAAACAGTTCCTGTATGGTCTGTAAAACTTCTTTCCGTGTCTTGTGTATGGTTTCTTTCTGTTTAATCCAATACAGTGTTTTGCAAGTTCTATATATCTGTTCTGATTTTCCATATTTCCCGCTTTCTCCTCTCCAGACGCTTAAAATCTTCTTCCGTATAATTGTCAATACACTTCTCATACTGCATATTCTGTTTAGTAATACCTGCATATTCGTGATATGGATTAGGTAAATCATGTTTTTTCATGCACTCATGGCATATGACAAAACTTTTTGTTCTATCTACATTTCCATATGGCTTATTATCCGTATGGTATCTTGCAAAATTTTGAAATGGCGTTATAGATAATAAATTGGCTGTCCTATCAACATCTTTTCCACAAAAATCACATATTGCATGTATCATAAGATCACTCCTTTACAATTTTCCTTTCAGTTTTTTGTGTCAGTCTTTTCATATTCCTCTATCCTCCCCATAATCAAACAATGTGATCTGCTCTACCGGCTTAAAATTCATCCACAAGACTTCTCTTCTTTTTTTGCATACCTGCGAATAACAGATCGTCTCTTTCCGGTGCCACGCCCTCAAACGGTCATTATATAACTCATTATCATAGCCGGAGAGCAGTACCGGCCCCTTATGTGCCATAAGGACATCGAGCAGGTCTTCATGTTCTTTATCGCTCATTTCGCATCTGTACAGTTTCCCATACCGTGTACTCAAAACATACGGCGGATCTGCATAGATCAGGACATTGGGATAATTAAATCTTTCTATCAGTTCTGCAGCAGGTCTGTTTTCTATCTGTACACCCCGGAGTCTTTCTGCTGTCTGAACGATCTTCTGCGGCAGATTGACCCAATCCTGCGCGGCATACGCTTTTTCCCTGCCCTGCACATCATTCTTCCAGCCGACTTTTTCCCCGGTCGTGCGGAATCCATGGCCCATGTTTAAGCATATGTAAAAATTTACTGCTTTTCCAAGGCTGTCCTCCGGCACTGATGCAAATGCCTTTTCATATTCGGAGCGGGCATATGGAGTCCAGTAAATTTCATGTGCAAGCCGCTCCGGATCTTTCTTTATCCACTCAAACAGGTTGACTATGTTCTCATCCAGATCGTTTACTGTCTCAATATCTGACCGGGGTTTGTTCATCAGGACAGCAAGGCTGCCCGCAAATGGTTCTAAATAGCTGTGATGTTCCGGGAAAAAATTTATTATCCAGGACGCTATGCTCCATTTACTTCCCGGATATTTGAATATTGCTCTCATTTATCTCCCTTCCCTTCGCGCCTGCTGCCTCTGCGTCTCCGCTGAACAATATGTCATTCTATCTCTCAATCTTTTTTGATGTAACCACTCTGGTTCACAGCCCAATCCATACGGTTTTATCCTTCTTGAATCAAATATACTCTGATTATTTTTTAAAAAAGTTACTAATTCATCATGTCTTACCATTACATATAAAGTCCTGCCACTACCCTCTATTCTCTTACACGGCAAACCTAGCTTTTTAATCCAATAATCAGTTATCGTGTGAACATCAACGCCCATTATTCTTGAGATTTCCCTTGCGCAAATATAGTCTGACGCATTTTTGAACTCTCCAAGTCCTATCCTTTTTGCTTTTAGCCTTGTCGCTGTTTCAGTATGTCCGACTATTCTTGAGATGGATTTGTAACTTTTTGTCCCCCATAAATCACACAACTTATCAATTTGTTCTGATGTCCATGTCTTTTTACCCATAAACTCAACTCTTTTCTGATACAAATTTTATATTGCATAATTCCTCAACTTCTTTTACATGTGGTAACTTCTTTAATTCAGAAAAACTCAGATATGAATTAAATTTGTTGTAGCAGTAATACACTTCTTTAGTTTCTCTCGTAAGTGTGTTCCCGTGTATTACTAACGCATTCAT
The DNA here is from genome assembly GCA_023663085.1 of Ruminococcus sp. GTDB lineage: Bacteria > Bacillota > Clostridia > Lachnospirales > Lachnospiraceae > UBA3282. Next base: position 34,705 of record JAMPIB010000037.1, on the reverse strand, counting down.
TCCCCTTATCAAGAGATTAAAAAGAAGAAATGGGACAGCCTTATCACTCAATTCCTCACACAAATATAAATAATTATCCGGCTGATAATCCCACGGAAACCTGTGTTTTCTTGTTTCTATGTACCAATGAGAAATAATAGTACTTCCTGTTCCTGCCGCCGGCTCATATATTACACCGTATTGCGGCTCTTTCCCCTGCATTTCAGACATAAGCCTTGATGCAGTAGTCGGTGTAAAGTCCTGCTTTCTTCTCTTTCTGTCGGCATGTTCATCTTCAAAATATTTATTAAACCATTCGTAGCTTAGATCATCATCAAACTCTGGAAGAAATTTCAAAAATATTTCTTTTGCAAGGTCTCTGTCTGATACAATTTGCATCATTTTTTCTGGTGCTTTATAGCTTTCATCAACACTTATTAGGCGATTGATCTTAGACAACATACTTTCCGTGACTTGCTTTGACATTCCTTTCCTCACTCCTTGCGTAAATAGTTGTTGTAGCTATATCTTCATGTCCTAACATTTGCTGCACCTGTTCAAGCGGCATACCCCTGTTTAATGCTATTGTTCCTGCCGTTCTTCTAAATCTGTGAGGATGACAGTTGGGAACACCTGCTTTTTCCCCTAATTCCCTTACCACTTTTTCAATTCTGCCTTTACTCAACCGCTTTTTGGTATTCATCCCAATAAATAAGGCATCTTCACTATCTGTTCTTGTTTTTAGATATTCTGATATTGCAATTTTTGCCCTGGTATTAAGATAAACCATTCTTTCTTTTTCACCCTTTCCTAAAACAGCGATCTCATCATTTGCAATATCACTTATATTCATCCTACATAACTCACTTACACGAACACCTGTAGAATACAATACTTCAACTATTGCTCGATCTCTTTTGTTTTCTGCCTTTTCTCTAATAAGTTCAAGTTCTGTTTCCGAAAACGGTCTTTTTATTCTTTTTTCCTTTTTAACTGCCTTAATATTTTCGGTCGGATTCTTTTGTATATATTCTTCGCCACTACACCATTTAAAAAAACTCTTTAATACTCTTAATTCATTATCCTGTGACGTTTTACTTAATCTGTCCCTTGCCGAACGTATCGCTAAATAATATCTTATCTGATCAGTCGTGATCTCCTCTAATCGGTAATTTATTTCATTAAAAAAACGTCTTAAAGTACCCACATAATAATTAATCGTGTTTTCGGTACAACCTTCAACTTTCTTGGTCACAATAAACATTTGAATTACTTTTTGCCTTTTATTATCATTAAGAACCAATTCTGTGCTTTTTGGGGATATATCATAATCATTCAAAATAATCCTTATGGCATTTTCAGAAAAGTTACCATAATTAGCAATTTTCCTTACGATTTCATCTACACAGTTCATTTTCTGTTCCTCATTTCCATTGCGGTAAATACTGACTTTTTCAGTTCTGCGACTTCCTTGCACTTTTCGGCGTACAGCCTGTCCACCTCCAAGATCTGTTCCGGGGTAAGGCCGATATCCTGATAGGCTGCTAACTGGTCAAAGCATTTCTGTATCACACATTCATCACACTCTGTCTTGATCCTTTTACAGTAGTCTTTACATGATTCCATGTCATTGACTTTTCCATGTTCATCCAGAAAACACAGTTCTCTGGGGACATAGGTCGGTTTTTCATACAGACCTTCTCCTTCCTGTGATGCCAGCCTATCATCTTCTTTAAAATCCAGATACACCAGTCTTACCAGATCATGGGTGAGTGCTTCGCTCACGGTGATCTTCTCCGGATACTTCCGGCAGTATTTATCTACATATTCCCGGAAACGTGCATTTTTACTGTATGCGTCATGTAATTCACTTTTGGCCATATCCTCCTCCTTTCCGGCGGCATGTCCACCCTGCCGCCATAGGCCCGTGGTGCATAAACAAACATAAAAGTTAATAGTTACCATTCTGATCTTCAGGATTCTTTTCCCTTTTTGCTATTTCCTTGATAAAATCAATAAGGATGCTTATGGATACAGTCGCATTCGTATAGTATTTATCATATTCCGAGGTATGTTTTGCCCTGTATTCGTCCGAATAGATCATGTGATAGTGAGTGTTCCTGTATGTCCCATCCAGCTTCTCACTATCTTCAAACATCTTCTGGCCCTTCATCCATTCCGGGCAGGTATATCTGTATCTGACTGCTATAAGCCTGCTGCCGTCGGAAAAGTCGTATTTGTAATATCTTGCCTGTATATTCTGGTCTTCGTACCACAGGCCCCACGCCTCGACATCTTCGAGCCATGCCTTCCGCTCATCGTTGTTCTTAAAATTGGGCAATGCAGGCTGTTCTTTCGCGATCATATCCATTTCCTCCAACTCACAGATCATGTTCGCCAGCGCCGCAACTACTGCTTTCTTCTCAAAAAGGACTGGTTCGGGAATCCCCTCCACCGCAAGGTATTCATCCAACTCATTGTTCTTTTTATCTAACAAATCTTTTAATCTGGATAATTCATCCGTTTGTTCTTCTGTTTGCTCATCTGTTTTTTCATCCGGCGCTATAGTCTCTCCGTCCGGTTTATACGGTTCATCCACCCAGCCGCAGCGTCCATTGCAGTTATGACTCTGTCCTTTTTTACACTGTGCACAGCATTGCGCACCGTTATAGCCACAGCAGGAACAAAATTCAGGATACGGGCTCCATTTCAAACCTGCTGCCGTCGGCGTATCACACGACCCTTCATCCAACCCCTGTTCCTCTTCAACTTCCCTGTACTCCCCGTCGATCACATCATCATCCAATTCCCGCATCAATTCTTCTGTATCAAACTCTACATTTAGGGGGTCTTCCTGCTCCGGGGTGACTTCGATATCTACGATGATGTCTTCGGATACTTCCGATTCCTCTCCGCATTCAGTATTTACTGAATCAGATTCCCTTGCGACGTCGCAAGAATCATCCGGGCCTGTATCATCCTCTTCCGGTTCACAGGCTTCTGCATTTTTTATCCCGCGGATATCCTTTATCCGCATCCCCGGCGTCACCTGTTCTATCTGCTCATCCGTCATGGTGAGCATTTCCTGCAGCTGGCTCTTATTGTATTGTTTATATTTTTCCAGCATGACCGGCGAATTGCCATCGACAGAATACTTATCATTCATGCTCATTGCTCTGGATGCCTCGCTGATCTGCAGGCCGAGTTCTTTTTCCGCAAAAGTCCAGAGCGTATCATATCCGTCTTTATTGTATTCCCGGCTGTCTCTGATATATTTCAGCCAATAGCCGGATGCGATAAAGGCCTCAACAGTACTGGCCAGACTCTCTTTTACCATATCTTTCGCATCTTCGTATGTAACGTTTTTATACCACAGTTCATCCATGCCTCAATCTCCCTTATAAATTCTGCGTCAATTCCTTTTCCAGCGTGTCAAAATCATACTTATTCTGCTCAAAATCATTAAATCTGTTCCCCGCCGGATTTCGATCACCACGCTTACTCTGTAAATGCAATGTCTGATACTTTTCCCGGAATTTACTGGTACTTCTGATATTTGTCCTCCAGAATGAGTCTTTCATCGTCCATATGAGCGTACTCCATATATCTGTTTCGCTCACTCCGTCGAGCCGGTGCAGGCGGTTGATATGTACTGCCCATTTAACGATCTCCTTCTCTGTCCTCGGCACCTTCTGATTCGGGAAATCATTCAGTATTGACTGAATGATAAAGTCCACACACTTACGTTCAAAATCCGAAGGACAATATTCTTGTTCCGGTCGTCCGTGCGGCTCTGTCGCACGAATATTATTATCTATATCTAATATAGTCTTACTCTTACTCTTACTTTTACTCTGTGTATTTCTTCCGTCAGAAATCGCATTTCTTTCGCCGGAAATCGAGTTTATTACCACATTATTGCGATTTTCGGGTACACTTATTAAAAGGTACTCTTTTATCAGATTTACGACTTCCCGCTTGGCTGTAGCTTTTAAGTACTGCTTTTGAATCCCGCTTGATGTTAAGATTCTGTACTCTTTATAAAGTCTATCTGAAAAAATGTCCTCTCTGATACAGGCTTGAACAACTTCGTTTATTAAATTTTTACTCTCGCCAATCAAACCGTTATCCGACATGAAGAGTAAGAGTCGTCTATCATCCCATTTACAGTAGTAACCATGATCCCCGCCGTATATGTACTGGTACATCATAACAACTACCGCAAACCCTTTCAGCCCAAATTCAGCCCGTATCAACTTAACCTTTTCATCCATGTGGCAATCCAACTCAAAGTAAGGCAGATCTGCTTTGTTTTGTCGCCCCATTTATCTATCCCTCTCCTTTATATATCATGGATGCGCCCACGCACATCCATGATACCTGCTGCCTCCCGGCCTTTTTACGCTGTGACCGTGATAAATGACATACCCGCAAGCTGATCTTCCAGATATTTCTTGATAGACATCATCGCGGCCATCTTCCACCGCCCGCCGTCCGCTTCATGTAATGCCAGCTGTACGCCTTCGTATTTGCTATCTTCCGCCCGGAAAATAAATTCGCTGCACGGCTGTTCCACTTCCATGAACGTCCGCCATGGCCGCAGAGCCACTTTTTCCGGCAGTATCTTTTCATCTGCCTCCTGTATGCCGGTCTTGATCGTCGCTTTCTGCGATATGCCTGTATCTTCATACTGGCTGATCGTGCCGGATACGATATTGCTGGCCACAGCGATCAGTGCATCACGGTCTGTATCAGCAGAGTTCATGTTGTCGATCTCGTCGATAAAATTCGCCCGCATCATGATGCAGAACTCTGTCTGCGGTACCCACTGTCCGATCTTTACTACCGGGAGCATCGCCCTGACATCTGCGATCTGCGTCCTGCGGTCATGGTTCCCCGCATTCGCCTCCGAGTAGACCGAGATATGTTCCGGTGATATAATGCTGATAAATACATGCTCTGCAAAGGCATTCGGCACATCTACCCTGCTCTTCAGATATTCAACGAGGCTTGTCAGCGTGATGAAATCAACTTTTTCAATCGACCGGACATTTTCTACTTTGTGGAGTGTCTTATCCGTCCACTTCGTTCCCTCGATCTCTTCGATATGTGCCGCTGCGTTTTCTTTGATCCATTCAAATGCTTCTCTTAACATAGTCTTACTGCCCTCCCATTGCCGGTTTTAATTTCTGGAAATCTTTTACTTTTGAGGATTCCTCCCCGCCTGCTGCCGGCATCACGTCTTCCATATCCATCTGTCCCGGAATCTGTGTGCCGTACTCTCTGATCGCGTACTGGTCTGTCTTCAAGTCCCTGCCAATGCCGAACATCGTATCAAATGACTTCGCTCTGGCCAGCTTGCTCTGCACATCGACTGTACACTGTGCCACATTTCTGGATTCATCCTGCTTCAATGTCAGCGTTATCGTGATCTTACGTGCTTCTTTGGCAGGCGTATTAGGGTCTTTCAGATTTTTGACCACTCTTTCCAGTTCGCGGTTAAAGCGCTGCTGCAGGCCGCCGCCCCCGATCTTGCTAAGCTCAATGTCGATCATCTTCATCTTCTCCTTTCCTCTCGTTTTCATTTATAAAAATCCCTTCGGAATCTTTATCATAATAAATACCGTACACATGATATATCTGCATGAAACGCTCCCTGCCTAAAGAATGCGCCTGTGTATGGTGATACCTGCACAGGCATATCTTCCTGTTTCCGCTGTCATCATAGTGCCGCCTGTCATTCCCCATGCCGATTGCATCCCAGTGATGCGTTTCCCCGACCCGGCCGCATATGGCACATTTCCTGTTTTTCAGACAGCTGTAGAGCATACGGTCGATATCTTCAGCCCTGTCATAGAGGGTATCTGTCAGTATGACCCCGTTCTCCAGGCAGACGTCTATAATAATGTCCATAAATTCCCCGGCCGTATCCATAGAGCAGTCAGCAAGGGAAAAATAAGGCCTGCCGGTACGCTCCACATACAGGTATTTCAGTACCTCTTTGGCCTCTTCCGGGGTGTATCCGGTATACTCGGCAAAGTCCCGTATGGATGCGTATATCTTCTTACGCTGTTCTGCTGATATCACCCGGCCGTCATCTAACCAGATGCCGACTCTGGCTATCTCTTTTTTCCGGATGAGCGCCGCCTTATCCCCGCCGGGGATGTCTATCTGCAGCGAAGTGTGTCCGGGACCCGACTGGTACCCTTTGATCTCTCCAACCTCATACACCGCTTTTCTCCCTTTCTGCTTCTGATTTGAGCCAGTCACTATATGTATTTTTTTCACCTACGACAAAGCGTGTCTCATGCACATCCAGCATAGAGGCCAGTTCTTTCCACTCTTTGACATGCGCGATCTGCTGTCCCTTGGCATTCCTCCAGTCATTCTTCCGCCATGTGCCAAGCCACTTCTCCACGCAGGACGCTATAAACACGGAATCTATATGTATGACCAGCTTACAGTGCTTATTAAGTCTTTTCATGCCTGCTGCCAGCACCAGAAGATACGCCTGATGCTCTGTCACACCATCCATTACACAGGTGTTAGAGCGTGTGGCCGCCCCTTTACTGGTCATGGTCTCCAGAACATATGTATAGGCGCCTTTCTGTTTCCGCGGCCCTTTTACCGTTGTGTACACATATAGGTCAACTTCCTGCATCTGCCTCACATCCTGTCTTTGGGATCCCCGCGTATTTTTTATTCTCATGGGTCTCATCCTTTTTGATACATTCCATGTACGCCTTCTGGACTTTCTCTTCCGGGAAGAGCCCCTGCTGTATGATGACCCCGCGCTCCCCGCGTTCCCCGAAGAGTTCCGTCATCCAGTCAGCATCCAGTTCCATGAACAGCGCCACTGTGACCGCTGTATCATAACAGTGCTTTGCACGCGGATAATCCTTATTATTCATGTACATCCGGAATTTCTGCGGCAGATCATACAGTTTATCAATTAATTTCTTATTATTCAGCATCTTTTCACCCCTCCGCCGCTACCAGTTGGATATACACCTGCTGCCGGCCGTACTCTATACAGGCATCTTCATCCGGGATATAGATGTCGATACAGGTGCCGTTCTTTATCCGCGGATCTCCGCCGGTATCTTTGATCTCATACAGCCCGATCACTTCCCCGATCGAACCATCCGCCCCGACTTCATACAGGATGGCTGTAAGCCCCATCCATTCCCTTTTAGCCGCCGCTATACCCGGACGTACCCTGCTGCCATCAGCTGTGGTCTCGCCGTAGCAATAGGCAGTCGATTCGATCAGAAACGGCTCTGACGGATATGTCTCTGCCGCTCTGGATGTGCTTGTCCAGCTGAATAAGAGGACTGCTGCCAGAAAGATTATTATCTGTGTTCTTTTTTTCAGTTTTTTTGTCTGCTTATATTCCAGGTATATGATAACTATCCCGGCCGCCAGTAATGACAGGGACGGGCGCAGGCCCGTACCGTGTTCTATTGCGCCTGCGGTACCGGATATGCCTACGATGATACAGGTGAGGGCGATATCTTGTATTAGTTTGTTAAACATGGATTAACCTTGGCCTTTCTGGTTGTCACTTCCGACCACTTATGTTAAAATCATGTCGAAAGGAGTGATTTTTATGAGCGAAAATAATAACAGCCTTATCAATATTCCTAATCTGCCTCCAAGTATAGATAATGCAATCCAAAATCTTACAGATAAACCAACTCGCTCTATTGCAACAACCTTTTCTGATCTATGGGACTTGATATTTGGCGGCATTTCTTATCTCTCTGAAAAAAAGAAAATAAAATATGCCCACAGCTTGATTCTCTACCGCGAACAGCTTGAATCTTCAAAAAATCAGATTCCTCCTGAAAAATATGTCGAACCTTCCACCCAAATAACGGCACAGGCACTTGAAAACTCTAAGTACTGTATTGAAGAAGAAAATCTCCGCGATATGTTTGTGGCTCTGATCAGCAACTCTATGAACTCCGACTTTCAGAATGACATTCACCCGTCATTTGCAGAGATAATCAAGCAAATGTCTTCTTTGGATGCAGAAATTATCAGAGTATTTAAAAATTCACCAATCAACGGTTTTCCTCTTGCTCGATATCAATTATCAAAGGAACTCGGTGGATTTAGTCTTTTATTAGAACATGTCTTCTTAAAATATAAGACATCTGATCTGGACGCAAATTCACTCTCGATTTCATCATTATCCCGCCTAGGTCTGCTTACTACTTCTTATAGCACATCTTTCGATATTGACAGTTATAAACCCTTTACGGAACATCCTCGGTTTAAAATGCTCCAAGAAAAGTTTCCAGACGAGATAGTTAGTTCATATCCTGGTATCGTTTCATTAACACCCCTCGGACGTTCATTTACCAGAGTATGCGTCCCTGATTGATTTTTTAGTAATTTCAAACAGTTCTTTTACATAGCCATCTATTACCTTAAAGGTGTAGATGGCTAAGATTTTATTAGTGATAAACGATACTAATAACGCTATTAACACACATATCAGTTCTTCTCTCGTCATCGTTCTCATTCCTTTTATTGTTTTTACTTACCTTTCTGCTTGTCCTACAACTAACCGCTTATGCGGTTTCATCCTCAGTCGTCGGCAACAACGGCCCTTTATAGATTCCCTGCTTAATCTGATAATACAAGTCTACAAAGGCATCCGTGATCCTCTGTGTCGCACCTTCGGTAAATTCTACGGTGCATTCAATTTTCTGTGTTTCTTTTGCCATGTACACACCCCCTGTTAATTCTTATGTGATACGGCTTGTACTTGTTGTGACTTTTCTTTCTCCTGCTGCTGTTTCTCCATATATCTTCTCAAGTCCTGGACTGCCGAAAATGCTTTATAGACCTCTCTGTCGTTAGGAGTTTCATCCTCTTCCTTTATATCCGGGCCAAAAAAAGCAGGACTGATTGCTCTATGCAGTTTTATTTCCATGTTGATCACTTCTTCCAGCGTTAATCCATTCATGAAGCATTACCTTCCTTCTATTGCTAAAAAGTATTTCCCGTCCTATAATCTGTGTACAGGCTACTGGCATAGCCGAGTACATATGAAAGGGGATTTATATGGATACAAGCAACAATCTGGGATTTTGTCCTTATGCCGGTCATAGCGGCAGTATCCAGTTGACATGGGTTGACAATACTGTTATTTCCGCTGAATGTGCATTTGGCAATCATGAAACATGTGGATATGCCGATGAATGCAGGCTTTATCAACGCCAACCTGTAGGTTCTGTACAAACATACCCTCTAAAAAATAAATCACTTTAACAAGGCACCAAACGCTGCGACCTTTTGAATGTCGATATCATTTAGAAGGTCGCGTCCTTTACTCTCATAATTGTTTTTGACACAATCTATCGCACGCATAACATCTTTATAAGTACAATTTGTCCCTTCAATAGCAACTACTATTTTATTCATCAGTTCACACACATGATCTGATTCTTTCTTATTCATCATTTCTATATCCATTTCTCTTTCTCTCTTTTTGTTTAATATGTTGACTCCGCTACATAACACTTTATAGCTAGTTAAGTTATTTGCCATTTTCTCCCTCTTATCCTATAATTGACGTACAGGCGTTGCCGCGCCGAGTACGAAAGAAAGGAGGCTCTCTGTTATGACCTATAATGAACTATCCGACACCATATCCTCATCTGTAGACCATATTGTAAATGCAAACAAAAAATCTCTTACCAGGAATATGGCTGCTATAACAACCTATTCAAAGTCAAATGACGAATTTAAAGATGCTATGCTCTCTTTATTTATGGCTTCCGTTGAATTAGGCGCTATGGCCTCAATCAGAACCTTGGCCGAACTGGGTTATCTAAATATTTCTGAATAAGTTCATCAAATTTTTTTATTTCGCTTTCAAAAGACTGTTTTCTGCTAAAAGCAGTCTTTTTCTTTTTTTGCTTCTTACACTCTTTGCGCATCATTTCTATCCTTTTCCTCTGCAAACTCCATAGGATTGATATTAAGAAGCAGGCATATATTCGTTAATTCATCAGCCTGTAATTCTCTGCCTCTCCCCTTTTCTCCTAAACTGGCATATAATGAGCCATACGGAATACCTGTTTTTCTGGATAGGTCAGAAAGATTTATTCCTATGTCTTTCACATATTTTGCGATATTCTTAGTTACTATCATTTTCCCACCTCCATTTCTTAGTTTCTAAGAACTTATCTGCATTATATTCTTATCTTTTAAGAATGTCAACAACTTTTTAAATATTTTTTTCTTAATTGCTAAGATTTTTGTTTACAATAAAAAAAAATAATGTTATTATGTAAAAACAAACTAGCATGTGAGGTGTACTATGTCGAAACAGTTAATTGCTAATTTTTTAAAACAATTAAGAAAAACTTCTGGATTATCAGTAGATGCGGTCATTGAAGAACTACAGAAATATGATACAAACATATCTACAAAAACACTTTATGGATATGAAAATGGCACTAGTATGCTAAATGCAGATGTATTTGTTGCATTGTGCCGTATATACAAATGTGATAATCCTATGGACTTATTTGGAAATTCTTCTATGAATCCAGTCGAAATTGATATATTAGAAAAATACCGTTTTATTGCTGAACATTTTACAAGTGGCACTAATCTGGTTGATTCGGTATTGAATCAAACATATGACATAGCAGAACAGTTAAAAAATCAAAAAGAGCATATAGAGGAATTAGAAAGTACTGTGTTGCTGGATGCCGCCGCTAATGCCGGAGTGCGTATCATAAATTATTACTACCGCCTTGCATCTGCTGGTACCGGACAGATATTATTCGATATGCCGCCGACAAAGCGAATTGAAATTCCGGATATACCTAAATATAAGAAAGCTGATTACGCTATCGGTGTAAACGGTAACAGCATGGAACCTGCATATAAAAACGGCGATACTCTCCTTGTAGAAATGACCGAGCAGATCGAAGTAGGGGAAATTGGTATATTTTCCGTTGATAACGAATGCTATGTAAAACAGCTTGGCCAGAATGAATTGCTTTCCCTCAATGCGGAATGCGCTAATATCCCACTGAATGAAACTGCCCATTGCATGGGGCGGGTTATTGGGAAACTATAACTCGTTATCTCTACATAAATTATAATAATATCACAAAGGAGTACTGTTTCTTATGAGCACAGAAAATACAAAAGCATCAGAAATATGGAATAATAAGTGGACAGCGGAGATTCACACAACAGAATATGCTTTAAAACGCATCAAATCAGCCCAATCAGCAAAATTAACTCCTGTAAAAATAGATACAACGGATTTGTATGGATATTTTCAAGGCAGTCATGGACGATATGAAACCTTTCTTGACTATTGTCCTTGTGGTGATTTTCACCGGAGCAAACTGCCCTGTAAGCATATTTACAGACTGGCTATTGAACTTGGATTAATGAATATTAACGTAGAACATAACATAAATGCTATTGTTACCCCTCAAAATGAACATTTAAGTTTAGATAAAGTAATTGATATGGTTGAAGAATTATCTGTAGACGCACAAAAGGAACTGCTTGAAATTGCAAGTAATGTTTCTTCTACTCATCCATCATACTTAGCCGAAGTAAATGACTCTGTCATTGAACTAATAAATTCCGGAATTATATTTGATTCTGAACCTGAAAATCATACCGTTAAGTTCGGAACTAAAAATGAAATATGCGAACTATTAAATAGCGAAAATATACCCTATGACAAAAAAGATAAAAAAGAGATTCTTGAAAAACTTTGCATAGAACATATACCTGAAAAGGTAAAAGAACGATTTACGGAAATTTTCAAAATTCAACTTTCACCAACACTTAGCACCAGGCAAATACATTATTATTTACATCGAAAATATGATACCGAATCATATATTGATGGAGATGGGATTTGGCACAAATATCCACTCCTTGATACAGCCTTACCGGATGACAATATTACTAATCAGTTAATTAAACGTGGGTATTACTCACGTTAAGAAAAAAGGTCTTCATATTAACTTATTACCTATAATAAAAATATTGACTTTCAATTGTTATTCTATGGAGAAATACACAAAGGATAGACATCTAATCATGAATAATATAGATATATCACCAGATGACTTCTCTCTCCTTCCTCCAGATGAGCAGATGAAGATAATGAAAGATTTAGTGAAGGACTTATCAAGAGAAGAAGTCTTATTATTTAAGAATTTGATAGATATAAACTCCAAGAAATATTTCCAACGTTGGAATTTTCTATTACAAAAATAATTTACATTGTGATTTTGTGGGGAATACATATATGAGCAAATTTATAAGCATAATCGGTATTATTTTAGTTATGTTCGGAACAATACTTAGTTTATGGTCAGTTCTTGGAACAAAGGGGAAATATGTCCAGACAGCAGCTTGGTACGACAATCAACAACAAATATTTCAAAAAGATAAAAAGAGAGTTATCGTTGGAACCGTATTAATTATTTTAGGTTCTTTATTCCAGATAATAGGAATACTTATATAATTCGATATAATTCTTATTAATAAAATTATCCTGGGGCATATTGAAATTACATTCTGCATATGCTATAATGCCGATAGGCAAAAGAGATGGTTATGCAGCATGTATGCACCATGCGAAAACCCCAGAGCGGCTACTCTGGGGTTTTCTTTTTGGGTTAGTTGTCATTATCCTTGCTGTCTAACCACTTGCAGACGAGATGGCAAATCACGCCCGCCACAACAGCATTCAAGATTGAGATAGCTATGTTTAGCATATATGCACCCCCTTTCCGTTGCCGGATTGGGTATGACAACACAAAAATTTTAACATATATTTGTTTTTCATACAACGTTTGATACTCTAAGGCTTAATTTTTCCAACGTTGGAATTAGCATATATGCAATTACCGTTGCGACGTCGCAACAAGTTATTACAAATCCGCCCCGATGCTACCAACACCGGAGCGGAACTGAACTATACCGGGAAAATAATATAACTCACCCTAAGCAAGTGAATTATATCATTTTCCCGACAAAAATACAAGTGCCGGGCATTTTTATACCCTGCTGCCAGTATGATATACAGGAGGATGATACTATGTTCACAGTTGGAATCTACCCGCGTAAATCTGTCTACCGCGACAACAGCGACTCTGTCAACGTACAAGTCCAGATGTGCAAGGATTATGCCGGCATTATTTTTAAGGATAAGGATATTGACTTCAAGATTTATGATAAAGACGAAGGATTCTCCGGCAAAAACACAAACCGCCCAAGTTTCCAGGAATTAATGTCCGATGTCCGCGCCGGAGTCTTAAACGTGGTCATGGTCTATAAGCTGGATCGTATCAGCCGAAACGTGCAGGAATTTTCTGCTATGTATGATGTATTCCAGGAATACGACGTAGCTTTCATTTCCGTAAAAGAATCTTTTGACACTACTTCGCCAATGGGACGTACTGTCATGTATATTCTGGCCGCCTTTGCGCAGTTGGAACGCGAAAACACCTCCGAACGTGTTACAGACAACATGCTGGCACTCGGTGCCGGCGGGAAATGGACTGGCGGGAAACTTCCCACCGGAATGACTTCCGTGCGCCGCCAGACAGGCGAAAAAGAGCATTCTTATCTTGTCGTCGATAAAAACACCATATGGCTTGTAAAAACACTCTATGACCTTATCCTGCAAGGATACACGATAACGAAAACTGAACGTTACTGCCGGGATAACGGAATTAAGAGCCAGACTGGCAAATTTCTGAATACTTCTCAAATATATGGCATTTTAACAAATCCTGTTTACTGTCAAAACAGCATAGAAGCCTACTATTACTTTCACGACTTAGGATGCACTCTTCCGGATCCAGAACTCTTCGACGGTAAAAAGGGTCTGATCGGATACGGCAAAACAAAGACCGGAAAGTATTCCCAAAAAAAGCAGGATAAATCTGACTGGACGATTGCGATCGGAATCCATGATTATGTAATGCCTGCTGCCGACTGGATTGCGGCACAGAAAAGGCTTGGCATCAATAAAATGGTCCGAACCGCAAAATATGACTGCGGCATTTTAAAAGGTGTCATTCGCTGTAAATGCGGAGCCCGCATGGATATCAGGACATATTACAAAAACGGGATACGCTTTTCCTATTATTACTGTACAGATATGTTCCGTCAGGGCAAGACAAAATGCAACACCGAATATGTACGGATAGAGCAGGTTGAAGAAGCATTTTTACAACAGCTTCGCAAAATCCGCTTTCATCCGGAAGGTTTCAAACTCCGGCCAGACTCCAATGGCGCCTTGCAAAGCACTTCATCTATAAAAGCTGAACTAAAGCAAATACAGGTTTCTATTGATAATTTGACCGCTGCTTTAATGAGTGCTATGGACTCTTCCGCCTCATCTTATATTATTGCCAAAATAGAGGAAATGGATAAACAGAAGAAGACTTTGGAGACGAATCTTCGCAAAGCGGCGCTTCAGGAAAATGCCGATAAATCTCTTGCGGAAACCGAAGCCGATATTTATCATAATATTTGCTACTTGCTGGATAATTTTGATTCAATAGAATACAGCGCAAAGAATGAATTAATCCGCCGGATCATTAAGACGTGTATATTGGATGATAAGAATCTGCGCATCATTTTTTGATGCACAGATTCTATATTTTATTCATATGGGCGTACCAACCTGCCCCATCATGTCATGCCCCAGGTGCGGCCTTTTGTAACCATAGCTCCTCGAAGAACCAAAATCGTCATAATGACTGTACTCGAATCCTCTGGCAATCGGAGAAAAGGCTTTCAGCCCATAGAAATCTTTCCACACCCTGCCCGTACCGCCTTCTTCCTGCACTTCCAGGGAAAACTCGCCCACCATGCCGCCAAGCACCGCCTCGTAGGCTTCTTTATAATAATCATAATATTCCATGTCCTTTGTCAGCTTCTCCATCGTTGTCCCGCCGGAGAGCAGTTTCTTCGCCGTTTCCTCTATCGCGGCCACGCTTTTTTTATCAAATTTACCGCCCTGTAAGGCGCCTGCGTAAGCAAGCAGTTCGATCCAGTTCACATGATTCTCTTCCTGATAGGAATCCCTGTCCAGTTCATAGGCTTTTCCAAGCGCTTCGCTGGTAATGTTAAAATCCACCCACTTGATATAGTCTCCATCCGCCGAAACTTCTATCGCCTCGCGCTCTTCCTCTTCCTGTATTGGCAGTACCTTTGACGTTTCCTCCCTATGCGCCGCTCTCACCCAAAAAGCGCAGCATACCGCCGCCAGCAAAAGCAGTTCGGCTCTGATCCCCCACTTGACTTTCTTCATATTCCCCGCCCCTTCGCAGATGACTTCCCGTCCATATCCAGAGCGGGAACCTCTTGGGGAATATATATGAAAAAAAACGGCAGGGTATGCCAGCAGACAACCCTGCAAACGTCACTGTTTCCGCCTGAACAGCGCCATTTCGGCTCACTCTCTTTGGCCCTGCTCTTTTTTCCGGTACACAAACTCCCTCTGTATCACGAAACTTGCGAAAAATAAAAACACATCCACCGGTATCTTGACCAACACTTCGCTCCCTCCCGTCAGGGAGTAGATACCGTTGACTAAAAATGCGCTGCAAAGCATCTGGCAGACCGCCAGAAGTCCGTATTTCACAGCAGTTGCCGCTATACCGGCATTGCTTTTAAAGACGACTTTATAATTCAGGGCAAAATTATAGACTGCTGAAATGATCCTCGCCAGCACGGTCGCCTCGACAATATAGGGCACTTCGCCCAGAGCGCCTGACGATACGCGAAGCATCCCGCAAAACAGACTGAACAGCAGCAGATCCAGTACGCTCGAAGATAAGGAGGAGAACAGGAATTTGCCGAATATCATATAGATCCGCAGAGAATCCTTGATCGGATTAAAATGGCTCGTCTTATTTTCTTCCAGATAAATGGTCTCTACCGGGACTTCCAGAACGGGAATATGCAGATTTTTCGTCTCAATGAGCATATTCGTCTCGTATTCAAAGCGCTCGCCTTTCACATTCATCAGTTCTTTCATAAAAAAAGAAGGAATTGCCCGCAGACCTGTCTGGGTATCAGAAACTGACAGTCCGACCAGATAACTGAATACTTTTCTCGTACACTTATTGCCAAATACGGAGCGTGCGGGAATATCCGGCGCATCAAAGTTGCGGCAGCCCAGGATCAAAGCCTCGGGGTTATCTGTCAGTTTTTTCATACATGACAGAATATCCTGCGGCGTATGCTGTCCGTCCGAATCAGCCGTCACACAGCCGCATACTTCGGGAAACTGCAATAGACAATGATTAAAGGCTGTCTTTAACGCCCTGCCCTTGCCAAGATTGACTGAATGGGTCAGTACCTCGCAGCCTTCTATCGCCGCGGCCCGTTCAAACAACGACTGATACGCGCTGCCGCTGCCGTCATCCACGACCACGATATGCACAATCCCTGCTTCTTTTAACTTATGCAGCAATATATTCAGCTTTTCATCCGGCTCATACGCAGGTATGATGACCGGAATATCATAATAAGATGACATTCCAGATTCCCCTCTCTTATTTCCGCACATTTTCCGGCTCCTCGGACGCCTTCGTCACCGCCGTCAGACGCATCTTTTTTCCATCATCTTCTACGCGGTAAAGCGTTTCGCAGGCAAATGCCCCCTCCGCCAGCATAACGTCAAATACCGCACCCGCATCGGCATCCGTATCTTCCACATACAGATATTCTGCATGTAGAGAGCGTATCTCCTGCGCCATCCAGTCCGGCACGGCATCCTCCAGATTCACACTTTTATAGACGACAGAGACCGGCGAGGCCTCCAGACTCGTATAACTGTTTTTCACCCAGCGGGGCGCATCATCTCTCTGGATATAGCATACCCTCGTACTTTCCTCTGTCCCCAGCAGGCGCAGCGTCTGCAAAAACACCTTGGCGTCCGCATCGATCATAGCCTCCCGTTCCTGTCTCTTATCCGCGGTTTCCGCACGATAACCGATCAGACCATGACCGCCGCTCTTCCACCCCGCTGTCAAAGCCACGAACAAAATAAACGTCAGACAGGTACCGTATTTTACCAGAAACGGCCTTTTTGCCCGGATGAAAAGAGTTTCTCCGTGCATCATCCAGATACCCGCCAGAAATAGCAGCGTGCCAATGGTAAAAGGCGCTCCGTACCGCTCAATGGAAGAGATCATCCCCTCCGGTTCCAGATACTGCGTCTCCGTGGCAAAGATTGTAATATGCGCAATGAAGATAATAGCGTAAAAAAGAGCCCCGCTTATGATACTGAACCACAACACCGCCTTTCCCTGCTTTCCAGACAAAAGTTTCCGGCGAAAGAAAAAAATGACGAGCAGACAGATACATAAATAAAAGGCAAACGGCGTCAGATCGAGCAGCAGGCTTTTTTCCTTATGCAGAGGATATGTAAAAAAAGCTTTTATAAAGGCTTTGGCAAACTCACTCATGTATCCGGACAGACCGTATTCGTCCGTTGTCACATATTTCACCGCCGTGGCCGTCGTTCTGGTGATCCGGCGCATCAGAAGGCAGAACAGCATCCAGCTTCCCCCCGTGATGACAGGCGCCAATACGACCGGAAGCACTTTTTTCTTACTTTTTTTCTCCTGCTCCGTCCATTGATAGAGGAAAAAGAAGACCAGCCCGAAAAACGCCCAGATAAAGCCGACCGATTTTATCAGCACGAGCACGCTCAGATACAAGGCCAGCCGTCCGTAATAGAATAATTCACCTTCCGACTCTTTATCCGTTACCGCCAACAAAAAGGCGCCGTAAACACAGGCCATCGTCAGATCCGCACAGAAGCCATCATAGCCATAAACTTCCGCAATACTGGGCAGAAACCAGAGCGCGGCCGCCATACCAAAGAGAATGAAAACATTTTTACCTGTTATTTTCTTAAGCAGCGGCAGCATGAAAATGATATTCATGACATAATAGCCGGCAAAAGCCAGTCCCTCCCGGAACGTATGCGGATCAAAGTGCAGAAACCACCATTTGAAAAGCTGGGCGGCCGGCGGATAATCTCCGTATTCCGGCGAAACATTTCCGTATTTTGAGGCAAAACCGTCCAGATAATATATGGATTTCACATCTGCGGCCCAGAAATTGACATCATCCCACCACGATACGACCTTGGCGGAAGTGCAAAATATCACGACCAGTAAAAGACAGACCGCAGTAATAAACGACACGCTTGTCACATTGTGCAGACATGCCCTGCCAAACGCAGTCCGCTGTTCCTGCTTTCTGCTGACAAGCCAGCATAAAAAAGCGGCTATGATAAAAAGACCGATCCCATCGATCAGACTCAGATGTCCCAAAAAAGCCAGCACATAAAGTACAAGCGTAAGCATACAGGTAAGCGGCGGAAACATCTCCACCAACGTCGTCTTCCAATGATAGGACAGCATCAGCAGGCAGATAAAAAATGCCGTAATATTCACAATCGCCATAATAGTTTATACTCCATTCTGCCACCACACATAATATCACCCTGCCATTTATGACAAGGTTGTCATTCTTGACAGGGTGGGTGATATTTCCTAATTTTCCGGCTCGATCAGACCATAGGTGTTGCCTTTTCTCTTATATACCACATTGACTTCATTCGTTTCCGCGTTGCAGAATACGAAGAAATTATGTCCGAGAAGTTCCATCTGCACACAGGCGTCTTCCGGGTACATCGGCTTAATATCGAATTTCTTAGTACGAATGATCTGTACTTCCTCTTCATCCATAAAATCCTTGTCCAGATATTCCTGTTTAAAAAATCCGGCCGCCTGCTGCCTGTCTGTCAGTTTGGTCTTATACTTTTTAAGCTGTCTTTCTATGATTTCTTCCACCAGATCAATAGAAACATACATATCGCTGCTGACCTGCTCGGAACGGATGATATTTCCTTTCATCGGGATTGTCACTTCGATCTTCTGTCTGTCCTTCTCTACGCTCAATGTTACGTGTACTTCTGTCTCTTCGGTAAAATATTTCTCCAGTTTACCGATCTTATCCTGTACCGCCGTTCTTAACCCTTCCGTAACGTCAATATTCTTTCCAACAATTATAAATTTCATAGCTCCCATCCCTTTCATTGGATTATCTTTTTTGATATTATATCATCTCCGCAGTGCAAGCTCGAAAAACCTACGGTTTTCCTCGCTCGCGGGCTTCGCCCTATCATCCGATAATCTGACAAAATCGCCTGCAAGCAGTCGTTTTGTCATCTTACCGTCTGGCACTGCTCATTGCCATCGCGAATATTATATCATATTTATCTACGTTGCCGCAACAATATCATTCACATCCCGCAAGGGGGGATGTATGAAATTTATATAAACAGGCACGGAACTCCGAAACGTTTACGCGGCGCCTTACCCCCTTCTTTTGTCATAAATACACAAAACATATATTCTTTCAGTTACCATAAAACCTCCGCCTCAAAAAGCAAAAATACTGTGGAAAATGTGTATAACTTCGTGTATAAGTCAATTATTCCATAAATTATGATATTTTTGCTGTGGATAACTAAAGTGTATTATTTTTTACGAATATTTCACATAAGGGTTGACAATGCTTTTTTTGTATGTTTTGCACAAACCACGAACGCACGTTTCGCTGATTATCTTTATACGGAAAAAAATGCAGCAAAAAAAGGACAGTCAACTGACTGCCCTTTTAAAAACGTTTGAAAACCTGTCTGATTTCCGATTTTTTATAATCCCCTAGAAGATTCTTCTAATGGAAAGAATGGAACGGTATGAGGCGTTGGATACGATGATACCTGTTCTGGATGTTGAAGCATGCACGATCTGGCCGTTGCCGACATAGATTCCTACATGTCCCGAATAGCAGATGATATCACCCGGCTGCGCATTTTCCAGTCCGTTTACGGTTGCACCCACATTTCTGTCCGCTGCGGAAGAATGCGGCAGACTTACACCGAAATTACTATATACGCTCATAACAAATCCCGAACAGTCCGTACCATTTGTCAGACTGCTGCCGCCATATACATAAGGATTGCCTACGAACTGTAATGCAAAATCTACAACTGCCTGACCGGACGCGCTGCCGCTCGGCGGTGCATATGTCGTCGTGCTGCCGGAAGAACTTCCGTTTGAGGAAGAAGAGGATTTCTCCGCCGCCTTCTTCCTGGCTGCTTCCTGTGCCGCCTGTCTTGCCGCCTGCTCTTTCGCCAGTCTGGCCTGCTCTTCTGCAATAGATTCCGCTTTAACAAACTCTGTGGAAAGTGTTACGTATTCGTTGGATACATAACCGTCACCTTCCTCGATATTGACCTTTACCCAGCCGTCCAATTCCTGAGTAACAATAAGCTGATCTTCAATCGGTACAAGGCCGAGAACAGTTGCCTCCGTACCGGGCTCTTCACGAACCTTCAAAGTCGTGGTCGTCACCGTGGCGATCCGGGTTCCCACCTCTTTGGCAAGTTCTACCGCCGCATCTCCGGTCACACAAAATTCCGCTTTCACATAACCTTCCACGGAACCGGAACTGATCTTGTACCAGCCATCCGTTTCTTCTATAAAAGTACCTACTGATTTATCATACAGTTTGCCGACGATATTTCCCTCTTCACTCGGAAGATCCCTGACATTGACGTAATTACTTACTCTGGCGATAACAAGGTTCTTAAATCCTTCTTCCTCTTCGCTGAGTTTCGCCGCATTGGATGCCTCGCGAAGATCCCTTGTATAGCCTTCGCTGACAACGATCGTCTGCTCGATCTTCTTTTCAGATATCGTAGAAGGCGTGCTGCTCTCCAGCATACCGCCGATTGCGATCTCGCCCGTGCCCTTTACGGCAACTTCGGCAGTAGAAGCTGTCAGATCGCTGCTTTCTTCTCTCTCCACTTCTTCTTTCATATCGGAAAGCGATGTTGATTTCTCAGCGGGAGCCATGGAATAATCAATCCCTGCCGAAGGCAGTACGGAATTGACATCTCCTGCTGCGCTTACCGGCAGATTCATTCCTGCAAATGTAACTGCTGCCGCCACTGCACAAGCTGCTATTCTCACGCTTTTTATTTTCATACACAAAACCTCCGTATAGGTTAAGAACTTTTTACATTTGTTACAAAATTGTTACAGGTTTGCAATAAATATAACACTGATCTCGTTCTTTGTCAACCACAGCATCTGTATAAAAAAACACGTAAAAACACTATTTCTTGTGCAAATTGTCAAAAAAAACAAAAAATTATAATATTTTTATTGTTGCAGCAAATATTTTTCCACTCCCGCGACAGCGTTCGCCCCGTCCGCAACTGCCGTCACGATCTGCCTCAGATGCTTCGTCCGTACATCCCCTGCCGCGAAGATACCCGCCGTCTGCGTGGCGCAGTCTTCCCCTGCAACAACATATCCCCTTTCGTCACACCTTGTAACATTTCGTAACAATTCACTGTTCGGCACCAGTCCCACCGCGATAAAAACACCATCTACCGCCAGAGTCCGCGCGGAATCTTCTTTCACATTCCGAAGTTTTAACGACTCTACACGCTCCTGTCCGCAGATTTCTTCCACCACGCTGTCCCAGAGCACTTCTATATCAGAACAGGCAAAAACCGCCTCCTGCAAGGATTTCGCCGCCCTTAAGGCATCCCTCCTGTGGATCAGATACACTTTTTTACAGATGCGGGAAAGAAAGAGTGCATCTTCCGCCGCCACATCTCCGCCGCCCACGACCGCCGTTATCTTATCCTTAAAAAAAGCGCCGTCACAGGTCGCGCAGTACGATACGCCCCTGCCGCTTAAGACTTCTTCCCCCGGTACCTGTAAAAGCGCATGTGAAGCGCCGGTCGCCGCGATGATCGCTTTTGTCTCATAAGTTTTCTCTTCTTTTCCCGCCGCCGCTTTCACGATTTTGTGATCCCCGGCATCTATGATTTCTTTTACCTGCACATTTTCAAAAACAGCGCCCATTTTTTCAGCATGCTCCCTGAATTTCATGCCCATATCAAACCCGTTCATGCCGGGCAGTCCGAGATAGTTATCCACCTCGCTTGTATTCAGTACCTGACCGCCGCTCATGGGATTTTGTTCTAACACCAATGTCTCAAGTCCCGCCCTTTTGGCATACACCGCCGCCGAAAGCCCCGCCGGCCCCGAACCGATAATGATCAGATCATACATACGCAAACTCCTTTCCATTCCCGCTTTATTATAGTATAATTCTTACCATGAAACCTTGTCAAAATATTCGTGCTGAAAGGAGTATCTCCATCCTATGTTAAAATATGCTTTAGTCACCGGCGCCTCCCGCGGTATCGGTCAGGCGATCGCCGAGGCGCTGGCCGCCGAAGGGTATCAGCTGTACCTTACCTGTATCCATTCCAGAGAAAAACTCTATGCGTATGCGAAAGAACTGGAAACGCGTTATTGCATTTCCTGTAAGCCTTTTATCTGCGATATGGGAAATGCCGGGGATGTGGACGCCTTATTCGACGCCATTCCCGATCTGGACGTTCTGATCAATAATGCCGGGATCTCCTATGTGGGACTGTTACATGAAATGTCGCTTACAGACTGGCGGGAGATCATGGCCGCCAATATTGATTCTGTTTTTTATACATGCAGACGCACGATCCCTCTCATGCTGCGCAAACAGAGCGGTAAGATCATCAACATCTCCTCCGTGTGGGGCAATGTCGGCGCCTCTATGGAAACGGCTTACTCCGCTTCTAAAGGCGCTCTCAACAGTTTCACCAAAGCGCTGGCCAAAGAACTGGCCCCCAGCCACATCCAGGTGAATGCCCTTGCCTGCGGAGCGATCGACACTGATATGAACCGCTGCTTTTCCGTCGAAGATATGGAAACTCTGCGTCAGGAAATCCCCTGCGACCGTATCGGAACAACCGCAGAAGCCGCACAAATGGTAATGACTCTGCTGCATACTCCCGAATATTTGACCGGACAAGTCATTACAATGGACGGCGGCTGGACGTAAGCGGACAGACCACACAGTGATGCCGGCATTCTGTCTTTACGATATGCAAAGGCAGATCGGCCGGATGCCTGCCGGGCTGTTTCATTTTTCTCCTGACCTCATATAATTTCTCTACATTTTCCGGACTGAGTTCTTTCGCTCCGCCCATTTGCTCTGTCTTATACAAAAGTCTGGCATAAAATTCCACGGATTCCATCCGCATATAGGCGGTTTCCAGATCGACCGCCCATGTCAGCGCCCCGTGATTTTGTAAAAGTACCGCGTCAAAACAGGGCAGATACGGTTCTATCCCGTCCGGCACCTCCGCTGTAGACGGCGTTCCGTACGGCGCGACCGGCACACAGCCAAGCGAGACGACAGCTTCTGACATGACCGGCTTAGAAAGCGGGATATCCGCCGCCGCGAAGCAGGTCGCATACGCCGGATGCGCGTGAACGACCGCCCCCACATCTTCTCTGATCTGATAGACGCGCATGTGCATCTTCATCTCCGAAGACGGCCGAAAGTCCCCGCAAGCCTCTAACAGTTTTCCTTCCGCATCTATCCTGCAAATGGATTCCGGCGTCATAAATCCCTTGGAAACCCCTGTCGGTGTACATAGAAACTCATTTTCCCCGACCTTGACAGAGATATTCCCGTCATTAGCCGCCACCATCCCCCTTTCATAAATCCTCCTGCCAATCCCGCAGATTTCTTCCCTTATCGCCTGTTCGTTCATTTTAAAATAACCCTCCTTGATCTAATACAACGTCAACGCTCTCTTCCGATACGCCGTCGGACTCATCCCCGTACTCTGGCGAAAGATGCGGCTGAAATACAGCATATCCTCATATCCAAGCTGTCTGCCAATCTCTCCGACCGGAAGCAGCGTGGATTCTAACAGCCTGCAGGCTTCTTCCACGCGCAGTTTCGTGTGGTATTGCTGCATCGTCATCTGCTTTTCCTTTTTAAAGACCGCCGCCATATGCTTATAACTTAGATAAAAGTGCCGTTCCATGTCTCTGGCCGAAAACGCCTCTTTTTTACGGGCCTGCAGATAGAGGCAGATTTCTTCCGATAACGTCTCTTTACTCTCCTTTTTCCCGAAAAAAGCGCATAAACTGAGCAATTCAAACAGACGCATGTTCAAATACCAGCTTGTCGTATCATCACCCGACCTGGCACAGTCTATGAGCGCGGCCAGCTTTTTTTCCGGCACGCTCCCGGCAAGATGCGACATCTTCTTTGGCAGCGTCGTTCTTCTGCCTTCATCGTGCCTGCGCCGGGACTCCGCATCCAGATAGAAATGCACATAATACCAACGCGTCCCTTTGGGGATTTCTACTTTTCCAAAGTGCCGCAGCCCTTTTTTCAAAAACAGCAGTTCTCCCGCCTCCACCGCATAATCCGTCCCCTCTTCCGTCACATAGATGACCCCCTCCAGCACGTAGATCAACACATGAAAATCCAGCACCCTGTCCGCATGTACAAACCCTTCCGCCGCCGCACACAGATTGCAGCCATCCACGATCGGCATCACGTCTTCACTCATCACAACCTCATTCAAGATAATCCTCCATATCCACCCGAATATAATCCATTCATTCTACCTGTTAATACGATTATAATACATATCATAGTATTTGTTAATATCCTCATAAGAATTGTAGAACTTCGAGGTGGCAGGCAGACGAAAAAGGATTCTGCTGAAAGGCCCTTGAAAAACGCCGGTGCTTTGCGAGGTTCCTTACGAGCTTAGCATCCGTTGCGATTTTTCACGGAGCGGGAGCGTGCCTCGAAGCAGAAACTTTTTTGTCTGCCTGCCACCTCGAAGTTTTACAATTTACCACATTATGTCAACCAGAAAGGAGTCCTCCCACATGAAACAACAACACCAATCCCCCATCACCGCCTACCGTTCCGACGGTTTTATCGGCAGATATCAGCGCCTTATCAAAGACGTCGTTCTCCCCTATCAGTACAGCGTTCTTTGCGATGAAGCGCCGGATACGGAAAAGAGCCATGTCGTACAGAATTTTATCAACGCCGGAAAAGCTGTGCGCGGCGAAGATACGGGCGATGGATTTTACGGTATGGTCTTTCAGGACAGCGACGCGGCCAAATGGATCGAAGCGGCGGCCTATTCGCTCTCTCTTTTCCCGGATAAAAAGCTGGAAAAAACGGTCGATGAACTGATCGACATCATCGCCAGAGCCCAGGATAACGACGGTTATCTGAACACATATTATACAATCAAAGATAGGGACAAACGTTGGACAAACCTGCAGGAAGGGCACGAACTGTACTGTTCCGGCCATATGATGGAGGCGGCCTGCGCCTACTATGAGGCGACCGGCAAGGACAAACTCCTGCTCGTGATGCAGAAAAACGCGGAACATATTTATGACCACTTTATCGTCCAGGGGCATGAAGGCTGTCCCGGCCACCCGGAAGTGGAACTCGCTCTGCTAAAGATGTACCGCCTGCTCGACAATAAGCACTGTCTGGAACTGGCCGAACATTTTATCAATACCCGCGGCCACGACCCACATTTTTATGAAAAAGAAAAGGAAAGACGCGGCTGGACTGTGTGGAATGCCGATCCCGCCGATACGGATTATTTTCAGGCTTCAAAACCGGTCCGCGAACAGACCGACGCCACCGGACACGCGGTACGCGCCGTATATCTGTACACCGCCATGGCTGACCTTGCTTCTTCGACAGACGATACACAGCTGCTTGCCGCCTGCCGCAGACTCTGGGAAAGCATCACCAGACGCCGGATGTATCTGACCGGAGGCATCGGTTCTACTGTGCTTGGCGAGGCTTTCAGCGTGGATTACGATCTGCCGGGCGATACCGCTTATGCCGAAACGTGTGCCTCCATCGGGCTGATATTTTTTGCCTCCCGGATGCTGGAAAATGAAGTAAACGGAGAATACGCCGATATCTGTGAACGTGCTTTTTATAACACGGTGCTGGCCGGAATGCAGCTTGACGGCAAACGTTTCTTCTATGTCAATCCGTTAGAGGTAGTACCGGGCATATCCGGTATCTCCCCGACCCACCGGCACGACCTGCCGACGCGCCCGAAGTGGTATGCCTGCGCCTGCTGCCCGCCTAACGTGGCCCGCCTGATCTCTTCTTTTGGAAAATACGCCTATGGGGAAAATGAAGACACGGCTTTCTGCCACATGTTCGCGGACGGCGAAGTGAAACTGACTAACGGTATGCACTTTATATGCAAAACGAATTACCCTTATGATTTTAGTATATGCTATAAGATGAAAAAAGGCGGCAGACTGGCCATCAGGATTCCCGGCTGGAGCCGGAAATACAGCGTCCGCCTGAACGAAAAAACAATAGACGCCACACCGGAAAAAGGTTATCTCTATCTTACGCTCTCCGATGGCGACATAGTCACTCTGACGCTGGATGATACGCCGTATTTCCAGTATGCTTCTTCTAAAATCCCGGCCTTGTCCGGTAAGACGGCTATTTGCCGCGGGCCTCTTGTATACTGCTTTGAAGGAGTCGATAATGAAAAAGACATTCTGTCGCTTTCCTTAAAAAGAAATGGAGTACTCAGCGTTTCCGCCTATGATGAGAAACTCTTAGGCGGCACCATGACCATAAGCGCCGAAGCCGTGCGCCGGGAAGATACGGAAGGCCTCTATAGCAGCGAAGTTCCTGTAGGCAGACCCTGCAGGGCCCTTGCAGTTCCTTATTATACCTGGGGCAACCGCGGGGAAAATCAGATGCGCGTATGGATGAACGAGACAGTGTGATGGCTGTCTCGTTTTTGATTTTGCCCTGTAAATGGAATATCCAGATAACATCTGCATCGCAAAACCCGGTACTCCTAACGCAGGCCCGCCAAGGTTGTTTTGATACAAGGTCATGACTTAAATCTCATGTCAAAAGCCGGTGACATTCCTTCTATCTCCCCCCTGCTCACACCATATTGTCCGGCAGATTTTCTCCAATTTGTTTCAACTATATTTTTTATCCTGTTTAATTCTTCCAACGCCTGCCTCTCCGACAGATCATATAATCTGGCCACCGATAAAGCCAGTCCGAAATCAATTAAACTATTGTCTTCATCAACATTTAACGATAAGGCATCTCCAGCCGCATTCGGATTAACATCATATAAAGGTGACAGTTCCCACCCTTCCCCTGAAAGTAAAAAACCATGATTTCTCAAGTGATCATCTGTATTGGATACTGCCATATTAAACACAATCCGGCACCATAATTCCCGCAGATCTCTCTTGGGAGATGCTCCATATTTTCTTATCGAAGACGCTATATCCAGATAACTGGAACCGTCCGCCGCACCTGCCCCATCTTTTTTTCCTAATAATGTCATTGCTGATATAAAATGAATCCTTCTTTTTTCTTCACGGTCAAATCTTTTGACCAAAAAAGTACTGCCCTTCCTGGAGAATTTTTCCAGTCTTGCCTCCGGAACATTCAGACCGCACATTACTGCCAGATCATGAACCACCATTTCCCACGCCCCTATATTTACATCATCATACAGAGAAGGGAATTTGGCGATCCACAAAGAACCATCCGGTGCCGTCACGGATGCCTTCGGTCTGGCACCTCCCAATGATGAACCTGGCGCCAGCAACTGTTTCAGCCATTTTTCTTCCATACCATCATCATTTTTTTCAAATGCCAATGATGCCGACTCCAATTTCCGAAGAGTCGTCCACGGCGGCGCTGACAAATCCCTGTCATCAGATAAATGTCTCGGCTTTCGGCCTTCCTTCTTAGCCAGAATCGCTTCACGCCGCTTTATCAGCAAGCGTCCCCATCTGTCAGGGCACGAATCTGCGAAAACTCCAAACATGGTCTTATCTAATGGTGTGTACTGTCTGCCTTTAAAAAGCGACAATTCCGGATCAAATATAAAATTCTCTGTTGCATTGGCGAGCCAGTTTTCACTATACTCAAAAGAAATCACTTCCCTGCCCCTGGCACCATCCACATATAACGTCCCTATTTTTTCAGGCGCAGTATCCCGCCAATTTTCATACACAAAGATTCTTTCATGAGCCGCCATATATTACCTGCCTCTCTTTACCCGCTGCCGCAATGGAAGATTCAGATCCTGAAGTTTTCTTCCAAATTCATCATCTTTTGCAATTTGCTCCAAATCTTTGTCCATTCCGCCCAAAGCATGTAATACTGCCGCATATGCTCCAATCGTTACTGTAGGTGTTCCTTTTTCCACCGCCCATAGCGTGGCACGACTGATTCCGGCTCTTTCCGCAACCAGTTCTACAGCCAGATTACGCCGCAGTCTGGCAAGTTTGATCTGCTCCCCCAGCGTTTCTAAAATTTTCTGTGTATCCGGCATGATTACGACTGTTTTTTTACCCATATCTGCGCTCCTTATGTTTAATATAATAAACTTTATAATTATTTTTGTCAATTATATCATACATAATATTTTTTATATTTCCGATATGGATACTCTGGTACTCAAACTCCGGATATCCATATTCATCCAGAAAATTTTTCCTATCACTCACCAGTCTTATCATATTTGGATATGATATACGCCGGACGCTCGGCGGATTCATCCTTTTCCCACTTCATATCTTCGCATTTATAGCAGTAAATCCCGATATCAGCAGACTGCGTCCAGATATTGTAAGTATCATTCTCCCAACAGATCCCCCAGAAATCCCATGCCCTCGCCGGATAAAAAGAATCGACTAAAGTATTTGTTTCCGCTTCATAAATGCTGACCTGTATATATTGGACACCATCGCCATATATATCATCTCCCACTTTCTGCACCGCATAATACTTTTCATCGTAACTGTATGTTTTATCCGCAGTAAAAGAACCCCATGACTCTGGTGGGGTTTCTCTGGCGCAGCCGGATAGTATGAACAGAAACATATAAAAACGCCCTGAAATGCAAGCATTCCATGGCGTTTCCATATATTTCTGTCCGCAAGCGGCATTTATTATCTCTTCGAGAACTGCGGCGCGCGTCTCGCTGCTTTGAGACCGTATTTCTTTCTTTCTTTCATACGAGGGTCTCTCGTCAGATAACCTGCTTTTTTCAAAGTCGGTCTGTAATCCGGATCTGCCTGCAGAAGCGCTCTGGCGATACCATGTCTTACGGCTCCGGCCTGGCCTGTGTATCCGCCGCCTTTTACCGTGACGATCGCATCAAACTTATCTACCGTATCAGTAGCTGCAAGAGGCTGACGAACGATAACTTTCAGTGTCTCTAATCCGAAGTAATCGTCAATATTTCTTTTATTGATTGTAATTTCACCTTTTCCCGGCACTAAATATACTCTGGCGATAGATTTTTTTCTTCTGCCGGTTCCATAATATTTTGCTGCGGTTGTTTTCGCTGATTTAGCCATTTTAATTTTCTCCTTTCAGTTCCTTGAATTAAAATGTTAATACTTCCGGTTTCTGAGCTGCATGATTGTGCTCAGGTCCCGCATACACATGAAGTTTCGTGTACATTTGTCTTCCTAAAGGTCCTTTCGGAAGCATGCCTTTTACAGCAAATTCAACAACTCTTTCGGGATGTTTCTGCATCATTTCCTTTAAGGTAGTTTCTTTCATACCGCCTACATACCCTGAATGACGATAATAAACCTTCTGATCTAATTTCTTACCTGTTACTTTGACTTTCTCCGCATTGACGATGATCACGTAATCACCTGTATCCATGTGCGGTGTAAAGATCGGTTTATTCTTTCCTCTTAAAACTTTCGCAACCTCAGATGCCAAACGTCCGAGGGTCATATCTGTAGCGTCCACTACATACCATTTTCTATTGATCGTAGCAGGACTGGCCATAAAAGTCTTCATCAATATTCCTCCATTCTCACTGAATCTGCAAATTCTTCTGTTCCATCATGCAGATGTCCGGCCACACGACGAAACATACAAAACTCTTATTGGTACTCTATTCAAAATGCCTTAACCGGGGCTGTGGCAAGACATTTTTAAACATTGTCACAGTTAAATATTATATTATACGGTTCCGGGCGTGTCAACTAATTTTTTACAGCTTTTTACAGAAACTCATATTTCATCAACGTCAACCCGCACGCCGGAGCGGTAGGGCCTGCCGCGTTCCGGTCTCTGGCCTCCAGAATACGCCTGATCTCCTTTGGTTCCAGACTTCCTCTGCCGACTTCCATTAACGTCCCGGCCATGATCCTTACCATATTATATAGGAAACCGCGGCCAACCACCCGTATTGTAATTAGATCATCCGCTTTCCATACCTGCACATCTTCTATCTGCCGCACGGTATCTTCCACATGGGTATCTATACTGCAAAAACTCTTAAAATCATGCGTGCCCACAAAATAGGCCGCCGCCTCGCGCATCCGTTCTATATCAAACGGCGTATAGGAAAAATAGCTGTACAATCTCTGGGTCGGCATCGGGAATGTGGCGTTATAGATTCTGTATTCATAGGTTTTCCTGCTGTCACAGTGCCGTGGATGAAAAGAAGCCTTTACTTCTCTGGAATCCTGAATCTTAATATCTTCCGGCAGTCTTGCGTTGAGCGCATAGGCAATCTTTTCGGCCGGAATGCTTGTTTCACTGTCAAAAACTGCAATATTCCCAAGGGCATGGACGCCGGAGTCTGTCCTGCTTGCACCGATCACTTCTATTTTTTCCCCTAAAAGCAGCGAAAGGCATCTGTTTAAAACGCCTTCTATCGTCTCGCCGTTTGGCTGCACCTGCCAGCCGTGGTAATTCGTTCCATCATAAGCTACCGTCAGCATGATCCGTTTCATACCAGTCTCCCGAACAATGTGATAAAATTAGCCCCGATGCAGACTCCAAGATAGCAGGCCAGCGTAAGATACGCTATCGCGTCACGCCTTTTATAAATAAGCGGCTTCATCTTCGTTCTGTGTTCCCCGCCGCGGTAGCATCTTGCCTCCATGGCCATGGCCAGATCATTGGCCCGCCTGAATGCCGATATGAAAAGCGGTACCAATAACGGCACGAGGCTCTTGGCTTTTTTGACCAGATTGCCGCTCTCAAAATCCGCTCCGCGGGCAATCTGCGCTTTCATGATCTTGTCTGTCTCTTCCAATAAAACAGGGATAAAACGCAGGGCAATGGACATCATCATCGCCACTTCGTGTACCGGCACTCTGAAAAATTTCAAAGGCGCCATCAGTCTTTCCATGCCATCCGTCAGGTTATTGGGTGTCGTCGTCAGAGTCATCACCGAAGAGCCTATGATCAGAAACGTCAATCTGATCGCCATAAAGACAGCGCTCCGTAATCCTTCTTTGGTGATTGAAAGTTTCCAGAGGGATACCAAAGTCTCCCCTGGGGTCAGAAAAAGATTGAAAACTACCGTAAGTAAAAGAAAAAAAACAATGGTTCTCATCCCTTTTACCATAAATCGGAACGGCACTTTGGAGAGTTTGATCACACACGCCAGAAAAACCGCCGCTATCAGATAGCCAACTATATTTTTTACTACAAAAAGAGAAATGATAAATGTTATCGTTGCTACAAGTTTTACCCGCGGGTCCAATTTATGAATGACGGAATCCGCCTGATAATACTGGCCCAATGTAATATCGCGTAACATATTTTACCTCCACTTTTTACTTCCGGATAACTACGCACAGAATAACTACACGCGTTTTGCGAAGACTTTTAAAATTTCATCCCTGGCTTCGGGGATCGTCGTGACTTCCGTGCTGACCGGAAGGCCCTTTTTCTTAAGCGCCTGCATGATATAAGTGACCTGCGGCGCCGCCAGACCGACCTGCTCCAGTTCTTGATAGTGCTTAAACACTTTCCTCGGAACGTCATCATAAAGTACGCTGCCTTTGTTCATGACGATGATCCGTTCCACATAATTGGCGACGTCTTCCATACTGTGCGAGACCAGAATGACCGTGATACCCATTGTCTTATGCAAAAGCGCAATTCTGTCCAGAATCTCATCCCGGCCTTTGGGATCTAACCCTGCCGTCGGTTCATCCAGGATCAGAATATCCGGTTTCATTGCCAAAACTCCCGCTATCGCCACTCTTCTTTTCTGGCCGCCGGAAAGGTCAAAGGGCGACTGATAAAAAAACTCGTCTTCCAGTCCGACCTGTTTTAACGCCTCGTAAGCGCGAAGTTCCACTTCTTTCCGGGGCAGTCCGAGGTTCTTCGGCCCAAAGCAGACGTCGCTGAAAACGTCTATCTCGAACAGTTGATGTTCCGGGTACTGAAATACCAGTCCGACCTTACTGCGCAGCTTTTTTTTATCAAAATCCGCTTCATGGATATCCTCGCCGTTAAAATAAATGGCGCCGCCCGTCGGTTTGATCAGACCGTTTAAATGCTGTACCAGCGTCGATTTCCCGGAACCCGTATGCCCGATCAGACCGATGAACTGTCCATCCGGTATCTTAAGATTCACATCCCGCAGGGCATGGACAGCCAGTTGTGTATCCCCGCCATATATGTAATTTACATGGTCTAAGATCAAAGACATGACAGCGCCTCCACCAGTTCTTCTGTTGTCAGGATGCCGTCCGGTATATGCAGACCGCCCTTTTGCAATTCATATGCCAGTAATGTCACCTGCGGCACATCCAGACGTAATTCCTTTAACTGCTCCACCCGGGAAAAAATTTCTCTCGGCGTCCCCTGCATGGCAATTTTGCCCTTATCCATGACGAAAACCTTATCCGCGTGAATGATTTCTTCCATATAATGTGTGATCAATACGACCGTGATGCCCTCTGCATCGTTTAAGGCCCGTACCGCGCGAATGACTTCTTTGCGCCCGTTAGGGTCAAGCATCGCTGTCGGTTCATCCAGAATGATACATTTCGGGTGCATGGCAATGACGCCCGCGATAGAAACCCTCTGTTTCTGGCCGCCGGACAGTTTATTCGGCGAATGTTTTCTATATTCATACATACCGACAGCTTTCAGGCTCTCTTCCACCCGTTCCCAGATCTCGGCTGTGGGAACGCCCATATTCTCCGGCCCGAATCCTACATCTTCCTCCACGACCTGCCCGATGATCTGATTGTCCGGATTCTGGAAGACCATGCCGGCATTCTGCCTGATATCCCAGAGGTTCTTCTCATCCGCCGTATCCATACCATCGACCCAGACCGTGCCTTCCGTCGGATATAAAATGGCGTTGATATGCTTGGCCAGCGTCGATTTTCCCGAACCGTTATGCCCCAGTATGGCGATAAAATCTCCCTGCTCCACATCAAGATCCACTTCATCGACGGCTCTGGTGATGCCCTCTACATTCCCTTCGTCATCGCGTCTGATATATTCAAATACTAATTTGTCCGTTTTAATGATTCCCATTGTCAGTCCCGCTTTTACTTTCGTTTGTCGTTTCATGTCTTAAAGCATGACTGCATTGTAACAAATAACGGATAGAATTACAAGCCTGATTGTGATACACTAGCAGGTAGGAGTTATAATTACGAAAGGATTCCCACTATGAAAAATCCGCTTATGAAACAAATTTTGAAGCCGCTTTTTTTTCTGGCTGTGCTCACGATCATCTGCGCTTTTCTGGCACGGACGCTGACAGACTCGGAAACGCTCTCCGACTATGCGGGGAAAAGGGCGGAAACGCAGACGCAGACTCCATCTTCGGAAACAATACAGGAAGAACCGGAAACAGCAAATGAAGAAACAGAGCCGGCATATGAAGAGACGGAAACACATATAGATGATAGTAAGATAGAAATAGCTGAGCAGGAGAACGATAGTATGACTACTGTTGAGGAAAGCACTGACATTCCTGCCGACCGCATCATTTATCAGGAGGGATTTTATTACGAACCATTGACTGAAGAGGTCAAATCAAGGATCACAGGCATTTCCTATCCCGTTTCTTCCTCGGAAACTTCGACTCTGGAGATTTCAGCCATCAACATACTCGCAGAAGGCGAGAGCGCGGCTGTTTCTTACGACGACCTGCGCTATCTTTCCGTATTGTATTATGACTTTAACGGAGAACCACAGAGCGGAGAACTGATCTGTAATAAGGGTATTGCACAGGATCTGGTTGAAATATTTTATGAACTGTATCAGAACGAATATCAGATTGAGAAAATAAGGCTTATTGACGAATATCAGGGGGACGATACTGCTTCTATGGCCGATAACAATACTTCCTGCTTTAATTACCGGGTCGTAGACGGCACGACGAGTTTATCCAAACATGCCTTGGGCTGTGCCATCGATATCAATCCTTTTTATAATCCTTATGTTGTATTTAACAGAGGGGAAAACGGCGAAACCTATATATCTCCCGCAGGCAGCGAAATCTACGCCGACCGCTCTGGGGAATTTCCCTATAAGATTGATGAAAATGACTTATGTTACAGGCTTTTTAAAGAACACGGCTTCGTCTGGGGCGGGAACTGGAATTCCAGCAAAGATTACCAGCATTTTCAGAAAGTTCCGGAATAGAAGGACGCACAGCATACGTCCTTCTATTTCTCTGTTATTGCCGTCGTACGGCAGTTTATTTTTATGCAAGCTATTCGGGAAGTACATTCCGCTTCATACTGGCGCAGACAATTACTATATAGACCAGGTACACCAGGAAAAACAGTCCCAGCGAAACCGTCAGAATGACTGAAGGACTGCCAGCTCCTGTCAAAGTTCCCGGTTCCACCGCATTACACATATCCAGGATAAAAGGAATTGCAATCAGCACCGGGGGAATCGC
>JAMPIB010000036.1 GCA_023663085.1 Ruminococcus sp. | reverse complement strand
GGACTGTGGTAGAGGATGCGCAATATATGCTTGGCGGCATAGTGGTATTCTTGGAAACAGAGAATAAGGAAAAACTTCTGGATTTCTATAAAGCAAACCGCTTTTCACAGTTTGATACCAGACAGACCATATCAGACACAGATGAGCCGCATGAACTGGTACAGCTTTTAAGGCTGCTTTAATTCTTTACATCATTTTCTTTATTTCTATAAGCGTTGCGTTTACACAAAACACGCAATTCCACATAAAACCACCTTTTTTCAATCACATAATACCGACAGAAATTCTGTAAGCGTTTAATGCGAATTTTATTGTAAACACAAACATTTTCTGTATAATTAAGGTATAGCAGGAGTATGAGAGAAAAATTGAAATAGTGAGAAAGTTTGATGCAGAAAGTGCATATGAGCGCCGAAAAATATTAAAGAGATTTGAAAACGGAGAGTTATAGTATAGAGGATATGCAGTATGAGGAATCATGGTAGGATAATCGGATTGATTATAGGGGGCATGGTATTAGCACTTTGCGTTGGCGTTGGATGCTGTTATATTGGGGAACGGGATAAAAATGCGCTCTATTCTAAAACATTGCTTTCTATGACATACGGAGGACTTGATATAACCAGAGATAACAGATCAATCCATATCAAAAGTGCAATTTTGCTTAAAGATAAAATATACGTGGCGCTTGATGAGAATGGTAAGGTGTGGCAATGGCAGAAAGATGAAACGAAAGAAACTGCGAAAGCGCTCTTAGAAGAGGAAACTGTTGTCAAGATCATGTATGCAGGAGGGGTGGCTTATGCGCTGACAGTGGATGGCGAGGTATATGCCTGGGGAGATAATATCATACAGATGGTTAATCCTTATGATAATATATGGGAGTATCAGGAACCGGTAAGAGTGAAAGGATTATCAGATATTGTATGTATGGACGCAGGATATGGAAAGGCATTTGCGATTGATCGTGAGGGCAGACTGTATGCCTGGGGAATAGATAGGTATCCAACCTACGCACAAGACCAATATCCAAGTCAGTTTCTGGAGTATCAGGAATTGATAGGAGATGTAGAGGAAATCTATTTGGGAGGGGGAAATTTTCATTATTTTAAAAGAGAAGATGGCAGTTTTTTCTCTATTTTATCTAAAGGACATGTATCGAATTATCTTGGAAGATACATATTCCCTGCTTTCGCGGATCAGGAAGAAGTAGTGTATTGGCATGAAACAGATAACATAATCGACATACGGGAAAATCCGGAGGATACATATTCTTTTTTGTATGAAATGGGAAAAAATAGTGCCGTCAAACTGTTAGCTTCTGACGGATATACAATGTATATGTATCTAAATGATAATACACTATGGTATTGGAATAGTGAGAGCATAAAATATCATAATAATGAAGCTGCCAGAGTTTCTGTTGAAAGGAAGGATTTTGATTATAGCGGATATTTTGAGAAGGTAGATCTTGAGGGGATACTGGGAGCGGGAGAAGATATACCGGAAATCATCCAGATATGTCCGGGCAACGAATGGACGCTTTTCTTATTAGAGGATGGACGGGTTTTAGAAAGCTGCTATGTTACAACAGAGGTTAAAGACGTGGAATATTATGCTTTTGATAATATGAGTTATTCACCCGGCGGTTCTGGAAATTTGGCTGTTTTCTATCAGATGCGTTTAAAAGAATTGGATTTTCACAAATTAGAGTATGAGAATATCATCAATATTACTTCAGATAAGTTTCAATATGCGTGTCTCGTAGATGGATCAGGTAATATCTATTGCCATTATGGTTCGGTAGATTGGCAGTAGTAGAACTTGCCAAATATTCTAAATGCGGTTTTGAACGTACACTATGCCCGAAAAAAGAAATTGTAGAGGAACTGGTCAGGCAAGGATATCTGTAGTATAGGAGCGGCGGTCGTGAGCGTAGATCAAATGCCATATGTTGGAATTTCAATTTTCTGCGAGGGAAAAAAGAATATATGATTGAAAAATTTATTTGCCTTCTTTGTATTTCTGATGTATAGTGAAAACGAGGATAGATAATGTTAATGCAGGTACAGATAGATGGAATATGAATCACAAGAGGAACAAAGAGAAGGAAGAATTAAAGAAACTGTTATTAATCGTTCACAAATTGATAGCGGGGAATATAGAAGAAAATTTGATTTGATTTCAGATAATGCGAATTTGAATAAGTTAATATATCAACTTGCAAAAAAATGTTATTTCACAGAAATGGTACATTGTATGAGGATATGTATTGGATTGATACGGTAACATGTATGATAGTGGCGAGGGAAGATTCTGGGAAAATTGAAAAGAGAATAAGATATTCAAGGAAGACACGAAAAATAATCAAGCAGTATGATGGATTGGTAACGGTACATTCACATCCTAATAGTTTTCCGCCGAGTATAGATGATTTCAATTCAAATTATTCTAATGGTTATGGAATTGGTATAGTTATTTGTCATAATGGTAAAATATTTATATATAATTCAGATGAGTTTGTTAATAACAGATATTACGAATTGCTTGTTGAAAAGTATGATAAAGAATTTCATAATATATATAAGGCACAGATTCTTGCGTTAGATAAGATAAAAGAAAACTATAAAATAAATTATAAGGAGGTTGAAATATGAGAGCATATGAAAGAGATGATATGAAAATACCAAAAAGATATAAAAAAATGTCAATCGAACAGTTAGATAAAAAAAGTGAGTTTATGCTCAAAATTTCTAAAATGTTTCCTGGATTAAAAAGAAAAAAGGTTGACTATAATAAAAATATAAAATTTTATTTGTAAAATTTTCCAGCATCATTCCCCGCCAATCCCGCTGGAATAAACCACCTCATAATCTTGCGTGATAAACACCGCCTCCACATCTTCCAAAGATTCGATAAGCGCCATCCCCTCATCCAATCCCAGGACAAAACAGGTAGTAGACAGCGCATCCCCCATCAGGGAGGACTCAGAAAGAATGGTAACGCCAAATAGTCCATTTTGTACCGGATAGCCGTCATTTGAATCCAGAATATGATGATACAGAACATCATCTTCATAGAAATATCGTTCATACACGCCCGAAGAAACAGCAGATATATCCGTGACGGGAAGTACGGCGATGACAGAGCCGTGTTCGTCAAACGGCTTTTGTATACCGAACTGAAAGGGACTGCCATCGGGTCTGGAACCGACGGCAAGCAGATTGCCGCCCAGATTGATGATCGCGCTTGTAATGTTTTGAGATACCAGATATTCTTTCATTTTATCCGCGATATATCCTTTGGAGATAAAGCCGAGACTGACGGCGCTTTCCGGGTCGCGCAGGGTGACGGTATCGCCGTCAATGATAAGGTTGTGATAATCTACGTGGCTGACAGCTTCTGCCAGTTCTTTTTCATCAGGAATACGCGTTGTTCCGGAAATATCTGAAACATTGGAACTACCCGGATTATCGGAGACAGGATTATCCGCATGGAAATCCCAGAGTCTGTTGACCGGTTCTATCGTAATATCGATTTTTCCCTCCGTCATCTCACAATAAGAAAGCGCTGTTTTAAGCAGCGTGACAGTTTCTTCGGAAACCGTTACGGGAGCGCCGCCGCTGTGGTTGATGTTCCAGACATCCGAGCCTTCTACAGTAGGAGATAGTATTTTTTCATATTTTTTTGCAAGTTCCATACAGCCGTCCAGACAGTCTTTTTGGGCGGCGTCATAGATGGTGACTTGTATTACGGTATCAAAATAAAATCCACTCTGTGAAACAGGCTCTTTACGGCCTGCGCATCCGGACAAGAACAGAGCGGACATTAGCAGTCCCGCAATTTTTATGAAATATTTTTTTCCCCTATTGGTATCCATAACAGATTCTCACATTTTTCCATGCATACGAAAGTTGTCATTTTTTCTGATTCATGATAAAATAACTCTGTTCCGCATTTGCCTGTATTGATGAAGATTGAAACGCGGAAGAATGCAAAGCATTCTTCCAAACATAATGCCGAAGGCATTTTGTTTTATTATAATAGATATCCGTATGGCATTCAACCGTCGTATTGTGAAATATTGGAGGCAGGAGGTAGAAGGTTTGAAAAAAATGTCTGTTATAGCTGCAATCCTGCTTGTTTTTTCCTGTCTGTTATCGGGATGTGCGGGAGGCGGCAGCGGGAATGAGGATGGTGTACGCCTGTTAGATTGTCCGTATCAGCTAAAACAGATTTATCTGTATGATGAAAATACGGGTTTTGGTATCTCAACAGATAATGAGGTTCTTTTTACCGAAAGCGGGATAGAGGATTTTGTGCCGGTCAGGAAAATAGAAGATATCTACAGTCTTTCTGACAGTGCGATAAACGCATCGTTAGTAGATGGACAGACAATTTATGTATCTTATCTGTCGGAGGCTGATAAGAGTATTGTGGTTGAATATACCACCGATGGCGGAAAAAAATGGAATCGGACGTTGACAACATACGACGAATTTCTGGGCGGATATGATTCTTTGGGAAACGCCTATATCAGTTTGGGTGATGATAAAAACGGTTATCTGCTCTATTGTTCTTCTCCGGCGGCGGGACTTATGGCTAAATTCTTATTTGCTACTGTTGACGGTGGACAGAGTTTTTCTTTTGTCAGTGATTTAAGCAGTGTGATAACGGGATATCCACAGGGAATTGCCTGTACGGGTAAAGGAAACGCTTATATAGCGGTAACTTATCATGGAGAAGATAATTATCTGTATCGGACGGACGATGATGGGGCAACATGGGAAAGCCGGAAACTGGATATGGAAAAGACAGATATTTCTTATATAGACGGCTGTACGCCCATATTTTACGGCGAGAAGAAGCAGATGGGCACGATGCTGCTAAAGACGGTCGGGGAGACGATAACTTATACCATCTGCCTGACGGGCGATGGCGGGGAGAATTGGACGAAGCAGAAGGAACTGCCTGTAGAGAATGTAAGCGGCTATACAGCTATAGAACAAAATAAATTATGGTTTCTGGATGCAGAAGGCAATCTGTTTGAAACGATGTACTGAAAAATGAGATTATCGTGAAAGGAAAGTGATTTGTCATGAGATTACCGGGTGAGGATGAGCATAAATCGGCAGGTTTGCCGGTCGTATATATGGTAATAGGTGTGTCAGCTTTTGTGCTGATCATGCTGTTAGTTGTTATGAAAAATAATAAAAAAGACGACCATAGAGAGCAGGTGCAGAATGCCGTAGAACAGCAGCAGGAAGAGGTAGTACAGGAGCCGGAACCGACAGTGGAGCCGGAACAGAAGCTGCGAGCGGAAGATCTGGATTTCTGGGATATGTATCCTGTTGATGGAACGGATACCGTACAGGATATGCCTGCGCCTGAGCAGGGGAGTGCGGCAGAGGGTGATACAGAAAGCAGGGACGAGCCGCAGGAAGAAAGCCCGAAGGAGAATGAAGTCGTGCAGGAAGACCCTTCCACGGATGGAAAGCATACGCTCATAAAAGCGGCGGATGGTACGGAGGAGTGGGTATTGATAAGCCCGTATCTGACCAAAAACACCTATGATGTTACGAATCTTTCAGAAAGCGCGAACCTCAAAAAGTATGTGGAGAACGGCAAGAAGATTTCTTATGTCGGCATTGATATTTCCAAGCATAACGGTTCGGTGAATTTCAGGAGTTTAAAGGCGGCGGGCATTGATTTTGTCATGCTGCGTCTGGGGGCGAGGGGATACAGCACCGGACAGTTGTCGTTAGACGATAATTTTGTAGAAAATATAGAAGCGGCGGCGGAGGCCGGACTGGATATCGGTATTTATTTTTATTCACAGGCCATCAATCAGGAAGAGGCTATACAGGAGGCGAATTTTGTCGTACAGAACTTAGAGCCGTACCGGGCGGACATTACGTATCCGGTCGCCTTCGATATGGAAAAAGTCTCTAATGACAAGGCCCGGATCGACGAACTTTCAAGAGATGACAAAACGACGATAACAGGCAGTTTTTTGAGCGGTATTCAGGCGGCGGGGTACATTCCGATGATCTATGGGAATAAGGAATGGCTGATAAAAAATATCGACCTGGCCAGATTACAGGATTATGATGTCTGGCTTTCACAGGATGAAGATGTCCCGGACTATCCGTATCAATATGTCATGTGGCAGTATACGACTACGGGAGTCGTAAACGGCATCCAGGGGGACGCTAATCTGGATATCTGTTTTGTCAGCTATTCAGACAGGTAGTGTTCGATCTTGGAAGAAATCTGAACAGAAGCATAGAGGTCGGCGTAAGCGGCGGGTGACATGTTTTCCATGTAGTTGGGAGTATAAGCCTTACGCACGCCGCCTTTTTTTAAATAGTCGATGGCTTTGTTATAGGCGATAGCGGCTTCTGTTTCCGTATCGTAAACGCCGATCGTATAGTTGCCTTTTACGTGGATTTTCGCTTTATAAAGCAGTTTTCCTTTGCGATAAAAAGAAGATACGCCGTGGTAGGAATTGAGTATCTCGATATTTTCATAACGGAAATCAGTGGCATTTCCGTTGATAAAACGATAATCTTTATCCAGTACAGCGTAGTTTTTGATGCCGTAACGGTTCATGATATTGATCTGCATACCGTAATCGGCAACGAAATAGTGTCCGCCGCGGCTGGATATTTTGTGATGGGCATAATAAAAAAGATCGTCCCTGTCGAAGATGAAAAAATAAGATGGAGACAGATAATAATAAAAAAAAGCGGGCCGGATATAGATGGGATTGGCAAAATAGACGCCGTTATCCCGGAAGTTGATGAGGCAGACCCATTTTTCAAAAGGCAGGACGGAATCTGTGCGATAATGCGCAATGGCAGTCTCCGGATCATTGAGGATACTGCCCGCCAGCAGATAGGCGTTATGCGCGTCTTTGGCATTTTCGTAACTGCCAAGGCTGATATGTTTTGCGCGGTAAGTTAAAGAAGCACGATAATACAGGGTGCCGTTTTTCTTTTTTGCTGTGTAAACACCGGCTAACTGGGACATCATAAATCTCCAATCTTTAGAAAGATTTCTTAATATTGGGATAAGTATAACATATTTTTCCGGATTTCTGTATAAAATATTACAGAAGTGTTACAGAAATGGGACAGGAATGGAGAAATATGTATGTACAGGAAATATTTAATGATACTGGTACTGATGAATATGACTTTGTTCACCTCGTGGGTCTGTGTAAAGGAGTTGAAAATAAACCGTGTCGCCGCTACGCAGGCTTTTCGGATGGAATATCTAAACGCCACTATGGAGGAAGAGAAAAAAAGCTTTCTGGAGGTAGTGGCCTGCGTTTCTTCCGGGCAGCGTATCGTGGACTACGAAGTGTTAGAACAGGAAAAAAAATATCTGCTATCCGATCAGGATTATGATGCGCTCTTACGGATCGTCGAGGCAGAAGCCGGAGGCGAGGATGAAGAAGGTAAGCTGCTCGTGGCCAATGTGGTGTTAAACCGCGTCAATAATGAGAAATTTCCCGATACCGTGACGGAAGTCGTTATGCAGAGAGAGCAGGGCGTGGCGCAGTTTACCCCGACAGTGGACGGGCGTTTCCAGAATGTTACGGTCAGCAGAGAGACATATGCGGCGGTAGAAAGGGCGCTTTACGGGGAGGATATCTCGCAGGGGGCCTTGTACTTTTGCGCCAGAAGCAAGGCCGATTCCGGCAGGCTGCAA
Source organism: Ruminococcus sp. (assembly GCA_023663085.1). Taxonomy (GTDB): domain Bacteria; phylum Bacillota; class Clostridia; order Lachnospirales; family Lachnospiraceae; genus UBA3282. The sequence goes on along the minus strand of JAMPIB010000036.1, from coordinate 32,009 downwards.
TGGTTCGATCAGAAGCTGACGAGGCTTTTTGCATACGGGAATCATGAGTTCTTCTTATAAACACAGGGTAAGTTGCAAGGAAAAACAGTTTATGATAAAATAACAAAAGCCAATGATAACTTAAACACGGGAAAGGATAAAGGAAAATGGAAGTTTTATACGGCAGTACGAGAAATGACAGCGCAAAAGTACAGGCGTCGCAGGCAATCTTGCAGGGATTATCAGAAGATGGGGGACTGTTCGTGCCCGATCATATTCCGGCGCTTGATAGATCGTTAAAAGAACTTTCGGAAATGGACTACAGGGAGGTGGCTTATGAAGTCATGAAGCTGTATCTGAGCGATTTCACGAAAGAAGAACTGACAGAGTGCATCAACAAAGCATATGACGCAAAATTTGATACGAAAGCGATAGCGCCGCTTGTAGAAAAAGATGATACATATTATCTGGAACTTTTTCACGGGGCGACGATCGCCTTTAAGGATATGGCGCTTTCCATCCTGCCGCATCTGATGATAACTTCCGCCAGAAAAAATAACGCTAAGGAGACAATTGTTATTCTGACCGCCACTTCGGGCGATACGGGGAAAGCAGCGCTTGCCGGGTTCGCGGATGTGGAAGGAACGAAGATCATCGTTTTTTATCCGAAAAACGGCGTCAGTCCGATTCAGGAAAAACAAATGGTGACGCAGAAAGGGAATAATACTTATGTAGTCGGTATCCACGGCAACTTTGATGACGCGCAGACCGGCGTGAAGCAGATTTTCTCTGATAAGGAACTGGAAAAGGAGATGGCAGGGCATGGATATCGTTTTTCCTCCGCCAATTCCATTAATATCGGCCGGCTCGTTCCGCAGATCGTCTATTATGTATATGCGTATACCAGACTTTTAAAAGAAGGAAAAATAGCGGATGGCGAGGCCATAAACGTCGTCGTGCCGACAGGTAACTTCGGCAATATCTTAGCCGCTTTTTATGCAAAAAATATGGGTGTGCCGATCGCGAAACTGATCTGTGCGTCGAATGAAAATAAAGTGCTGTACGACTTTTTCCGGACAGGCAGTTATGACCGTAACAGAGAGTTTGTCTTAACGTCTTCTCCATCTATGGATATTCTGATCTCCAGCAATTTAGAGCGCCTGATCTACCGTATCGCCGGGAACGACGCAGCTAAGACGGCGGATTTCATGGCAGCATTAGGAAAAGAGGGCCGTTATTCCATTACGGAGCAGATGAAGGCACAGCTGTCTGATTTTTATGGAAATTATGCGGGCGAGCAGGAAACTGCGGACTGTATCAGATATATTTATGAAAAGACAGGCTATGTTCTGGATACCCATACTGCTGTGGCGAGTGCGGTTTACCGTAAATATATAAACGAAACACAGGATAAAACAAAGACAGTGATCGCTTCGACAGCCAGCCCCTTCAAATTTACGCGAAGCGTCATGAATGCGATTGACGCTAAATATGACAGCATGTCGGATTTTGAACTGGTCGATGAGTTATCCCGCATAGCGAAGGTGAAAGTACCAAATGCGATAGAAGAAATAAGAACGGCACCGGTTCTTCACGATACGGTCTGTGATAAGAGCGAGATGAAAAAAGTTGTGAGAGAGATTCTGGCAGTTTCGTAAAGGATTTCTGCAAAGATATCAGAAGAAAGGAAAAATACATTATGGCGGATATCAGTATCATCGGAGCGGGCAGCTGGGGAACGGCGCTGGCGCTTTTACTGCATCATAACGGACATGCGGTAACAGTCTGGTCTATTATAGAAAAAGAGATTGAGATGCTTAGTACAGAGCATGAACATAAAGAAAAACTTCCGGGTATCAAACTGCCGGAAGATATGGTCTTTACGACAGATTTAGAGGCGGCAGTCAAAGGAAAAGATATTCTGGTACTGGCGGTGCCTTCGCCGCATATGCGCAGTACTTCTAAGAGCATAGCCTCTTATGTGAAAGAAGGACAGATCATCGTCAATGTCGCCAAGGGTATCGAGGAGACGACGCTGCTTACCTTATCGCAGATCATCGAAGAGGAAGTCCCGCAGGCGGAAGTAGCAGTATTATCCGGCCCGTCCCACGCGGAAGAAGTGGGAAGAGGGATTCCTACCACGATCGTCGTAGGCGCCAAAAAGAAAAAGACGGCGGAATATTTACAGAATATTTTCATGAACGAAGTCTTCCGCGTCTATATCAGCCCGGATGTGCTGGGAATCGAACTGGGCGCGGCGTTAAAGAACGTAGTAGCACTGGCGGCAGGTATCGCGGACGGACTTGGATATGGCGATAATACGAAAGCTGCGCTTATCACCAGAGGCATTATGGAAATCGCCAGACTGGGGACGGTCATGGGCGGTAGATGGGAGACGTTCTGCGGTCTGACAGGAATCGGCGATTTAATTGTTACCTGCGCCTCCATGCACTCCCGAAACAGACGTGCCGGTATCCTGATCGGCAAGGGCTATACGATGGAAGAGGCCATGGCGGAAGTGAAAATGGTCGTGGAGGGCGTCTATTCAGCCAAAGCGGCGATGGGACTTGCTCAAAAATACAACGTACAGCTGCCCATCATCGAACAGGTCAATGAAGTATTATTTGCGGGAAAATCAGCGGCCGAGGCGGTAGGGAGTCTGATGTTACGTGATAAAAAAATAGAAAATCCGCTGATACCGTGGGAGGAAGAGTAGAATATTTCTGATAGGAATGACAACGGACAATACGTCGAGAGTACTGTCCGTTTTTGTTTTCCTATAGGAAATTTCACCAAAGAGCCAGATAATTTGCAAAGCATTTAAATCTGTGCCACAATCTCGGCCGTTGTCTTCGGTCTGTTCATTGTATAGATGTGAATGCCGTCCACGCCGTGTTCTTTCAGGTCGCGGATCTGACGCACGGCATAGTCGATTCCGGCCTTGCGCATATCGTCCTTATCTTCTCCATAGTTGGCGATGATGTCCGCCAGTTCTTTGGGAACGGAAGAGCCGGAGAGCGTAACGCTCGTACCGATCTGCTTGGCGCTGGTGATCGGCATGATGCCAGCACAGACAGGTACGGTGATGCCCGCGTTCTTTGCTTTATCCAGGAAACGATAGAAGATATCGTTACTGAAAAAGAGCTGGGTGATCAGAAAAGCAGCGCCTGCATCTGTTTTTTCTTTCAAATGTTTCAGATCAGCCTCAAAACTTTCCGCCTCATAATGCTTTTCGGGATAACATGCTCCGGCGATTTCCAGATCGGTGTTGGCCTTTAAATAGCGTATCATATCAGAGGCATAGAAAAACTCCCGGCTGTTGTACTGCTCGTCCGTCATGGCAAACGGCCTGTCGCCGCGCAGCGCCATGACGTGCCGGATACCTTCTTTTTGCAGGGCTTCGCAGTTTTTCTGTAAGTCGGCCTGTTTAAATCCGACACAGGTCATATGCGCAATGGCGTCAATATGTAACTGACGCTGGATATAAGAGGCAATCTCTACAGTCTTGCCCGCTCTGGAACCTCCTGCGCCATAAGTACAACTGATAAAATCAGGATGCAACGCGGCCATGGCGTCCAGCTTTCCGAATATCGCCTGAAACTCATCCTCTGTTTTCGGCGGCGAAACCTCAAACGAAAGACTGCATCTGTTCTGCTTAAATACTTCACTTACCATGATAGTTGATGTTCCTTTCTGTATATTTCTGTCTATTATTTTTCACGAAAGCGATTCATAACAAATTCTTGCTTTTGCATCTAAAATATCGTAACATAAGTTTAAGTATTTATCAAGAATCGGGAAGGAAATCAGAATATGAGCGAAGAGAATAAAACTTTTACCAGTACCTCACAATATGTAGCATCCAGAGAACTGCTCGCCAGTGTAAACGTGGCGGTCACTTTGCAGAAACCGCTGCTCATCAAGGGAGAGCCGGGGACCGGCAAGACGATGTTAGCGCAGGCCGTAGCGGAATCGCTGGGGAAAAAACTGGTGATCTGGAATATCAAATCCACGACTAAAGCGCAGGAAGGATTGTATGTCTACGATACGATACAGAGACTCTACGATGGCCAGTTTGGAGAAGAAGGCGTAGACGATATCGCCAGATATATCAAACTCGGCAAATTAGGCGAGGCTTTCGATTCCGACGAGCAGGTCGTACTGTTGATTGATGAGATTGACAAGGCCGACTTGGAGTTTCCCAATGATTTGTTGTGGGAATTAGACCAGATGGAATTTTATATCCATGAGACGAAGCGTACCGTTAAGGCCAAACACAGACCAATCGTTATCATTACTTCCAACGCGGAGAAGGAACTGCCGGACGCATTTCTGCGCAGATGTATTTTCCATTATATCGAGTTTCCGAACGCGGAACTTATGGAAGAAATCGTTAAGACTCACTATCCTGACGTGGAAGAGAAGTTATTAAAAGACGCGATGGAAGTATTTTACTGGATTCGCTCGATTAAAGACATCCGCAAGAAACCGAGCACCTCGGAACTGATCGACTGGATCAACGCCTTACAGATAGGCGGTATCCCGACAGACAGATTAAGGGAAGAACTGCCTTTTGTCGGCGTAGTCGTAAAAAAAGATGAAGATTTAGAGACATTAAAACATAGAGCAGATTAGAAAAAGGTGCGTAAACCATGTTTGTGAAATTTTTTGATACCTTAAAGGCCAAGGGTCTTCATGTCACGCTGACCGAATGGCTGACTTTGCAGGAGGCGCTTTCCAAAGGGCTCTGCAACAGTTCGCTGACAGATTTTTATTATGTCGCAAGGATGATACTTGTGAAGTCAGAAACCGAGTTTGATAAGTTTGACATGGCCTTTGACGAGGTCTTTAAAGGCATCCAGTCTGAAAATGAGATCAGTAAAAATATGATGCGCTGGCTTGATAAGTCGGACATGATCGACGAGCAGCACGAAGAGATGCGCCATGTCATGAACGAAGAGCAGGTGCAGGTCGATAAAGAGGACGTGGAACAGAAGTTCAAAGACCGTCTGCGCGATCAGGACTCCGAGCATAACGGCGGGAGTTTCTGGATCGGCACGATGGGGAAGACGTCTTTCGGTAATACGGGCGGCAATATGGGCGGTATCAGAGTCGGCGGTTCTACTGGCTACCAGTCCGCCTTTCAGGTGATCGGCGCCAGAAAATACCGTGATTTCAGGGATGACAGAATCCTCGATAACAGACAGTTCCAGATGGCGCTCAGAAAACTGCGCCAGTTTTCTTCTAAGTTAGATATCCCCAAGACAGAACTGGATATCGACGGCACGATTGATAAGACCTGCAATAACGGCGGCTGTCTGCAGATTGTCATGGAAAGGCCGCGGAAGAATGCCGTCAAGCTGCTTTTGTTAATGGATTCCGGCGGCACGATGATCCCTTACAGCAATCTGCTGAACGAACTTTTCCAGTCGGTACACAAGTCAAATCATTATAAGGATGTCAAGACCTATTATTTCCATAACTGCATCTATTCCAAACTCTACAAGACGCCGGAGTGCGAGAACGGCGACTGGATTGATACGGAATGGATGTTCAGAAATTTAGACAGTGATTATAAAGTCATCATTGTCGGGGACGCGGCGATGGCGCCGGAAGAACTTTATTCCACCTCCGGCAATTACAGAGGCCCTAACGGCGGCCTTTCCGGCATGGAGTGGCTCCAGCTGATGAAAAAGCATTATAAAAAAATCGTCTGGCTCAATCCCAAGATGGCGCCCGGCCATGCGCCGTGGAGAGAGGCGGAGACGGCTATTAAAGGGATGTTCCCGATGTATAAGCTGACGGTGGATGGACTAAACCGGGCTATGGTCAGGTTGATGACGAATAAGGGGTAGGGGATATCATAAATATTAAGAAATTCCGATAAGGAGAACGCGATGGAACACTATATTACAGAAATTAGTATTCAAAAGTTGAGGCATTTATCTGATATAATTATTTCGTTAAATATAGAACAAAGGCAGCATTTGATCATTACCGGAAAAAACGGCTCTGGAAAGACTTCTTTGCTTTTAGCATTGCAAAAATATTTGCAGGCAATAAATGATGGCAAAGTCGATTATTTAATGGAAAAAAAGAGAAAACTTAACTATGAGACTCGTATCAGGACAATAAAGAAATATGCCGATGGTGTGAATGTTTCGTTTAATAGTAGTGAGTATCTGCATTCTTTGTTTGGACAGGGAAACTTTATAACGGCCTTTTTCCCGGCGAATAGAAAAACACAGATTATCCGTTCCAAGGGAGTTGAAGATATTAAGTTAAAAGATGCTTATGCAGTCACATCCCAACCGGGGCAGCTTCTGCATCAATATATGGTACATTTGAAAACTCAGCAGGCTTACGCAAGAAATGAAGGCGATACGGTTATCGTGGACAGAATCCAAAGTTGGTTTAAGCGGTTTGTAGATGCTTTACGAATTTTGCTGGATGATGATACGATTGATTTGGAATATGATTATAAAGAATATGATTTTAAGATACATGAATCCGGTCGGAATCCGTTTGGTTTAGAAGAACTCTCGGATGGATATTCTTCGGTTATTCAAATTTTATCGGATTTGATTTTAAGAATGGATAAGAACTGGCTTTTAGGTGATGGAATCAGTCAATATGATATAGAGGGAATTGTGTTGATTGATGAGATTGAAACCCATCTTCACATTGGCCTGCAAAAGAAGATTATGCCGTTTTTAACAGAATTTTTCCCAAGGATTCAGTTTATTATTACTACGCATTCACCATATATTTTAAATTCACTTTCAAATGCCAAAGTATATGATTTAGAAAATTGCATGGAATTAGAAAATTTATCTGTATATTCTGCGGATGATCTTGCAGAGGGGTATTTTGGAGTGGATGAATATTCAGACAGATTAAAAGAAAAAATCAGTAAATATAAGGAGTTGAAAGAAAAATCGGATTTAACGGATGCGGAACATGCAGAAAGGGCCAGACTTCGATGTGAACTTCAAAATATTTCCAGAGGGGTATCCTTGGAGATAGCAGATATATTACATGATATAGAGGAAAAACAATTATGATAAAGGTGGAACGGAAAACAACAGAAAAATCGAAAAGAGCCATAGATTCCTTAGAAACTGCAAAATTAAAAAACGGTTCCTATAATACACCGGAAGTAAATGCGGCATTAAAAGAGATGTTTCATGGAAAATGTTATATTTGCGAAAATAAGCAGATTACTTCTTATCAAATTGAGCATTTGATTTCACATCACGGAAATGTGGATTTAAAATATGATTGGAATAATCTTTTTTTAGCTTGTGCACATTGCAATAATACAAAACTTGATAAATTTGAACCCATTATTGATTGTACAAAAGAAAATGTTGAGGAGTTGATTGCTTTTCGGAGACAGGGATATTTTGGAGTAGATGAGAAACTGCTTTTTGATATGTTGGATTCCAGAATGGAAACACAAAACACAGTGAAATTACTGCAGGAAGTTTATTATGGTTCTACACCACAAAAGAAAATGGAAGCTACAATATTGCGGAGAACATTAAGAAAAGAACTTTCAGAATTTAAGGAATATGTTCGCGAATATAAAGAAGCGGAAGATGAAGAAAGGGAAGATTTGTTGTACCTTTTGCAAAAGCAACTTAGTGATAGTTCACCATTTGCAGCTTTTAAAAGGTGGTTGATAAGGGATAATAAAGAATCATATCCGGAATTATTGGAGTACATAGGTTAAGTTGTTTAAATTTAGTAGATAAAAGGGAAGATTATGGGAATAACAGTTACAACCGAAAAACAATTTGAATGATACTGCGCAGATTCAGTATGCAGAAAATGAAATAGAGTGTTACAGACAATGGTACTACTCCGTGGATATGAAAAAATCCGTGGATATGGCGCTTGTAATAAATGGTATTCCTGTGTTTGCATTTGAACTAAAAAACCAGTACACAGGACAGAATGTAGACAATGCCAAAGCACAATGGATGTATGACAGAGATCCGAGGGAAATATGTTTTCAATTTAATAAGCGGATTCTGGCATATTTCTGTGTTGACCATACGGAAGTCTGGATGACAACGAAACTAACGGGGAAAGATACATACTTTCTACCTTTTAACCAAGGTTCTAACGGAGCCGGTTCCGATGGCGGCGCAGGCAATCCGCCGAATCCGGAAGGATACCCTACGGCATATCTTTGGGAAACTGTGTTCCAGAAAGACAGTATGCTGGATATTATCCAGAAGTTCATCAATTTGCAGAAGGGGAAAACGTTGGTATTCCCTCGTTATCATCAATTAGATGTTGTCAGGAAACTTGTTGCAGATGTGCGAGTAAATGGTGCAGGGAAAAATTATCTGATTCAACATAGTGCAGGTTCCGGCAAGTCTAATTCTATTGCGTGGACAGCCTATCGTCTTGCATCGCTTTTTAATGAGAGTAATAAACCAATATTTTCCAGTGTGATCGTTGTGACAGACCGTACCGTATTAGATGCACAGCTTCAAGAGACGATTTCGGGATTTGACCATAAGCTAGGTGCCATAGAAACCATAGGAGAAGATAAAAATTCGCAAGACTTAAAAAATGCAATTAATGATGGAGTGCGTATTATTGTTACAACTCTACAAAAATTTCCTGTGATTTATACAGAGGTCGATAAGTAAATGGCAAATGTTTTGCGGTGATTGTAGACGAGGCACATTCTTCCCAGACGGGTAGCTCTGCATTGAAATTAAAGACTGCACTGGCCGATACGGAAGAGGCTTTGCGTGAGTATGCAGAACGTGAAGGGTTGGTGGAGGAAGAAGTTGATTCGGAGGACAGGCTTGTAAAAGAAATGATTTCGCAGGGAAAACATAAGAACTTATCCTTCTTTGCATTTACGGCAACGCCAAAGGCGACTACGCTGGAAATGTTCGGACAGGAACAGGCGGACGGCTCTTTTCATCCGTTCCATGTATACAGCATAATTCCTATAATGAGCCACAGAACTTATCTATGGTGGCAGAACCGCCGGTATCGTATGGAGATAGAAAAAACAAAGATAGTGAGTTTTAGGTACGGCTGCTTTAATAAATTTGGCTAAAAAATATCTTGATAATTGAATAAAAACTTTACACTTTGAATAGTGATTGCTATAATAAATATATGCACAGGTCAACAATAGCATCTAAAAAGGCGGTGATCATATGACTGAAGGCGAAATGCTTAAATTATCTATAGAAGAGTTTTCAAGATTACAAGATTACATGATAACTTGTGATAAAGACTCTGAAACATACAAAAAGATGAAAAGACGCTATATCGAGTTAAAAGTTATCTTGACATCATCAAAAGTGAACCTGACAGAATTAGATATGATTAAAGAGTAAAAATGAATGACAGCCGATAGTCCAGGACGTAAGGTCTTTATTGAATTATTCTCATATGATATAAAAAGATAAAAATTCCATCTTGACAAATCCATCAATATCGGCTACCATACACAATAGTTAAAAAAATAATACAAATAAAACAGGCGTTGATAGGAACAAGTAGTAAATGATGGAACGGACAGAAAGCAGCCGGATGATGAGAGGCGCGCGGGAAATCTTTTATGAATACATCCTGGAGCTTCATGACAGAATATGAGGACATTCATTAGTAGGTCATGACGGAGGAATGCACGTTACAGCAGGAGAGTATCGCCGCATGGCGGCCGTACTTGGTGAGGTGAACAGTGTGAACTGTTTGCGAAGTTAGGTGGTAACACGGGTTTTGATCTCGTCCTTTCGTGGGGCGGGATTTTTTTGTTGCCAAACTATTAAACCATGAGGCTGACAGGCAGAGGAAAAAAGTTTCTGCTTCGAGGCACGCTTTCGCTCCGTGAAAAATCGCAGCGGTACTAAGTTCAAAAGCCGCAATGCGTCTTTTTCACTAAGTGCCGGCGTTTTTCAAGGGCCTTTCAGCAGAAATCTTTTTCCTCTGTCTGTCAGCCTCATGATTTTCCAATCAACCCTGAATCAAATCCAGAAAGGAATGAAAACAACATGAAAATCTACGAAGAACTGCAGGCAAGAGGCTTGCTTGCGCAATTAACAGACCCTGAAGAGATCAGGGAGCTTATTAATGACGGAAAGGCGACTTTTTATATCGGTTTCGACCCTACGGCGGACAGTCTGCATGTCGGGCACTTTATGGCCTTGTGTCTGATGAAGAGATTGCAGGAGGCGGGCAATAAGCCGATTGCGCTGATCGGCGGCGGCACGGCCATGATCGGCGACCCTTCGGGAAGAAGCGATATGCGCAGCATGATGACCAGAGAGACTATCGCTCATAACGGAGAATGCTTTAAAAAGCAGATGAGCCGCTTTATTGATTTTTCCGGGGATAAGGCGCTGATGGTCAACAATGCGGACTGGCTCACGGATTTGAATTATATCGAATTTATCCGCGATATCGGCACACATTTCAGTGTCAACCGTATGCTGACTGCGGAATGTTATAAGCAGAGAATGGAAAAAGGTTTAAGTTTTCTGGAATTTAATTATATGATAATGCAAAGTTACGACTTTCTGGAGTTATATAAGCGCTACGGCTGTAATATGCAGTTCGGCGGGGATGACCAGTGGAGCAACATGCTCGGCGGAACGGAACTGATCCGCCGTAAACTTGGCAAGGATGCTTATGCCATGACAATTACCCTGCTGCTTAATTCCGAAGGTAATAAGATGGGCAAAACGCAGAAGGGTGCGGTATGGCTCGATCCCAATAAGACGTCGCCTTTTGAATTTTACCAGTACTGGCGTAATGTGGCGGACGCCGATGTGTTAAAATGTCTGAGGATGCTGACCTTTTTACCGCTTGAACAGATAGGTGAAATGGATAAATGGGAAGGCAGTCAGCTAAATACAGCCAAGGAGATACTGGCTTATGAACTGACGAATCTGGTGCATGGAGAAGAGGAGGCCGAAAAAGCCAAAGAGGCTGCCAAAGCGCTTTTTGCAGGAGGCGGCGGAAGTTCTGAGAATATGCCGACGGCCAAACTGGAGGATAAGGATTTTCTGGATGGCAGCATTGATATCCTCGGTATCCTGGCGCTGACCGGTATGGCCATGTCCCGTTCCGACGCGCGCCGGGCCGTAGAGCAGGGCGGCGTTACCGTAAAAGGTGAAAAGGTCACGGATGTGAAGAAAACTTACAGTAAAGATGAGATTGCGGCGGAAGAGTTTATTGTCAAAAAGGGCAAGAAAAACTTCAAAAAGATTATCGTCGGGTAAAAGTTATGGACAAGAAAGCAGCGGCAGTAATATGATACAGATTGGAGGATAAAAAGATGGGAAAAAAAGAGAGGACTTTAATGTCCTATACACCGGAAATTAAAGTAATGGACTGTACACTAAGAGATGGCGGACTGGTGAATGATTTTTATTTTACGGACGAATTTGTCAGAGATTTATATCAGGCCAATATCAAAGCGGGTGTAGATTACATGGAATTTGGTTATAAGGCGTCGAAAGAAATGTTCGATGTCAAGAAATTCGGCAAATGGAAATTCTGCGACGATAAGGATATCAGGGCGATCGTCGGTGATAACAAGACGGATATGAAGATTTCTGTGATGGCGGATGTGGGGCGCTGCGATTTTAAGAAGGATATCTTGAATAAAAAGGACTCGCCGGTCGATCTGGTCAGGGTGGCAACTTATATCAATACCATTCCGGCAGCTGTGGAGATGATTGAAGACTGTACGAAGAAAGGGTATGAGACGACTGTTAATATCATGGCCATATCCAAATCGAATGATGTGGATATTGATGCGGCGTTGGAACTTTTATGTCAGAGCAGCGTAGGCTGTATCTATCTGGTGGACAGCTATGGTTCACTCTATCCGGAACAGGTCAGCAGGCTTTCTGATAAATATCTGGAGATCGCGGACAAATATGGTAAAAAAGTCGGCATCCATGCGCATAATAACCAGCAGCTGGCCTTTGCCAATACGATAGAGGCTCTGCGGCGCGGCGTAAGTTATCTGGACGCTACGGTGAGCAGTCTCGGAAGGGGATGCGGCAACTGTCCGAGCGAACTGCTTCTGGGCTTTTTGAAGAATCCGAAATACAGGATCAATCCGCTTTTGCAGTTTATCGAAAAACATATCGTGCCTTTGCGGGAATCGGGGGTAGAATGGGGATATGACGTACCGTATCTTCTGACGGGTATTTTGAACCAGCATCCCAAGACTGCCATCCAGTTTACGAAAGAGAAGCGCAAAGACTATCACGACTTTTATCTGGAACTGCTGGACAATTTTTAAGCGCCCGCTTAGGGGCGCTTTGCGTCCGGCCATATTCCGGCATCCATTTATTTTTGATAGATTTTCAGAAGATTATCCATACGGGCGCTCATGTTGACAAGCAGAGCGTCCAAAATTGTGATGGCCGCCATAGACTCCACGACGACGACTGCTCTGGGAACGACGACGGGGTCGTGTCTGCCTTTTATGGAGATCTCGATATCTTCTCCCTGTCTGTTGACGGTCTGCTGTCTGGAAAAGATGGAGGGCGTCGGTTTTATGTGGGCGCGCAGTATGATAGCAGAGCCATCGCTGATGCCGCCAAGGATGCCGCCTGCATGGTTGGTACGTTTGGCCACGGTATTTTCCTGCATGAAAAAGGCGTCGTTATTTTCTGAGCCTCTGTATTTAGAGACCTCAATGCCGTCGCCGATCTCTACGGCTTTGACAGCACCGATAGACATAATGGCTTTGGCAAGGTCGGCGTCCAGCTTATCAAAGACAGGTTCGCCGATCCCGGCCGGACAGTTTTCAATCCGGCATTCAATGACGCCGCCTGCGGAATCGCAGGCTTTCATACATTCGGCGAGATAAGCCTCCGCTTCTTTGGAAGCTTCGCGGTCAGGCATACAGGTAGGGGTCTCCAGAATGGCCTGTGCATCAAATGCCGCCTCGTCGATGGTAACGGGGCCGATAGAACGGGTAAAGGCCATAAGGCGGATGCCCAGGGTCTGTAATATTTTAGAAGCAACAGCGCCTGCGGCTACCCGGCCGATGGTCTCTCTGGCGGAAGAACGTCCGCCGCCGCGGTAATCGCGGAACCCGTATTTTTGATCGAATGTATAATCTGCGTGTCCCGGTCTATAATAATTAGCGATCTCGCTGTAATCGGCGGAACGCTGGGAAGTATTATGAACGATAAGGGAGATGGGCGTACCGGTCGTTTTTCCCTCAAAGACGCCGGATAAGATTTCCACTTTGTCGTCTTCTTTTCTGGGCGTGGATATTCTGGTCTTACCGGGTTTACGCCTGTCCAGAAAGAGTTGGATATCCCCGGTACTAAGCGTAAGTCCGGCGGGGCAGCCGTCTATGATAACGCCTAATGCTTCTCCGTGGGACTCGCCCCAGGTTGTGATTTTAAATATTTTACCATAAGATGAACCGGCCATAAGCAAACTTCCTTTTTACGCATATAGTATTTTAATCCGTAAATATTTTCGGGTTCTTTACGAATCCAGAAAAGTATATCATATTTTTCGGGATATGGAAAGAGATGGTCGATTTGTATAAATTTTTACGTTTTTTTCAAAAATTTTTCTGATTTACATAATAAAAAAGATGTACAAATCAAAATTATGTGGTATGATACAAAGTAGGGGAGTGGTATTTTCTATTGTGCACAATAGAGTATGGAGTGGAAATGAAAAAAACTTTTCGAGAAAAATTCATGCAGCGGTGTATGAAAAGAGCGAAGAAAAATAAATTCCTGAAGTATCTGTCACTTGCAGAAATGACAGTCGTTCTGGGTATTTATCATATCCTAAGACATCTGGGCAGGCATTTTGCCTCTAATGGCAGAAGATATGCGGGTGTCGTATTCACACTGATGTTTTTCATGTCAAGCTGCAGTTTTTCGTTTGCGGTCTTTACCGGGCAGAACAGTTTTATTGATGTACAGGAAACATACAGTGCGGTAGTGGATGATTCTGATGTGGCATTCGCCGTGGAAAAAGAAGTACCGCCGGACGAAAATACTTTAATAGAAGAAGATAAGATCAGTAAGGAATATGAAAATACAGAAGATATACAAAATGTCGATACCTATACGATAGACGATATTCTGGAAGATAAGAGTGTCTATCAGCTTGAAGAAGAGGCGCAGGCTGCTTTGGAAGAAGGGGGACTGGAGACAGTATCGGAAGAAACTGTGCAGGCTGTTGAAGAGATTGAGTTTGACAGCAGCGACTGGCGGCTCGTACTGGTGAATAAACAGCATCCGATACCGGAAGATTACAGTTTCAATCTGGGAACCATCAAAGAGAACATGCAGTGTGACGAGCGTATCATAGTGGACCTGCTGGCCATGTTACAGGCTGCAAAAGACGATGGAGTCAGTCTGGTGATCTGTTCGCCTTACAGGAATCAGGACAGACAGGAAATGCTTTTCGAGAAAAAGATAAAAGCATATATGGAGCAGGGGTATTCCTATATGGAGGCATATAAGACTGCTTCGCAGGCAGTTACCATTCCGGGAGCGAGCGAACATCAGATCGGTCTGTCACTGGATTTCTTTTCAGCGAATTACACTTTCCTCAATGAAGGGTTTGCGGAGACCGAGGCCGGTAAGTGGCTGGCGGAGCATAGCTGGGAATATGGTTTTATCCTGCGCTATCCGGAAGGAAAAGAATACATTACCAGTATAGAATACGAACCGTGGCATTTCCGTTATGTGGGAAAAGAAGCCGCGATGGTCATGACAAGAGATGATCTTTGTCTGGAAGAATTTTGGGATAAATACCTTTAAGAAAATCGCCTTGGGCGATTTTTCTTTGGCAAAATGTAGATAGGGAAAGAGAGACAGGCAGTTCATGTTCAAGGTTTTGAAACAGGAAGGAAGAGCGAAACGGGGTGAATTTCATACCGTACACGGTGTGATACAGACCCCGGTCTTTATGAATGTGGGAACGGCGGCGGCCATTAAAGGCGCCGTTTCAACCGCTGATCTGGAAGAGATCGGTACGCAGGTAGAGTTGTCTAATACTTATCATCTGCATGTCAGACCGGGAGATCAGATCATCAAACAGCTCGGTGGTTTACATAAGTTCATGATATGGAACAAACCGATCCTCACAGATTCCGGCGGTTTTCAGGTTTTTTCACTGGCCAGTCTGCGCAGGATCAAGGAAGAAGGCGTCTATTTTCATTCTCATGTAGACGGCAGGAAAATTTTCATGGGGCCAGAAGAGAGTATGCAGATACAGTCTAATCTGGCATCCACCATCGCCATGGCTTTTGACGAATGTGCGCCCAGCATGGCGGACAGGAATTATGTGCAGGATTCCGTGGATCGCACGACAAGGTGGCTGGAACGCTGCCAGAAAGAAATGGTGAGACTGAATGCGCTGGAAGATACCATCAACCCCAGGCAGATGTTGTTCGGCATCAATCAGGGTGCGGTGTTTGATGATATCCGCATCGAACATGCCAAAAGGATTGCCGATATGGGACTTGATGGTTATGCGATAGGCGGACTGGCTGTCGGGGAAACGCATGAGCAGATGTATCATATCATAGAAGAGACGGTACCGTATCTGCCGGCGGACAAGCCGGTATATCTGATGGGTGTCGGCACGCCGGCCAATATATTGGAGGCGGTAGAGCGGGGCGTGGATTTTTTTGACTGTGTTTATCCGACCCGTAACGGGCGGCATGGACACCTTTATACAAATCATGGCAAGATTAATTTATTTAATGCCAGATATGAGCTGGACGGGCGGCCTATCGAGGAAGGCTGCGGCTGTCCGGTCTGTAAAAGAGGCTATTCCAGAGCATATATCAGACATCTGCTAAAGGCTAAGGAAATGCTGGGGATGCGCTTTTGCGTACTGCATAATCTGTATTTTTATAATACGATGATGACGGAGATCAGAGAGGCGTTAGAGGCGGGAGAGTTTGCCTCTTATAAGAAAAAGAAACTGGAGAAATTATAAAATACTTGTTTTCTTTTTCTGTTTTGTGTATAGTAGTAGTGTGAAGAATTTGAAAGGAGCAGCGTCATATATGGGAGTTTTATTGACACAGGGCAGCGCGGATGCAGCGGCAGGCGGTGGCGGCCTTTTCATGATCGGTTATATCGTCATTCTGGTGGTAGCGATGTATTTTATCATGATACGTCCGCAGAAAAAAGAACAGAAGAGGATGGCGGCCATGCTTTCCGAATTGTCTGTTGGAGATTCTGTTTTGACGAACAGTGGTTTTTACGGAGTCATCATCGACATCACGGATGATACTGTTATCATTGAGTTCGGCAATAACAAAAACTGCCGTATCCCCATGCAGAAATCAGCAATCTCACAGGTTGAAAAGGCTGATGCGGAATAAAAAGGATCTATAAAAATAAGATGCATTTCGGTGCATCTTATTTGCGATTAAGTTTGTGACTGCGCGCTGCTTGTACGAAGCCTGTTTTGTGCGCAGGAAACAGTGCGGAAATGAGGTAAATAATGGAATTAAATATTACATGTATTCCGGGCGATGGTATCGGGCCGGAGATCGTAGCAGAAGCAAAAAAAGTACTTAATGCCGTGGCGGCTAAATACGGACATACCATGAAGTATACGGATATTTTAATGGGAGGTGCATCCATTGACGCATATGGAGTGCCGCTCACTGACGAGGCCGTTCAGACAGCGAAGAGCGCGGATGCGGTGCTCATGGGATCCATTGGCGGCGATACGACCACTTCTCCGTGGTATAAGCTGCCGCCCAATTTAAGACCGGAGGCGGGACTTTTGGCGATACGAAAGGCGCTTAATCTGTTTGCTAACTTAAGACCGGCGGTATTATATGAAGAACTGGCGGAAGCCTGTCCGCTCAAAAAAGAAATTTCCGCGGCCGGGTTTGACATGCTCATCATGCGCGAACTGACGGGCGGTCTTTATTTCGGGGAACGGAAGACCATAGAAGAAAACGGTGTGCGTAAGGCCATTGATACGTTGACTTATGACGAGACGGAAATCCGCCGTATCGCTGTCAAAGGTTTTGAAATTGCCATGAAGAGAAAGAAGAAAGTGACCAGCGTGGATAAGGCTAACGTACTTGATTCTTCCAGACTGTGGAGAAAAGTAGTAGAAGAAGTAGCCGTAAACTATCCGGAAGTTACTTTGGAACATATGCTGGTGGATAACTGCGCGATGCAGCTTGTCAAAGATCCTGCGCAGTTTGACGTTATCCTTACGGAGAATATGTTCGGCGATATTTTATCCGACGAGGCCAGTATGGTGACGGGATCTATCGGTATGTTAGCCTCGGCATCCTTAAATGACAGCAAATTCGGACTCTACGAGCCAAGCCACGGTTCCGCGCCGGATATTGCCGGAAAAGATATTGCGAATCCCATTGCCACGATCCTTTCTGCATCCATGATGTTACGGTACAGTTTCGATCTGGATAAAGAAGCGGATGAGATGGACAATGCAGTCAAACAGGTATTACAAGAGGGTTACCGCACGGCGGATATCATGTCGGAAGGCTGTACTTTAGTCGGATGCAGGCAAATGGGCGATTTACTGGCAGGAAAGATTGGCTGAACACAGGAGATTTTATCATGAAAAAATTATGGGAAAAGTGGGGAAAAAAAGATATGGAATCTGTTATTTTCCTGCTTTTTCTTTTGGCAGCGGCGATTTATTACGGCTGGCGGCTGTTTGCGCTGACGCCGTGGTATGACGAACTGTATACCTATTATTATTTTATCAGCAGAGGTCCCATCTATGCGGCGATCCACTGGCCGCTTCCGAACAATCATGTAGGATATTCCGTACTGTCGGCTTTTTTGGACCTGTTCGGGAACTCCGCCATTGGTCTGCGGGGGATTTCCTGGATCAGCAGTCTGGTCAGTCTGTGCCTGCTATTTATGATCGGCAGGAAGTGTTTTCCCAAAGGTATTGCGCTTGTGCCGGTCGGTCTTTACGCTTCTATGGAACTGGTCAATCAGCTTGCTGTGCAGGGCAGAGGCTATGCGCTCGCTGCCTGTCTTTACCTGACGGCTTTCTATGAACTGATAGAGATCATTTTATTTCATAAAGAAAAGCCAAGGCACTATGTGATCTTTTCCTGCGCCCTGATCTGGGCCTTGTACACCCTTCCGAGCAGCGTGTATTTTGTCCTGCCGCTTTGTTGTATCGGCGGTAGTTTCCTGCTTTTGGAAAAAAGAAAAAAAGAGTTCTGGCGCTTTTTTCTTACTGCTGTTATCAGTGCGCTATGTACGATCGGTCTATATGCCATGATCTGGCTGGCGATCGGTTCCAATCTGCTTGCTAAGGCGCCGGAAGGACCATATTACGGGCAGGGACATGTCTCTATCATCCTGCATGCGCCGTTTCGTGCGCTGCAGACAGGAATCGCCTATATGCTGGATACGCCGTATATTCAGAGTGTGGCGCGCAGGGGCTATCTGGGGCAGTTTGGCACATGGATAAAAGCGTTGTTTGCATATTATTATGCGGGATTATCCGTGCCGCTTTTACTTTTTATAGGTATCGGCATCATCTGGCTGGCGGCAATTATCTTTAAATTCGTTTCTCATCAGGAAAAAGAAGGTTTTCTGGAATGGTATCTGCTTTTGTCGTTTCTGCTGACGCCGCTTATGCTCATCATACAGGCGGCGCTGCCGTATTACCGGGTATTTTCCTTTTTCGGGATACCGGTCGTATTGCTGCTTACGTGGATGGTTTCGCGGACAGCCAGGCTTTTTAATAAGCCGCAGATTGTCTTGGGATTTACAGTCTTTGCCCTGGCGTTTTGTATCATGATAGACGTATCACCGAATAGAATTGCACAGTACAGCGACAGGGAGGCGGCTATTGAGGATGCTTATGAGCAGATGGCAATAGAAAAAGGGACAAAGATCTGCGTCACAGACTGCGATCAGGAGTATCTGCTAAAATATCTTTATGATATAGAAGAGGCGGCTTATGCGCCGCAGGAGGCGGATTATGTCCTGCTTGATAAAGATCTGTTCCATTCGGCGGACGACCCCGGCAGGATTCCTTCGGCGGATGGCTGGAAGTGGTATGTTTCTTATGAAACGATTCCCTGGGACTATCTGGAAGAGGAGATGGAAGTCCGTTATGAGAACGACAGATTCATCCTCTATGAAAGGCCCGCTTATTGACAGTTTGCAGATAATGTAATACCATGATAAGAAAATGTGGCTTTGATGTTTTAGCATTGTAAACAATAGAGAAAGATACGAAAAGGAGAGAAGAACATGTTAAGTGATAATGTAAAAAGCGGCATCCAGCAGGCGCCGCATAGGAGTTTATTCAATGCTCTTGGATTTACGGAAGAGGAAATGCGTAAACCCATGGTCGGTATCGTCAGTTCCTATAATGAGATCGTACCCGGCCATATGAATCTGGATAAAATCGTCAATGCGGTAAAATTAGGCGTGGCGGAGGCTGGCGGCGTGCCGGTCGTTTTCCCGGCGATCGCGGTTTGCGACGGTATCGCCATGGGACATATCGGCATGAAATATTCGCTGGTAACGAGAGATCTGATCGCCGATTCCACGGAATGTATGGCACTCGCACACCAGTTCGATGCGCTGGTGATGGTGCCAAATTGTGACAAGAACGTGCCGGGACTGTTAATGGCGGCGGCGAGGATCAACGTACCGACCGTATTCGTATCCGGCGGTCCGATGTTAGCGGGGCATGTGAAAGGGCAGAAGAGAAGTCTTTCTTCGATGTTCGAGGCGGTAGGTTCCCATGCGGCGGGCACCATGACGGAAGATGAAGTAAGAGAGTTTGAAGAAAAAGTATGTCCGACCTGCGGTTCCTGTTCCGGCATGTATACGGCCAATTCCATGAATTGTCTGACAGAGGCGCTCGGTATGGGACTTCGCGGCAACGGTACGATCCCGGCCGTATATTCCGAGAGGATAAAACTGGCCAAACATGCGGGTATGGCGGTTATGGAGATGTACCGCAAAGATATCAGACCGAGAGATATCATGACCAAAGACGCCATCTTAAATGCGCTGACCGTAGACATGGCGCTTGGCTGTTCGACCAACTCCATGCTGCATTTACCGGCTATCGCGCATGAGATCGGTTTTGATTTTGATATTGCTTTTGCCAATGATATCAGTGAAAAGACTCCGAATCTGTGTCACTTGGCGCCTGCAGGGCCGACTTATATGGAAGATTTAAACGAAGCGGGCGGCGTTTACGCAGTCATGAAGGAACTGGCGGACGCAGGACTTTTAAATACAGGCTGTATGACGGTAAGCGGAAAGACCATTGGTGAAAATATCGCGGATGCAGTCAATCAGAATCCGCAGGTCATCCGGACGCTGGATAATCCATACTCTAAGACGGGTGGTCTCGCCGTATTAAAAGGCAATCTGGCGCCGGATGGCAGCGTTGTCAAACGCTCCGCGGTCGTAGAAGAAATGATGGTACATGAAGGACCCGCGCGCGTATTTGATTGTGAGGAAGATGCCATCGAGGCCATTAAAGGCGGTAAGATCGTGGCGGGCGATGTTGTGGTGATCCGTTATGAAGGACCTAAAGGCGGTCCGGGTATGAGAGAGATGTTAAATCCGACCTCGGCGATCGCCGGCATGGGACTCGGTTCCAGCGTGGCCCTGATTACAGATGGACGTTTCTCCGGCGCATCCAGAGGCGCGTCGATCGGCCATGTATCACCAGAAGCGGCAGTCGGCGGCCCGATTGCGTTTGTGGAGGAAGGCGATATCATCAGTATCAATATCCCGGAGATGAGGTTAGACGTGAAAGTGTCGGAAGAAGAAATGGCTAAGAGAAAAGAAAACTGGCAGCCGAGAGAGCCGCAGGTGACGACAGGTTATCTGGCAAGATACCGTGAACTGGTAACAAGCGGCAACAGAGGCGCTATTTTGGAGATTCCGGGCAGACATTAAAGGGTATCCGGCAGGAGAAAGAGCGCGGACTGAAAGAAAGATAAGGAGAGAAAAAAATGTTACTGACAGGTGCGGAAATCGTTGTAGAATGTTTAAAAGAGCAGGGAGTCGATACCGTTTTCGGTTATCCGGGCGGCACGATCTTAAATGTATATGATGCGTTGTATCAACATAGTAATGAAATAAAGCATATTCTGACTTCGCATGAGCAGGGAGCGGCGCATGCGGCGGACGGCTATGCCAGAGCGACCGGCAGAGTCGGCGTCTGTCTGGCGACCAGCGGCCCCGGAGCGACCAATCTGGTAACAGGTATCGCTACGGCTTATATGGATTCCGTGCCTATGGTGGCCATTACCTGTAACGTAAATCTGCCGTTACTCGGTAAGGATTCTTTTCAGGAAGTGGATATCGCGGGCGTGACGATGCCCATTACCAAACACGGTTATATCGTAAAAGATGTCAATATTCTGGCGGACACGATCCGCAAGGCTTTTGCCATTGCCGCCAGCGGCAGGCCGGGGCCTGTGCTAGTGGATATCACCAAGGATGTGACGGCTGATAAATGCGAGTATGAGTCTGTGCCCGCCGAAAGACTGCCCAGGAAGGAAAGTTTCACACAAGCCGATATCGAGAAGGCCATAGAAGCGATCAACGGGGCGGAGAAACCGTATATCTATGTGGGCGGCGGCGCCGTTATCTCCGGGGCCTACAAAGAAGTAAGGGAGTTTGCGGCCAAAGTGGATGCTCCCGTATGCGATACGCTGATGGGCAAAGGTGTTTTTGACGGACACGACGAGCATTATACCGGCATGATCGGTATGCACGGGACGAAAACTTCCAACTTCGGCGTCAGCGAATGCGACCTTCTGATCGCGCTCGGTGCAAGATTTTCCGACCGTGTGGTGGGAAATCCTAAGAAGTTCGCAGAGAATGCCAGAGTGCTGCATATAGATATCGACGCCGCGGAGATTGATAAGAATATCCGCACGGATGTGTCCATAGTGGGCGACTTAAAAGAGGTACTGACAAAGATCAACGCAGGCTTAAAAGAGCAGGATCATAAAGAGTGGATCGATCATATCATGGAATTAAAAGACAAATATCCGCTTAATTATGACCCTGATGCCTTATCCTGTCCGTATATCATGGAAGAACTGGATCGTATCACCAAGGGCGGGGCCATTATCACGACGGATGTAGGCCAGCATCAGATGTGGGCGGCGCAGTATTATAAGTATTCTATGCCGCGTACCTTCCTTTCTTCCGGGGGGCTGGGTACGATGGGATACGGACTTGGCGCCTGTATCGGGGCTAAGATGGGCAATCCCGATAAAGTATGTATCAATATTGCCGGAGATGGCTGTTTCAGAATGAATATGAACGAACTGGCGACGGCGAGCCGCTATAATATTCCCATTATCCAGATCGTCATCAACAACCATGTGCTCGGTATGGTAAGACAGTGGCAGACTCTGTTTTATGATAAACGCTATTCACAGACCGTATTGCAGGATAAGGTGGATTTCTGCAAGGTGGCGGAAGGACTCGGCTGTCAGGCCATCAGAGTGACCACCAGGGAAGAGGTGGCACCGGCCATTGAGAAAGCGCTGGCCATGAAAGCACCTGTCCTGCTTGACTGCATCATTCCCGAAGACGATAAGGTATTCCCTATGGTGCCTGCGGGAGCGCCGATCAGCGATGCTTTTGATGCGAAAGACTTAGAATCATAGAGGTAATATGAAAAAAAGACTATTTCGGAAATTTTTTCTTTTAGCAGGTATCATTGCACTCCATATTATGATCGCCTACGTCGGGCTGGCGTTTTATTACCGCAACGCTTTTGAGTACGGGACATGGATCAACAGTATCTATTGTACGGGCAAAAGCATCGAGGAAGTGAACGAGGAGTTGTCCGGGCAGTTTTATTATGATGGCATCACTGTTTATGATAAGGAACAGAATGTCTGGCGGATTCCGGCGCAGGATATTGCCTGTCAGTCCGATTTTAAAGAGGCGCTGAACCTGTATCTGAACAGGCAGAACGCCTGGCTGTGGGTGGACAGTTTCTGGAAGATCAGAGATGAGGAGATCAAACCGGTCGTCTCCTATGATGAAATAAAGCTGGAGGCATGTTTTGATACGATATCCTGTCTGACGGAAGAAACAAAAGAAAGAGAGTTTGCTATCATAAAAACGCCGCAGGGCTATGAACTACGCAATGAATGCGTGGGTGTTCTGGATAGTGAAAAGGCGAAAGACGCTATCAAAGAAGCAATCCTGAACGCAGAACCGTCTGTTTCCTTAGAAGAAGCAGGCTGTTACTATGATATGGAACTGACGGAAGATATGCAGGAAATCCTGCAAATCTGGAATCAGGTGCAGGATTTCCAGAATTGTGGAATTATCTATCAGTTGGGAGAGGATACGATAGCACTTGACGCCTCGGTAGTATGCGACTGGATAAAACTTGCGGAGGATGGCAGTTTCGCGCTGGATGAACAGGGCAAGATACAACTGCGGGAAGAGGCCATAGCGGAATTTATTGAAGATCTTGCCAAAGAATATGATACGGTAGGGGGACTCCGGGCTTTTCAGACTACGACGAGAGGCGTTATTGAAGTAGAAGGCGGCACTTATGGAAACAAGATTGATAAAGAGGCGGAAATAGCTTATCTGACCGAGGCTTTTGCGGATAAAAAAGAAGAAATACATACGCCGTTGTATGTACAGACGGCCTTAAAGCAGGGAAAAGACGATATCGGCGATACTTATGTGGAAATTGATATGGGCGAACAGATGATGTATTACTATCAAAGCGGCATCTTACAGATAGAAACGCCCGTCGTTACCGGTAATACGTCCAGACGCATGGGAACCCCTTCCGGTGTAAATTACGTGTATCTGAAACAGACGAACCGCATTCTGCGGGGGGAAGGGTATGCTTCGCATGTCAATTTCTGGATGCCCGTCAAGGGTAATATCGGTATCCATGACGCTTCCTGGAGGAGCAGTTACGGCGGCCAGATCTATCAGACCAACGGTTCCCACGGCTGTATCAACACCCCCTATGAGGCTATGGTGAAAATGTATGAGATGGTAGAAGTAGGGACGCCGGTCGTGATGTATTATTAGAGTGAGCGTCCAGATTTCTGTCAGACGGGCGCTCATTGTTTTGGAAACTTTTTCAGAATGGGAATTGACGAACGGTAACGATAAATGTAAAATACTTTTTGGTGTTTGTAATTTAATCTGTGGCTGCGGATAGAAATATCCCTGTCATTTTTAAGAGGACTGGAGGAGAAAACAGTGGCAAGAGTATACAATTTTTCAGCAGGCCCGGCAGTTCTGCCGGAAGAAGTTTTAAAAGAGGCTGCGCAGGAGATGTTAGATTATAAGGGATGCGGCATGTCCGTTATGGAGATGAGTCATCGTTCCAAGGTGTACGATACGATCATCAAAGAGGCCGAGGCCGATCTGCGGACATTATTAAACGTTCCCGATCATTATAAAGTGTTGTTTTTACAGGGCGGGGCGAGCCTTATCTTTGCATCCGTGCCGATGAATCTGATGAAAAACCGTAAGGCGGGTTATATCATAACGGGACAGTGGGCCAAGAAGGCTTTTGCGGAGGCCAAACTCTATGGAGAAGCGGTAGAACTGGCGTCTTCCGCTGACCAGACTTTTTCCTATATCCCGGACTGTTCCGATCTGCCGATCACGGACGATATGGATTATGTTTATATCTGCGAGAATAATACGATTTACGGGACTAAGTTCCATACTTTGCCGGATACGAAAGGAAAGATCCTTGTTTCCGACGTTTCTTCCTGTTTCTTATCGGAGCCTGTGGACGTTAGTAAGTATGGCATGATTTACGCCGGCGTACAGAAAAACGTAGGGCCTGCCGGTACACAGGTCGTTATCATCAGAGAAGATCTTTTGACAGACGACGTGCTGCCGGGTACGCCTACCATGATGAAATATAAAGTACAGGCCGATAACGATTCTTTGTATAATACGCCGCCCTGCTATGGTATTTATATCTGCGGCAAAGTATTTAAGTGGCTGCTTAAAAACGGCGGACTGACGGCTATGAAAGAACTGAATGAGAAGAAAGCTAAAGTTTTATATGATTTTCTGGATGAGAGCAGTCTCTTTCAGGGAACTGTCAGAAAAGAAGACCGTTCACTGATGAACGTGCCTTTTGTAACGGGAAATGATGAAATAAACGCAAAATTCATCAAAGAAGCGGAAGAGGCAGGCTTCGTCAATCTGAAAGGCCACCGCAGCGTAGGCGGTATGCGTGCGAGCATTTATAACGCTATGCCCATTGAAGGCGTAGAGAAGCTGGTTGCCTTTATGAAGGATTTTGAAGCAAAAAATGCCTGATGAAGAGGAAAAGAGGAAGAGAAAATGTTTAAGTATCATTGTTTAAATCCTATTTCAAAAGTAGGAATTGAAAAATTCAGCACACAGTATGCGCAGACTGATAATATCGCGGAGGCCGATGGTATTCTGGTAAGAAGCGCGGCCATGCACGATATGGAACTGCCGGATAATCTGCTGGCCGTAGCCAGAGCGGGCGCGGGCGTCAACAATATCCCTCTGGATAAATGCGCGGAGAAAGGTATTGTTGTCTTCAATACACCGGGCGCTAACGCCAACGGCGTCAAAGAACTGGTGATCGCAGGCATGCTGCTGGCTTCCAGGGACGTGGTAGGCGGTATCGAATGGGTTCTGGAAAATAGAGAGGACGAAAATATAGCAAAGACGGCGGAGAAAGCCAAGAAAAATTTCGCCGGAACGGAAGTTTATGATAAGAAACTGGGTATCATCGGTCTGGGCGCGATTGGCGTAAAGGTGGCTAATGTGGCGAAACATTTAGGTATGGAAGTCTATGGATATGACCCCTATGTTTCCGTAGACGCCGCATGGAATTTAAGCCGCGATGTCAAACATGCGCTGAGTGTGGACGAGATCTATGAAAACTGCGATATCATCACCATCCATGTACCGCTGATGGACGCGACCAGGGGCATGATCGGTAAAGAAGCCATCGATAAGATGAAAGACGGCGTAATTCTCTTAAACTTTGCAAGAGACCTGCTGGTAGATGAGAAGGCTGTTTTAGATGGTATCCATGCAGGAAAAATCCGTAAATATGTATCCGATTTCCCTAACGCCATAACGGCGGGACAGGAAGGTTGTATCGTCATCCCGCATCTGGGCGCCTCTACGGAAGAATCCGAAGATAACTGCGCGAAGATGGCTGTCAGGGAACTCATGGATTATCTGGAAAACGGCAATATCATTAACAGTGTCAACTATCCGAAATGCGATATGGGCGTATGCTCACAGGCGGGCCGTATCGCCATTTTCCATAAAAATATTGCCAATATGATCACAAAATTTACGGCATGTTTCGGCGACAACGGCATTAACATTTCCGATATGACCAATAAATCCAAGGGCGAGGTGGCTTATACCATGCTGGATATCGAAACGCCCGCTTCGCAGGAGATCATTCAGAAACTTGCGTCGATCGATGGCGTGTTCCGTGTGAGGGTCATCAAATAATTTCAGCAGCCTTGATATAAAATCGGCATAAAAAGGCAAATATAAAATGCGCAGGCCATACGGTTTGCGCATTTTCTCATAACAGGAAATACAGAGCTGCATTTTCAGGTGATATCACGCAGTTCCGACTGGAATTGTTCTTCGGCCTTAACAGCAATTTCGCTGGCAAGATCCATATAAAGGATGAACACATCTTCGAGGGACATCCCTTTTTCGGCGGCAATTTCTTCCATAACAGGTCTCAAGGTTTCAAGCTGGGAAGAAACCGGCGTTTTCTGCGGGTCGATGTCAGCCAGTGTTTTTTCAGCATAAGCGTTGATCTTATTAAGAATTTCGGCGTGTTCTGGCGTCATGGATTCACTTCCTTTCCCCTATAAAGAGCATTTTACTGCCAAAGCAGTTTTAATATCGTTATTTTATCATTGAATGCTTGTGCTGTACAGGCATTTTTGATAAAATAATGTGAGAAGAACTTCCAGCCACTCACAGCAGAAGCTGTTTCGTGGAGAAGTTCTACGGTTTGCTGTAAGACAGGCATTCTTTATAAAGGAGAGAGCATGGCTACTATTATACCATTTAAGGCATTTCGTCCAAGGGAGGACTTGGCGGCGCGGATCGCAGCCCTGCCATATGATGTGTACAGCAGGGAAGAAGCGAGAGAGAAAGTAAAGGGAGACGAATATACTTTTTTACGTATCGACAGGCCGGAAACGCAGTTTCCGCAGGATTATGACATGTATGCGCCGGAAGTTTATGAAAAAGCGCATGATATGTTATGCGGGATGACAGCGCGCGGAGAGTTTGTTTCGGAAAAGACGCCCGCTTATTATGTCTATGAACTTGTCATGAACGGCAGGTCGCAGACGGGGATCGCCGCCTGCGCGTCCGTAGACGATTACGAGAACGGCATCATTAAGAAACATGAAAATACGAGAGCGGATAAAGAGGCGGACAGGATTCGCCATGTGGATATCTGCAATGCGCAGACCGGGCCTATCTTTCTGACATACAGAAGAAGGGACGACATACAGGTGCAGGTGGAAAAAGCCATGAAAAAGAAGCCGTTATATGATTTTACGGCGGAGGATGGCATTACGCACAGGGTATGGGTCATTGATGAAAAAGAATCCATAGAAGCGATACGGGAAGGATTTGCCAGGGTAGAGGCGGTCTATATCGCGGACGGACATCACAGATGCGCTTCTGCGGTCAGAGTCTCGCAGAAGAGGAGAGAACAGAACCCGGATTACACGGGGCAGGAAGCATTTAATTATTTTCTCGCGGTCATTTTTCCGGACGACCAGCTCTATATCATGGATTATAACAGGCTCGTGAAATCGTTAAACGGCTATACGGAAGAAGAATTTCTGGAAAAGGTAAAAGAGATATTTTTAACGGAAAAAATCGGCAGGACAGCTTATCATCCGACAAAAAAAGGCGAGATAGGCATGTATTTAAAAGATACATGGTATAAACTTTCCATAAAAAAAGAGATGCTTACCGGGGACCCGGTGAAAGATCTGGACGTGGCTATTTTGCAGGAACATTTATTACAGCCGGTACTCGGTATCTTAGACCCTAAAAGTGACGGGAGGATTGATTTTGCCGGCGGCATCCGCGGACTGGGAGAACTGGAGAGAAGAGTAAGAACGGACTGTAAGGCGGCGTTTGCCATGTATCCTACGGATATCCATGATTTATTTGCGGTTTCCGACGCCGGCAAGCTGATGCCGCCGAAATCGACATGGTTTGAACCGAAACTGCGCAGCGGATTATTTATCCATTCATTGGAAGAGGAGGAAGGAGCGGGAGTATATGAATAAGAGATTGTATAAATTGATGAACTGGGCGGAGATCGAAGGCATTATCTATTCAGAATCGGATGATCCGCATCATGTGTTAGGGGCGCATGTAAGCGGCAGCAATATCGTTATCCAGACTTTTATCCCCGGTGCCAAAAAAGTGCGTATCCAGCCGGAGACAGGCGATAAGAGTTATCAGATGGAGTGTGTCGATGAAGAAGGCTACTTCGCGGCGATGATTCCCGGAAAGACACTTTTTGCCTATGAATATATTGCAGAATATGAAGATGGCTCGCTGAAAAAAATAAAAGACGCCTATAATTTCAAACCGCAGATCACCAAAAAAGATACCGAGAAATTCAATGCGGGCATCCATTACACAGTATATGAGAAGCTGGGCGCGCATCCGATGACGATAGACGGTACGGAAGGCGTTTATTTTGCTGTATGGGCGCCGAACGCGCTGCGCGTCAGTACGGTGGGTGATTTCAACGGCTGGGACGGCAGGACGCACCAGATGAGAAGACTGTGGGATTCCGGCGTTTTTGAGATATTCATTCCGGGTGTCAAAGCGGGAGACTGCTATAAGTTCGAGTTAAAGGCCAAGGGCGGGATCACCTATCTGAAAGCAGACCCTTACGCTTTCGGCCAGCAGCTTCGTCCGGAGACGGCTTCTATTGTCCGTGAGATAGGCGGCTTTGACTGGCAGGACAGCAAATGGATGAAAAAACGTAAAAAACTTTATGAAGATAATGCGCATGGTGTAAATACGCCGATCAGCATTTATGAACTGTATCTGGGTTCGTTTGCCAGACCGGAAGACGACAGGCCGTATTTAAATTACCGCGAACTGGCGCCGAAGATCATCAAATATGTAAAAGAAATGAATTATACGCATATTGAATTGATGCCTGTCATGGAGCATCCGCTGGATGGTTCCTGGGGATATCAGGTCATCGGTTATTATGCGCCGACTTCCCGCTACGGTACGGCGGAGGATTTCATGTATTTCATGAACGAGATGCACAAGGCGGATATCGGCGTTATCTTAGACTGGGTTCCGGCGCATTTTCCACGGGATACCTATGGCCTTTCCAACTTTGACGGTACATGCCTGTATGAACACGCTGACCCGCGCCAGGGCAGCCATCCGCACTGGGGGACGCTGATCTATAATTACGGCCGGCCGGAAGTGAAAAACTATCTGATCGCCAACGCCCTGTACTGGATTGAGCAGTACCATGCCGATGGTATCCGCATGGACGCCGTAGCCTCCATGCTATATCTGGATTATGGTAAAAATGACGGCGAATGGGTGGCCAATATGTACGGCGGCAATGAGAATCTGGAAGCGGTGGAGTTTTTAAAACATCTGAATTCCATTGTCAAAAAAAGAGACGGCGACGTATTGATGATCGCGGAAGAATCAACGGCATGGCCTAAAGTCACGGGCGATGTGGAAGATGACAGCCTGGGCTTTGATCTAAAGTGGAACATGGGATTCATGAACGATTATTTATCTTATATCAAAAATGACCCTTATTTCCGTTCCGGATGCCATAATAATCTGACATTCAGCATGATCTATGCCTACAGCGAGAACTTTGTCCTTGTCTTTTCTCATGACGAAGTCGTCCACGGGAAAGCGACCATGCTTGGCAAGATGCCCGGCGAACGCAAGGAGCAGTTCGCCAATCTGCGGCTGACATATGCTTATCTGATGACGCATCCCGGCAAGAAACTTTTCTTCATGGGTCAGGATATCGGCGAGTATGACGAATGGAACGAAGCGCGCGCCGTAGAATGGGAACTGCTGGAAAACGCGGAACATAAGAAACTGAACAAATTAGTGGCCGATCTGAATAAACTTTATATTTCGCTCCCGGCGATGTACTGTAAAGATGATTCCTGGGAAGGCTTTGAATGGATCAACTGCATCACACCGCAGGCCTGCATGCTTTCCTATCTGCGCAAAGCGGATAAAGAAGAGGATGCGCTGGTTGTCGTGGCTAATTTTGCCAATGCGAAGCAGGATTTTACCGTCGGCGTGCCCTATGAAGGCAAATATAAGGAAATTCTCAATACGGATGCGCGGGCATACGGCGGCAGCGGCATCGTCAACAGCAAAGAGATACAGACTATCGAGAAAGAATGGGATGGCAAACCGTTTGCCATAGAAATGGTGAGCGCGCCGCTTTCTTTGAGCATATTTACTTATACGCCATATACGCCGGAAGAAAAAGCAGCGATTGAGAAAGCCAAAGCCGAAGCGATCCGCAAGGCCAAAGAAGAGGAAGAGCGGCGCGAAGCGCAGGAGGCGGCCAGGATCACAGCCTTAGAAGCTGAAGAAGCCAAAGAGGCGGCCAGAAAAGCGAGCGAAGAAGCCAGAGAAAAGGCCAAAGCAGCCAATGAGGCAGCGGAACGGCTGAAAAAAGTCATGGCCAAGGCTGAAAAGGCCAAAACGGCTATGGCGGGTACGGCAGAGAAGGGTGAAAAGCTAAAAACGACAGGTACAGCAGAGAAGGCTGAAAAGCCGAGAACGGCAGGTACGGCAGAGAAGGCGGAAAAGCCGAAAACAGCAGGAACGGAAAAGAAAACAAAAGGGAAAAAGTAAGGGTAGAACATGGATAATTTAGCCGAACTTGAAGCGATCACAGGAGAAACAATAGATCCGGGACTGATCCAGTCCTATATCGAGAAACTGCCCGAAACGGCGCTGCGTTTCGGGATCAGGGTCGTATTGGCGCTGCTGGTCTTTTTTATCGGCACCTGGCTCATCAAATGGGTGTGTAAGATCCTCAGAAAGTCCATGCAGCGGGGTAATGCGGATATAGGAGCTACGCAGTTTCTGACTTCTTTTGTCAGGATATCCTTATATGTCGTATTGGTTCTGTTCATTGCCTCCGGCTTCGGTCTGGATGCGGCAAGTGTCGTGGCGCTTCTTGGTTCTGCCGGCGTGGCTATTGGTCTGGCCGTGCAGGGCAGCCTGTCCAATCTGGCGGGCGGTATATTGATATTGCTGTTAAAACCGTTTAAAGTAGGGGATTATATCATTGCCGCCAACGGAAACGAGGGCACCGTGCAGGAAATACAGATTTTTTATACGAAACTGGCGACGGCTGATAACCGCATGGTCGTCATACCGAACGGAGACCTTTCCAATTCCAGCATGATAAACGTCAGTGCGATGCCAGACCGCAGGATAGATATTTCCGTGGGTATCTCTTATCAGGCGGATATCAGACAGGCGAGAGAAGTGCTGATGAAGCTGTTGGAAAACGACGGACAGGTCTTACAGGATATGGATAAGCGGGTATTCGTGGATTCGCTCGGCGAGAGCGCAGTCATACTGGATGTCCGTTTTCATGTGCTGACGGCGGATTACTGGGAGTGTAAGTGGAGAATGACGGAAAATATCAAATACGCGTTGGATGAGGCGGGTATTTCGATTCCGTATAATCAGTTAGACGTGCATCTGGATCCGCAGACGCGGGATTAGTGCCATATTTTCATTTTTTTTAAAGAAAAAACAATTCCTGCTTGCAAAAATGGGAATTACCCCTTATAATATTTTTGTTATAGAGGAAATTCCTCGACGAGGTGGAAGAATGCAAAGCATTCTTCCCACGATAATCGCGTAGCGATTTTCGTGTGTATTAAGCTGGAATAGCGCAGTCGGTAGCGCAACTGATTCGTAATCAGTAGGTCGAGG